>NZ_DRFS01000001.1 GCF_011050415.1 Halomonas sp.
GATTTTCGCTATCGATACCACCCTGACACGAAACCGCTAACCCTCTGACAAACCAAGGCTTTTACACCTTATGCACCGCTGGTAACGCTTGGCGTCCCCGGCAGCGGATGCGTACTTTACGGATTCGCTGACGGATTGGCAAGGGGTATGAGTACAAAAAAACAAAAAAGCGGCAAGAGGGGTTCCTCTTGCCGCAAACCACCGATCAGTACGACTGATCAGAGAGTGCTCGTTGACGTAATTTAGCTTACGCCTTCAATAATCGACGCTTCAGATTTCAAAACCCAAACCGAAATCTTCACTGGAGATAGCCATAAGACTGGATGCCCCCGCCTGGATCATTTGCGCATGCGCCTTAGTGCGTGGCAGTAGACGCTGATAGTAGAAGCGAGCGGTATTCAATTTAGCGGCATAAAAGGCTTTATCGTCACCCTCTAGAGAGGTAGAAGCCTGCTTGGCCGCGCGAGCGAATAAGTAGGCCAGCGAGACGTAACCGGAATACATTAGATAATCAACGCTTGCCGCACCGACTTCCTCACGGTCTTGCATCGCTTTCATACCTACACCCATGGTCAGCTCGCCCCACTCTGCATTCAGCTTTGCCAACGGCTCAACGAATTCTTTAAGGGCCGGGTTGTCAGCTTCATTTTTGCAGAACTTATGGATCTCTTTGGTGAATACCTTTAGCGACTCACCCTGGCTCATAAGCACCTTACGGCCCAGCAGATCAAGCGCCTGAATACCGGTGGTACCTTCATACAAGCGGGTAATACGCGCATCGCGCACTAATTGCTCCATGCCCCACTCTTTGATAAAGCCATGGCCGCCATAAATTTGCACGCCTTCATTGGTGCTTTCAAAACCTACCTCCGTTAGGAAGGCTTTAACAATCGGCGTTAGCAAACCAAGTAGCGTTTCTGCCTGGTCTCGCTCTTCACCCGGCTCCCCGTGCTCAACAACATCCAGCATCTGAGCGGTATACAGCACCAGCATGCGCCCACCTTCAGCGAAGGCTTTCTGAGTCAACAGCATGCGGCGAACATCAGGGTGGACAATAATCGGATCAGCAGGCTTTTCAGGTGCCCGCTTTCCTGACAAGCCACGCATTTGCAAACGATCGCGAGCGTAGCTCAATGAATTCTGGAAGCTGGCTTCAATCAAACCTAGACCTTGGATACCTACACCAAGGCGCGCAGCGTTCATCATGGTGAACATGCATGCTAGCCCTTTATTGGGCGGGCCTACCAAGTAACCGGTTGCGCCATCGAAGTTCATCACGCAGGTGGCATTACCATGAATGCCCATCTTATGTTCGAGCGAACCACAGCTAACGCCATTACGCTCGCCCACATTCCCCTGGGCATCGGGCATGAATTTAGGCACAACAAATAGCGAAATGCCTTTCGAGCCTTCTGGCGCGTCCGGCAATTTTGCTAGAACGAGATGGACGATATTCTCAGCTAAGTTATGCTCGCCAGCAGAGATGAAGATTTTGGTGCCAGTAATCGCATAGGCATCGCCCTCAGTGGGCACCGCCCGCGTTTTGATCAACCCGAGATCAGTACCACAGTGGGACTCGGTCAAGCACATCGTACCAGTCCAGACGCCTTCAACCAGCTTGGTGAGGTAAGTCGCTTTCTGCTGATCAGTTCCGTGATGGCGCAGCGCATCAGCAGCACCATGGGACAGCCCCGGATACATCCCCCACGCCAAGTTGGTAGCGCAGATCATTTCCGAGAGCATCATCGCCAGCGAAGGGGGAAGCCCTTGCCCGCCATGCGCTGGATCGGCCGCCAGGCTAGGCCAGCCACCCTCTACATACTGCTGATAAGCTTCTTTAAACCCGTTGGGTGCTTTTACTTCACCCCCTTCTAACAGACAGCCCTCTTCATCTCCGCTCTGATTAATTGGCAGAAGCACCTCGCGAGCAAAGCGTGCGCCCTCTTCCAAAATAGCGCTGACGACATCGGGAGATGCCTCGTCACCGTTTGGCAAGCGTGCGTAGTGGGCGGGGTAGTCGAGCATTTCGTCCATAACGAAACGCATATCACGAATAGGGGCCTGATAGCTGGGCATCGCACTTCTCCTAAAATAGGGGGCTTGGAAGCCAATCAATTTATTTTGACTGCAGGCTTTCAAACACATGTTTGAAAACTAGCTCGGGCGCGCAACAGAGTCAAGCGGGCGTTTTAATTTAGCTCAAAAACACTCTACAACTTTGGTCGCCCACCCTACAAACCACTGAAGCTGATAATAAAAAACTCGCCGACCAAAAGCCGACGAGTCGCGCCATACCCTCTTCCAACTACTTCCCCCCACTTACTGCATGCGAATACCGCCATCGAGGCGAATGACTTCACCATTCAGCATAGGGTTGGTAATAATCTGCTCGGCTAGCTGGGCAAACTCATCGGGCTTGCCTAGTCGCTTTGGAAATGGCACTGAGGCCGATAGCGCCTGGGCAGCTTCGTCGGGAATCTCGCTCATCATAGGCGTTTCAAATACACCCGGAGCAATGGCCATGACACGAATAGCATGCCGCGATAACTCACGCGCCGCAGGCAAGCTCATACCCACAACGCCAGCTTTAGAGGCACTGTAAGCACACTGCCCTACCTGCCCATCAAAAGCGGCGATAGATGCAGTATTAATAATCACCCCCCGCTCGCCGCTCTCATTGGGCGTATTCTTGGCCATTGCAGCAGCCGCCAAGCGCATAACATTAAAGGTGCCAATCAAATTAATATTGATCGTTTTGGCATAGCTCTCTAAATCAGCTGGATTGCCTTCACGGTCAACCAGCTTCGCTATGCTGACGACACCCGCACAATGAACCACACCCGAGAGTCCGTGCTCGCCACCCAGCGCAACCGCCGCATCAACCGCCTGTTTCATCTGCTCAGCAGAGGTAATATCTGCCAAGCAAGCCTGAGCGTGTGCCCCCAACTGCTGAGCATGAGCAGTGACGCTGTCATTCAAGTCGCACAAAACAACCCGAGCCCCCGCTGTTACCAATCGCTCTGCCGTTGCCGCCCCAAGACCAGAAGCGGCCCCAGTAATTAAAAAGGTACTGTCCTTAACCTGCATAACCGTATTCCCTGTAAGTGTTATGTTTATTTAGCTGCTTTGGCTTCTTCTGCCGCCTGAGTGCGCAATTTAAAGCGCTGAATTTTGCCACTGGGTGTTTTAGGCAGCTCATCGACAAACTCGATAATGCGTGGAAAGGCATGAGTGGAGAGCCGATCCCTTACCCGCTGCTTAATCTCATCAGCAAGTGCGTCGCTTGCCTCATAGCCTTCGCGCAGCACGACATAGGATTTAATGACTTCACCACGAATTTCATCGGGCTGCCCCACCGCCGCCGACTCAGCGACCGCCGGATGGGTCATGACACTATTCTCAACGTCTGTTGGTCCTACTCGATAGCCTGCGGTGGTGATAATGTCGTCATCACGACCCGCGAATTGAAAGGTGCCATCCTCATTGCGAATCACCACATCACCGGTAAGGTAATAGCCTTCTACAAAGGGGTTCTTCTCTTGCCAGGTGTAACCCGGAAAGAAGTGCGCGGGTGAATTCTTAATATCTACAGCAAGGACACCCGGCTCACCTGCAGGCAATTCATGGTACTCCGCATCCAAAATGGCTAGACGATAGCCTGGCATCGGCACGCCCATGGCGCCCACATGCTTTAAGTGATCCAGCGCATGGTGATTGTTACAGGTCATGCCCGTTTCAGTTTGCCCATAGTGATCCATAACAGGGCAGCCTAATGATCTCTCCACCCAGGTAACCACTTCAGTATTTAACGGCTCCCCCGCCGAGCTAGCTGCACGCAGTTCCAGTGTTTGATAAGCATCATCAAACAGACCGGATGCTTTCATCAGTCGATAAGCAGTCGGTGCAGCGGCAAAATTAGTAATGTGGTGGCGCTTCATAAATGCCAGCGCACCTTCGGCACTAAACCCCGCCTCACAGAAATGCGTGGTGACTCCAAGCAACAAAGGTCCGGCAATCGCATAGTAAAGTCCGTACGCCCAACCTGGATCAGCCATGTTCCAGAAGCGGTCATCGTCACGCAGGTCAATGGCAAGCTCCATATAGATGGCAAAGGCGGTCATACCCGCTAATGGCACGGCAACCCCTTTGGGCTTACCCACAGTGCCTGAGGTGAACATTTGCAAAAATGGCTGCTCGGGCGAAAGCCTGGGCGGCTTATCGCTCATTGACGTGTGCGTCAATGCGGCTTGCCAATCTTGATCATCAGTATGCTCGCTGGTAGCACCTCCAACGGCTAACACCGGCGGACACTGGCTCAAACCATCAAATTTATAGCGGTTGGCGTGATCAGTTATCACTAGCTTGGTATCGGCACGCTCTAACCGATAGTCAACGGCATCAGGGCCAAACGCCGTAAAAAGGGGCTGATAAACTGCGCCAATGCGCCATGTTGCCAATACCGCAATCAAAAGCTGGGGGGAACGAGGCAGCATGCAGGCAATTCGATCGCCCTTCTCCAGCCCCTGAGCCTGAAACCAACCCGCTAATTTAGCGCTCTGCTCATCAAGCTCAGCGTACGTTAGGGTATGCATCTCACCCTGAGTATCTTCTTGCACAAGCGCCAGCACATCACCACGACCAGCACGCACATGACGCCCACAACAGGCCTCAAAGGCATTGAGCATGCCATCCTGATGGTCATCCAGCCGGGCAATAACGCTATCAATGGAAAAGCTATCGAGGTAGTGCTGATAGTCGGGCAGTGATTGTGGTGTCGCTGTCATGATGGCTCTCTAATGTGGTTGATAATTGTTGTTGGTAATGAGCACAAAGCAGTAAAGGTAGGTCGCAACCAAGACCGTTATAATTATCCGTTGACGTTAACGGAAACTTAAGGGTAAAAGCAACGCTAAAAGTAATCGAAGTAGAGAGCAAGCACTCTCACAGACTAAAGGGTTAGACGTTGGTAGGAGCTGTATTAATGAAGCATCTCATGCGGGGGTGGGCATTATCATGGCAACCAGCTCGTCCGCTAAATCGTCAGGCGAACGTGGCCCATTGGGATCGTACCAGCGTACGGTCCAATTTAGCGCCCCCAGCACAAAGCGTGAAACGAGAAAACGGTCGCCATGGATCAACCCCGCCTCCAAGGCATCGTCAATAACAGCAACCCACAGCGCCTCGTAAGCATCACGTAAATGGCTCAAATGGGCACTCGCCGCTGGGTCGAGCCGGCGCCACTCAAATAGCGCCACCACATGTGCATTACGGTCGGTAAACAGGGTTTCGAGATGGGCGCGCGCCATCGCACGCAAGCGTACTTCAGGATCAGCAGCACACTCAGCCAAGGCTTTGCGGGCAATCGCCAGGGCGTTTTGGGTGCCCTCTTCAATGACTGCGGCAAGAATTTCCTGTTTATCTTTAAAATGATGAAACAAGCTGCCGGATTTAATGCCCATTTCTTGCGCCAGCATACGCACCGTCGTGCGATCAAAGCCCTCTTGGACGAATAGCTGAGCGGCCAGGCGTGTCAATTCCTTGCGGCGAGGGGATGCATTCATTACATTCATGTCATTTACACTAGCGCTTGCTTGGTTACTCAGGAGAGAACCACAGCGCCGCCGACGGGTCAACGTATCACCTACTACTCAGCCTGATAATCACAATAATCCTGAAGGAGATGAAACATGAACAACCCAACTGATGTGGTATTTCTCGCGGCTAAACGTACGCCAATGGGCGGCATGATGGGCAGCCTTTCAAGCATGACGGCTCCGCAACTTGGTGCGGTCGCGATTAAAGCAGCGATTGAAGCATCGGGCATTGATCCCGCGTTGATTAACGAAGGCATAATGGGCTGTGTGCTACCCGCGGGTGTTAAGCAAGGCCCTGCGCGCCAGGCAATGCGACAGGCAGGCATTCCTGATGCCAATGGCGCAACCACCATTAATAAGCTGTGTGGTTCCGGTATGAAAGCCGCGATGCTTGCCCATGACTTAATCAAAGCAGGCAGCGGCAATATTTTGCTAGCAGGTGGCATGGAGTCCATGTCTAACGCCCCACACGTGCTCACCAAGGCACGTGGCGGCTATCGTTTGGGCCATGGCGAGCTAAAAGACCATATGTTTTTAGATGGCCTTGAGGATGCTGAAACAGGCAAGCTGATGGGCGTGTTCGCCCAGGATGTAGCCACTGAGCGTGGCTATACACGCGAACAGCTTGATGATTTTGCGATTGCCTCACTTGAACGGGCCATGGCCGCCACCAATGCGGGCCACTTGAACGCGGAGATGGCGCCTGTATCGGTCTCCACTCGTCAGGGTGACACCCTTGTTGAGCATGATGAGCAGCCTTTCCAGGCGAAACTCGATAAAATTCGCCAGCTGCGCCCCGCCTTTGCCAAAGACGGAACCATTACCGCCGCCAACGCCAGCTCCATTTCAGACGGTGCCTCGGCGCTAATTTTAGCCAGCCTAGAAGCAGCGGACCAGCACGGCATTAAGCCCCTCGCACGCATGCTAGGCCACTCCACCCACTCTCGTCATCCTAGCGAGTTCACCATTGCGCCGGTGGGTGCAATTGAAAAGCTGATGAAAAAGCTAGGCTGGGGCGTCAATGACGTTGATCTATTTGAAATCAACGAAGCCTTTGCCGTGGTCACACTGATTGCGATAGATGACCTGGGGCTGCCCCATGACAAGGTCAACGTCTTTGGCGGCGCTTGCGCTCAGGGCCACCCCATTGGCTCTACAGGCTCGCGTATTATCGCCACACTGATCCATGCACTGCGCACTAAAGGCGGCAAACGGGGTATTGCCAGCCTGTGCATTGGCGGTGGAGAAGCAACAGCCGTGGCCGTTGAGCTCATTGATTAAACTGCTTCTGCTAAATGTCTTGATATTTTTAAAATGCCAAGGCATTTAGTTAGCCTTACTCAACGATAAAAGATTTTTATAACGTCTACCCGGCTGAGCAAAAAAGCGTGCACTAATTATTGAGCACTATTAATATATGAAAAAACATATATCATAAGACGACTAGCTCAATATAGTGCTAACAGGTAGACCACGATGCCCCTTTTAAATGATTTACCCAATATAGATGCGTCCCTATTTGAAGTCCCCAGCAGCGAGTACCTTGGGGTACCTCAAAGCACTGAATATGCCCCTAAAATATTGCTGCTATACGGCTCCCTGCGTGAGCGCTCATTCAGCCGCTTAGCAGTTGAAGAAGCGGCACGCCTGCTAACCGCAATGGGAGCAGAAACACGGATTTTTGACCCGCGGGGATTGCCACTCCCCGATGCTGAGGATGCCAGCCACCCCAAGGTTGACGAGCTACGCCAATTGGCACAATGGGCTGAAGGCATGGTGTGGTGCTCCCCGGAACGCCACGGCGCGATGACCGGCATTATGAAGGCGCAAATAGACTGGATACCTCTTTCGCTGGGCGGCGTACGCCCTACTCAGGGCAAGACATTAGCAGTGATGCAAGTGTGCGGCGGCTCGCAATCATTCAATACCGTTAATCAGCTGCGCATTTTGGGGCGCTGGATGCGCATGCTGACAATTCCCAATCAATCATCCGTCCCCAAAGCCTTTATGGAGTTCGATGATAACGGCCGGATGAAACCCTCCCCTTTCTACGACCGTATTGTGGATGTCATGGAAGAGCTGGTGAAATTTACGCTGTTAGTGCACGACCGCAGCGACCTGCTGACAGACCGTTATTCAGAACGTAAAGAGAGTGCTGAAGAACTCTCTAAGCGTGTTAACCAGCGCGCTATCTAATAAGGAACTTTCCATGTCAGCAGAGCAAGATATTGCATCGCCCACCACTGCCGAAGGGATGGGGCTGTTTGAACGCTACCTCACACTCTGGGTAGCCCTGGCTATTGTGGCGGGCATTTTACTCGGGCAGCTCCTGCCAGCAGTACCGGAAACGCTTTCTCGCTTTGAGGTGGCACAGGTCTCCATTCCGGTTGCGGTGCTTATTTGGGCAATGATTTTCCCGATGATGGCACAAATAGACTTCACCTCACTACTCGGTGTGCGGCGCCAGCCAAAAGGCTTGATCATCACTACATCGGTGAACTGGCTAATTAAGCCTTTCACCATGTTTGCCATCTCCTGGTTCTTTCTTATGGTGGTTTTTCGGCCTTTAATTCCCGCCGAATTAGCCAGCCAGTATTTGGCGGGTGCTATTTTACTCGGTGCAGCACCGTGTACAGCGATGGTGTTTGTGTGGAGTTATTTAACCCGCGGTGATGCCGCCTACACCCTGGTACAGGTGGCGCTTAATGACCTGATTATGCTGTTCGCATTTGCTCCCATTGTGGTCTTTCTACTGGGGGTTTCTAATATCCAAGTGCCATGGGACACCGTTGCCCTATCGGTAGTGCTGTATATTGTCATTCCTCTCGCGGCTGGCTACATCACGCGCCAGACGTTGATCAAAAAACATGGTGCCGAATGGTACGACAACGTCTTTATGAAGCGTGTTGGCCCGATAACGCCGATTGGCTTGATCATTACGCTGATCCTGCTATTCGCCTTCCAGGGCGAAGTGATCCTAAACAATCCGCTGCATATCGTATTGATTGCGATACCGCTGATTATCCAAACATTTTTGATTTTCTTTATTGCCTACGGCTGGGCCAAAGCCTGGCACGTGCCGCACAATGTTGCCGCACCAGGCGCCATGGTGGGGGCCAGTAACTTTTTTGAGTTGGCTGTCGCCGCGGCGATTGCTCTGTTTGGCTTACAGTCGGGGGCCGCGCTGGCCACGGTGGTGGGCGTGCTGGTAGAGGTGCCGCTTATGCTGGTACTGGTAAGAATTGCCAATAACACCCGGCATTACTTTCCTGCTCAAAGCAGCTAATTGGGAGCAAAAACGATGGCACACTATTTAGTATTTTTGGGCTCAACACGTACTAGCACGCCTCCCTCACCCGCCCGTCTTGGAGAACGAGTAGCCAACGCCTGCGAGCGTTTGCTTTCATCACTCCCTGATACCACGGTCGAGATAATTGACCCGCTAACACTGAATTTAAGCGATCCGTTCAAGCCCCACTTTGCTTATGCTAAAGCCGATGTACCGGAAGACTTAGCAGCGCTGGCAGACAAAATCGCTCATGCCGATGGTTATGTGATGGTCAGCCCTGAATATAACCACTCCATGAGCCCTGCGCTTAGCCATCTGCTTAATCACTTCGGCGCATCACTGTTTGCATTCAAACCCAGTGCTATTGTGACCTACTCGATGGGCCAGTGGGGCGGCGTACGCGCAGCAGTTGCCATGCGCTCATTTCTATCAGAGCTTGGCTGCCTGCCGGTATCGGCAATGATACATATTCCTAAGGCGCAAGATGCGCTGAGCGAAGATGGGCAGTTTGCTCAAGATCAGGAGCGCTGGGAAAGCTATTTTGGTCGTACGCTAGGCCAATTAATGTGGTGGGCTGAAGCCGCATCTCGTTACAAAAGCCAGCTAGATCCGACCCGCGTATCCCCCGCCTTTAAAACGGCTCCCTCACAGCGCAATGCACCCGACGGTGAAGCCAGCTAAATGACATTTTGAGGTCACCATGTCAGTCACTATTTATCACAATCCAAACTGTGGTACGTCGCGCAATACACTGGCGATGATAGAAGCCTCTGGAGAAACACCGGAGGTGATCTATTATCTTGAAACACCGCCCAGCCGCGAAAAGCTCATCGAGTTACTAGCAATGATGCAGATATCCCCCCGGGAACTGCTGCGGCGTAAAGGAACACCCTATGACGAGCTGAATTTGGATGATTCATCCCTTCTTGATGCTCAACTCATCGACGCCATGATGGCGCATCCGATTCTGATTAATCGCCCCATTGTTGTTACCCATAAAGGAGCTCGACTTTGTCGACCCTCTGAACAAGTATTAGATCTTCTGGAACAACCGATTGAACACTTTACCAAAGAGGATGGTGAGACCATTAACTATCTATCGCGTTAGTGCCGTAACCGAGATATAGGGTGAGCAATGGACAGTGTGATTGATATAGATAACAACGCATTGGCATTTATTAAGGAGAACGGCGGAGTGGTCACCGTTCGCCTTTCCCCAAAATATGGCTGCTGCGGAGGAGTCGCTAACATAGTGGTCGCCGAGGCGAGCTCACCCATAGATCCTTCGCCCTATCAGTACCATAGTTGCTATGAAGGTATAGGTTTATTTATTGATCAGGCGCTTGTCGGCCAAGGGCTATATATCAACGTTGAGGGATGGTGGAAACTGCGACACCTTTATGTGGATGGTCTACCTCTGCAACTGAGGCACACGAATAAACAGAAGCGCTAAAAATGCCAATAGCATCAACCCAGAGGTTAGCCACAGCGCTTCCGCACCGTTTTGCTCTATTAGTAAGCCAAACAGCAGCGGTGCTGAGGCTTGCATCGCTCTGGCCGGGGCGATAATTAACCCTTGGCGTTGCCCAAACCCTTTGGGGCCAAACAGCGCCAGCGGTAGCGTACCTGAGGCAATTGTCATCATGCCATTCCCCGCCCCATGCAGTAACGCAAAACCTGCGGCGGGCATTCCCACGGTGGCCAGCAGAGCCGCGCCTAAGGGGTGAAGCGTTGTTGCCACGCGCGCGGCGATAAGGGGGTGCAAATGACGCAGCAGCGCAAACTCACCCAGCCGGGCAGCTACCTGAGCAGGCCCTACTAACGCAGCAGCTGCCACCGCCACCGAAAGCGATACGCCCGTTTCCTGCAAAAGCCTAGGCAAATGCGCCGCCATCGCTGTTGAGACAAACCAGCCAGCTGCAAAGACATAGGCTAATAAGATCATCGCCAGGCGGGGCCTCTCCGGAGGTGGCGCTGACTTATCATCATCAGGATAGTGTGTACTCTCACCCGCCCTGGGAAGGCGGGCATTAAGCGGCAGGCCAATGACGATATGCAAAATGGCCCAAGCGCCACAGGCTGCCCGCCATCCCAATTCGCTTTCTAACAAGGCCGTTAGCGGCCAACCAATTGTGCTGGCAAAGCCCGCCAGCAGTGTCACGCCGGTAATAGAGGAACGAGCGCTGCGACCTAGTAGCCGCCCTAGCGTGGCAAAGGCCGCGTCATATAACCCCATCGCCATGCCGATGCCGATGAACAGCCAAGCCAACATTAGGCTGAACATCCCTTGGGACAGCGCCATGATAACCAAGCCAAGCGCCATTACAGCGTTCGAGACCATTAATACGCCTCGCCCACCTTGCTTATCAATCAAACGACCAACGCTGGGGCCGAGCATAGCGGTTAATAATAGAGCAGCCGAAAACGCCGCAAACACCCAGCTGGGCGATATGCCCAAATCGCGGGCCATAGGTACCGCAAGAATAGCGGGCAGATAATAACTAGATGCCCAGGCAAGAGTTTGTGCGCTGCCTAAGGTGAGCGTTAAACCAAACCGGGGCGAACGAATCATGCGGTTTGTCGAGGTAACGCCAGCGCCATCGCGGAACTGGCAGCTACTAAGACTGCCGACACCCACAGGCATGCGCTCAACCCATAGGCCATATACAGCCAGCCAGAAAGTAGTGTGCCCACTAATCGCCCCATCGCATTTGCCATATAGTAGAAGCCAACGTCCATCGACACGCCATCGGCGCGAGCATAGTGCACGATCAAGTAGCTGTGCCAGCTGGAATTAATCGCAAATAGCACGCCAAAAGCGAGCAGCCCAACCACTAACCAGCCTACCTGCGCTAGCGGCAGCATCGCTAATAGAATCGCCAGCACCGCCAGTGCCGCTGCCCAGCCAGCAGTTAGCGCCCGGGCATCACCTTTAATCAATCTGGTTAATTTCGGAGCCTGGGTTTGTACCCCGCCGTAGCCAATAATCCACACCGCCAATAGCCCACCTACCGTCCAGTGAGTCCAACCATGCTGATCGTATAAAAATACCGGCAGTGCCACCACAAACCAAACATCCCGTGCTGCAAAGAGACAAAAGCGCGCCGCTGAAAGCACGTTAATAGCGCGTGATTTTGAGAAGATTTCGGAGAACTTGGGCTTCACTTTCTGGCGGCCTAAGTCAGCCTTTAACCGCCAAAGCGATAGTGCCAATACGCCGCCAAGCATCACAGCCATCACCAATACAGCAGCACGAAAGCCAATCAGTGTTAGCAGTACGCCGCCGACAAAAAAGCCTAACCCTTTCAGCGCGTTTTTAGAGCCGGTTAGCATTGCCACCCAGCGATAGAGCGAGCTGTTAGCGTTAGCGCTCTCTTTAGGCACCAATACCTTAACAGCGCTTTTCGCACTCATCTTATTAAGATCTTTGGCGATGCCCGACAGCGCCTGAGCAGCCATTACCCAAACCACCGTTAACATGCCAGCAGGTACCATGAGCATAGCAAGGGCTACAATTTGCAGCCCCAGCCCGACGTTCATGGTTCGATTCAACCCTAACCGTGCTCCCAGCCAACCGCCCACTAGATTAGTGATCACGCCAAAGGCTTCATAGAACAGAAATAGCATGGCGATGGCGAGCGGAGAGTAGCCAAGCTGGTGGAAGTACATCACCACCAGCATGCGCAGCGCGCCGTCGGTTATCGTAAACGCCCAGTAGTTGCCAGTAATCAACATATACTGGCGCACTTCAAACGGCAGCGCTTTTACTTTCTCGCGCATTGTCACTAACGGCGAATCAGCCACGACCCACCTGCCCACTGCCTATAATAAGGGCTAGTTCAGCGGTGCGGTTAGCGTAGCCCCACTCGTTGTCGTACCAGGCGTACAGTTTCAGTTGAGTGCCATTAACCACCATGGTCGACAGCGCATCAATAATCGAGCTGCGCGGGTCGGTGCGATAATCAATCGACACCAGCGGGCGCTCTTCGTAGCCCAAAATACCCGCAAGCGGGCCATCAGCGGCGGCCTTGAGTGCTTGGTTGACCTCCTCTACGGTCACTTCCCGCTCCAGCTCAAACACCATATCGGTTAGCGAGGCATTGGCCAGCGGCACTCGAATTGCGTGGCCGTTTAGCTTGCCTTCCAGCTCAGGGAAAATGGCGGTAATCGCTTTCGCTGAACCGGTGGTAGTGGGAATTAAGCTCATCCCACAGGCACGAGCACGGCGCAGATCTTTATGCGGCGCATCAAGAATCGTTTGGGTATTGGTAATGTCGTGTACCGTGGTCATTGAGCCATGGCGTATACCGAAGTTTTCCTGGATAACTTTAACCACCGGTGCTAAGCAGTTGGTGGTGCAGCTAGCCGCGGTGACAATCTTGTGCGCAGCAGGGTCGTAAAGATGATCATTCACTCCGACTACCACGTTCAACACACCCTGCTCTTTAACCGGCGCGCTCACCACTACCCGGCCTACGCCTTGGTCAAGATAGGCCTGCAGTTTTTCGGTGGTTTTCATTTTGCCCGAACATTCGATCACCACATCGCAGTTAGACCAGTCACTGTCATTGATTTCTTTGTTAGCGCTAAACGCAACGGTGTGTCCATCAAGCACAATCGCATCGTTGGAGGCGGTAATACCTGACCCTGGTGACCAATGACCGTGTACTGAATCAAATTCCAGTAAGTGAGCAAAGGTCGCCGCATCACCGCCTGGATCGTTAATGCGTGTTAGTTCTATCGCACCTGATGCAATCTGTGCCCATAGGCTACGCAGTGTCAAACGCCCAATACGGCCTAAGCCATTGATACCAATTCGTAGTGCCATTTTCGCAACCTCTCAACGTAGTTAGCTGCCAATACATACGGTAAATCATATATAAAAAGCCAAAAAAAAGTCTAACTAACCACCGGAGACATTGATTTAAGCCTCCGGTGATATATAGCGACTATCCAAACCTAGCCATAGCGTCCGGTAATGTAGTCATGGGTTCGCTGATTGTGAGGGTTAGTAAATATAGTATCTGTTCTATCCACTTCTATCAGATCGCCCATATGGAAAAATGCCGTGCGATCAGCAACACGGGCCGCCTGTTGCATATTGTGCGTCACCATGACGATGGTATAGCTCTCACTCAGCTCGTCGATCAACTGCTCAACTTTACCCGTTGCGATGGGGTCAAGTGCTGAGCAAGGCTCATCCATCAAAATGATATCAGGGCTTACTGCGATGGTTCTGGCTATACATAGGCGCTGCTGCTGCCCACCAGAAAGGCCTGTGCCTGGCTGATCCAAGCGATCTTTCACCTCATCCCATAGCCCTGCACGACGCAAACTACTCTCCACAATATCGTCAAGCTCTGCTTTACGCTTGGCCAAACCGTGGAGACGCGGCCCATAGGCAATATTCTCATAAATCGACTTTGGAAATGGGTTAGGTTTCTGAAAGACAATACCTACCTGAGCACGTAACAAAACTACGTCACGGTCTGGGGCGTAAATGTCCTTTTTATCTAACGTGATCTCCCCTTCAACACGGCATATATCAATGGTGTCATTCATGCGATTTAAGCAACGTAAGAACGTTGACTTACCGCACCCTGAAGGACCGATAAATGCCAACACCTCGTTTTCATAAATATCGATGTCGATGCCATTAATCGCCTGAGCATCGCCATAAAAGACTTTTACATCTTTAGCACTCATCTTGACGTTGCCGGTCGATTTACTTTTGCGGCTCTCACCGCCGCCAACACTCACCATGGATGCAGGCATATTGGGCTGTGCAGAAGTATTCACTTACCACCTCGTCTCGAATTTTTTACGCAACCAGATTGCTAATGCGTTCAAGCTCAGCATTAACGCTAACAGCACAATAATGGCTGCTGATGTACGTGCCTCGAAGAAATTACGTAGCTCGTTACCTTGCCAGAGATATATTTGCACTGGCAGCGCGGCAGATTGCTCAAACGGCGTACTAGGAACGTTCGCGACAAAAGCATTCATTCCTATCAATAACAGTGGTGCAGTTTCGCCTAATGCCTGAGCAACCCCCAGTATTGACCCCGTCAAAATACCCGGCAGCGCGATAGGTAATACATGATGGAATACCGTTTGCACCTTCGATGCGCCAATGCCTAACGCTGCTTGTCGAATTGAGGGAGGAATTGAGCGAAGCGAAGCACGTGTAGCAATAATAATAGTGGGCAACGTCATTAACGTGAGTACCAAGCCACCTACTAATGGCGCAGAGAGCGGCAAACCTAAATAGCCGATAAAGATCGAGGCCCCTAACAAACCAAATACAATGGAGGGGACAGCCGCCAAGTTATTGATATTAATTTCAATAATATCCGTTAAGCGATTTTTGGGAGCGAATTCCTCTAAATAGATGGCACTAGCAACCCCTAATGGTACTGACAGTATGATGACAATTATCATCATAAAAAGTGAACCCATGAACGCACCAGCAAGACCCGCGGAAGCAGGTGCACTACGTGAGTCAGTATTTAAAAATAGTGCTGTGCTGAATGCATTACGGATGACACCTTCTTCATAGAGCTGATCAGCCCAAGCTCGCGTTTGCGCACTTAACTGCTGGCGAGCATCAGCCAAGTCACGATTTATGTTTCCTTTAAGCCATACATCCACATTAGCACTGGCCAGCATTTTTACTTCAACAGTCTGACCCAGTACTGAGGGGTCATCCATAAATTTGTTGCGCAGAGTAAAACGCTCATTTGATGAAAGTAACGCACGCAGATCTCTTAGTTGGCTCGGCTCCAACTCTTCATCAAGCTTATCTTCCAGTGCGTTATCAATCAAAACTTGCCAGTTCACCAAGCCTGCCTGAGTTTGCCAAGCCGAAAAACGCTCGTTGAATTCTGACTGGCTTTCACCACTTGCACGCTCAGGTCTTTCGTCGAGCTGAATAACCTCTGGGTCAAAGTAGAGCTCCATAAAGAAAGTTGCTTGCCAAAATGCTGGTACGCCGCGCATGAGAATGCTGGCAAATAGAATGGCAACCAACGTCATGCCGGTTAGCACGGCAGCTAAACCCAGGCGGCGAAAGAGATTCTCTTTCCGATGCCTTGTCGACAACGATTTTTCAATCGTCATAAGCCGATGCTGGCGACGCTGTTCAATCGTCATAGACATAGTCGCTTACTCGTATTGCTGGCGGAATTTGCGCACTACAACCAGTGCGATGACATTTAAACCTAACGTGATCACAAACAGCGTTAGGCCTAGCGCAAACGCTACTAATGATTGAGGGCTGGCAAAATCCATATCGCCTGTCAATTGATTGACAATCGTTACGGTAATTGTTGATACCGCTTCAAAAGGATTGGCATGGAGCACTGGATTATTACCTGCGGCTAACACCACAATCATGGTTTCACCAATAGCGCGACTGGCCGCTAACAAAAATGCCCCTACTATGCCAGGCAGTGCGGCTGGCAAGACAACCTGACGGATGGTTTCCGATTTAGTGGCACCTAACCCTAACGCGCCATCACGTAGAGACTTAGGTACTTGGGTAATAATGTCGTCAGACAGCGAAGAGACAAATGGGATAATCATAATCCCCATCGCGATACCGGCAGTTAATGCACTGGTGGTGCGAATATTGATGCCTATTAAATCACCAAAATTTGATAGAAATGGCCCGATGACCATTAACGCAAAAAAACCGTAAACAATGGTCGGGATACCGGCAAGAATTTCAATCATAGGTTTAGCCACGTTACGTAGCCATGGCGGTGCGTATTCAGCCATATAAATGGCGGTCATCAGTCCCACGGGAATGGCAATCAACAGTGCAATGGCACTGACCATCATAGTGCCCCAGAGTAGAGGCAATAACCCGAATTCACCCTGAGCATCAGTACCAGAAGTGCTAAATCGAGGATTCCAAGTAGTACCAAGAAAGAATTCTGCTGGGCTAATGAAGGTGAAGAACTTAAGTGTTTCTCCTAACATCGACAGCACAATACCCACTGTGGTGAAAATGGCGATACCTGAACTAGCTGCCAAAGCGATTGTGATCACTCGCTCTACTTGGTTACGAGCACGCCACTGAGGAGAGATATTGCGCCGCGCATAGACTAAGCCCGTCACAGCGAGAACGGCCATCAGCGCTACTAAACTCAGATTCTCAAACGTTTGCAGCCTTGCCATATGAGCCGCTGCAGCCAGCTCTTCTGGCGAGCCTCCGCCAGATACGCTGCGCTCATTTGCCAGCGCAGTCACCCGTCGTAAAAAAGTAGTTAACTCTCGCTCACTCATACCGGCGACAAATTCAGCCGGTACCTGTTGTGTTACCAACATGTCTATCAGTTGCGGGGCCAAGAAAGACCACAATAAAAATAACGCTATTGCAGGCAAGCCACACCACAATGCTACTAGCGTTCCATAATAACCGGGGCGCGAGTGCATTCGCACATCATGCTCTGCAGCAACCGCACGACTGCGAGTCAAACCCAAGTGATAAGCTAGGGCCATGATCATCAGCAGCGTGGCTATTAAGGCAAGGTTCGTCATTATCTCTCCGCCTTAGATTCCCTACGTGTAAACGCCGACATCAACTTTTTTGATGTCGGCGCGATGTCCTACCTAATAACGATTAGGCAGCAGCAAGCTTATTACTCTGGACTCACTACAGTGCGAGCCTGAAACTGCTCAAGAGCAGCGGCACGCTCTTCTTCATCCATAGGAATCAGACCAGCATCTTCAAGCGGGCTACCATAGCCAGAAATCATGTCGTTCAGGAAGAATTCTGTGTATTCAGCAAGACCAGGAATCACGTCCAGGTGCTCACCTTTCACGTAGAAAAACAGCGGACGAGAAACTGGGTATTCACCAGAACCAATAGTTTCTAAGCTTGGCTCAACACCATCAACCGTTGCTACTTGTAGACGGTCACGGTTTTGATCATAGAAACTCAAACCAAATACACCCACTGCATCAGCCTGCGCATCTAAACGTGCTAATGTTTCAGTGTAATCACCGGCAATTTCAACGATACGCCCATCGCCACGCAGGTTGTTACAAGCGTCTTCTTCAACATTTTCTTCGCTTTCACAACCAACGTGGATTACTTTCTCTTCAAAAACTTCACGTGTACCGTGGTTAGACGCAGGAATTACTAACACGATTTCTTGGTCAGGCAGGCTGCTATCTACCTCAGACCAACGAGTGTAGGGATTATCAACTAGCGTGCCGTCTACCGTTACTTGGGCAGCGGCTGCTTTAAATACGTGCTCTGGGGTCAATGCAAACTCTTCACGATCAATACGTGAAGCGAACACAATGCCGTCATAACCAAACATAACTTCTAGAATTTCGTTTACACCGTTTTCGTTACAGTTGGCAACTTCGCCACTGCGGATAGCACGCGATGAGTTGGCGATATCA
Source organism: Halomonas sp. (assembly GCF_011050415.1). Taxonomy (GTDB): domain Bacteria; phylum Pseudomonadota; class Gammaproteobacteria; order Pseudomonadales; family Halomonadaceae; genus Vreelandella. Next base: position 18,301 of record NZ_DRFS01000001.1, read on the forward strand.
ATGGTGTTCTCACCAACGCCCTGACAGAACTGACGCAAACCGCCACCCGAACCACCTGAGCCAACCACTGGAGTATTGAACTGAGAGTAGGTATTACCAAATTCCTCGGCGACGATACTGGCGAACGGTAAAACAGTAGAAGAGCCAGCAATTTGCACGGTCTCACGGGCCATTGCAGCGGTTGAAACACCAGTGGCCAATGCGGCTACCATTGCAACACCTAAAGTATGCTTTGTTACGTTCATCGTCGTGTTCCCCTCTGGTTTAATATCCGGTTAGCACGCGCCTTCCGGTAGAGTTGGCCTGCTTGGCCTTTCACAACGAGGAGTCTGCACACGTTCCATTGCAGAAATATGACAGCACAACTTTCTTTGAATATTTTTTAATAAAAGGAAGCGTTAGCTACTCAGCTCACAACAGCAGACCAAGGGCCGCCAATGTACATAGCGCCAGCGATGCGCCTTGCAGCAGCCGCCTATCGATGCGATGAGCAACAGCGTCTGCCAGGGCATTACCCATTAACACCGCAGGCAAGAAGGTCAGCGCAACTTGAAAATGCCAAAGCTGAATTTGCTTCGCTAACGCAAGGGTTATTAGCGTCAGCAAAGAGGTGAGAATAAAAAAGGCGGCTAAGTTGCCACGCACGCGATCAGCCGGTAAGCCGTGCATTAGCAGTACGAGGGGCGGACCACCAATGGCCGCTACGGTACCGAAAATGCCAGAGAGAATGCCCGCAAAAAATAGCGTGATTCGATTTACCGGGAGTTGAAAACGGCAAAGTGTTACGAGTACCGCAAACAGCACGATCACCGCGATCATTTTTTCTAAAACCACCATTGGCGCAGCGAGCAGTAGCCATATACCCAGCGCATTGCCGGGTAAGCGCCCCACTAACGCCATGCCAATAGCATCCAGGCGAACTTCATGCCAATAGTGGCGGACCATCATCAACGAAACCGTAAACCCAAACAGCACTAAGATGACCGGAACCAAGCGAGGCTCAAGCATTAATAGCAGCGGTGCCCCCACTACTGCCAAACCGAAACCCGTAGCGCGCTGTACAAAGGCACCCAGCATTAATACCCCTGCACAGCCCAACCAGGTAGTTAGCGGTAAGTTTACCCAGGCTAATAAGCTATCCATCTGAAGTAGGCGTTTGGGTTAGTTTGCGCACTCCGATATTTCCCAGCAGCGCAGCACCTAACATCGTTAGCACCATTGGCCAGAGGTGCTCAACTTCGAAAAGCCCCACCATCACACCGGCTAGCGCGCCACAGGTAAACTGAATACCGCCCAGCAAGGCCGTTGCAGTAGCACTGATATGGCCAAAGTGGTCCAGCAGCGACGAGATTGCATTCGGGGTAATCAATCCAATCATGCCAGTAAACAGCATAATCAGCGGCACCACGATCATTAGCGAGGCCATATTCAGCGCCGTCGCCGCGACCAAGCCCAGTGCTGCTATTAATTGTATTAATAAGCCTAAACGCAAATTCTGCTGAGGGGAGCGTTTACGCAATAAGTGAATATTGACCCGATTTGAGAGGGCGATGACGAGTACGTTAACGCCAAAAACGAGCGGATAGGTCGCAGGAGACAGACCGAAATAGTCGAGATACAAAAAGGGTGAGGCGGTCACAAAAGCAAAAAGCCCAGCAAAGGAAGCCGCTACCGCACAGATATAGCCCATACCTTCGCGGTGCTTAAGCACGCTGGCATAGTTGCGGATGACTTGCCGCGGTGACGCTGCTGGTAACGACATGTCCCGAGTCTCAGGTAAACGCGTCCCTAGCAGCCACAACAGAAAGGCTGCATAAACAGCTAGAAACACAAAGATCAGCCACCAACCCGCCACATGCAGCAGCAGACTCCCAACGGCCGGCGCAACCAGCGGTGCTAACATCATGATCATTGCCATGGTAGACATGACTTTAGCGGCCTCACGCCCACTAAAACAGTCGCGCACAATTGCCGCCGAGTTAACCACACAGGCCCCGCCGCCCAGCGCCTGAATAAATCGCCAAGCAAGCAGGGTGGACAAACTATCCACCGAAGTGATAGCAAGGCTGGCCAGCATAAACACCACAAGCCCCCCGAGGAGTACTGGCTTTCTGCCCATTCGATCAGAGAGCGGCCCAAAACATAGCTGGCCCAGCGCAAAGCCAAACAAGAACACGCTAATAGAAAGTTCCGTGCGATGAATGCTGGCACCAATACTGTCAGCGATGATCCCCATCGCAGGTAAATACGCATCGATCGCAAAAGGGGCAAGCGCCGTATTGGCAGCAACCAGCAGTGCTACCCGGCGGGGATTAAGGTGCATGGGAATCCTTGAACGCATTAAACGTAAGCACTAGAAAAGATAGGCCGCTAATCATACACGCAGCTCAAACTGCATGCACTGCTGCACCCTCTCTAATAAATGAAACATTTTCTGCTTAAGGTTTCACTCATAAACCATTTCCCTTCAATTCGATGTGGACACTACTGTGAAATCGAAAAAGCTAGAAAACATTTCATTACGTTACTTAAGCCTTGCTGCCCTACTGCTCATTGCCGTAAGTATTTTTATTTTTGCTACGCTTACCTGGCACATTATGCAACAGAGCAATAGCGACTTATCTTCTCTAGAGCAGATTAACGTTCAACAGGGTTCCTCACTTAACCGTTTGCATATAGCTAGCCTAGAGGGTCTTAACCGAATGGATCGGGCGTTAGAACGCCAGCTACGTCCATCGCTTGGCGACCCAGTGGAAGCTCTGCAAGATGTAGAGCATGAATTGGCTGAAATGACTTCCTCTTTGGCAACATTTTTACAAGCCACAATAGAAAGTCCTTACCAAGCATTGCGCACTTCAATTGAACAGGAAGCAACCCTGCTACTGATTTCAATGGGCGAGCAATTGAATGCGATTACAACGGGCGATCGAGCAGGGTATCGTCAGATTACATTAGAAGCCCTAACACATAGCATGGCATTAGCAATTCACGCTCGCGCGTTTAATCAAGTTGCCGATCAACAAGGTATCGACCTAATGCAGTCTGCCCAACAGCGTTCGCAAAGCGTTGCTACTTGGCTAATTGGTGGTGTGAGTTTATCTGTAGGTCTGCTAGGCCTGCTAATGTTGTTGGGTCATTATCAAATACTATTACCTATCAACCATTTAATAGCACATTTTCGCACTATGGCGAGCGGAGATCTTACCGCCGAGGTTCCCAAGCGGGGTAAGAATGAGATTGGTCAGCTTTACGAAGCGCTCAACACTATGCAGCGTTCTTTTACAAGCACTGTCAAACAACTTCATACTAACAGTCATTATATTTTCGCAAGTGCGCAACGCCTTGCTTTGGGAAATGAAGATCTTGCTACTCGCACCCATCAGCAAAATGTATCACTGGATACCACTTCAACTAATTTGCATATACTTACGGACAGTGTTGCGGATACGGCAAACCATGCTATCGAAGCTCAGAGGTTAACTGAAACAGCTGTAGAGCAGGCCACGCAAGGCCATCAAACTATGGAAGAATTCTTATTGACGATGCAAGAGATTCGCATACGCTCGCAGCAAGTGAACGATATTATGGATGTTATCAACGCTATTTCCTTTCAAACCAATCTACTTGCACTTAATGCCTCGGTAGAAGCGGCAAGGGCTGGTGAGCAAGGCAGAGGGTTTGCCGTAGTGGCAGAAGAAGTACGCTCGTTGGCAACACGAAGCTCAGATGCAGCCGCTCAAATCCAATCGATACTAGTAACGTCCAACAATAGCATTGAGCAAGGGAATAAGCTTTCGCTGAACGCCAGCAGAAACATTCAAGAAGCGGTATTATCAATTGAGACAATCAATAAATCGATTGCAAAGATTGCAGTTTCAGCAAGTCAGCAGCACCAAAATATTGAGCAAATCAGTGGCACTCTACAAGAACAAACACAGGTAACTCAGGCAAACGCACGTCAAGTAGAAGCAACATCACAAGATGCCATTTCACTGGAAGCAGCTGCCGAGAGTATGCGTGAGCAAGCGGCCCAATTTAAAGTTGATACTGCTCTGCATGTCGAGCCTTACGAATGGTCAGCGACTAATCAAGAAATACTGCCAACAGCTAATCAATATCAAGAACCAGCTTCGCTAGCATAGTGTTAATGCTAAGAATGCAAGGATCTGTATAACAGCTTAATAGCCGCGTAACGATAACCTGTAAATTCCACAGGCATATATCGTTACTGCAGCAAGGTAGAATTCTCCTAAAGCCATCAGGCTACTTAACGAACCAAATTAGTCTGGGGCTTTAGTGGTTCGTAGCAGCGTCTTGCGACTCAAGCATCTCAACCAGTGGCTGAAATTGCTCGCGGTTGTGCTCGTTCATGTGCATCAAAATGCGATGGGCTTCAAGGATGCGTTCACGCAGTCCCTCTTCATCGGCGGGCTCTTCTGGCAACTCTTCAAGTACATCATTGAGCGCGGTCTGCTGCTGCAAAGGCGCTTCCATCAGCGTGAAAAAACGCGCAAACCCCATCACATCCAGCATTTGACGGACGTCAGGGTTATCAACAATGATTGTGGGTGGCTGCTCCAAGCGGCCTTTAACCGCCATGGCCACCTTAGCGAGGAAGCCCAATGCGGTGGAGTCCACGTTGGTGGCCTCGCGCAGGTCAATCAATACGGCACACAACCCCGGCGTCTCGGCGAGGCGTTGGGCTTGAGTGTCTAGCGTAGCGCAGAGCGTTAAACGCACATCGCCACACAGTTTTAAAACAAATACACCAGAATCGAACGCCGCTTTAATGCGGCCTTCTTCAATCAGTATGACCAAATCCGCTCACCATCATGATTGTTAGATCATCGGGTAAAGCATCGCGCTCTTGATTCGCATCAAACTCCGCATCCCCTTCTGCAAGGAGCGAATTTGTCTGTGCGAGCCGGTCGCGCAACTGCTCAAGCGTTACACTCTCACTTACCAATTGCTCAAGCTCCTTGAGCCGCGTGTCGAGCGTTTTACCCGGCAAGCACTCCAATACACCGTCTGAACAGAGCCATAAACGAAACTCTTTCGGCAAAGTACAGCTTAGCGAAGGATACTCCACATCGGGGAAAAGGCCTACCGGCATTCCCTCACCTTCCAAGCGACTTAGCTTACCCTCTGCCGCCAAAAGCGGCATAGGAAGCTGAGCGCCGAGCGAATAGTGCAGAGTATGCGCCTCATGGTCAATAACACCGACAAATAAAGTGGCATGCTTACCTATATCGGTGCCCTGTAATTCACGATTCATTGCCTTCAGCCAATCCGGGGGCAGGTTCTCCGGTTGCTTACCATCCCACTCACTTAACCAGCGGTTGCATAAGTATTTGAGCAGTACCGTCACAAAGGCTGATGAGGCGCCATGTCCAGATACATCCGCGAAGTAAAATGCGCTGTAACGCTCGTTATAGCGCTGATAGTCTAGAAAATCGCCGGATAAATAGAGCGAAGGAGCAAATAGATAATCGTAGTACACCCCATTAATCACCTTAGGATGTACCGGCAGTAAGCGACGTTGAATATGCCCCCCGCTCTGCTGATCCATACGCAGCAGCGCCAAGTGTGTCTCAAGGCTCTCATTTAATTCAGCCAGCCGGGCATGATCACGCTCGCGCTCAAGGGCCAAATCATTAAGCTCAATGGCCTTGCGGATCATTCGTCGCAGTAGCTCGGCATGACGCAAAGGATGAACGATGTAGTCCACCAAACCAACATCGATGGCCTTAATTAGATCAGCGTCCTGTCGCGAGTCACTAACCACCAGCGTCGGCAGCCGATGCGTTAACTGCGACCACTGCTGCCGTGGCACTGCCCTGGCATGGGCAACAATAAGTGCCGTGCCTGAGGGCAAATGCTCAATATCATCAGCCGCATATACCCACATACCATCGCAGGTAATTGCTTCCGCCAGCGCATCACGTTCACGACCAGGTTCATCGATCACCGCGATCAACTGCTTAGAATGATCCATCACAAGCCTCAATCGGCGAAATCATCGTCACCAAAGTCGCTATCATCGAAATCGCTATCATCAAAATCAAAGACGTCAGCGGCAAACGGATCGTCGCCCAGCTCTCCATCACTAATCGCAAATTGGCGACTTTGTAAGAAGGCGTCCCGAATAAAGCGGTAGCGATCACCGCGGATTAACTCCTCCTGGTCTAGCAAGCCCGCGCGGATATCGACCAAGTTAAGCGCTGTCAGGCTGATACGAACCGTATCATCATCCACGTAATAGATGGGATTCGCGGCTAGATCAGCAGGTAAACCGGTCGTGTCTCGCAGCGTACTGGGGCCTAACAAAGGCAACACTAAATAGCGCGAGTCCTCCCACCCCCAAACGGCTAATGTTTGACCAAAATCCTCTTCTTCCGCGGTAATTTCCATCAAGGTGGCATAATCCAGCAGCCCCCCAATGCCGACGGTGGAGTTAATCAAAAACCGGGAAGTGGCAAGGCCTGCGTTGGCAGGCTTGCCTTGCAGCATACTATTGATCGCCGTGCGCACTTCACCTAAGTTGGAGAAGAAATTACCCACGCCTATTTGTACGGGCTCAGGGGTAATCGTGCGGTAGCCTCTAGCAACTGGTTTTAATGTGTAACGATCTAATACATCGTTAAACGCAAACACTTTACGGTTAAAGCCTTCCCAAGGATCCTCGGGATGCCTGTCTTCCGCGACCTGGGTGCTGGCGCAGCCGCCGGTTGCTAATAACGCCACCAGCAGGAGAGGCAAGCCCCCGGTGCGCCACGTAAGCGCTGACTTCTCGTTATTTAACAACTGCCGCATGACGTTTTCCCTTTTCTAATTACGCACTGCTTTTAATGACGACGAACAACCACGCTACCCGCACTGTAACCTGCTCCAAAGGAGCAAATGACACCGATATCTCCCGTCTCCAACTGATCGCGATGGAGGTGAAACGCAATAATAGAACCTGCAGAACTGGTGTTCGCGTAACGATCAAGAATGATCGGTGCTTGCGTCATGCTCGGATCGTGGCCCAACACTTTGCGGGCAATCAAATCATTCATATGCTGATTAGCTTGGTGCAACCACATGCGTTTAAGATCACTACCGCTCAATTCCAAAGAGGCCAAATGGTCAGTGATCAATTTTGCCACCATGGGGCAAACTTCTTTAAACACACGCCGTCCTTCCTGAACAAATAGCTTATCCAACGCCAACGGATCACTATCAGTCACCCGATTTAAAAAACCAGCATTGTTACGAATCGCGTTGGAAAACTTGGTAATCAGGCGCGTACCAAGAATCTCAAAACGTTCATCCGCTTTAGCGACTGCGCCGTTTTCTAGTACCACAGCCGTACAAGCATCGCCGAAAATGAAGTGGCTGTCACGGTCTCGAAAATTGAGATGCGCCGAGCAAACTTCCGGATTAACCACCAGCGCTCTTTTTACGCTACCTGACGCTATCGCGTTAGCCGCCGTTTCCAGTGCAAAGGTTGCCGAACTACAGGCAACGTTCATATCAAACCCATATCCGCTTGTCCCCAATGCTTGCTGCACCTCTACCGCAATGGCGGGGTAAGCGCGTTCAAGGTTTGAACAGGCAACAATAACAAGCTCAATATCCGCAGCATCTACCTGCGCGGCGGCCAACGCCTGGAGCGCCGCAGCCGTTGCCATCTCACATTGAATGGAAGGTTCATCATTATTCCGCTGTGGCAGTTTAGGCCGCATACGCTGTGGGTCAAGGATACCCTCTGCATCTAGTACAAAACGGCTCTTGATACCGGACGCTTTTTCAATAAATTCACTGCTCGAATACGCCAGTGGCGCCCGCTCTCCTCGCGCAATGGCTTCGGCATGAATGTCATTGTCGCTGTCTACCCAAGCGTTAAATGCCGCCACCAAAGCCGCATTATCAATGGCGTGTTCCGGTGTATAAAGCCCTGTCCCGGTAATCACCACATGTGTCATGCAAATCTCCTTTAAACGGCTTGCCGACGTGACTGGCCATCGATGGCTAGCGTGTGACTTACGGCGTGCCTATATCGTAACTGTGTGCGTAAAGTAGCGGTTTTTCCAGCAACTTATTTAACGGCATGTTTTAACGAGAGGCTAAACGCTGACGATCTCTTGCCAGCGTTTTTCCAGGCGTTTGACTGACACCGCCATACTGGTTCCCAACTGCTGGGCAAATAAAGACACCCTAAGTTCTTGCAGCCACCACCCAAAAGCGACTAATGCTGGGTCTTCAACGTTACCTCGGCGCTCACTTTCACGGCGTGCATCAAAGCGTGCTTCTAACGCTTGGACATCCTGCATCATCATTTGGTCGCGACCGCGTTCACGGGCGGCTTTTTCGAGCCGAATAAGCGCGGCCTCGGTATAACGAGGATACTCTTGCAACCAAGCGCCAGCATCACGAATAAAGCCAGGGTAAACCAAACGCTGCATCTGAGCACTAACGTCGCTATAGACTAACGCCAGAGCAAAATTAAGCCTCCCTTTTAATATTTTACTCACCGCCAGATGGCCTTTAAGCGCCGTTTCTATCTGTTTGAGCAACGTCTTAGCTTCATCAACCAGTTGGCTTTGCGTATCGCTTAATCGCTGACTGAACTCCCCTTCCGAGCGTGGCAAGGGATGCTGTGCCACCACCCGGGTAAATACTGCCAGCAGTAGGTCATCAACCAATGCTTGCTTACTACCCACCTTGGCAAATAGCAGCGCACATTTCTCTACATCAGGTAATTGCTTAATTGCTTTAACCTGTTCAGGCAACTTGGCAATGGCTAACCGGGCAATGCCTTGCTGGTGCGCAGCTTCAGCTTTCGCAGGATGATCAAAAAGCGCGACCTTGAACTCATAGGCTTCTGCTACCCTGGTCTCGGCAACTCCGGTCTTAGCAACCCTGGTCTTAGCAACCAATGCAGGATACGCCTCAACGCGAATGCCCGCTTGGGTGGTTACTCGAGAGGCGGGCAATGGTGCTTTGGGTAGCCCCGCAACGACAGGCTCTGCGCTGACCTGTTCGGCTAACGCCTGTGCGCCAGCGCTTGCTGCTGCTTCAAAGCGCTGTTCCAGCGCCCGCAGATCACGCCCCTGTCCAAGGGTTTTTCCCGCATGATCGACCACACGAATATTCATGATCAAATGCGGTTCGAGCAAATCTAAGCGCCAGTCGTCCGGATGCACCCGCGTTGATGTGCGGCGGCGAATAAATTCCCCTAACGCCTCGGTTAACGGGCGTTGATCGGGCAGCAAGGTTTCCAGCGCGGCATCCACCCAGTCGGGTATCGGCACTACCTGGCGACGAATGCTTTTCGGCAGCGACTTCAGCAGCGCAATACACTTTTCGCGTAACAGCCCCGGCACCAGCCACTCCAGCGAATGCACCGGCACTTGCGGCAGCATAGCGGCGGGAACGGTCAGGGTGACACCGTCATCTTCAGCTTCCGGATCAAAGTGGTAGCTAACCGGATAGGCGACGCCAGCAAGGGTTAAATGATCAGGGTACTGCGCTTGGGTAACGTCGTCCGCATCGCGTGCTTTAAGCGAATCAATATCAAAATGAAGTAATTGCGGGTCTTGCAGCTCGGCCTGCTTACGCCAGTGCTCAAAGCCCTTGCCATTAACGATCTCCGCCGGGATCCGCTGGTCGTAAAAGTCATAGAGCGTGTCTTCATCGACCAGAATATCTCGACGACGAGCACGGTCTTCCAGGGCTTCGACTTCGTCAATCAGCGCGCGGTTGTGGGCAAAGAAGGCCCCTTTGGTGTGGAACTCCCCTTCCACCAGCGCTCGGCGTATAAACAGCTCCCGAGCCTCTTGGGGCGCTATTGGACCGTAATGCACTCGTCGGCGGGCCACAATGGGTAGCCCAAACAGGGTAACTTGCTCAAATGCCACTACCTGCGCCCGCTTCATTTCCCAATGCGGTTCGCTATAGCTGCGCTTAATTAAGTGCTGTGCCTGGGGCTCAATCCACTGCGGTTCAATTTTGGCCACCGTACGGGCAAATAGCTTAGAGGTCTCGATTAGCTCGAAGGCCATCATCCATTTAGGAGATTTCTTGGCTAACCCCGAGCCAGGATGAATCATAAATTTGCGATTGCGCGCACCAAGATATTCGCGGTTCTCAAGCAAATTCCCCAGGTTGGAAAGCAACCCAGAAAGCAGCGCTTGATGCACTTTCCCGGAGGTTTTACGCCGTGCCTGACGCGCCTGCTCTTCGCTTTCATCTTCATCACGTGGCGGCGGCGTAGGCACCTCAATATCCATATCGTGCAGCAGCTGTCTGAGCTGGCGGAAGGTGTCGTGCCATTCGCGCATACGCAGATAGTTTATGTAGTGCTCGCGACACCAGCGTCGCAGTTGATTGCCTGACAGCGCTTCGCGGGCATTCTCGATACCGTGCCAGAGATTTAACAGCGCGACGAAATCTGAGTCCGGGTCATGCCAGCGCTGGTGGGCCTGATCGGCGGCTTGGCGTTTATCCGCAGGTCGGTCACGAGGGTCTTGAATAGCCAGCGCCGATACTACAATCAGCACATCACGCAGGCTGCCAAACTCGACACCTGCTAACACCATCCGCGCCAACCGAGGGTCAATCGGCAAACGCGCCAACTTACGGCCAAGGGGAGAGAGTCGCTGCTGTTCGTCTACCGCCCCTAACTCAAACAGCAGGCGGAAGCCATCTTTAACAAAACGGCTATCCGGCGGATCAACAAACGGGAAGTCTTCTATATCGCCCAGTTTCAGTCCCAGCATCGAGAGAATCACCGACGCTAAGTTGGTGCGCTGAATTTCAGGATCCGTAAAACCAGGGCGCGCTAAAAAATCTTCCTCGCTGTAGAGGCGAATACACACACCTTCGGCGATCCGCCCACAGCGCCCTTTACGCTGGTTAGCACTGGCTTGGCTCACCGCTTCTACGGGCAAACGCTGGATTTTAGAGCGATAGCTGTAACGGCTGATACGCACCAAGCCAGGATCGATCACATAGCGAATACCGGGCACGGTCAGCGAGGTTTCCGCGACGTTGGTAGCGAGCACAATACGCCGCCCGCGGTGTGGCGCGAATACACGGTTCTGCTCTTCGTTAGAAAGCCTGGCATACAGCGGCAGGATCTCGGTGCCCTTTAGTTCCGCTCGGCGAAGGGTATCGGCGGTTTCGCGAATTTCGCGCTCACCGGGCAAAAATACCAACACATCTCGCGGGCCATGTAACCACCCTTTCTCACGCTCAATAATGTCAAGCTCTTCAACCGCGTGCAGAATACCTTCCTGAATTGTGCGATCCTCTTCGCCCTCTTCATCACGAACTAACGGCCGGTAGTGCACCTCCACCGGATAGGTGCGCCCAGTCACTTCGATGACGGGTGCTGGCGTTTCAGGCGTACCAAAGTGTCGAGCGAAACGCTCTACATCAATGGTCGCCGAGGTAATAATAACTTTTAGGTCAGGCCGTTTGGGCAGCAAGCGCTTAAGGTAGCCGAGCAAGAAATCGATATTCAGGCTACGTTCGTGAGCCTCATCAATAATGATGGTGTCGTAGCGCAGTAGCATTGGATCATGCTGAGTCTCGGCCAGCAAAATGCCGTCAGTCATCAGTTTAACTAACGTGCTGGGGCTGCTCTGATCGCTAAAACGTACCTGATAACCCACCTGCTCGCCCAGGGAGGCTTCCAGCTCTTCGGCCAACCGCCCGGCGACGCTTCGGGCCGCTAAGCGGCGTGGCTGGGTGTGTCCAATCAAACCACGGCGACCACGCCCCAGCTCCAAACACATTTTGGGCAGCTGAGTGGTTTTGCCTGAACCGGTCTCCCCCGCGACGACCACCACTTGGTGATCGCGTATGGCGTTAAGGATATCTTCACGCCGCTCCACCACCGGCAGTTCCGCTGGGTAGTTCAGGGCAACCTTTTGATCTATGCGCTGGCTCAGCACTTGCTGAGCTCGATTAACCTCACGCTGCACCTCTTCCAAGCCACGACTAATAGGCTTGTTGTCACGTAGGCGACGGTTTAAACCGGCCAAACGTCGCTCCAACCGCTCTGTATCGCGCAGCATCACATCGCCCGCTGCCTGTTTCAGCGACTCAAGGCGTTGGCTATCGGTGGGGGCTGGGAATGTGTCGGTAGTCACGATAGACGGGGTTTCCATTCGCTGTATTAAAAAATAAAAAGGAAAAGAAAAAACGGGATATAAAAAAACAGCCCGCTCAAAAGAGCGGGCCGACTATTGTAACGCTTTCAACTCCACGACGCCTAACCACACTGCTTTAGTGGAATACGAGTTACGTTTTTGAAGGCGCTTCATCGCGCAACTGACGTCGCAGCACTTTGCCAACATTCGTCTTGGGCAATTCATCACGGAACTCGATCACCTTCGGCACTTTATAGGCGGTCAGCTCTTTCTTGCACCAGTCACGTAGCGTTTTTTCATCGAGCTGGTCATTTTTGCTCACCACAAACAGCTTGATCGCCTCACCCGCATTTTCGTCGGGCACACCCACCGCTGCTGATTCAAGCACATCCGGATGGGCGGCAACGACATCCTCAATTTCATTGGGGTAGACGTTAAAGCCAGAGACCAGAATCATATCTTTTTTGCGATCAACAATGCGGATGTAACCATCTTCCTGCAAAACAGCTATATCACCGGTAAAGAACCAGCCATTTTCATCAATGGAGGCACGGGTTTCATCTTCACGCTGCCAGTAGCCTTTCATAACCTGGGGGCCTTGCACACATAGCTCACCCGGCTCGCCCATGGCGACATCATTGCCATCGGTATCAACAACTTTGACCGCTGTGCCTGCAACGGGCTTACCGATAGTGCCTAACTGAATGGCATCAGTCGGGTTAAAGCTAACAATCGGTGATGTTTCCGTCAGGCCGTAGCCTTCTGCAATGGGGCAACCCGTGGTTTGCTCCCAGCGCTGCGCCGCCGCTTTAGTCAGTGCCATACCGCCAGAAATCGTCAGCTTAAGCTTGGAAAAATCTAGCTGTTTGAAGTCATCGCGATTACATAAAGCATTAAAGAGCGTGTTTAAGCCGATGAAAGCAGTAAACGGTAGGCCTTTAAGCTCTTTCACAAAAGCGTCTAAGTCACGCGGGTTCGTAATCAGCAACGAGTGATTACCCGTTTCCATTAAGAACAAGCAGTTAACCGTAAAGGTATAGATGTGATAAACCGGAAGCGGTGCAATCACCAGCTCTTCGCCGTCACGTAGGTGCGTACCAATAGCTGCGCGCGCCTGGAGCATGTTAGCCACCAGATTACCGTGCGTCAGCATGGCACCCTTAGGCATGCCGGTAGTACCACCGGTGTACTGCAAGGCGGCTAAATCATCGTGGGTCTGCTTTGCATCGGTATGACTCAGTGAGGCACCCTTTTTTAACGCCTCGCGAAAACTAACTGCACTGGGTAACGAATAAGCCGGCACCATTTTCTTAACATGCTTAACCACTGCATTGATGAGCCAACGCTTGGGTACATCGTGAAGATCCGCCAACTGGGTCACTAGCACATGCTTGATATCGGTCTTATCAAGCACTTTCTCTAGCTTGTCAGCCATATTAGCCAATATAAGAATAGCTTTGGCATTGGAGTCTTTAAATTGGTGCGCCATTTCCCGCTCGGTATACAGCGGGTTGGTATTGACCACCACTAAGCCTGCCCGCAGCGCACCAAATACCGCTACAGGAAACTGCAGCACATTGGGTAGCTGAATGGCAATACGATCGCCTGGCACTAGGTCCGTTTCATGCTGCAACCAAGCAGCAAAGTCGGCCGAGAGGCGATCTAGGTCGGCAAACGTGAGTGTTTTACCCATGCAGGTAAAGGCTGGCTTCTCTTTGAAGCGACCAACCGCTGAGTGGAAGACATCCGTGACTGAATCGTATTTATCCAGCCCTTCAAGCGCTGGGCCACGTAAAACGGCGTCGTTGGCGTATTCGCTCATAGGCAATCTCCGCTATCCATGTCGGTTTGATCACCGACCTTGTTGTTGTCACTAAGTAGGTGTGTCGCTAAGTTCATATGTCGTAAGCTTGGAGACCCAACGATATACGACCCGCGACGGGCTGTAAAACGATCGATTGAAACTAACGTTTAGACTTTAGACCATCGGTAAAGCCCTGAGTTAGTTGCACGTTATGCTTAAGCCTCTTACCTACACTGTAGCAACATGCTCACTTATGGACAGTAACGGGCCTGAATTTCTCCATCACGCCAGACTAATAGCTCCCCCGATGTCATTCGCTGCCACGCCTCATTGTGCGTGAGCGGCTCAGTGGCAATAACAGAAACGATGTCGTCAGGCGTTGTATGCTCGGCAAAATTGACCGTCATTTCAGCATCAGAGAGCTCCGCATCGCCGAAGGGAGCGCACCTTGTGATATGAGCTAATTTGGTCGCACAGTAGGTATATAAATAACGACCATCGGAAAGCAGCATATTAAATACGCCTAACGCTCTTAGCTTTTCACAAAGCTGATGTAAATGCTTCCAAAGCATTTCAGGTTCTGCGGGCGGTGTAGGAAACGTGCGGCGCAATTCGCCCATTAACCAGCAGTAGGCGTGCTCACTGTCCGTATTACCCACCGGGGTGTACACCCCCAGCGGCAAGCTTTCCCAATCAGTTAACTGACCGTTATGGGCATAGCACCAGGGGCGGCCCCACATTTCACGCATAAAGGGATGTGTATTGGCTAAACGCACGCCACCCACATTGGCTTGCCGAATGTGACTAATTACCACATTTGACTTAATTGGATAGTCACAAATCAGCCGCGCGATGGGTGAGTTCACTGAGGGGTGAGGATCGCGAAAATCGCGGTAACCGCCCTCTTCATAGAAGGCAATACCCCAACCATCTCGATGCGGTCCTGTACCACCGCCGCGGTGTAAAAACCCTGAAAAACTAAAACAGATATCAGTGGGTACATTGGCGCTCATACCCAGCAGCTCACACATAGTGAAACACCCGAATGTTGTTCAAACGTGCCATTAGCCAATCACCGGTTCCCGACGCCGCGGCGGCGTTACATCGTCCATCTCTTCCTCTTCTTCAATATATTCATACTCGCCAGGACGACGCCACCACCAGAGAGCGATACCAATAACGGCGCCTAAGGCCATGCCTAGCACCAGCCATAGCAAGCTTCCGCGCAGCGCACTGCCGTTATTTTCTAAAAAACCGACTGCTGCCACCATCGCCGCTGGTGCCCAACCGGTATAGAATTCACCCTCTTCAATGAGCGGCAGTCGAAAAGTAGCGGGGGCCCAAATAGCACCGGCGACTACCCAAGTCAGCACTAATCGCGGCAAGCGCGGTAGTAGCGCAAGGGTAAAGTAAACCGCGATGATCACTAACAGCGACAGGCCGTAATAACTTAACCACAGCAGTGACATTGAATCTCCAGACAGCATAATACCCCTCATGTGGGTGAGTTCACCCGACGTTGATTTCCCGTTATGGTACCTATGAATTTATGAAAGCACAGCCAAGCATGCATTTAGGCTTACCCGCTGCGCGCTATTATCGCGCTAATGACCCAAAATGGCACTGGTTAGAAGAGCGTGATGATCCAGAAGTAACCGCATTTTTAGAAGCAGCCAATCAACAGCAGGCAGAATGGTTTGCCCCACTTGAGAAGCTTGAAGAAACACTTTACCAAAGCCACTTGGCACGCCGCGAACTCGCGGTGACCAGCCTTAAGACAACGCTTGACCAATTCACGTTCTGGAGTGAGACCGCAGCCGAAGATGATTACGCCTGCTGGTGGCGCCATCCCAATGACCAACCTGAACAGCAGGAATGCTTTTTTGATGTTAATGCCCGGGCCTTCGAGCATGACTTTTACGACATGGGTGATATGGCGCTCTCTCCTGATGAGCAGTGGCTAGCCTGGACCGAAGATACCCAGGGCGACGAGCGATTCACTCTATGGCTGAAAGCGCTGCCTAACGGGGCGCCGTTTCAACTGTTGAGTGATATCGGCGCAGGCTTATGCTGGGCAGAAGATCAGACGGCCACCACGGCTACCCTGCTGTTCACACGCTTTGATGATACCCAGCGGCCCGATAGCGTATGGCGTCTACCGCTTACATTGAACGACCCCACCGCTTTAATCTCACCCGCGCTGGTTCTACGCGAAGAAGATCCAGAGTTTTGGCTCGGCATTGGTAAAACACGCTCTCGCTCATGGTTACTGCTCGAAAGCGGCTCAAAAGATACCAGTGAGATTCACCTGCTACCCGCCCACTCTCCTGGCGAAGCCCCGCAATGCATTCAGACACGCAAAGAGGGGGTTGAGTACACTATTGACCACCGCCCGGGAAGTTTTTATCGTCTGCACAACCAAGCAGGCGCTCACTTTCAACTAGATTTCCTGCCGGAAGGTGAGCTTGCGCAGCGCCATCGCAATTGGCAAACGTTAATCGCTCACCGGGAAGAAGCAACGCTTGAGGGTGTTGATGCTTTCTCTTGGGGGCTGATGCTGGGTGAGCGAGATCATGCCCAAGCACAGGTGCGTTTGCGACGATTACGATTAGATGAGCAGCATGCCTTTACGCTGGACGAGTACCTAGCACTGCCCGAACAACCCTGCTCGCAAATGCTTGAAGATGCCCCGCACTTTGATAGCCAGATCCTTCGCCTACGCGAAGAGTCATTTACCCAGCCGCCCAGCTGGTTTTCGATCGATCTTACCAATGGCCATCGTACGCTGCTCAAGCGTGCGCCAGTTTACGGCAATCTTCAGCCAGAACAGTTGATAAGTCGACGCCTATGGGCAACCAGCCAAGATGGCGAGCAGGTGCCGGTATCGGTGGTGATGCGCGCCGACCTGGCAAGCCACCCCTTGCCCACCCTGCTATATGGCTATGGCGCTTATGGCGAAGCTCTTGATCCGTGGTTTTCTATCGCCCGTTTAGAACTACTGGAACGCGGTGCGGCGTTTGCCGTCGCCCATGTTCGCGGTGGCGGCGAACGTGGCGAGCCTTGGTATTTAAATGGCAAGATGGCCCATAAGGAAAATAGCTTTAATGATTTTCTGGCCGCGCGGGAAGCACTGGTCGAACAAGGGGTCAGCGAGGCGCAGCGTATCGTTGCCTATGGCGCTAGTGCTGGTGGCCTGCTGGTGGGCACCTGCATTAATCGTGCGCCTGAGGCGTTTTGCGCAGCCCTGCTAGACGTGCCTTTTTTAGATGTGCTGCGCACCATGCAGAACCCCGAGCTACCGCTTACTACCGCTGAGTACAGCGAGTGGGGCAATCCGGAGATGCCAGAGGTAGCAGAGCGGATTGGTAGTTATTCGCCTATCGATAACATCAAGCCACAAGCTTACCCTGCCCTTTGGATTGAAGGCAGTTGGTTTGATACCCGAGTAAGCTATTGGGAACCTGCCAAATTTTATGCTCTGGTGTCACAGCAGCAGCAAGGGTTAGCGCCGATAATGATGCGTACCGATATGAGCAGCGGGCACGGCGGCGCATCCGGCCGTTTCAAAGCCTGGCGGGACACCGCACGGCAAGATGCGTTTATTCTTTGGGCATTAGGACTAGATGCTCAAATGCTGCCAACCTCTGCTTCTACGCCCTGAATAAAGTACTCAAAGGCCTGCTGAGCACTCACCCGCAAAGCAGGCCAGCTAGGCGGCGGGCAATAGTGCTCAGCGCAACGCCAAAAAGCCGCCCACTGCTCAGCTTGTAAGGGCTGAGCAGTAAAAAAACGTAGCGGTGCCTGGCTACCCAGCACGCTATGAATATGTCTCGCAATCATAGCGCCACCCAAACGCGAGCCTTCAAGCACGTACAGCTTGCCGACTACCTCCGCCACATTGGCAGAGGGAGGAATACGGTAAGCAGGTTCAGCCTGGCCACCTAATTGCTCAATATCCGCTTTTAATAACGCTGCACGCTCCACTAAAACATAATCAACGTTATTGGCGGGTAAGCTGCTGTTGAGCGCCATTTCCAGGCTTGCGATAGGTGCATAAAGCGCGCTTAAAGCCGTTGCATACTCTTCCAGGCTTACGTCACGCTTTAGCAGTGGTTTCAATAAGGGATGCTGATCCACTCGGTGATGATCTGCTCGCGTTTCACGCTTTAACCATTCACTCAGCGTGAGCTTACTCATCCGCTTTCCAGGTAAACGTCTGCGCCTGTTGAAGAATAGCTCGCAGCTTCAATAGGTACATCCGGGTGCTAGCTGCCCAAGGTCGGCTGTAACCAACCCGTTGTTCTACCCAAGCTTCGAAAGATCGACGAGGTGCAATCGCACTATTGCCATCCCGATAGTCCACCGGCTTATCGGGATTACCCCCCCAGGTAACCTCATAGAGATGCTCTAGGCGGCATAAGTAAAGATTAACCGCATGGTGGTGATCGAGAGGTAAATCGCTTACCACTGCAACGCCAGCAATTTCGCTTAGCGGCAGATTAATGCAGTCTCTTCGTAAACAGTCGCTTATCCATACCGATGACGTTTCAGACCGTGCTACTTCTGCCACCACTTCAACTCCACGAGCTGATAGCACTTCTCCGGCGTAATAATAGTCGCTACCCACTTGCAAAACGACACCATCGGCGGCGAATGTCTCTATCAACCAATGGCTTAGTTCAG
Source organism: Halomonas sp. (assembly GCF_011050415.1). Classification (GTDB taxonomy): domain Bacteria; phylum Pseudomonadota; class Gammaproteobacteria; order Pseudomonadales; family Halomonadaceae; genus Vreelandella. The sequence continues at coordinate 36,928 of NZ_DRFS01000001.1, forward strand.
GCCACGCGCTTTCTAACTCACCGTGGCGCATCAGCACGGATTTAGCTTGATCGAAATGGCGCTGCATGCCATCAAGCACCTGTAAACGGCGGCGCGCCTTGAAGTCACGCAAGCGTAAATTGAATGCTTCTGAAAGCGCGCTCATCGCCTGTAATTGGCTGACCGTTAACTGACGAGCAACGGCACTATGACAGGAAATAAGCGCATCCAACTCGCCTGCCTGAGTAATAGGTAAAGAAATAGCCGCCCTCACCCCCATATTGGCCATATATTCCAGATGAATAGGCGATACACTGCGTAAATCTACCCAAGAGAGGTTGGGAATAGATGATTGTGCGTGTCCTACAATGGACACCGGTTCAGTAAGGGCATCAGGGATTGAACGCCACGGATTTTTTAAATAGAGTTGGCGCGCCACTTGAGGAATGTCGCTGGCTGGAAAGCGCAAGCCTAGATAGCTACCTTCCACACCAGGCACACGGGCGTCGGCACTAACTTCACCGTCACCTTCAGGCATAAATCGGTAGTAGAGCACTCTATCAAAACCGCTTAACTCTAAAAGCGAATCCACCAATTGCTGACACTGCTCTTCTAGCGCCTGCTGACTGTCTGGCACAGAAATAGCCTCACCCAGAATTGGCATCGGATCTGCATGCACTTCAACAGGATAGAGTTCAAATACGAGCTGCTGACCATTATGGGATACGACAACATCAAACTCTTGCTGTTTAGTATTGCACTGCCCCACATGCCGCTCGCCCTCATTAAGCGCTGGCGCGTTTGCATACACTTCTTGGATAAAGGCGGGTAACGGCTGATCCAATAGATGTTCAATTTGGATATGCTCATCAAGCCACTCCACAATGTTCATCGAAACATGGCTTACCAGGCCTTGTAAATTGGTCACGATAAGCACGCCGTGGGGCTGAATAGCGCCAGAAAGATGTAACTGCTCTTGTTCACACTGATCAATAAAGCCGTTCTGTGTCGCCATGTCAGGAATTCCTTTCCATGCCATTGTTAGCCGCATCCAAGGCTACTAGGGCTGTAAATTCTGGAAGTGGTAGCGGCTTGGATAATAAGTAGCCTTGTACGTAATCACAGCCGTTAGCGGTTAACCAACTCAACTGAGACTGTGTTTCTACTCCCTCAGCGACGGTGCGAATATTAAGCGCTTTCGCCATGCCTAAGATAGCCAGTGCAATGGCTTGGTCGCTTTCATCTGAACTACCCAGCCCATCCACAAAACTCTTGTCTATTTTGAGTTCCGCCAACGGTAAGCGCTTTAAGTAGGCCAGGGATGAGTAACCGGTGCCGAAATCATCAACCGCTAACTTAATGCCCGCCTCCCTTAGTTTTTCGATATTGCCTAATGCAGCGCTTGAGCGATCCACCAAGGTACTCTCGGTAATTTCAACTTGTATTAGTTCATGAGGAACACGGTACTGTTTTAAACAGGCAAATAGGTGCGAAATAAAACGCTCTTCCTGAAAACTACGCGCAGAAACGTTCATTGCTACCGGGGGGGGACGAGCCCCCTCAACCAACCAATTGGCTAATTGATGAACCAATAGCAGTGCCACATGACGATCTAGTTCTAGAATCAAACCGGTTGCTTCCGCAACAGGGATAAAATCGACCGGACTTACCGCTCCCAAAACAGGGTCATTCAAACGTAGCAGCGCTTCTGCACCCACTAAACGATTAGGTTCAGCACTGGTAAATTTCGGTTGGTATACCAGTGTTAGCCGCCCTTGCTCCATTCCTTCACGCAGGGCATGCTCAATGGCGACATCACGCATTAAGCGCTCCTGAAGTTCAGGCTTAAACAGCTCAAAACGATCGCGGCCATTCTCTTTAGCACGATACATCGCAGTATCGGCGGCTTTCGTCAGGCCTGCTACATCTTCACCGTCAACCGGGCAAAAAGCCAACCCAATACTGGATGTCACAAATAGCGAGTGGCGGCGAATTTCAAACGGTTTTGAAAGCGCTTCGACGATACGTTTAGCAACTTGCTCAGCCCCTTCAATCGTTGTATCGGTCACAATAATGGTGAACTCGTCCCCTCCCAGTCGTGCAACGGTGTCCATCTCACGCACTAATTCACGCAACCGACCAGCCACCTGAACCAGCAGTTCATCTCCCACATCGTGACCCAAGGTGTCGTTAATGCTTTTAAAGTTATCTAAATCCAAAAACATCAGTGCGCTAATTTGGTTATTGCGCCTCGCATGAGCAATGGCGACCTGCAAGCGGTCTTGGAATAACGTGCGATTAGGTAAGCCCGTGAGGGCATCATGAGTGGCGAGGTACTCAGCATGCTGCTGAGACTCTTTTATATGGGTAATATCTGAGAATACTGCTACGTACAGCATCTCCTCATGGCTATCTGGCTCAATGCAGTTCAGGGTCAACCACTGAGAAAAGAGCGTTCCATCGCGGCGCCTATTCCAAACTTCTCCTTGCCAAAAACCATTCTGCTGCACAAGCTCCCAAAGCACTTGGCAGGTATCCGATTGCTCTGCATCCTGACCATTTTCATGCTCACTGTAGAGCAATGGGATCGCAGGTGTCCCTAACACTTCCTGAGTAGCGAAACCCGTAATACGCGTAAATGCCGCATTTACTGACTGCACATCACCTAAAGCATTGATGACAACAATAGCCTCTCCAGCCTGCTCATACACCTTGGCGGCCACCTGCATTTCCCGCTCACCCTGTTTGCGTGCGGTGATGTCCTCGGCTTCAGTCAGAATTAAGTTGGGGTGCCCTTGTTCATCGCGCAGCACTTGATGAACGACAGCAAAAATACGCATCCCGCCTTCCGGTGTCGAAAGCACATGCTCTGCCTTCACAATACGCTGATAGCGAAGTGCCTCAAGGTCACATGCCCACACGGAACTTGCGTAAGGCTCGGGAAATAACTCAAAGGGATTATGTCCTACTAGCTCGTCTTGAGTGAGGCCGAACGTATTCAAAAACTGAGGGTTAGCGAAGGTATAGTGGCCATTAATATCCTTAAGTGCCATCATAACGGTGCTGTTTTCCATCAGCGCATATAGCTGCGCTTGAGATTGGCGTAACTTAGCCTGCGCATGGCTGAGGTCAGTGATATCCATCAGCGTCAGTATTAGCAACTCAACATTGCCCTCACGGCTGACCCCGGGGGTCAATGTGCACTGTAACAACCGGCCTTCGGCTTCAACCACTCCCTCTTCTGGCATGCCATGGGCCATTACGCTGGTTAGTTGTGCTTCGAGATCATTTAATGCCTTAGGTAACCTCAATCCAGCCACATGGCGCTGAAGCGCGGTAGGCCGAAAATTAAAATAGCGCGCTGCGGGAGCGTTATAGCGTTTTAAGCAGTGGTCGGTGTCAAATACCAGTAGTGGGAAATCAAGCGCATCATAGAGATAGGTATACTCTTCATTCAGCTTGGTGAGTTGACTAGTTTTTACATTTAGCTCTTCGTTAAGGCTAATCAGCTCTTCATTGGTGGCTTGAAGTTCTTCGTTAGCCGCTTCCATCTCTTCATTGGTGGCTTGTAGCTCTTCATTAGAAGCCTGAGCCTCTTCGTTAAGCGACTGCATCTCCTCATTCGCCGTACCTAATTCTTCGATCAGCGCCTGAAGATGCTCACGAGTAGCCACCAGCTCATCTTCAAGGCTATTACCTTTATCAAGCGGCAATGGCTCCATCAAACGCTCTAGCGCCAAATCCGTCGAGAATAATTGTTCGATAATAGGCTCAGGCGTCAGGATCACCAAAAGACGACGATCGTCATCGCTTTCGGAAAGGGCACGAACACTAAGCCGCCACCAGCGATCCTCAAAGCGACGCCGGCGCCCCGTTTGAGGCTCACGCTTTTTGTGAAACTGATGCAGCATTGCCATCAGCTCACCGCGAAAGACATTGCTGATAACATCGCTGATGCCTACTTGGGTGCGACCAGCAGGAAAGTGTAAAAACTTTGCCACTTCTCCGGCCGTATGCAACACACTGCCCTGGGTGTCACACAGGGCAACCGTTGCTTCGATATGGGACACCAATGCATCTAACAACTGCTGCATGTCGCGATCGCGGCGACGCAAAGGCTGGTTTACAGCACTGGTTTGCGGCGTTTTCGATATTAACTCACGACTTTCTCCCTGCTTCCGAAAAAGGCGCTCACGACGATTCAAAGGGGTGAACAGGCTTTCCGTTTGAGCAATACTTTCTGAACGGCCTAAAAAAAGTACGCCACTCGCTCTTAAGCCAAAGTGAAAACGTTGCAGTACACGGGCCTGCAACTCATTATCAAAATAGATCAGAACATTACGGCAGGTAACCAAGTTCAGACGCAAAAAAGGCGGGTCATCAACCAAATTATGCTTAGCGAAAACGATCATATCGCGTAGCTCTTTATTCACTTCATAGGTATGTTCAGTCGCTGTAAAGTAGCGCTCTACCCACTCAGGTGGCAATGCCTCCAAAGCCGCCCCTATGTAACGCCCCCTGCGGGCAATATCCAAAGCATCTTCATCAATATCGGTGGCAAAAATTTGCACTACCTGACTCACCACACAATGACGCTGTTTTGCCTCAGCAATCATTAGTGCAATTGAATAAGCCTCTTCTCCAGTTGCACAGCCTGCAACCCATACCCGAATAGGTTCACGCCCCGCTTCCTGGACGAGACGATTAATCGCGCCATCTAAAGCGTCAAATGCAGATCTATCACGTACAAATGCCGTGACAGAAATTAGAATATCTCGTCCCAACTGCTCCAATTCAGTTGGGTTTGTTTCTACGAAATGCAGATATTGCTGCATGTCAGCCATATTAGTCGCAATCAGTCGGCGGCGAATTCGTCGGCCAAGGGTGCCTTTTTTATAACCAGAAAAATCTAACTTTCGATGCTCTTTTAATAACGCCAGTAAGCGCTCGGGTACGGCCGCGGCAGCATCATGCAGGCTTGCCCGCTCTAGTACGGCAAGTTCACCTAAACGCGCTGCCATTGACTCAACGTTCAGCACATAATCAATCACGCCCGCATCAATAGCTGATTGAGGCATACCACTGTATTTAGCATTGTCGGGCGCCTGTACCATGGTGACACCACCGGCCGCCTGGATGGCCCTAAGCCCTGCCGTTCCATCAGACCCGGTGCCTGAAAGCACAATACCGACCGCTGCCTCATGAGCATCTGACGCCAGTGAGATAAAAAAATCGTTTATGGAGGGTTTAGGCCCAACATGAGGCTGGATAGGGGTGGTGTAAAAAACACCCTCTCTAATCAAAGCATTCATATTGGCGGGTACAACATAAATCACCCCTGACTCGGGGATTTGATGATCTTCAAAACGTTGAACGCGTAGTTGTGTCTCACGACTCAAAATATCGACCAACATACTTTTATGTGCAGGAGATACATGCTGTAACACGACATAGGCCAATGGAAAGGAGGGATCCAATGGTCTAATTAATTTAGTAATGGCTTCTAACCCGCCAGCAGAGGCTCCGATACCCACTACAAGGGGTAGGGACGAATGTGAAGTGGCAGCAGCCATGAAGATCCTTTACTAAGTAGTAACATTTTCGGTTAGTGTACACACCTTACAGCCTAAAGCGACATTCAGTACAGAAAATTGCGTGCAAATAACTGTTTTTAAAATGTTTTATACAATTAAATTAGATAATTTTAAATATTATTAATAATTAATATATTTCTACAGTTAACTTATTACGGCAACCCTTCCTTTCAGAGCATTCTATCTAAGCACATTTTTCTGCCTCAGAGGATTCAATTCAGCACAAAGGTTGTACACCCCCACAAAAAGTACAATATCTGAAAAGTAAATTAGTACTTTATAATGAAAAAAAGAGCAAAATAGCGATGTTAATAAAACTCATTTTATTGATTATCGTACTGATTTTTTCTTAATTCATAGCAGTAAACAGCGTTGACAGCATGCGCTAGTTAAAGCTTGGTGCCTAAGGGTACCTTATACGCCTATAGGTAAGCGCAACCACTCACGGATAAGTGACTCACTACGATGGATGTCAATAATCGCGAACTGGCGCTTCAATCGGGTTTACTCATGCTACTCGTCACGACGACTGTGATTGGAGCTGGTGGGTTTCTATTGGGTTTTAGGGACAGTTTGCATCAACCAAAATCGCTCTCTCTACTGCCGGATAGCGCATTAGTCATTATGCTATGTGGATTGGGTCTCAGCGCGGTAATGGCCAATCTGACGGGTTGTCGTAGAGCAACCTCTCTCGCATTAGCAGCCGTCGCCACCTATACGCTTTTACATAATAGCGTTGGCAGTGAGCCACATGGCCTGTCATTAATGACAGGCCATCCACGCTTACCCACTCAGACGGCACCTATTTTAATAATGGCTGCATTTTGCCTATGGGCAGGACCAAGTGGACGCTGGTCACGGTATTTTTGGCGATCAGGGGGGCTGTTTTTATGGGTGATCGGATGCATTACGTTAATGGGCCATTATGGCTGGTCCCTGCCATCGTGGTTACCTCGCGCTAGTGCACTAATTCCAGGATTGCTGTGCTTTCTCTTTGGTGCTGCCATGATAATGGTTAGCCGGCATATTCCTCATTTAAAAACATCGTTAAGCAGTCCCGCCGTGTTTGCGTGTATTCTGGGTGTTAGCTTAAGTATCAGTAGTTGGTTTTTAGTCAGCTGGAATCAGCACCAGGAAACGCGTCATAGTGCTCAGCAGAGCCTGGAAGGAGTGGCGGCTAGTATTGAGCAAGCGCTTGCTTCACGGGCAGTTGTATTAGAGCGTTTATCAGGGCGATGGAGCCAAGTATTTAATGATGCTCAGTCACGCAGCCGAGAAGTTGAGCAATATTGGACAGACTACCCCAGTATTTTAGCGATTGCCTACTTTAACCCACTTGCCGATGATATATGGCGTCGCGCTCGCCATGGCAGCGCCCTACGTTGGTTAGATGAACAGTTATTAACCCCAGCGACCTTGATGTGGCTAAATCAGCAACGGACAAGTACCCAGTGGTCGATTCCGGATCACGAGCATCCATCGCGTGCTTTACTCTCTCTTCAGCAGCCAAACCAGCCCTATCAGCTCGTCGTAGCGATTGATATTGGGTTACTTATTGAGCAAGAAACTAGCATCATTAATGAAACCTATACGCTGCATGTAACCCACTTTAATGGCTATCTTGTTAATAACGGAGATGGTCTGTTACCCGCCCATTCTCCAACGCCACCTACGGACTCACTAGCGAAATACACAACCGTGTTACCTAGCGGAACAGTACTAAACTTTCATTTTACCGAGCGACCCAACTCTCCTGCGCGATTAGCTGACTTTATTGCCGCAGGCGTAGGCCTTTCCGGGCTGCTGCTTACCTATCAGTTGGTTTTCAGCTTGGCGCTGATATCAGCTCGCGCCAGACGCTCTCAAGAACTTGCCCAAGCCAAAGAGACCCTTCAAAACAGCGAGCAACGCTTTCGTTCACTCTTTACCCAAAATCCCGATGCGGTGTTTTCCCTAGACCTTCAGGGATACCACTTAAGTGTCAATCAATCTGTACTCAGCCTGCTAGAAATTAATGAATCGCAAATTATTGGCAGCCACTGGCACGATATTGTCGCTTCTGAAAACCATCCCGTCGTTGCCGCAGCCTTTCAACAAGCATTAAAAGGCCTTGCTCAGCGATTTGACTTGGAAGTGTTCAGCCAACAGGGTCAGGCTCGACAACTGGATGTTTCTTTTTTACCCACCATCGTGATGGAACAAGTGGTAGGCGTTTACGGTATCGCTAAGGATATGACGACACTGCGTCAACGGGAGTCGCAGCTGCGTCTTTATCAACGCAGCATTGAAGCCAGCAGCAATGGCATTTTGATTTGCGAAGCACTGCCACCTGACTACCCCGTTCTGTATGTCAACCCTGCTTTCGTGGCCATAACGGGCTACGAGCTTAACGAAGTAAAGGGGTTTAGCTGCCGTTTTTTACAAGGCCAAGACACCGATCCTCAACAAGTGACCGACATCCAGCGAGCACTGGAGCAGCAACGCGATATCACCTTAACTATTCGCAACTACCGTAAAAACGGTCAGCCATTTTGGAATAACTTGTTTCTCTCGCCTGTGCGTGCCCCTAATGGCGTAGTAACGCATTTTGTTGGAAGTATTAATGATATTTCTGAACGACGAGACCACGAAAACGCTCTAGCCCGGATTTCTCACAGGGTATAAAAGAAAGCGGCTGAAAGTGCTATGATTTCAAGAACCTAACCAATCCATCAAGCACCAACAGCCGCTTCCAAAATGGTACCTGAAAAGCTGACCTTCTCGCCACTCTCACGCCGCCAA
>NZ_DRFS01000002.1 GCF_011050415.1 Halomonas sp.
GTTCAAGATTACGCCACTCGCTGGCTCTGGCATTACAATAACGAGCGCCCTAATATGGGGCTCGGAGGGATTACCCCTCAACAGAAACTGGCCGCTGTGGTCTGAAGTCTACTTTTGAAACCCTCTAAAAATGGGGGGATTACCACGGCAACTACCTAACGGATTCCGCACCCTTATCTTTTCGCCCTTAGTTTCGACATACGGGACGCGAGCATTACGCCTTATCGCCATGCCGCTGGTCGGGCTTTGCACTTGCGCTGGTGTAACTGAGCTGTCATCGAGACTTATCAGCAACGGAACACGACCATTGAGCTGGTGCACAACGCTTTTAGTGCGAGTTTTATTGACGCCATCTTGTCGCGCATCCTTTAAGTTCCCCAACGTCATAAGTTTAATTCCCCTGCTCCGCTAAAATCGGTGCTTTGTACGATTCGACATCAATGAACTCATCAGCAAGCACAAGTACCTGCTCACGGTGGCTTACTACCACCAGGGTCCCAACGCGTGACCTTAGCGCCTGCATGAGCTTTATCTCGCGCGCACTATCCAGCGCTGCCGTGGGTTCATCGAGGATCATGGTGCGTGTGCCGCGCAGCAGTGCTCTGCCAATAGCGATGCGCTGTTGCTCCCCACCGGAAAGATTTCTTCCTTGTACGCCGACATCTCGATCCAGCACACCTTCTCCAGAGGTTTCACCGCCGATCCGTTCTAGATCCAGCAGTTTGATGAGTGCCAGGAGCTCTAGGTCAGGCACAGGCTGAGGATGCGCGTACAGAAGATTTTCGCGAACGCTACCGCTGAAAATCAGCGGTGCTTGGGGAACGACACTTACTTCGCTAAGAATATCCTCCGGTGAAAGGTGGCGAACACTGATACCGTGGAAGAGGATCTCGCCTGCAGCTTGAGGTTCAAGCCCCAAAAGGGTTCTTAACAGCGTGGATTTTCCGCTACCTGATGGGCCGCGCACCCCGTACATTTTACCTGACTGAATTTCCACACTGAGCGGCATAGCGGAAGTGGCGTCATCGGCGCGTAAGGTTACCTCGCGTAGCGTGAAGACAGGCTGCTGATGATCCAGAGTGATATCGGCCCCGGCCTGGGGATCGGTCGGCAGGTCAAGGTATCTAAGGCCGTCACCTAGAGCGACGTAGTTCTTCTTAAGGTCGATCAGCGCCGCCGCAATCATGACGAAGGGGGAGGTGAGTTGAACCACATAGGTCGTGATCATGATGAAATCGCCGACTTGATAGCGCTGGCGTAGTGTTTCGCTGACGGTATAGAGGGTGAACCCACCCAGCACGGCGCCCACAGCGAGAACTTGTCCACCCATCAAACCGCTGAGCTTCGCATGGGTCCCGTATACCGTGTGAACATAGGTGCTCAGATACTGGTCGAGTTTGCGTTCTTCATGTCCAACCGCGAGGTTGATTTTAATGTCGTACAGGGCACGTAGGCGCTCGGCGAGGAATTCACTCAGCTGAGTATGCGTCTGGTAGAAGCGCTTATGGATGCGGGTCGTCGTATCGGCAATTCGGTAGGTCAACGTGAAGAGCACAACAATGGCCAGAATGAAGGCGGCTGCGAAGGTGAGGTTGATCACCTGCCACAGAATACCAAAGACAAAGCAAAGCTGGATCACAACCGGAGTGATGGTCCAGAAGAGGGCGTGGTTGATAAGGCCAAAGCTGCTCATCGCCCGGTTCACGTCGGCCATGACCACACCTGTATCAAGCTGATGCTGCGCTTGGTAAGGTAACCGTAGCAGACGCCGCACAATACTCGAATACACGGCCGCATCGCACCTAGCCATTACATATGCACTGGCTAGATTCTTTCCCCACTCCATCATGTTGCTTAACGTCCAGCCGACTGCATAGGCAGTAGCGAAGACGTAGATCATACCTACTGCCGCCTCACCCGAATCCTCTACTAAGAGGTTGGTTGTTTGCCGCAGTAAATAGGGAACAGATGCGCCCACTGCCGCTATGCTGATCATGAGAAGCAGTACTAATATAAGGTGGATAAAAAATCTTGGATAGCGAGTTCGGATCAACTCGAGTCCACGCCGATAGGTGGCTAGATATGATGGAGAATACGTATCTTTCATAGCAGGGCTCTGTGGTCTAGATTTCAACAATCGGACACATTCTCTCAGGCAAGCTCGGGTCATCGCCTAGCACTTTTCCCTCAACCTCAACCCAAGCGTGTGACAAGAAGTCGTATCGCTGAACTCCTATACGGAACGTGATACAGACACCAAGTGAAAGAAGTAGTCGTGATAGCGACATGGAAAACTCCAGGCATTCCACACGATAAGGCACCCAGAGTGCTACCTCTGCTATAGCGTTAGCAGCGCACGCGCAAATTCGATTATGCTCACTGGTTTCAGACGGTATGCGTATTGAATGCGCCTGTGCAGCTTTTAGCGCACGTAGACTATTCATTGCAGTGTGAAACCCTCGCGTCGATAGCAAAGTCTTGATCCAAAACAAAGTTTGAAGCGCGCGGAGACTCATCCATTTAACTGAAACTGTTTGGTGAAATTGGCGAGCAAACCGCCACTCGTAGTCGCCAATCCCGTGTTCCTGTACGGTCACTCTCCGGATCGACTGCCGTTGGCTGGAGAGTTCGAGTAATCCTGAATTGAGCAGTTCTTGAACGAGCGCTGACTGTTTGTTTCCCTCCATTAGCGCCATCTCAAGTTCTAGGCTGGTCGGTGCTTCTAAGATGACGTAACGGTCTCGTTGCTCATCAAGAATGATGAATTCACCATTAAGAAGGACGTAGTGAACAAATTTGCTAAACGTGGGATAAACCTCCATGTCATGGCTCCGGGGTTCGCTGGACAGGGATGGCCGCATGTAAAAGGCGGAACATAGAAGTGACAATGAGGCATGTCGCACTAGGTGCGACATGCCAGTTAGGCACTAGGCCTTAGGTCCACGGATCCCGCCAAACAGCATAGGAACCCTCAATAATGGCACCGCCGCCTCCCCCGCGAGTTGCACTGCTCGCTTTAAAGGTAGATGCCTTTTGACGTAGCACGCTGGGTAGGTGCTTCTTCACGATATTTTTCTTCAACATGTCTTTCTCCTTTTAAGGCTTTGTTTCAATTCCGACGTCGGCCTAATGAGGTTATCGGGGATGATAAGACTGCGCACCTGTCCATCTGGATAGTCATATGCTGGCTTACCCCGCATTCGAGCAACACTTGCCATATTCTTGTGATTACATGACAGCCACTTGCTAGCTCGACAGCTAATAGATAGTTATCAGGTTCAGTCATGGAGAAGAGCACTAGCCAGAAGAGTAAATTGAGGCCGGTTAATACACTCTTACCCTACGGCGGTGATCGGTAAAATAAGACAGTAAAGAATAGAAATTGGGGTTAGAGATGTACTTGGCAGTGGCATTGAGATGTTCGTTCCAGCTTTTCTTTATGTGCGAACTTGGCTTGTTTCATCATTACCAAAAAACCAGCGCGTCGTTTAGCAATAAGCGGATCGCTGCTGGACCGAAACTCATCCCAGTCGAGGGTAGCGAAAATAGGTGCATCACGATCAGACTGATGACGATCCCATGTTCTGGGATGGCAGGGGAGGCCGTGCAGTCTTAAGGCTCGAAGTAATCGACTAGTACCGATCATGTACACCTTATCGATTTGGTTTAGAGCACAAAAAGTGTAAAGCAGCTTTAAGATCAGACTAGTTGCGGTTTGATCATCTGAAAAAGCGAAGCGACGAAACGCTGGGGCTACTGCTAAGCGTGATACCTCACAGGCACCAGGTCGTCTTAGTGAACAACCTGTCGGCGCGATGTCAGAAAAAACACTATCGATCATCCAAGGCGCCCAATAAGGGTGGACTCTTAAATAAGCTGCTAGTTTACCCTGAGCGAGGACACCTAAATGCCAAACGCTATCATCGAAAGCATCGACTTCTCGCAATAGCCCTGCGTGGCCTACCCACCCAAGCTCACTACAGAAGACCTTGGCTCTGAGTTCGAATGCTTGAGTTAAATGACAGTCGCACAATGGATATTCAAGATGGTACTCATGGTGATCAAGTGTGAGTGGCTTTACTTCATCAGGACTTGAGAAGGATGATTTCGCTTTTTTTGCACCCATGTATATACCAGTATCGTTATCGTCATTTTCTGCATTAGAATTAACTTTATTGAGAATGATGGCTACTAACCGAATGGATAGGTAGAAACAGCTGGAGTTAACTATAGGTTCAGTTTATAGGAGGTAAGAGCAATGAGTGAGAAGTACACCACTCGGCTGATCACTGCATGGCACTACATGAGAGGGCTTATCCAACTACTACACACAGTTATTTCCCCAAGGTAGCGGGTTATACCGCGCCACCTTGGATGTGTAATATTAGTAATATCCGTAGAGATGCTGTAACGGGCCGAGGTCTTGAATAACATAGGGGGAAACGATATGTCCGATGACTTGGATCAAGCGACTCTTATCGGCCTTATTGACCATATGAAAAGCTGCCTTTCACAGCCAGAACGAGGTGTCTCAGACACGCTGGATTGGCTTCGTGACCTCAGCTGTTGCGATGGCATCATTCTGTGCCAAGCAAAACATCCATCCGCTTCCTCAGTCAGGCATCTTGTTAGCCATGACTATCCTCCGAAATGGATACAAACTTACTTGGCACAAGATTTTGGTAAGGTCGACCCAGTGATACGTTATGCATCTTTAGCCTCAGATATTTACTCTTGGAAAGACGCTTATACACACTTTGGAAGTTACTGCCCGCCTGCGTTTTTTGAAAAAGCCGCTGATTATGGGTTGCACACTGGGGTCGCGTGTAGTTTTGCGCAAGAGCACTCCGATATAGTCACAATCTGTTCTATTTGCGTCGATAACAACGCGCTACCCCCAGCAGCCCAATGGGCACTTAGTAACGTCATGCCAGCGTTGCATGCAGCAACCGGATGTATAAAGCAGCATACGTCTATACAGCCACTGACCGTGCGTGAATCGGAAGTGCTAAAGTGGTCAAGTGAAGGTAAAACGGTATGGGAAACAGGAATGATCCTCAGCCTTTCTGAGGGCACTGTGAAGTTTCACCTGAGCAACATCTACCGGAAATTAGATGTAACCAATCGAGCGCAGGCTATAGCTGCTGCTGCACACCAGGGGCTGATTTGAATTAAGAGGCGGATTCGTAGACCCCATCTCAAAAATACTCCCTGTCTTTTGGGACTCGGTTGGTCTTGATCCGGGGCTCACTAGCTCTCCAGAGCTTCAACATCGAACGGCTCAATAGATTTGAACACTCCCGTCTTGGTCATTTTTCTCCGCAGTTCGAAACGCTCTAGGGTTGCCGGTGGCTCAATGTTGGCCAAGGCCTTGAAATTGATTTCTCGCCACTGAGGCTTGGTAACCAGGACACTGTACAGATAGCTTTCAGTGGGCTGCCCAGTCCCGGTGTCGAGTGCCGGTACGTAGGCCGATACAAGCGCTAGCTGAACGGTTGGAAGACGGTGATATATTTCACCGAGTACGCGCATCGCCACGCCATGAGCGTAGTCGCGATACAGAATGCGCCGACGAGTGGCGGCAATTTTTTTGACAGAAACTTTCGGTTGTTTAGCGGCTAGGGTGTATTCCACGTCTGGGAAATCATTCTCTTCGGGTAGCTCAATGTCGATAGCGATGGTGCTAGCATCATCTCCGAGATCAAAGCTCACGCTCGTCTCCCTGGGCCACGGAATTTCCCCCAGGTGTTCCTCAAGAACATTGGCCATGGCATCAAGATTCGTCAGCACTAACTCGGTTTCCTGCTCACGCCGTTGCCGCTCCTGCTCGTTAAAGGCCCGCGCTGCCTCCTCCCATTCGCTAAAGGCGCGTACGTATTGTTCCGTCCACCGCTCGTTTTGTTCTGCTAGCCGACGTTTAGCCGGGGGCCAGATACGGCTCCAGAGTGTTGGCTGAAGAAGGGGCTTGCGTTGGGGTTCGGGTTCGGGAAATGCTCGGCTCTGAAATACAGGCTTGTCTTGTGGGGATAGCGTATCGCAATGCACTGTCGCCAGCGCCGAGAGGTCGGCGTTCAGCCGATCACATGCTTGTTGGAGCATATCGCGCATGCCTTCTCCAGCGTACTTACGAAGTACACGGAGCTCTGTCTCGTCATATGGCTGGCCACCATCGTCAGTGATCACGAGCTCGCCGTCATCTTGTACACGGACACGCACCACTGCAGAGCTCCCTGCCTTGAGCTGCTGCTCAAGTGCTTTGCCGGGAGAGAGCGCTACCGCCTGGGTGCTCCGTCCTCCGCGCTTGTTGAGCTTTTCACGGTAGGCTAGGCCGGTACCCGGCAGGCCCACGTTGCCATATACACCGCGACTACTCACGTTTATTTTGGCGCCACTAGGGCCTATTGAGGCCCCGATTCCGCTTTTGCTGAGGTTCAGGCTAATGCCTGGGGCAATACGGATACGCCGATTAAATCGAAGTGCCATTCTCCGCTCCCTGTCTTATTACTCGTTATTATCGTCTTCAGCCTTGTTCCTACGTCTCGGCATGACATCGCTGAAGCTGCCGCCAAGATGCCGGTGTTAAGTCCCCTTGCCGCACGATATTGAGTGTGGCCACGTTCCACCGGAGCGATGACCACCATCAAGCTCACTGTGCTTGGAAGCCGAGGCAGTGTCGACGGCCTGTGGCCGTAGTGCGAGGTAACCGTTGATAGCTAGAGTGGGACAAGTCAGCTTAGGGTGCTAGTCTTAATTTAAGTATAGTATAACGACAATTCTCATACGTAAGGGATGGCTCTATGCCAACGGCTTTCACCTCAATCTTCATCACCACCAGAGATGCACGAGTGATTATTGGTGGCGCCATGCATGGTGACAGCTATCGACCCAAAGCGGCCATTCCGGGCAAATATTGCTGGCACACGAGTTTTGGATATATAGCCTAATGGAAATTAATATATCAAAGAGTCATAGGTTTGGGAGAATCTGGCAGGCTGCATTTGCCGGGAAAAAGTGCCAGCACGTTCATTCAATCATAGAACGCGCCGTCTAATACGCTGTTAGGTTTCGAATCTCGAATTCAGCAATAGGTAGAATAATGGAAGAAGCACAGGTCTGGATGAAGATAGTAATTCAAGCCGTTGCTTGCCTGATAATGGTTGGCGGTATCATCGGCATTTTTATAGAGCGCGCTCGAACTAAACGAGGTGTCGGAGTCCGTGTAATACAGCTGGCGACAGTATTGCTAGTTCTGCCAGTAATCTTAATTCTGGCACTTGAAGGCGTATTAGAAAACCAGACCACAGCGGCTCTGTTAGGTACAGTGGTTGGGTATGTTCTATCTGGAATCGGTAAAGATGAAAAAACCAAGCCCAGCAGCTCGAACTAAACCTAACCAGACCATTAAGTTCGCGCACTGCGTGCGCCGGACCTCATTTCACTCGGCCGCTTATGGCGGGCGTTAGCTATATGAACGAAGAAGAATGCTGGAATCACATCGTGTCGCTTGATGAAGAGCTCTTAAAGGGCGGGGTCATCCTGTCAGAGTGGTGCTCTTTTATCATCCGAGAATCGGACTTGGCGTTTGTGCATGGAGCAAACCTAGCATCAATATTGACGGCAGTTTCTGGGATTGAAACCTATCTGCGCTCCGAGTATTCCGAGAAAGAGCGCAGCAGCCTCTTTGAGCTAATTGACCGTACTCCCATAGCAGACGACCTTCGATCTGATTTGCACAAGTTACGGAAGTACCGAAATAAGTGGGTGCATATAAATGACCCATGGGATGATCAGAAGCTGCTTGATGATCCTGAGGCGTCGGAAAAAGAGCTAGAAAAAATGGCTCTGTTCGCTGCTAGAGCGCTTAGAAGAACGATTTATGAGAGTCATTGGGTCTAAAATGGCTAACCAAGCAATTAAATTCGCTCCCTATGGTCGCCGGACGCTCGTTCCTCGCGCCGTTTATTGCGGGCGTTAGCAGTTCAGGTAGTTTCGGAGTTATTTGTGAGGGAATATGGCAAAAGATGAAGGATTGATTATTCACTTTGATGAAGAACAAAGAAAAGATCTAATCAAAGGTGATAACGAGGGAGCTAATTTTTCTGATGCTCTTAGCGTTCCTGATTGGGAGATGAAACAGTTACAAGTTGTATTGTTATCGTTCTCGGGTACAACTATTGATTATATTTGTCTTGCAAAAAAAGGAAGCAGAGTAGCTACAGCAAAATCACGTGTAGAATTTTATGATCTAGTTGAACTTGATAATGTAAAACTATCAGAAATAGAAGAAAAGCTTGGGGTTCAGAAAAAGTTAGTATTTGTTAAAAGTTCAAGTGGTCAAGGTGGTCGAATTCCTACTAAGACTTGGGTTGCTACATTGGAAATACTTAAGGAGTTGCGGACATACAAAAAGAGTGAAATTGAACGCCTAATTTCTCTCAAATCGGTCTCAAAATATACCTTTGGAGGGGGTTACGCGGATCAACTAAGCCAGGAGCGAGAAGCATTGGGTGCTGCACTTGATATATTCAGTGGGTCAAATATTTTGAGAAAAGAAGTCCTTAGTTCTTGGGCTCCTAACATTGAAGATGTTAAAGACTTGGATGATGGTGATTTAACTGCGACGTTATCGATTAATGATATGCAGAAATCTAGTTTTATATCAGGCATAGCTTCGCGTCACATACAAGAAGAATCTGCTCTTCAGCATGATCTCGTCAACTGGGAGGGAGAGTCTGCACAATTTCATGAAATGGGGGTGTCTTCATTTCAACAAGGTAGCAGAATCCTAGATATTGTTTATGCAAATAAGAACTCTTTAGAACATACACTTGGTGTCGATCTTATTTATTATAACCAAGAATTTCATTCTTTTGTTCTAGTTCAATATAAGTTAATGAAAGATAAGAGTGATGCAGAGGGGTACTACTATAGGCCTGACGGACAACTAGAAAAAGAACTAGCACGAATGGATGAGTTTTCAAAACAATATCCTGCTGATAGTGAAATAAATAGCCATGAACAGTACAGGTTAAACCCTGATGGTTTTTTATTTAAAATGGTTCCATGCAGGGGAGTTCAAGCAGCCTCATCGCAGCTTATTTCCGGAATGTACATTACTCGTGAGTATATGCAGTTTCTTCTTGGGAATGGAGGCCCTAAAGGAAAAAATGGAGGGCGAATTATTAGCTTTAAAAATTCCCCACGATACCTTACTAATACAGAATTTTCTTCCTCAGTGAATCGCGGCTGGATAGGCAGTAAGATGAATCAAAGTGATATTTTAGAAAAAATCGTCAAAGTATTTTTAGAAACAGGCAGGGCCATTATTGTCGCTGTCGAGAGAGAAACTGCTAACAAATCAAATCACTCGGACAGCACAAGCGCTCCCGGTGTTTGAGGCTTTAGCACTATCGAGAGGTAAGGATGCTCACTTTTCAGCAAGCTATAGATGAATCTCAACAATATAATATAAGACATGCCTTACTTGGGAACGGTTTCAGTATTTCTTGCAGGCCTGACATTTTCGTATATGGAAGGCTGTTTGAAAGAGCTAATTTCAGAGGTTTATCACCATCAGCAAAATTAGCTTTTGAAGCTCTAGCTACACAGGATTTTGAAAAAGTAATCAGCGTCTTGCGAGATACTAGTATTGTGCTCTCGGCCTATAAAGGAGTCAAATGCGATTTATTAAAACAGTTGCAAGAAGACGCCGATGGACTTCGAGAAGTTCTTGTCCAGGCTATAGCATCTAGTCACCCTGATTGGCCGGGTGATATATCGGATTCGGAATATGCAAATTGTAGAGTGTTTCTGTCTAACTTCAATAATGTTTACACATTGAACTATGATCTTCTGCTGTATTGGTCAGTAATGCACGACGCAGACGGGAAGAAGATAAAATCAGATGATGGATTTAGAACCCCTGAAGATGATTTTGATTCTGAATATGTCGTCTGGGAGCCCGGCACAAGCAGGAACCAGAATATCTGGTATCTTCATGGTGCGCTGCACGTATTTGATGCAGGCATAGAAATACAGAAATATACATGGGTAAATACAGGTAAAAGGTTAATAGAGCAAGTTCGGAATGCCCTCGAAATGAACCTATTTCCTTAGTTTGTTGCTGAAGGAACAAGTAGGGAGAAACTTGACCGGATCATGCACAGCGAGTATTTGGCCAAGGGGAAGCGGAGTTTTTCGAATATACAGGGTGCACTGTTTATACATGGTCATTCTTTGGCACAAAATGACGAGCACTTTCTAAAAGTCATCGAAAAAGGAAAGATAAAGCATATTTATGTTGGCCTCTTTGGTGATGAGCATAGTGATGGTAATAAAGCGATCAAGAGTAGAGCGTTAAGAATGACGCATAACCGTGCACAATCAAAACCTCTCAGGGTCACTTTTTATGACTCGGATTCAGCACGTGTTTGGAACTAAAGTGTTAACAAAAGCGTCAACCAGGACTCTCGCAAGCTCGCACTTATTAAGCGGGCGTTAAATCGCTATATCAGTGGCTCCTAAAAGGCCGCTCCTGGCCGAGAACTGCCGCACCAGTACCGGTATTGTCAGTTTTGATTACAACCTTCCCATCCCACTAACCCTCATAACCTCCCTAGTCACCGCATCATTCAATATCCCCCGTTTGGCTTCGATCAGCGTGAGCCAATCGCGGGCGCGGGTGATGCCGGTGTAGACCAGTTCGCGGGTGAGGATGGGGTTGGGCGTTTGCGGTAGCAGTAGGGCGGTGTGCTGAAACTCGGAGCCTTGGGATTTGTGTACCGTCATCGCGAACACGGTTTCTACCGCGTGCAGGCGGGAAGGCAGCACCCAGTGAATTGGGTTTTCTGCGTCACTGGTCGGAAAGGCGACTCTTAAGAGCGATCTTCCTGGCGCTCCTGATGAAGAGCGGGGATCAGGTACTGCCATTGTGATGCCGATATCGCCGTTCATTAGTTTTAGGCCGTAGTCGTTTTGGGTGACCAGCACCGGGCGGCCTTCAAACCAGCCTTTCTCTAATGTGTGGTCGTTGCCGAACAGCAGCTTTTCGCGGCGCAAGGTTTTAGCGATGCGCAGGTTTAAACCTTCTACCCCCCACGGTCCTTTGCGTAGCGCGCACAGCAGCTGAAAGCGGCTGTAAGCCTTAAGTACTTGCTTCGCCCAGGCATCGTAAATCTCACCGTTCTCTTCAAATGCCAAGGTGGTATCAGGCCTTTCACTCGCTAGGGTATTCAGGTAGTGCTGGTAGCCGGTGGGCGGTGCCATTGGCTCGCCCTTGAAATTGGTGCGGCCTTCGCCTGCGTTGGGAAAACGTTGCGGGCTGCCGGTGATCACCAGGCGCTCTAGGGCGCTGTCTTCGTTTTGTGCGTCTGGCTTCAACACTAAATGGTGCAGGTCGGCGTAGCCGTTATTCAGTACGCCATGCACGGCTTTGTGTTTATCCCGTTCCCGCAATGCCTCACTTAGCGGTTGGTTAATCGCCAGGGCGAGCTGGCCGATGCCGCTTGTTTCAGTAAAGCGGTGGCTTACCCGTAGCATGGTAATGGCTTGGTCCAGCGGCTGGCCGTCCGGGTCGATTAATGCTTCTGGCAGCGGGTGGTCGGTGAGTTCGGCTAGCCACTGCGCCGTGGCGGGTGTGTAGTGGGCAGCGTCGGCGCGGCGGCAAAGGTCACCTAGTACGGCGCCTGCTTCTACCGATGCCAACTGGTCTTTATCCCCCAGCAGCACCAGCTTGGTGCTGGCGGGCAGGGCGCTGAGTAGCGCCGTCATCATTTCGATATCCACCATCGAGGCTTCATCCACCACCAGCACATCCAGCGCCAGCGGGTTGGCGGCGTTGTTGCGGAAGTGGCGGGTGTCGGCGCGGGCGCCAAGTAGTCTGTGGATCGTAGTGACTTCTGTCGGAATTTCTATTGCGTTCGATGAAGAAGCGGCAGTGTGCTCACCTAATAGCGATTCCAACCTGCTAAGGGGGAGGTCTTTCACCTGCCCGGCGATGGATTCATTCAGCCGTGCGGCGGCTTTGCCGGTGGGGGCGGCTAGGCGAATGCGCAGCGGGTGGGCGTTGGGCTGGGCCAGTTGCAGGGTTTGCAGCAGGGCCAGCAGGCGTACCACGGTAGTGGTTTTGCCGGTGCCGGGGCCGCCGGTGATGATCGCGAAGGGGCTGCGGGCAGCAAGGGCGCAGGCGGTTTTTTGCCAATCCAGGGTGGTGGTGGCCGGAAATAGCGTATTTAGTGCGCTTTTGAGTAGTGGGCTATCCGCTTCATTACCGGCGCCAAGCCGGTTGGCAATTTCCTGGTGTAGGGTTTGTTCGAACTGCCAGTAGCGGCGTAGGTAGAGTTTGCTGGTGTTATCGCTGTGGCTTACCACCAGCGGCGTATTGCCGGGGCCGTCGCTGATCAGCGTGGGGTGGTTGAGCGCGGCCTGCCACTCAATTAGCGTTAGCGTGGCTAGCACATGGCTGGGCAGCGGCGGCGGGTCGTTCAGGTCGTCGCCTTCCGGCGGTAGCGAAAGCGCAAAATCCGGCGCTTCCAGCGTCGCGGCTATGTCCAGGCACACATGACCACGGCCAAGCTGGTGGCTGGCCAGCGCCGCGCCCAGCAACAGCAGCGGCGGGGCGTTCTGGGTTTCACGGTCCAGAAAGCGCACCAGGGCCAAATCCAGATCCCGCAGCCAGCCACGGGAAACCCAGCGCTCACACAGTAGGAATAGAGCCGCGGTGTCGCTTAGCGCAGGGTGCGGTTGGGTAGCACTGGCGGCTGATTCTGTCGGTGGTGTTACCGATGCGGTTGAATCAGGTGCAGCGGGCGGCGCGTCATCGGCGAACAGGTCAAGGTTCATGGAGTCGTTCTTGGAAGCCGTGTCTCGCTTACTCATGCCAGTGCCTCCTGGTGGCTTGCTGCTGACGCTGTTGCTGTGCCTGTAAACAGTGCATCCAGCGCTTCGATCAGCGCGACCGGCGCGGGCACGGCGTGTACGCCGCGGGCGGTGGTGCGGCTGCCGCGTAGAAATACCGTCATCGAGCCGCCCAGGTGTTGGTGCGGGTCGTAGTCGGGCAGGCGCGCTTTTAGCAGCCGGTGGAGGGCGAGCATATACAGCGCCGCTTGCAGGTCGTAGCGTTTTTCGAGCATGGCATCGCGCAGGGCGTCAGCGGTGTAGGCGCTGTCGTCGCTGCCCAGGTAGTTAGATTTCCAGTCGAGTACATAGAAGCGGCCTTCATGCTCAAAGGCGAGGTCGATAAAGCCCTTGAGCATGCCGTTGAGGGTGTCGGCATCCAGTACGGGGCGTGATACCCCTGGCAGTAAGTGGTCACTGACCAGCTCATCCAGCTTGCGCGTTTGTACCTGGTGCGCGGCAAACCAGAACTCCAGTTCTACCTGATAGCTTTCTAGTTCGCATAGCGCCACCTGGCTGCCTTCGCTGGGCTCTGTCAGGGACGGGGCCAGTGACAGAGAGTGAGGCAGGGGAAGCGGCGTGGCGAGCAGTTCTTCCAGCCAGCCCGCCAGGGTGTCGTGCCATGCTTGCCAGCCGCGCAGCTGCACGCGCCGCCGCAGCATGTCTTCCCGGGCGGCGGGGTCTTTCAGCGCACTGTTAAAGCCTAGCTGGCCCGCCCACTCCAGCAATCCATGCAGGAAGGTGCCGGGGCCAGGGCCACGCGGAAAACGGTGCAGGTGAAACGCTTCGGTGTTGATGGCGTTGTCGTGGGGTTCATCCAGCACTTCCAGGGTGGTGGCTTCCTGGGGGGTGGTGGGTTCCGGCGTGGGCGTTGGCTGCGCCGCCCCTGGCATCGTTTCAGAGACGGCCCCAGAGGTGCGCAGCGCCGAGTAGCTGGCGATCCACCACTGTTCACGGGCGGGGCGCAGCGGGGTGCGGGCGTGGCCCAGTGCCTGCTGTTCCGGTGCGGGGGTGAAGCGCAGCGCGGTGGGTTCCGGGGCGTCACTTAACGCGATATCGCTGCCTTTCACCAGTTTGCCTAGCGCGTGGGTGAACGCGCTGGGGGCAATGGCCTTGCCGCCGTTGATCAGGTGGCCGATGGCGCTGTTCTCGCTGCCTTTCAGCGGCGCCAGCCCCAGCCAGGTGGCGTGGCGGGCGCGGGTGAGTGCCACGTAGAGCTTGCGCAGGTCTTCGCCCAGGCGTTCGCGGTCGGCGGTGGTAAGCGTGGCTTCATCGGCGCTCAGGCTGAGTTGCAGCGTGCCTTCGCTATCGTGCCAGCGCAGCGGCAGGTCGGTGTCGCTGACCGAGCGGTGGTTGGCGATAAACGGCAGGAACACCAGCGGGTACTCCAGCCCCTTGGATTTGTGAATGGTCACGACCTTGACCAAGTCGGCATCGCTCTCCAGGCGCAGCTTGTGGCTGTCGCCGTGGCTATCCGGGTCGGCAATGGCTTCGGCTAGAAAGCGAATCAGCGCGTGTTCGCCATCCAGCTCTTGGCTGGCGTGCTGCAGCATTTCGCCCAGGTGGAGCAGGTCGGTTAGCAAACGCTCACCCTCGGCGAACTCCCCCAGCAGCCGTGCGGCGATATCAAAATCGACCATCAATCGGCGTACCAGCGGCAGCACGCCCTGGCGCTGCCACAGGCGGTGGTAGTCGCTGAACTGCTCGACCCGCGCTTCCCAGGCCAGCTCGCTCTGGTTGAGGTAATCGAGTGCTTCAAGGCTTAGCCCAAGGACCGGCGTTGCCAGGGCGGCGCGCAGCTTGGCTTCCGCTTGGCGCGAGTTGGCCTGGGGCTCGGCGCAGGCGCGCAGCCAAATGGCCAGCTGCGGGGCGATGGGGGAACTGAACACCTTGTCGTGATCGGAAAGGTAGACGCTCTTGATGCCCCGGCTGGCCAGTGCCAGCCGAATCGCCCGCGCTTCCTGCAGGCCGTTGACCAGCACGGCCATGTCCGAGGGGGCCAGCGGAGTGAGTGATTGCTCTCCACTTCTCACACTGCTATCGCCCGTCGCACTGTTATCGACCGCCTTAGCAAAGCCTGCTTGCTGTTGGCGGCCAGCTTCCAGAAGCGCTGCCATGTGCGAGGCGCAGCGCTCGGCCATCTCCGTTTGGTAGGTGGTTTTGGAGAGCGGCTCGGCGCTTTCCAGTGGCCACAGGGTCATCGCGGGTACCGGCTTTCCTTTGAGCACCAGCGTGTCGCTGGTGCCTTTGGCGTTGACGGGGTTAAACGGCAGCGGGTTGTCGCCACCTTCTGCGCGGAACAGAAAGGCCCCGGCGCTATGCTGGTCGGCGTAGTGAAAGCAGTGATTGACCGCCGCTACCATGGCGCGGCTGGAGCGAAAGTTGGTGCCCAGCGTGACGTGGCGGCCATCGGCGTCTTGGCGGGCCTGCAGGTAGGTAAAGATATCCGCACCGCGGAATGCGTAGATCGCCTGCTTGGGGTCGCCAATCAGCAGGATGGCGCTGTCGCGGCGGGGCGTTGCGACGTCATACACGGCGTTGAAGATGCGGTACTGAATCGGGTCGGTGTCTTGGAACTCGTCGATCAGTGCCACGGGGAACTGGCGCTGGATCTGCGCGGCCAGGGCCTCTTTGTTGGGGCCTTGCAGGGCGCGATCCAGATGGGTGAGCAGGTCGTTGGGGCCCATTTCGGCGCGGCGTTCCTGTTCGCGCTCTAACCGGGCGCGGCACCACTGCACGGCGTGAATCAGCAGGTCGTTGCGTGGCTCGGGGAGGGCATCCAGTGCTTGCGGTAGCTGAGCCAGCGCTTCCCAGGCTTGCGGGCAGGGCGGTGCGCCTTCTTTCCAGATATCGGCCATGCCGTCGGGCGTCATGCGTTTCCAGGCGGCGTCGGTGAGCGCGGGGCGGTCGGCCTCCGTTTCGCACCATTCGCGTAGTGCGCCTAGCCAGTTGGCGCGGCTTTTGGCGTTGAAGCTCTGGCCCTTGAAGGCTTTGCGTGTGGCAGCGTCTTCCAGGGCGGGCACCAGCTCGTCCAGCCAGGCGGCCCAGGGGGCTTTGAGTTCGCTGAGTTGGGCGGTGCGTTCGGCCTGGGTAGCGGCCAGGGTCTCGCTGGGTTGGGGTTTTTCGTCGCCCAGCGCGTCGCTTTCTGGCAGTAACCGTTGCAGCGGAACGTGCAGGTCGTCCGGTGATTTCCAGTAGCGGGTGACAATGCCGAGGGCGTCGCTGTCCAGCGGGTAGTAGAAGCTGCGCCAGTAGTCGCGCACCACTTCTTGTTCCAGTTCGCGCTGGTCGTTCTCCAGGTTGAGAGAGAACAGGCTGCCGCTGTCGAAGGCGTGTTCGCGCAGCATTCGGTAGCACCAGCTGTGGATGGTGGAAACCGCGGCTTCGTCCATCCATTCAGCGGCCAGCGCCAGGCGCCGGGAGCAGGCGGGCCAGGTGGCTGGGTCGTATTGGTCGCGGAGCTGGAGCAGCAGTGGATCATGAGCAAGTGGCACGGAAGCAGGCCACTGCGAGGGCGCTGTGAACCCGTCCTTGGGCGCTATTTTTTCCATCTGACCGCCATGGATGGCGGGAATGCCGGAATCGTCTGGAACATTTTCCGGCCCTGGAAAAAGACCCTCTTCGTGACCTGCTTCCTTAGCATCTGGAGTCTCACGAAATACGTCTGCTGCTTCTACCAGCCGATTGCGTATCCGTTCGCGTAGCTCTTGGGTGGCGGCGTTGGTGAAAGTAACGACCAGGATTTCCGGTGGTGTGAGCGGGCGCAAAAACGCCGTGTCGTCGTCAACGCTGTGGCCGCCGAGCACCAACCGCACGTAGAGCAGCGCGATGGTAAAGGTTTTGCCGGTGCCTGCGCTTGCCTCTATCAGTCGGCTGCCGTGGAGCGGAAGGCTCAGGGGGTCAAGAGATGAGATAGAAGGCATGACGGTATCCCGAGCTAAATTCACTGGTCAGCACTGCATTGCGCTGGTGGGCAAGGCTTGTCTAGGGCTTATTTGAACACGATTAGGCAGGTGGGTAGAAGCCAGGTAATTCATGAAGGGAGTGGTTGGCCGAGTAAGGACACCTATATTTAATATCCTAGCAGTCTTAAAATTTTAAGTCTTAGTAAAAAAGCTTTGGTTGAAGTGCCTTGGGAGTGCTGAAAAATAGGTTTTATATTTTGAATATAATTTCAAATAAAATAGTGTTTAGAAGTACGGCTTGATAAGAGTGGTTTGATAAGGGTAGCTGGCATGCGTTTAGGCGGTTTATGTTTTTTATTTTATAAAGGTAGCGTAATAGGTCGCAGCCTTAAAATGTTTATAATTTCTTGAGCGGCTTTAGTTAATATACGCCCTCGGCGAACACAGAGAATAGTCGTGGCAAAAGGGATTTCTTTTTCGGCTATATCGACGATTGCCATTTTATTATGCTGTTTTTCGTGGCTAACCGCATAATCTGGCAAGATGGTGATATTGCCTGTCTGTAAAACGTGCACCTTGATCAGTTCGATATGATTTAGCTCGAAACCAATCCTGACATTTAAGCCCTTCTGAGATAAAGACAAGTCCAATGCACGACGGGTATGAAAGGTGGAGTCGAGCATGGTTAGCTCATAGGGCACGAGATCTTCAAGGTGGAGTGTTTTACGTTGAGCCAGGGGGTGTTCATGAGACATGGCCGCCTTGAACGGGGTGGTGAATTTTTCAACAATGCCAATATCCGGGTAAAAGTCATCATACATGGTGATCCCGAAATCGACCTGATCATTTTCAAGTGCTTGGTAAACCGCTTCAGCGCCTGAAATAAACCCCTTAAACTTGACGAGTGGGTAGGTGCTTTGAAAGTCGGCGATGGCGGGAAATAACCAAGCTCTGACGACTCCTTCTATGGTGGCATATCTCACTGTTCCCGCTGTTAAGCCATGAATATCGGCAATTTTAGCTCTGGCCAACTCCATTTCACGCATGGTGCGCTGCATGTGTAGCGCTAGAATCCGGCCTTCTTCTGTCAGTAACATTCCATCCGCGCAGCGATCAAACAGCGTTGTCTGAAAGCTGTGCTCCAGGTTTTGAATTTGGCGACTAATGGCCGAAGCGCTCACGTGGAGAGTGAGGGAAGCTTGGCGTATCGACCCTGTTTCCGCGACGGCCAGGAAGTACTTAAACATCGAAATCTGCATAGCTTTTCCCTGTTTTATTAGTAAAATCATGTGCTTATTTTGGTGTTTACATTTCGGCAACGCCTCGTGCTAACAATAGCGTTTTTCGCACACCCCAGCGCTTCCTATTCTCTACCTTACTGCAATGCAGTACTTAGGTATCTCTTGATAGCGGCAGCTGTGAGCTCAGTAAGCTATGTGCAAGCGTATGTGAAGACATAGGTGAAAACATAGCTTAAGGATAGTCGAGACGCTTGCTCAACACGGCTTGCTATAAAACTAATAAATAAAGCTAAAAAGAGATGTTGGCTTTGGCTCTACGCTTAAAGGTGACTTCAATGTTGACTGGAAAGAAACGCAAGTTGTTTTGGATAGTGCTTATATTGGCACTTATTGGAAGCTGGCTTCCCTATTTTAATATTCTTAATGAACTGGTTTGGATCGGTCCACTCTCTCTTCCGCTAGCCTGGGTTTTAACCTGTAACGTGGTGTTGACTCTCTGTGCAATTGCACTTTATCCGCTTTACTTCAAACCGCTTTCTGAACGTATCGACGAGTTTGAACGTCAGGAGGGCGGGCATGAATAGTACAGCCGTCACTATCATTATACTGATCGCGTTTATCGCTATTTTTGTCGCGATATCTCTGCGTGCTCGGCAGCATAATGCGTCTACGATTGACGACTATGTGGTTGGTGGCCGCTCCATGAATACCGCGTTGCTGCTGATGTCCATGGGGGCGACGTATTTCTCCACGTGGACGCTGTTGGGCTCCTTCGGTGTCTATTATCGGGAGGGAATCTGGTTTGCGGGGTTTACCACTTGGGCGATTATCCAAGGCAGTGTGTTTATTTGGCTGTTTGGTACGCGCATTTGGTATATCGGGAAACGCTTTAACTTCATTACCCCTGGGCAAATGGTAGAGCACTATTATTCAAGCCCTGCGCTTCGTTTGCTGTTTTCTATTGTCGGTATTATCGCGTTAGTGCCGGTAATGCTGATTCAAGTAACCGGCAGTGCCAGGGCGCTGGAAAGCCTCACCGATGGGGCTATCCCGTATGTGGTAGGGGTTATTATCACAGCGGCAGTGGTTGGTTTCATTGTGCTTTGGGCTGGCTTTAGGGGCACGGCATGGGCGGATGCCTTTATGGGCACATTCTTCGCGACAGTGCTGGTGTTTACGGCGGTATTTATTGTTGGCAAAGCGGGTGGTTGGTCGTTTTTGCAGAACGTGGCCGAAGTAGAGCCACAGCTGTTGACCAACAAAGGTAACCCGGTGGCGATGCTGGAGTTATGGGTTGGTCTAAGTTTCGGGGCATGGGCTTTGCCGCATATGTGGCAAAAATTCTACTCGGCTCACTCCGCCAAAGTACTGGGCAAAGTGGCTATGTTTACCCCTTTCTGGAACTCCTGGATGATGGCGTGCATTCCCCTGGTGATCGGGATTTCGGCCAATATTCCTGGGCTGGTACCTGGAGCAGCAGAAAACAGCGATGCCATTCTTCCCCTTATCTTTGCGGAATATGCACCCATCCTCGGCTCATTTGTGGTCGCAGGTATCCTCGCAGCTGCTATCTCAACTATCAACAGTCAGCTTCTCTCCTCCGCTAGCCTGGTAGCTGAAGACATATGGCGGCGGTTCTTTGACAAAGATATGAGCGAAAAACGCTTACGCCTCGTCAATAAAACGGTGGTCGGCTTGATCACCAGCATTGTGCTTGTACTTGCCCTTAGCCCCACCGGGGCCGGTTATCTAGTGCCGGTCGCTTCACTGGGCTTCAGCCTTGGCTTGCAGCTGGTACCCACCGCTTTGGGCATGCTCTATTTCCGCTGGATTACGCCTGCGGGTGCTTTAACCGGGCTGGTGCTGGGTGTCATCACGCTGTTCTTAAGTGCTGCCACCGATTTCACACTGTTCTTCGGCCCTGGCATTAGCGCCATCATTGTGAATTTCCTGTTGGTCATCCTTGTTAGTCGTTTTACCCAGCCCGCGCTATTGAGCGGCGATAATGACTACCATGCTCTGTTTGCTCAGCTTTATGGCAAACAACCTACAAAAAAGGTAACTGCAAATGCAATCAGCTAAAAAAGTAGCCGTCGTACAGGCGGGGTCTATTCCGTTCGAGCCGCTTCAGACTGCCGAAAAAGGTGCCGGCTTGATCAGCGAAGCCGCCGCTGAAGGCGCGACCGTAATCGTGTTCCCTGAAGCTTTTTTAGGTGGCTACCCCAAAGGTGCCAGTTTCGGAAGTCCTGTAGGCAAAAGGACGGAAGAGGGACGTGATGAGTTTCTTCGCTATTATCGAAGCGCTATTGACCTTGATGGACCTGAGCTAACCCTGATTATCGATGCTGCTCAAGCGCATAATATTTTTGTGGTATTAGGAGTGATTGAACGCACGGCCTATACCCTCTACTGCTCGGTGCTTTATATAGACCCTGAGCATGGTTTAGTGGGTAAACATCGCAAACTTATGCCTACCGGCGGTGAGCGTGTTATCTGGGGGTTCGGCGATGGTTCAACGTTGCCGGTTTTCAAGACCGGCGTAGGCACGGTAGGCGCGGTCATTTGTTGGGAGAACTATATGCCCATGATGCGCTCGGCCATGTACAGCAAAGGGGTTGATGTTTACTGCGCCCCGACCGCCGATGACCGCGATACCTGGATAGCCAGCATGCAACATATTGCTCTTGAAGGGCGCTGCTATGTTCTTAGTGCTTGCCAGTACTTGACCCGCGGCGATTTTCCGGATGACTACGACTGCCTGCTTGCACCTGCAAACGAGCCTGAAACGGTGCTCATGCGCGGCGCCAGTATGATCGTGAGCCCGATGGGTGAAGTCCTTGCTGGTCCCTTATTGAATGAAGAAGGGATTCTATATGCGGATGTTTCCAACGACCTTATCGTGCGTAGCAAGCTCGATTTTGATCCCGTCGGTCACTACGCACGCCCCGATGTATTCAGCCTGCATGTGGACACGGAAGCGAAATCGCCCGTTAGAAGTGACTGAGCATATTTAAGCTTGCTATGAAATTAACTCATTAGATGGCTGTTTCATGTACGACTGGTTAATACACTACTGAAACAGTCATCTTTGAGATGGAGTATTGCTATGACGTTTCATATTGACTATCCCAGAGTAGTGCCGGAGCGGCGGCCTGCTGGTCATGAGCCTGCGGCCCCTCGCCACACTTTGCGTTGGACAAGACCGGTAAACCAACTTTGCTGTGTTTATTACGCCATTCAGGGGCGTGAGCTTGGTTGGCATGATCAGGCGGCATTTTTCAGTCGTATCAAAGACTCCTTTAGCATTGACTGTGCGCCTGAAGCCCACGAAACGCTTCGTTTTATCGATGAGGCAGGTTATACCAATGCCGTACTGGTCGCATACTGGACTGACCCCTCGGCCTATATGGCGTGGCAACGCGATGCTGAGTTTATTCAGTGGCTCGAGGAGCCTCAGCGCACTAACGATGAGTTCGGTTATTGGCGGGAAACCATTCATGTGCATTATGACCGCCATGAAACCATCTACTCAGAAGGTAACTATCGGATAGGCCTGGGGCGCTGTCCTGACACTCAGGTGGTTCCCATGACCACCAACGGCTACTTTGGCGCAGCTCGCGACCGCTTTCCGGTTTCGGCGGTGGATCCATTGGTGAGCACCTTTAACGTTAAGATGCCTACACCAGGAAGCAAAAAGACACTCGGACGACGTCTGTTTGCCCAGGTGCCTCATAACCTGACCTCAATCCGTTCCGGTCAGTACTGGGGAGAGGCGAAGCAGGAGCAGTTTGAGGACTACGAGGAGTCGTTGCGCCCCAAGTTGATGGAGGGCATGAACTACCTGCTCGACAATAAGGAGCAGACAGGTACGCTCTGCTTAAGGGTAATGTCAAACCTCGACGATAACGGGGACGAGCGCTACGAAACCTCGGTACACGCTTACTTTGCCTCGTTGGAGGAGATGGAAAGCTGGGCCAGCTCTCACCCTACTCATAAGACCATCTATGACCATGCCATTGCTAAAAACAGGCAATACGGAAAAAAACGCGAAGTGGTGACCTGGCACGAAGTCTTTCTGCTAAACGAAGGCGTGCCATTTGAATATATTAATTGCCACCCTGGAACCGGCGTATTGCCATTCTGCACGCTTTACGAGCGTTTTTGATCATTGAGTCTTGGATAATTGAAGGTTGATCGTTGAGTTGTTACTCCTTGCAAAGCAATGCAGCGCGTTGCTGATCACTTATGTTTTTACGCATAAGTATATGGGGTTAGCTCAAGCACATTGATGTGGGCGCTGTATGGCGGCCGCATCACCTGCTAATCTTACCGGCTAGCCACTTTTGGCGATCTGTTTACGCTGACGATGAGATTCCATGCTGACCTCGCTGCTGGATAATGACTTCTATAAAATCACGATGCAGAACGCCGTGATTAAACGCTTTCCCTATGCCCAGGCGCGTTACGCCTTTATCAATCGTGGCGAGCACGAGTTTCCTGAAGGATTCGGCGCTGAGCTTCGCCATGAAGTCGATAAGATGGCGAGGCTTCGTCTGAGTGATGAAGAAAAACGCTATCTCGAAATCACGTGTCCTTATCTTGACCCTACCTATCTCGACTTCCTGGCTGGGTTTCATTACGACCCCGCTGAGGTCATCGTTGAGCAGCAGGGTAGCGATCTTTCAGTGATTATCGAAGGGCCTTGGTACCGCACTATTCTTTGGGAAGTGCCGCTGATGGCGTTGATCAGCGAGCTTTGGTATCGATTGCGCGGTGTATCGATTACTCACGAGGCCGATGCGATGATTGAGCAGCGTGCCCAGGAGAAGATCGAACTCTACCGCCGTTTAGGCCTTAAAATTGCTGAGTTTGGCACTCGGCGGCGCTTCTCTTCTGACGTTCACGACCGCGTAGTAGGCGCGCTTAGTCACCATGGCGGCGAGGCATTCAGTGGCACCAGCAATGTGCTGATGGCCATGCGGCACGGCGTTAAGCCGATCGGTACCCATGCCCATGAGTGGTTTATGTTTCATGGTGCCCGCTTCGGTTTCAAAATGGCCAACAGCCTTGCACTCGAGCATTGGGTGGATGTATACCGCGGTGATCTGGGTATCGCCTTGACCGATACGTTTACCTCGCGAGCCTTTTTTGACAGCTTCGATAAGAAGTTCGCCAAGCTATTCGATGGCGTGCGCCACGATAGCGGTGACCCTATCGATTTTGCTTCCCAAACCATTGCGCACTATGAGCGCTTGGGTATCAATCCGCTGAGCAAGACGATTATCTTTTCTGATGCGCTTACGCCTGAGAAGGTCGAGCGCATTCACGCTTTTTGTGAGGATCGCATTGGAATGGCATTTGGCATCGGCACCAACTTTACCAACGATGTGGGGGCCGAGCCGATGAACATGGTGATCAAAATGGTCGAGGCGCGCCCAGAAGGGCAGCAGTGGCTGCCGGTGATCAAGCTTTCTGATGTGCCGGACAAGCACACCGGCGACCCTGAGATGATCTCGTTGGCGAAGCGGGTGCTCGCGGTTGGTCGGAAGGTCTAATCCTTTACCGCACGGTGCAGCGGCGCATAAAGGGCTTCAGTCAGCGTGGCAAAACTGTGCCCCAGGGTTTGCTCATTAAATAGCCGCTCAAAGCTTGGCCATTGATGGGAGAGGTAGGCACTTTGGGCGACTTCGCCGGTTTGAAAGCGGCCCCCTTCGTAGGCGGTTTCGGCGGCGGCGTAGGCGTCGCTGTCGGGTTCTGATTCTGTCGTGCCTAGCTTGGCCAGCCAAGCGAAAGCCGCCTGGGGGGCCAGAGGAAGCGGGGTTTGCATGCCATCACACCATGCGCTGAGCAGGGCTTCTAGCTGGTAGCGGGCATTCTCGGCGTCTAAAGGCTCAAGCCTAACATGGCCCGCTTTCGAAAGTAGCTGGGTGGTCATTGGGCGTTCTACATTGCCCGCTAGATGCGCTACCCAGGGGCGCAGTAGATGCGTCCAGCGGTATTGACCACGGCCGCGCCCTTGGCTGATTAGGCTGCTGCTGAGTAGCAGCAGGCGGCAGCGGTTGCCCGCATCATCCTGGCGTAATTCTCCCAGCCAATCTTCCAGTGTTACTCGCCCTTCAGCTGTTTCAACAACATGCACCGCCTGTGGCGCTGCTACCACGTGTGGCCACTCTTGCAGCGCCTCTTCGTAGGCGCCAAACAGTGCTTCCATTGGCTCGGCTAGTGCTTCGCGCATCCGCTCGCCAAAGGCGCCCACCGCCAGCACACCCTGGCCTTTGAAGCGCTCCAGTTCTGCATGCAGCGCTTCCATTCTTGGCTGGCCATTATCCACGGCGTGGCGCTGGGCGGCGATTAACTGATCCTGCAACTGCCAGTTCTGTAGTCCGTCTAACGTGAAGGGTTCAACATCCAGCTGGGTGAGTTCTTCCTGCTCGAAGTAAACGCCCAGGCGGGTATTGAAAAATGCCTTGGCCGGTTCGCGTAAAAAGCTGCCCAGTTGGGCCAGGGTAAGCGTGCCTTGCTGCTCACTGTCTGGCCCGAGTTTTGATGTTTGTGCCCTTTGGGAGCTTTCGCCGCTTGGGGCATGCAGTGCGTGCCACTCGTGGGCGTATGTAAATAACCGTGCTTGGGCGGGGGAGTCGCTGGCTTGTTCGGTAAAGTAGCGGCGGCTAAAGGGCTGTAACGGGTGCTGGGTGGTTAACGCTTCCAGCACTGGCTCGCCATTTTGCGTATGCCAGCCCGCTTCAAGATGATCGCGCAACTGGCCGACCAGCACCGAGGGCGGCATGGGGTTGTTGTCAATCTGGCTGCGGCCAACCCAACTGATATAGAGCTGCTGTCGGGCGGAGAGTAGCGCTTCCAGAAACAGGTAACGGTCATCTTCCCGCCGGGAGCGGTCGCCGGGGCGGTAGTCGCTGCCCATCAAATCGAAATCCAGCGGTGGCTGGGAACGCGGGTACTCGCCGTCGTTCATGCCCAACAGGCAAACACGTTTGAAGGGGATCGCTCGCATGGGCATTAGGGTGGCGAAGTTGACCGCACCGGCCAGAAAACGCTGAGAAAGACTGTGCTCATCGATCTGCCCCAGCCAGTGTTCACGCACCATGGAGAGCGGCAGAGGATCATAAAGCTCCGCTTCTTCTGTGCTGTCCAATAACTGCTGCAGCGCGGTTTCAAGCTTGGTGAGCATGACGCTCTCTTGGGCGTCATCGGTCAGAAAATAGGTCTCTAATAGCTCGCGCAGCCTAGCCACCCAAGTGGCGGTATCGGTGGGCTGGCAGAAGGTTTCCCAACTGTTTTCCAGTTTCTGTAACAGATTTGCCAAGGGGCCCGCCAGTGATGCCTCCAGCCCGCCAATATCATCAAAGGGCTCGATGCCTTGCCAGGCGTCGGCACTGCCGACGGTGTAGCCCAACAGCAGGCGACGCAGGCCAAACGCCCAGGTGTTTTGGGTTAGTCCTTCGGGTAGGTCCAGCCGGGTACGCTGCTGTTCGTTCAGCCCCCAACGAATGCCCGCGCCTTCAATCCAGCGGCTCAGGGTGGGCAGGTTGTGCTCTTCAATGCCAAAACGCGCCCGCAGTGCCGGGACTTCCAGGAGGTCTAACAGGTCGCTCACCGAGAGGCGCAGCTCCGGCAGACGTAGCAGCTTTTCCAGCGCAATCATCAATGGCAGTCGGTGGCGGCTGGCTTGATCGGAAAGCGTGTAGGGAATATAGCGCGGGTCGTCGGGTTTCGAGTGATAGCTACCGAAAGCGGAACGGTACTGACCGAACACGGCTTCGATGTGCGGCGCGTAGCGGTCAACATCCGGCACCATGACAATGATATCCCGTGGGCGCAAATCCGGGTCGGCGCTGAACGCGGCCAGTAACTGGTCGTGAAGAATCTCCACTTCGCGCTGGGGGCCATGGGCGATATGAAACACGATGGAGTCATCGCTGGCCGGGTCTAATGCGGGCCAGTGGGTTTGCGTTTCAGCTACCGGACGCAGCTCGCGGATATCGTCCTGCAATTGGCTAAGCAAACAGTTGTGCTCGTCGCTGCTAAACGGCTCGAACATATCGATACGCAGCGCCTGTTGTTCAAACAGGGTTTGGTAGTTGCCCGAATTGTCGTGCTCGTCTAACAAGCGTAGGTAGTCGCGCCCTTGCTTACCCCAGGCGGCTAGCAGTGGCTGGGCGTGCAGGTGTAGGGCATCGCTGGCGTCACCGGTGCCGAGCACGTCCAGAGCATCGGGCATGCCTGCTTTTCGCTTCTGACGGTAACGGCTGGCGCGGAGCAGGTCTTTATGCTCGATAATATCCGCCCAGTAGAACTGGCAGGGGTTGTGCACGCACAGCACGATCTGGCAGCAGCGTGACAGCGCCGCCAAGGCTTCCAAAGTCTGTTGTGGCAGTGATGAAATACCGAAAATAATCAGTCGTCGCGGCAGGCCGTTCGGGCAGGCTTGGCCTTCTAGTTGCTTGGCAGCGTCTAGAAAACGACTATGTACCTGGGCGCGGCTGCTGTTAAGGCCCGCGTTGCCTTGGGTGTTGGCCACATCGTCGCGTAGGGCACGCCATAAAGCGGGCTGCCATAGCTGATGCGCCTCCAGCGGGCGAAATTCGCCGCGGGCGGTGATCAGCACATCGTTGCCTTTTGCCCAGGCGTCCAGCCAGTCGGCGCGATAAACTTGATACTGGTCAAACAGATCCGCCAGTCGTTCGGCAAGCTGATAGTGCTTGCGCTGGTCGCGATCGACTTCTAAAAAGCGCGCCAGCGGTGCGAAAGCCTCTTGCTCGGCAAGGCTGGGCAGCAGACGCAGCAAGCGCCAGATTAAGCGAGATTTATCAAACGGCGAGGTTTCGGGAACTGCTTCTTTGTCTGCCGTCGTGTGGGTCAATACAGTGCGGTAGGCCTGCCACAAAAAGCGCGCAGGCAGCGTAACGTTCAGCGCCGCTGCTATGCCCGCACCGCCTTGGGCGGGGTCTTCCGCCAGCGCCAGCTTTAGCCACTGCCCAATGCCGTTGCTCTGCACCAGAATGGTTTCATTTTCCAGCGGTGCCAGCGGGTGCTGTCGCATCCACGCCACCGCCAAGCCGCGCAAATCTTCCAGGCGATTGGCGTGCACCACCATAAAGCCCGGCGTTAACGGCGTTTGTGAGAGCAGCGAGTTTGCAGACATGTACAGTGTTCCTTAATGTAGGGTTCCTTCACGGCAGGGTCGAGGCGGCTAAGTGTATGGTGCCATAAGTTAATCATCTTGCGGGATGCGATATATATCGCCAAGCTATGCGGATACCGTGAACAACGCTAAGAGAGAACCCTATGACCGAGTCATCACAAAACGCCCGCCGTCACTCCTCCAAAGTGGTGGATGGCCCTGGCAAAGCCGCCAGCCGCGCCATGCTGCGCGCAGTGGGCTTTAACGATGCCGATTTTAAAAAGCCCCAAGTAGGCATTGCCTCTACCTGGAGCATGGTGACGCCGTGCAATAGTCATATTAATGAGCTGGCTGAGTTTGCCCGGGATGGCGCTGATGCTGGCGGTGGTAAAGGTGTAATTTTCAATACCATCACCATTTCCGATGGTATTGCCAACGGCACCGAGGGCATGAAGTATTCGTTGGTGTCACGAGAGGTAATCGCCGATTCCATTGAAACGGTGGCAGGCTGTGAAGGCTTTGACGGCCTGGTGGCCATTGGTGGCTGCGATAAGAATATGCCGGGTTGCCTGATGGGATTGGCGCGATTGAACCGACCCAGCGTGTTTGTTTACGGCGGCACTATTATGCCCGGAAAAGGGCACACCGATATTGTCTCGGTCTTTGAAGCCATGGGTGCCCACTCCCGCGGTGATATCGATTTGATCGAGCTTAAAAACATCGAAGAAACCGCCATTCCCGGGCCCGGCTCCTGTGGGGGTATGTACACCGCCAACACCATGGCGTCTGCCATTGAGGCGCTGGGCATGAGCCTGCCGGGTAGTTCGGCGCAGAACGCTATCTCTCAAGAGAAGCGCGACGACTGCAAAGCAGCTGGTGAGGCGGTGCTGGCGCTGCTGGCTGACGATATCAAACCCTCCGATATCATGACCCGGGAAGCGTTTGAGAATGCGATTACCGTGGTAATTGCTTTGGGCGGCTCCACCAACGCGGTGCTTCACTTAATCGCCATGGCGCGCACCATTGACGTTGAGTTAACCCTTAACGACTTTACCGAGATCGGCAAACGTGTGCCGGTACTTGCCGATCTGCGCCCCAGCGGCCACTACATGATGAGCGAGCTGGTGGCGATTGGCGGTATTCAGCCAATGATGAAAATATTGCTGGATGCGGGCCTACTGCACGGCGACTGCCTGACGGTGACTGGCAAAACATTGGCAGAAAATTTGGCGGATGTGGCGCCTTACCCTGCAGAGCCGCCAATCATCGCTTCATTGGGTAACCCGATTAAATCAGAGAGCCATCTGCGCATGCTTTATGGCAACCTGGCACCGGAAGGCGCGGTGGCCAAAATTACCGGCAAAGAGGGTACGCGCTTTACTGGTTCTGCGCGGGTGTTTGGTTCTGAAGAAGAGGCTCAGGCGCGGATCAATGATGGAACCGTGGTGGCTGGTGATGTCGTGGTTATTCGCTATGAAGGCCCGAAAGGTGGTCCCGGTATGCGCGAAATGCTCACACCAACATCTGCCATTATGGGCCGTGGCCTAGGTAACGACGTGGCGTTGATTACCGATGGGCGTTTCTCTGGCGGCAGCCACGGTTTTGTGGTCGGCCATGTGTCGCCTGAAGCGTTCGACGGTGGTCCGCTGGCGCTGGTGGAAGATGGCGACACTATTACCATTGACGCCGAAGCGGACACAATCGATGTGGATGTGTCTGACGACGAGCTAATTCGTCGTCGCGCTGCCTGGCAGCAGCCTGCACCTCGCTATACGCGAGGCGTGCTCGCCAAGTATGCCCGTCAGGTTAGCTCCGCTAGCACCGGCGCAGTCACTGATGGGGATGCTTAATCCTGTTTTAGGCTAATTGCTGGCGGCTTATTGTGGCTCTTCATCTTTAAACGCTTTTAAGCCGCCTTCAATATTGACGACCTGGGTGTAACCGAGCTGCTGCAGTGTGTCGGCGGCTAATGCGCCACGGTTACCTCCAGCGCAGTGGCACACAATCGGCGTATCTTTATCAGGCACTGCCTCCAGGATACGCATTTCTAAAGTGCCACGGCTGATATTCACAGCATTATCGATATGCCCCTGCTCAAACTCCTCTTTATCGCGTACATCCAACACTAAATGTCCTTCAGCGATGCGTGCTTTGGCTTCGTTGGGGGAGATTTGCGTTGTACGTTGTTTTGCCGCCTCGGCAAGGCGTAAGAACTCGTCAGAATGGGTAGCCATTAAGAGCACCTTAAGTCGTTGAATATGTCACCACTGATCTTGGTAAGCTGTCATCCTAATGTCAATCGACTCATCTAAACTGTTGATTTTGGCTAACACCCTTTTTCTTACATGATGATTCAAAAATAAGGAGCCGGCGCTATGTCGGAAATATCGCACCCTCGCGCTCGGGTAAAAGAAGTCTTCCTCGCTTTTCTACTGCTGGGGCTGACTTCGTTCGGTGGCCCGATAGCGCATTTAGGCTATTTTCGCACTGAGTTTGTAGCACGGCGTAAGTGGCTTACCGAGCAGGCCTATGCCGATCTAGTGGCGCTTTGCCAGTTTTTGCCGGGGCCCGCGAGCAGCCAAGTGGGGTTTGCCCTGGGATTAATGCGCGCAGGCCCATGGGGGGCTGCGATGGCGTGGCTGGCGTTTACGCTGCCTTCCGCCATTGTGCTGGTGCTGTTTGCCTTCGGCGCGGCGGTGCTGGATGGCCCGATTGCCAGCGGTATTATTCATGGCCTAAAAGTGGTGGCGGTGGCCATTGTGGCCCATGCGGTGTGGGGCATGGCGCGCAATCTTTGTCCGGATAAAACCCGTGCGGGCATTGCCTTGGCGGCGGTGTTTACAGTGGTAGTAGTGAGTGGCCCCTTGGGCCAAGTGGCAGCCATTGTGTTGGGGGGGCTGGTTGGATTGGCGTTATGTCGCGATAGCGCTGCGGCCACGAACAGCGAGCCGCTGCATTTTCCAGTCTCTCGCCGCGTAGGAAGCATCGCGCTGGGGCTATTCGCCGCGCTGCTGGTGCTACTGCCGCTACTGGCAGGCAGTGCTATATGGTTAGCGATTGCCGATGCGTTCTACCGTTCCGGCGCACTGGTGTTTGGTGGTGGTCATGTTGTGCTGCCGCTACTTGAAGCCGAAGTGGTGCAGTCGGGCTGGATAACGCCGGATCAGTTTTTAGCGGGCTATGGCGCGGCGCAAGCGGTGCCGGGGCCACTGTTTACCTTTGCAGCTTACTTGGGTGCGCTGCTACCCGGCATCAACGGGATATTGGGTGCGTTGTTAGCGTTGGTGGCAATCTTTATTCCGGGTTTTTTGCTGTTAGTCGGTGTGCTGCCATTTTGGAATCAGTTTCGTCAGTGGGGCAGCGCCCAGGCGCTAATGCGCGGTGCTAACGCGGCGGTCGTGGGTATTCTAGGTGCGGCGCTTTATCAGCCTGTCTGGACCAGTGCGATTATTGGGCCTTACGAGTTTGTGCTGGCGCTCACTGGCTTTTTGCTATTAACCATCTGGAAGCTGCCCGCTTGGGCGGTGGTCGCCATCGTGTCCTTCGGGGGAATTGTGATTGCGCCGTAGGTGGTTATCCATACGAAGTAGGAGGTAGCTTTAGCTCGCGACGATATTGGTATAAGAAATAATATAAAAACTATTATCAGACCGCCGAGTGGCGGTCTGTTGCTAAATGGGCGCTAAGAAAGCAGGTGAGTAGCTGCTATGGCGCCTCCAGCTCTAAGGTGCGACGTAAGACATTGAGTTCGTCAACGCCTAGATGCTCAAGCCTACCGGCGAGCAAATCGCTAATTTTCTGAACGGGAAGCCCAGCCCGGCGGGCTATTTCTCGGCTTCCAAGGTCTGATACTGCGATCAGACGCGTGATAATACGCATTAAGCGCGTACGTTTTTCTAGTTCCCTGACATCGAGGTCAGGGCTGCATCGCGGAGGATCTAGCTGTTCCGCATTCGCAATTGCGCGTGCCGTACTCATGTGGCTCCAACAGTCTGAAATGACAAACACACAATGCAGCCAACTGATGCGCATTTCAATGCCTAATTTGATGAAAATTTCACTACGTCGGGAAAGCCCGCAAACGGCCTAGCTCTGGTAAACTATGCGACTTCCTATTTTTCTGTGTATCGGTGTCGATGCACGCTGCCTTTTCGCATTTTTGTCTCGCTTTTATAGGCCGTTGGGCCGAGGAGTTTTGCATGTCGTCGAACAGCGCACCCAAGGTGGGCGTGATCATGGGGTCTAAGTCTGACTGGCCGGTCATGGAGCACGCAGTGGCGATGCTGGAGCGCTTGGGCGTGGCATATGAAACCCGCGTGGTGTCCGCGCACCGTACGCCTGATTTGCTGTTCGATTACGCTAAGAGTGCCTCTGAGCGAGGGCTGCAGGTGATTGTGGCGGGCGCTGGCGGCGCTGCCCATTTGCCGGGCATGGTGGCTTCTCAAACACCGCTGCCGGTACTGGGGGTGCCGGTAGAGTCGAAAGCATTGAAAGGCTTGGATTCGTTGCTCTCCATTGCGCAGATGCCTGGCGGCATCGCCGTAGGTACGCTGGCGATTGGTAAGGCGGGCGCCACGAATGCAGGCTTGCTGGCGGCGCAGATTGTTGGTTTGCAAGACGCAGCAGTGCGTAGTGCGGTAGAGGCATTCCGTACTGAACAAACCCAGAAAGTACTCGATAACCCTGATCCGCGCCCTGAGCCGGAAGCAGAATAAGGAAGCTTTCGATGAGCGGTAGCATTTCAAAAGGTACGGGCATGGCAACGCGTATTGGCGTATTGGGTGCAGGCCAGCTAGGCCGTATGTTGGCCCTG
The DNA here is from genome assembly GCF_011050415.1 of Halomonas sp. Lineage (GTDB taxonomy): Bacteria > Pseudomonadota > Gammaproteobacteria > Pseudomonadales > Halomonadaceae > Vreelandella. The sequence continues at coordinate 31,996 of NZ_DRFS01000002.1, forward strand.
GCGGGCTACCCGCTGGGCAACCGTTTTACCTTCCTGGATACCACGGGTAACCCCAGTGCGGGGATCGGTGATGTGATCGTCGATCCCGATAACCACCACTTGGCGGAGTTTTTGGCTAAGGTCGATGTGGTGACCTACGAGTTTGAGCATCTACCCGTTGAGCTTGTGCGTGAAATTGAACAGCACAAGCCGGTCTATCCTAGTAGCCGTGCGATAGAGGTGTGTCAGAACCGGGTTGAAGAGAAGACACTGTTTGACCGCTTAGGCATTCCCACGCCTGCTTACCGTGTGGTTGAGAGCGCCGAACAGCTTGAAGCTGCCGCCCGTGAATTGGGTTGCCCGGTCGTGGCTAAGTCGGTCACTGAAGGCTACGACGGCAAGGGTCAGGCGGTATTGAAACAGCCCGAGCAAGCAGCCGCAGCGTGGAGAGATATCGGTCACTCGCAGTTGGTCGTTGAGGCATTTGTCGACTTCGTGCGCGAAGTTTCGATGATTGCGGTGCGCGGTCGCGATGGCCAAGTGGTGTTCTACCCCATGGCGGAAAACCAGCACGTTGATGGTATTCTGCGTTACTCCGTGGCACCGCTGCCAGATTTGGATGCCAGCGTTCAACAAACTGCCGATAGCTATATTCGCTCGCTGCTGGATGAACTGGATTACGTTGGCGTGCTGGCGCTTGAGCTGTTTCAAACCCGCGATGGCAGTCTGCTGGCTAACGAAATGGCGCCCCGTGTACATAACTCTGGTCACTGGACGATGGATGGCGCGGTGACCAGCCAGTTTGAAAATCATCTGCGTGCGATACAGGGATTGCCATTAGGCGATACCCAAGCGATTGCCCCCACTTGCATGATCAACGTGATTGGCCGTGAAGGCGATAATGCGGCGATCCTGGCGCTTGCTAATACCCACCTTCACCGCTATGACAAAGCTGAGCGTGCAGGCCGTAAGCTTGCCCACGTCAATATCCTCGCGGCTAACCACGCCGAACTGCTTGAAAAGGTGCGCGCTTGTAGCGTGCTACTGCCGGGGGCACCGGCCCCTGAGTTAAGTTTTGCTATCAAGCAGTAAGTTTGTATATCTGCCCGCTTTATATGCACCTCCGCCTTTGGATTAGTCACAAGGGCTGAGGTGCTTTTTCATTTTTGAGCTAAGTGGCTAAAACAGCGTTCATAAATTTTAACAATTGATGAAGTGCTAATGAGCAGCCTTTTACTTACCCTTGCCTTATCGCTTATTCGAAGGTTTTTCAGCGGATAGCTTTTAAATCATAGTTTTTTAAAATTTTCTTGGCATTGCAAAAATATATGGAAGTTTATGTATAACTCATCCGATGAGCAAACACACTCCCAGCGTCTGCGTAACGAAAAAATACGGTTGTTATATGGCAATATTTGGCAACCCGTTTGTGCAGGTATTTTAGGCGCTGCTTTATTAGTTTTTCTCATGTGGGAAATGGCTGATACGACTGTATTAGTTAGCTGGCTTATCGCAATACTGTTGGTTTATGGGCTACGTATAATAATAGCTGTCTACTTTTTACGCTCTTCTTCAGCAGAGCAACGACATCCACGTTGGCTGCGTATGTTTGTCCTTGCGGTCTTACTGACGGGATGTATTTGGGGCGCTGGCGGCGTACTGATGTTTGACGGCAACCAGCCTGAGCAGACGGCAGCCTTAGCTATCGTGCTAGCTGGTGTGGCGGCCGGTTGCGTGACGATGTTATCTGCTATTTGGTGGTTAGTTCTTTTCTTTATTTTACCTATTGCGATTCCACTTCAGCTATTGTTTATCTTCTCTAATGCTCCCACGCATACCATTATCGGCATTTTGCTAGGTCTTTTTGTATTGTTATTAATCGCAACTAGCCATCGTTTAGGTCGCCTGATCCATAACAATATTGAATTAAATCTTACTATGGCAGCCCGTGAAGCACAGTTACTTGAAAGTGAAAATCGCTACCTTTCAATTTTTAAACATTCCCCATTAGGTGTGCTGCATTTCAATCAACAAGGCTGTGTGACTGATTGCAATGAAAAATTGTTGGAAATGCTAGCGCTTGATCGTTCTAAATTATTAGGGTTATGCATTCTGAATTGTGAACATGCAGGGATTAAAACAGCGACGCAAAATGCGTTGAATAGAGGTGCTGGTTACTACGAAGGGACTTTTTCTGTGCTTTATGTTCCCAATAGCTCAGAAGGTACACCGGTACGAGCCTTCTTCAACGGTGTACACAGTGTGGACGATGAGATCGTAGGTGGTGTGGTCATTATTGAGGACTTCACCGAGCGCAAGCGCAACGAAGAGGTAATCTACCGTCAGGCATACTACGACGCGCTAACGGATTTGCCCAATCGACGCCTATTGATCGAGCGATTAGCAACGCTTTGCGATGATTCTCAAATAGAAAAGCAGGGCGGTCTGCTGATGTTTTTAGATATGGACCGTTTCAAATTGATTAACGATACCTGGGGGCACGCCACGGGGGATGATTTGTTGGTACAAGTGGCTCGCCGTTTGGAAGGCTGCCTATGCGAGGGCGATATAGTCGCACGGCTTAGCGGTGACGAGTTTGTGCTCTTAGGACTGTTTGAGGAGTGCTCCGAGCAAGTACTAGAGGCCCATGCAGAAGCCTATATGCGTGCGGTGCAACAGGCACTCTCACCACCCTACCGGCTGGCCAATCGCGAGGTAGAGGTAACGCCCAGCATTGGGTACACCTGTTTTACAGTTGCCGCCTGTGACCACGAAGAAGTGCTCAAACAGGCGGATCTGGCCATGTATCGTGCTAAAACAGAAGGACGCGCACGGCTATGTCGCTTTCAGCCCTGGATGCGTGAAGCAATGCATTAAGTCAATTGACCGCTAAGTAGCAGCCATAACGCGATTAACGCAAAGTGACCGGGGTACCACGCCAACCATAAGCGGCGGGGCATCACGACATTGACGGTAGGTATACGTTGGGCTGCACCCGCCGCTAGAATAAGCACTACCACACAAGTACCCACGGTAAACGATTTAGCCATATCGGATGCGTTCATCTGCCCGGCGATCCAGAGTACTGGAAAGGCCGCTAGCCCTGCCCATAGGCGTGCTTGGAAGTGATTTTCTGCCTGACTTAATGCGTGCATCGCAAACATCAGTAGCGGTATCAACAATAATCCGTTGTGGCCATACTCAACCCAGAATCCGAGCAAGTACCAAACCGTCACGCCGACAGCCGCGCCTGCCAATAACCAGGGTAAGCCTATTGTTTGCCGTTGATAGTGCTGCCAGCCCAGGCGTACCAGTGTGCCTAACGCAAGGCCACTGGCCAGGGTGAAGCAGACATTTAAGATAAACGCATCAGAGGCGCGAGGCATCATCATATAAGGTAGCTGGGCGACGAGGCCGATGACTAAAATGCGGCGTGAATAGCGTAGTGGGTTACGGGTATTGAACAGCCCGTGCCACGCTACCATGGCGGCAAACAGCGGAAAGGCGATGCGGCCAATCGAAGCACCCGCCCAGCCTAAATCCCAATCACCGGGCAGTACGTAACGAGTGAGGTGGTCAATGGTCATGGTAATCAGCGCCAGCCATTGCCCCCAGCCTGTCCAGTGGGAAGAGGGGCGCAAAGGCGCATCAGTCTCTGTTGCTACCGAGAGGGCCGCTGATTTTTCAACCATGGTACCTCCTTGTAGATTTCTATTATGGGGTAAAGACCCGAAATGCTCCCGCTAGTTCGCAGTCATTACTTCTTCAATTTAGTTGGTATAGACCGGCTTACCTAACGCCCATACTTGGTCAATCGCCCAGCGGCCATCTGCAAGTACAATAAAATCTGCATCGCTACCGGCCATCAGGCGACCTTTATGGGGCAGCTTTAATATGTCGGCAGCGGATGTGGCTGCACAGCGCAGTGCATGCTCGAAGGTGATTTTGTGCTCATTGATACACTCCCCCAACACTTCAAATAGGCTGCTTAGTTTACCCGGTTTTAAGCCGATAAAACGGCGCTGGTCATCAAATTGCGGTAATGATGCGTTGGCATCAGATGAAAGGCTGATGCGTGCTGGCTCAATGAGGGCGTGCAGCGCGCGGGCTACCGCTTCTGCTGCTGGTACTTCACCACTCGCCAGTAGTTCAGGCGTGGTGCTCGTGGTGAAATCAATGCGGCCACCTTCGCGGGCAAAGCGCAAACCATCTTCAAATAGCGCTGGGGTGCGGTTGATATGGGTAGGGTAGAACTGCGCAAGAGGAATGGCGCTATGCTTGGCGACGCTGCGCAGCGGCTCTAGATGGGAGTCAGCATCGCCGGTATGAATAAACACGATGCCTGATTTTCCTGCTAGCAACCCGGCGGTGCGTGCATCAGACGCTAGCCGGGTAAGTTCGTGAGTGCTTGGCTGGGAACCGCGGTGGTCGCTAATCGCCACCTCGCCAACACCAATAAACTCAGGAATATAAAGAATGTCGCTGGCCACCGACCCGGTCAGGGTGACGGGAGGCAGCTGGTAAGAGCCGGTATAGGCGTAAGTGGTTAAGCCACCTGCAGCAAGCTCCCGAGCTTTGCCGATTAGATTAGCCGGGGTGCGCGTTAGCGCATCGGTGCCCAGAGCGCCCACTAGGGTAGTGACTCCCGAGGCGCAGGCGTCTTCAAGGCTGAGTTCCGCTGTACGATTGCCAAAACCACCTTCACCGCCGCCGCCGATATAGTGAACCAGTGGATCTACCAAGCCTGGAATAACGCGACGGCCTTCTAGATCCGCTGTGGTAATCAATGAACCTAGGTTAAACGTTTCTGCGGCATCGATGACCGCTGCGATACGCTGGTCGGCGATTAATAAATGGCACAAGCCGCGGGACTCTGGCGCGTAAAGGTGAGCGTTTTTAACTAGCGTAAGCATCGCATTCCTTAGTTTTTGATTTTAGACGACAAGAACGCCGACCCTTGGGTCGGCGTTCTCACACCTTTGCGTGCTTAGAGGCGCACATCATAGTTGAAGTAACGGTTCATTATTTCATCATAAGTGCCATCGTCTTTTATGGCACGTAAGGCTTCATTGAAGCGTTCAGCCAGCGCTTCATCGCGAGGCCGAAAAGCCACGCCTACCCCTTGGCCGAAAATATGCTCCGGCTGCTTGATGAAATCACTAATGCGCTGGAAATCACTGCCCTCACTATCGATGTCAATAGCGGCTTCGGCGATGGGGTAGTCCATGAAGGTGAGATCCAGGCGCCCGGCTAGAAGGTCAGTCACTACATCATCTACCCCTGTATAGCGGCGGATCTCAAGGATGTCTCCATATAGCTCAGTGACGTAGTTATCTTGTAGGGTGGCCCGCTGCACTCCCACGGTTAACCCTTCCAAACTGTCGCGATCTTCAATATTGATATTGTGCTCATTGGTGGTGATCCAAGCACTGGGGGTGGTGTAGTAGGCTTCTGAGAAAAGCACACGCTGGGCGCGCTCCTCGGTAATCGCCATAGAGGACATAATGGCATCGTAGTTACGCGCCAGTAGGCCGGGAATAATGCCATCCCAGTCCTGCTCAACCCAGGTGCAGCTTACTTCCAGGTATTCGCAGACGGCGTTACCCAGTTCGATCTCAAAACCGGTAAGGGTGCCGTCGGCTTCACGGTACATAAAGGGTTCGTAGGGCACATCGACGCCGAGGCGAATCTCGTCGTAGTCGCGTGCAGTGGCGGGAGTCGAAACAAACGACGTCGAAAAACCGACCGCCAAGGCAGCGGCCAGAGTCAGCGTTGCAGAACGCATAGTCAGTCTCCTGAAAACGATTTTTTTAGGTAGTGAGTGTTACAAGTGCGCAGGCGGTGAAATACGCTAAGCACAAGGATTGCTGTGCGTTATAAACACACGGCAATAGTCACGCGCAGGGGCGTGGAATGGCACGGGCGTGCCAAAGGGGGAAGACTATTCGTCGAACCACTCGCTCAGGTAAAAGCTGTCAAAGTAGCAGCTTGTACCTGGGCGTTGTGCGCTTGTAAGAAGCGCTTGAAAGGCAGGGCTATTGATCATGATTGCTTCCGCTTAGACTCCTCCCCAGCGGGGGCGCTGAGGAGGAGAGAGCGATTACTCTTGGTCGTCTTCAAAGTAACGGGCATGAATACTATCGTAGGTGCCATCTTCTTTAACTGCAACGATTGCCTCGTTAAAGCGTTCAGCTAACGCTTCGTCGCGGGGGCGCAGGGCAATGGCAAGTCCGTCACCGAAATACTCATAGGGCTCATTGATCATTTCGCCAATGACACGGTAGTCACTTCGTTCACTATCAAGCAGCGTGGTTTTACCCACTGGGTAATTTACAAACACAATATCGACACGCTCTGCTTCCATATCCAGCAGCATGTCATCCACGCTGGCGTAACGACGAACAGTTGCGATATCACCATAGAAGTCGGTGGCATAATTATCTTGCAGGGTACCGCGCTGAACACCCAGCGTTAGCCCCTCTAGGTTAGCTTCATTAATTTCTTCAAACTCAACCTTCTCAGGCCCAAACCAGGCAGAGGGGACGGTTAGATAGGAGTCGGTGAATAAGACCTGAGCGCGACGCTCATCGTTAATGGTCATAGAGGACATGATAGCGTCGTAATTGCGGGCTAATAGTCCAGGGATTATCCCATCCCACTGCTGTTCAACCCATTCGCAGGTAACTTCCATTTGCTCGCAGAGAGCGTTACCAAGATCAATATCAAAACCTGTCAGCTCCCCGTCAGGCGTTCGGTACTCCATTGGCTCGTAAGGGACATCAACACCAAAACGTATATGGTCGTAACTGTCGCGAGCTTGAGCGTAACCCGCACTGAGCGCGAGGGCGGTTATCGATGTTAGAATAATCGTTTTCATAATGTTCCCTGTCAGAATATATGAATCAAATAGCATTGCCTTGCACCGTAAAATATATTGGTAAGGCAAAAAGATGGCGCTAATGAACTTAGCTGTAAGCGGTGCATTCGCACTCTTTATGGTATTGATTGAACTGGCGATTTTAATCGGCATTAACGAAACGCCCCCGGCTAGGCGGGGGCGAAGTGCATCTTTTACTCTTGGTCTTCACCAAAATAACGGGTGTAGATTTCGTCGTAAGTACCGTCTTCTTGCAGCTCGGCTAAGGCCTCATTGAAGCGCTCGGCCAGGGCCTCATCACGTTGACGGAAGGCGATACCAAAGCCGTCACCAAAATACTCTTTAGGCTCGGTGATGGTTTCGCCAATCAGTACGTACTCACCATGCTCGCTGTCTAACAGGGTGGTTTGCCCGATAGGGTAATCTAGAAAGACGATATCCAGGCGCTCGGCTTGCATGTCCAGCACCATATCGTCGGCGGTGGAATAGCGGCTAACGCTGGCAACACTACTGTAATTGTCAGTGACATAGTTATCCTGCAGGGTGCCGCGCTGTACACCGATAGTCATGCCGTCCAGTGTTTCTTCATTGGCTTCGCTGATATCCAGGCTGCTGGGTGCGAACCAGGCAGAAGGCATAGTGATGTAGGGGTCAGAGAACAGCACTTGCTCACGACGCTCGTCATTAATGGTCATCGAGGACATGATGGCATCGTAGTTGCGCGACATCAGGCCTGGAATGATGCCATCCCACTCTTGCTCGATCCATTCACAGGTAACGCCGATGCGTTCGCACAGTGCATTGCCCAGATCAATGTCAAAGCCGGTCAGCTCGCCATCTGCTGTGCGGTACTCCATTGGCTCGTATGGCACATCAACACCGATACGAACGTTGTCATAGTCGCGTGCTTGGGCCGAAGATGCGGCAGCGACAGCTAAGCCAAGTAGTGAAACAGACAGCAGCTTTTTCATTCTTTTTAACTCCGTGAGTATCAATTTCACCTTATGGTGATCCCCTTTAAGCTAACCCAGGTTGGCGCTAACGAAAAGAGGGGACCCGTATAGTGAACCAACGTTTGTTTTACGTTCATTTAAAAAGTGCTATGACGTTTGTGGCCTCAGGTGGGCCAGTAGCTTCTTCTCCAAATAGCGGAAGAAATACAAAATGGCGAAGGTCAGGCACAAATAAATCGCGGCGACAAACAGAAACGCTTCAAACGGTGCATAAAAACGCGCGTAGACAAAGCGTGCGGCGCCGGTTAAATCCATCAGTGTCACTACGCTTGCAATGGCACTCGCATGCAGCATAAAGATCACTTCATTGCCGTAGGCGGGCAGGGCGCGACGAAAGGCACTGGGCAGAATAATTCGCCGCATCATTAGCCGTGGCGACATGCCGTAGGCGCGGGCAGCTTCAATTTCACCTTGTGCAGTGGCCTTAATGGCGCCACGAAATATCTCAGTGGTGTAGGCGGCAGTATTCAGCGTGAAGGCAATCAGCGCGGGGTAGAAGGCCTCACGCAGGATTGGCCACAGAAAGGTCTGCTGTATGCCGTCAATAAACACCACCCCGTAATAGATGATATAGAGCTGAATCAGCAGTGGGGTGCCGCGAAATACGTAGGTGTAAAAGTAAACCGGGAGGCTAATCCACTTATGCTTGGAGCTGCGCATAATTGCCAGTGGTACGGCTAGAATCAGTCCAGCAACAAGCGAAAGGAATACTAACTGGGAGGTCGTAACTAAGCCTTCCCAGTAGTAGCCAAGCGTCGTAGGCGTGAAAATAAGATTTCCAGCCAGAAGGTCGTTAAACCATGCAGAAATATCGAGCATGCTATTGCTCCCCAAAGCCGATGTCGTAGCGTTTTTGCAGCCGCGAGAAGATCCATTCGGATACGCTTGCGATCAATAGATAGACCGCCGCAACAGGTAGCAAAAATGTAAAGGGTTCATGGGTCGCACGTGAGGCTTCTGCCGCGACTCGAACCATATCGGTCAGGCCGATTACCGAGACGAGCGCGGTGGTTTTAAGCAGTACCATCCAATTGTTTGAGAGGCCAGGGAGTGCATGGCGCATCATCTGTGGAAAACGGATGCGAAGAAACACGAGACTATCGCTCATTCCGTAAGCTTTACCGGCTTCTATTTGACCGTTTTCTACCGCCATAAAAGCGCCACGAAAGGTTTCACCCATATAAGCCCCAAAGATGAAGCCAATGGTGAGTACGCCTGCGGCGAAGGCGTTGAAGTTAATGTAGATATCAATATCGTAGTTGTCATAAAGCATATCGCTAACGGCATTAACCCCAATTTGACCGCCAAAAAACAGCAGCATCATCAAAACGAGATCCGGTACACCGCGAATCAGTGTGGTGTAAACCGTTGCCGTGCGGCGCAATAGCCAGTTGCGTGACATCTTTGCACTAGCGGTCAGTAGTCCAAGCACAATCGCTAGAATTAACGACAGCACTGCCAGTTGAATGGTCACGCCAGCCCCTTCGATCAGCCGGGGGCCATAACCTTGCAAATCAAGCATGGTGAGCCTCGCGGATCAGTATTTAGGGGCCAAGAACTGTTTCAGGCGTGGTGACTGAGGATTACCCAATACATCAGCAGGCGCTCCCGCTTCTTCCACTAAGCCTTGATGAAGATAAATCACTTGGCTGGAAACATCGCGAGCGAAGCTCATTTCGTGGGTCACCACCACCATGGTGCGGCCTTCCTCGGCCAAGCCGTGCATTACCTTAAGCACGTCGCCGACAAGTTCTGGGTCAAGCGCAGAGGTAGGTTCGTCAAATAGCATGACTTCAGGGTCCATCGCCAGTGCGCGTGCTATCGCGCCACGCTGCTGCTGACCACCGGACATCTGGGCGGGGTAGGCATTTGCCCGGGCGCTTAAACCCACCTTTTCCAATAATGCGTGGGCATGTTCCAGCGCTTCTTTTTTGGGTTTTTTCAGTACATGAATAGGCGCTTCAATGATGTTTTCCAGCAGCGTCATGTGGGCCCATAGATTGAAACTTTGGAACACCATGGAAAGCTTGGCCCGCATGCGGACTACCTGCTTCCAGTCTTCCGGTTCGCGGCCATGCTTCGTGGTTTTAAAGCGGATGGGTTCGCCGTGAACAATAAGGTCGCCATCGTCTGGCTGTTCTAGCAGATTCATGCAGCGTAAAAAGGTGCTTTTACCCGACCCAGAGGCACCAATAAGGGTGATCACATCTCCCTTTTGGGCTTGTAGCGAGAGACCTTTTAGCACTTCCGTATCGCCGAAGCGCTTCTTAATATTACGCACTTCAAGGGGAGTAGGCGTAGCGGCCATAACATTGGCTCCAGTACAGAGTTGCCGCAGCAACAGGTTAACAAAAAGCTGTGATGCGGCTGGCGCGAAAAAAGGGGCGATTCTATCAGGCTGAGCGCATTATGCGCGCTTTCCTTATAACTTTAAGCACTCGACGTTGGTCGTAACAACATCCAGTGCTCTGTTTTCGCCTCATCGTTATTATTGTCAAATTCGTGGTGACACTTAGCTAATGGGCGCTACCAATAGCGCTGCGCGGGCCCCCACTTCAACATTGGCATTGGGGAATACCACATAGAGTGGCGTATCTCTTACCCAGAAATCACCGGCTTCACCATCTTGTGCGAGCAAGGTGCCTGGTTCAAAGCGGCTAAAATTGGCGGTGTCTTCCGCAAAGCAAAGCTGAAAGGCATCTGTCTGGCGTATTAACTCGTGATGTACCTGAAAAAACAGCATGGGGCTGGTTGATGTGCTCGGTGGAGGTTGGCCTTCGCTTAATGCGCTAAGCAGCTTCCCCATCGGTTTCAGAGACGCCATATCGTTTTGCCCAAAGGGGGCTACGCGGCCTAACTCAAAGGTAAACGCTTGAGCTGCATGGTAATGCTTACTGTAGTGGGAGAATGTCCAGCTGTGCTGATGTTGGTGCAGCACCGCTTGCATATCTGCCGCCGCTAGCCAGCGCCAGTGTTCAACATCGGTAGTGGACTCAGCAAATGGTTCGACGACGAAACGTGGGTAATGGCTACCCCGAATCGCGGTATGCAGGTCGTAGTGCAATTTGGGTAGCGCTGAATGGCGCGAATAAAACCCATCCACCGCGGCCATTAATTCTCGGGCGCGGTCTGGCTCATCACCTTCTGCCGTTAAGTCACGGTTGAACAGGCGATTTAAATTGGTGGTAATAAAACGTTGTTGAGCTTTAAGGGCTGGCAGATTGCCAAGAATCACCAGCACGGGGGCACCTAGCGTCACAGCACCTGCTTCTAGGGCGCTTAACCACTCCCCCACTAATTCAACCGGTGCGGTTTCGTTGCCGTGGATCGCCGCTGAAAAAATGCACGCGCGGGCGTCTTGGCGCTGTGCAGTGGGAGTGAGCTCCAAAATGCCGGGCGCATGCAACTGGTAAGTGCCGCTTGCGAAAATACCGTTGGTGGCATCGGGGAGCAGCCCGTCAAGCGACCAATCGAGCCATTGCCCTAACATTGTCAGCTCCTTAGCAGGTTGTTGTGCGCATAAACATGCGTTTAGGTTTACCACGCTGAGTGCGCGCGGCAAGCCTAAAGGTCGTTCAGGTGAAAAAGCTCAGTTTTTTTGTGCAACCATTCGTTCCAATCATAGAAAAAGCGCCCATGCATGAAACATGAGCGCTTTATTGTTAACCCGTGAATTCAGGCCTTAAGATAATCAGCTGTTTACAAGGAGCGCTGTCGCTTCATCTCTTCTTGATACTCGCCGGCAAGCGATGTTTTTTGCTTCTCTTGTAACCCGCGCCCAGCCAGTTGGAAGACCTCTTGCTCTTCTTCGTCAAGATGATGAGTTACTAACTCTTGCAGCTGTTTAGCGTGGGTTAGCCAATGGGTAGCGCTATACTCGGTCTCATCCAGTAATTCTATTAGCTCATCAATTTCATGATGTTCTGCGACGCTATGGCGCGCTTTTTCTTGCGTTAAATCAATCGACATCATTGGAATATATAAAGCCCGCTCTTCCGCTGCCGCGTGGTATTGCAGCTCAGCACGCACCTGCTGATAAAGGCTATCGCGCTCTTCACTGTCGCCGTGTGTTTCAACTAGCTGGGCGAGCAGGTCACGCTGAATATCATGATCCTTGCGCAGGGCTTCAAAAATCGTCATTCCAGGCTCCTTGGAAACGTTTGGGGGATAGGCAAGACAAAATCTAGTGGTGGATGGCGCAAAGTGCAAGGTGAAGTCCGTTGATGAAATCGATGCTCCCAGTCGAAAACATTCGCTTTTATCTACTATTAGGTGAGCTATCTTGTGTTTACAGGCTTATTGGGCATAAGCCCATCGCACCGCTAAACAAGGCAAAGGAGTTAGTAATGACAAAGGTACTGGTACTTTATTATTCCATGTATGGACATATTGATAAGATGGCTCAGGCTGTCGCTGAGGGTGCTAAAGGCGTAAGCGGCGTTGAAGTGACCGTTAAGCGCGTACCTGAAACCATGCCTGAAGATGCCTATAAAAATGCAGGGGGTAAGCAGGATTTCGATACACCTGAAGCTACTCCCCAAGAGCTTGCTGATTACGACGCGATTATTTTTGGTACGCCAACTCGCTTCGGTAATATGGCGGGTCAGATGCGCACGTTCTTGGATCAAACCGGCGGCCTGTGGGCGAAAGGTGCACTACGTGGCAAGGTAGCTAGTGTATTTACCTCTACCGGTACTGGCGGTGGTGATGAAATGACCATTACCTCTACCTGGACCACGCTGGCTCACCACGGCATGATCATTGTGCCGATTGGCTATGGCCTTGAAGAGCAGTTCGATATTTCCAAAGTTAGCGGCGGCACGCCTTACGGCGCAGCGACGTTAGCCGGTGGTGATGGCTCACGTATGCCTGATGATCGCGAATTGAAAATCGCCCGCTTCCAGGGTGAGTTAGTCGCTAAAACAGCGGCGAAACTGGCAAGTTAATGACCTGATTTCATAGCGACTAATGTCGTTATTTGAAACGCAGTAGTGCGTGATTCAAAAGCCTCGTCAGATGTGTCTGGCGAGGCTTTTTTGAGGTTGAGCTGTAAGAGATATTAAACCGAGCGATAACTAGCTTTAACTAATTAATATTTTTGAAGTTTTATCTGGAAGGGGCTCTCAATCGAGCCAAGCTAAGATAGCGCTCTTTTGAAGGGGACAAATGATCCTTGCATAGTTGGCAAAGCCTTTCTCGGTCCTGTTTTTGTATGGCATCAATCATGGCAAAGTGCTCGTCGCAGGCTCTCTGCAGGCTAGCAGCATCTGAGATAGCCATAAATCTGATGGCGTGTGCTTTCTGGGCAAACTCGTTTATGCAGTCTGAAAGATAACTGTTTCCAGTAGCTGAAAAGAGCGTTCGGTGAAATGCAATATTTAAACGAAATACGCGGTGTAAATCCTGCTGGTTGACCGCGTCACTGTGCTGCTCCTGAACAGCAATCAATGCATTGAGCATGTCATTTGGAGCTGGCAATGGAATTGATCTAGCGCCTGCTATTTCTAAAAGCTCACGCATGGCATATAGCTGCTCTACTTCGTCAGGCGTGTAAGCTTTTACAAAAGCTCCCCGGTTTTTAATGCGCTCAACCAAGCCAATGGTTTCAAGATGAAACAGTGCCTGACGGACCGCATGTCGTTTGCAGTTGAAACGCTCAATAAGATCTTCTTCGACAAGTCTTTCCTTAGGATTGAGCCGTCCTAGTACAATATCCTCTTCAACTGCTTCGACTATTTGATCAATACCAAACGTTTCAGAGGGAGAGGAGGCGTAATTGAACTGTGTCATAAGTAATGGCTGTCATCCTTGCCAAAGCATTAGAGAGTAAATAATCGGTATCCATTCAACCAGGATACCGATTATGGTAACAAGAACAGTTTGTTTATCAGACGGAATTAATGGCCTCTTGGGATTTGCGAGGTGGTGGCCGGGCGACAGAAGTCAAAATCACAGCCTTGTTCAGCCTGCAGGATGTGTTCGAGAAATAAACGGCGATATCCACGCTCTTTTTCAGGTTCAATAGTGGGTTTTAATGCCGCTCTGCGTATATCCAGTTCAGCCTCATCCACCATTAAGTTCAAATGACGCTCGGCAACATCTAACTGAATTAGATCGCCATCTTGTACCAGCGCAAGAGGCCCCATTTCAGCTGCTTCAGGAGAAATATGTAGCACTATGGTGCCTGATGCCGTGCCACTCATTCGCCCATCCGAAATTCTTACCATGTCTTTAACACCTTGTGCGGCCAGCTTTTTAGGTATCGGTATATAGCCTGCCTCAGGCATTCCAGGGGCTCCCTTTGGACCTATGTTTTGTAAAACCAACACATCATCTGCATTTACATCAAGCTCGGGGTCATCAATACGCTTGGCAAGGTCTTCTAAGCCGGTAAAAACGACCGCACGACCGGTATGACGCATGAGTGTTTCTGAAGCTGCAGACTGCTTAATGATTGCTCCACGAGGTGCCAGATTACCCTTTACAACTGCCATGCCCCCTTGCGCATAAATAGGATTCTCTTTATTACGCACAACCTGCTGGTTAAGAATATGTGGACTTGCATCCAGATTTTCTCCCAGCGTGCGCCCATTGATGGTGACGGCATCTAGGTGTAGCAACGGGCGAATTTCTCGCAGTAGTGCAGCCAATCCACCGGCCTGATGTAAATGCTCCATGTAATGTTCGCCTGATGGCTTCAGGTTAACCAATACTGGGGTTTCACGGCTCATCCGGTCAAATTGCTCGAGATCAATATCTATGCCCAATCGGCCCGCGATAGCGGCCATATGAATAAGACCATTTGTAGAGCCTCCCAAAGCAAGAAGTACACGCAATGCGTTTTCAAACGCCTCCTCGGTCATGATGCTTTGTGGCGTAATTTGCTCTACAGCGAGACGCACAGCTTCGGTGCCTGTTTGCTCGGCAATGCGTAAACGGTCAGCAAATACGGCTGGTGCCGTAGCGCTGCCGGGTAACATCATACCCATTGCTTCAGCTAGGCAAGCCATGGTGCTAGCGGTTCCCATCACCGAGCAGGTTCCCACAGTTGGGACCAGCTTATCGTTTACCTCTGTGATTTCTTGCTCATCAATCTCTTGTCCACGGTAGGCCGCCCAATAACGTCGGCAATCCGTACAGGCTCCTACACGTGTACCTCTGTGTGATCCACTTAGCATGGGGCCAGTGACCAATTGGATGGCAGGAACATTAGCGCTGGCTGCCGCCATTAATTGTGCAGGAACGGTTTTATCGCAACCGCCGATCAGTACAACGGCATCCATTGGCTGAGCGCGAATCATCTCCTCGGTATCTAGCGCCATCAGGTTGCGCAGATACATGCTAGTGGGGTGAGAGAAAGATTCATGTAATGAAATAGTTGGGAAATCGACAGGTAGTCCTCCCGCGAGCATGACACCCCGTTTTACGCTTTCAACCAATCCTGCAACATTGCCATGGCAGGCGTTGTAACCGCTGTAGGTATTGGCAATGCCGATTACAGGGCGTGAAAGAGCATCATCAGTGTATCCCATACCCTTAATAAAGGCTTTGCGTAGAAATAGCGAAAAGCCTTCATCGCCGTAATTTGTCAGCCCTTTACGCATCCCTTGGGAGCGGTTGTGATTATTAGTTTTCATGGCAAACCCCTTCTTGTTGTTCACATGGTTCAGCTGGTCTTCGGTTTTATTGTTAATAAGATTATTGACAATCTTATTGTCAATGTACTAGTTTTTTCTAGGCATGCCAAATAAAAGTCCACATGCATCACAACCTAGACACCAATACAAATACGATAAATAAGGTGGCAATAATGAAGACCAAACTACTCTCGATTTCCGTGCTCATGGCAGTAACCGCTGTTCCTCTTGCAGTACATGCCGAGTACTCAGTAACTGATGAAATTCGTGTTTTGCAGGGGTTTCAGGCAGGGGGCGGAAGTGATGCGCTTGCTCAGCTGGCTCATCCGTATCTACGGGAAATTCTCGGGGTCAATTTCATCAACGAATATATTCCAGGTGCAACGGGTGCTATTGCTTGGACACGACTTTCTCATCAGTCGCCTAAAGACGGTACGGTTATCAGTATCACCAACACACCAATGTTGATGACCAACTACATCATTAATGACTCTATCTCCTACAACATCGATCAGTTAACGCCGATCGCCAATGTGGTGACTGACCCTGGGGTAGTCGTGGTGCATCCCGATAGCCCTTATCAAACAATTGAAGACCTGCTCGCAGCTGCTGAGGAAACACCTGGGCGCATCACTATCGGTAACTCGGGTATTGGCGGCGATGATTATTTCTCCACGATCATGGTGGAAAACGCTTCAGGGCTAAGCTTTGAGAAAGTCCCCTTTGCTGGCGATGGCCCTTCTGCAACAGCAGCCATGGGTGGCCAAATTGATGCGTCGTTCAACAACGTAGGTATCGTCTACGGTCATCTACAAGCCGATAGTTTGCGTGCTCTGGCTGTGCTATCTGCAGAGCGTCTGCCCATGCTTCCCGATGTGCCTACGCTCAGAGAGATTGGCTACGACGTAGTAAATGGTTCTTCACGGGGTTATAGCGCTCCTGCGGGTATTCCGGATCAAGCGCGCGATGAGCTAATTGCTGCTTTTGAAGAACTCGCGACGAACGAAGAGTTTCTGCAACGCGCCGAAGAGCGTGCTTTTTATATCGATATTGTGACCGGCGATGATTACATGGAAATGATGAAAAACATGGAAGAGACCTTCTCCAATATTTGGGATGAGTTGGATGAAGATGCCTAATCATTAAAGCGCCAGGAGCATGTTGATATGAATATGAGTCGCTTGTCGCTAGGCGTGTTTGGAGTGGGCCTAGCGGTATTCTTTTTTGTCCAGAACATGGGTTATCCGGCGCGAGCGGCTCAAATTCCGCTAATGTTTGCCACGGCTGTTGGCCTTTTGTCTTTGGCATGGATCGTTCAGGAAGTTTGGTCGACCAGCAAACTACTGCGAACAAGGGCGTGTCCTTCCTCATCTGATAGCGATTCCATAAGTTCTGCACCAAGAACCTATAACCAATATATAAAAGCATTCAGCATTTATGCCCTTGCTTTGATGTATGCATATTCCATTGGTTTGGTTGGTTATTTCCTTGCGTCAGCGCTGTTTATGGGATTTGCATTACTCATTGTCCGTGAAGTGGGATTTCGATACGCGCTTATAGGCTCTATTGCGCTTTTGGGTACGATTGGCCTGGTGTTTTTCTACTTCCTGGGTCTGAACATGCCCATGCTTCCCACCTTTTAATAATTATCCTGCATATGGAGTGAGTCATGGACTCGAGTATGTTGATGGCAGGTATCGCCAATGTTCTATCGTGGTCGAATCTACTATTGATCATTGGCGGCACGTTGCTGGGAATGTTTGTAGGTGCCATGCCTGGTCTATCAGCCACCATGGCACTGGCTTTATTACTGCCTGTAACGTTTAGTATGGAACCGGGTGCCGGACTAAGCATGTTGGCATCCCTCTACTTGGGCGCCTCTTATGGTGGTTCCATCTCCGCTATTTTGCTCAATACACCCGGTACTCCCTCTGCAGCAGCCACTGTTTTGGATGGTTATCCTCTCTCTCAGCAGGGCAAAGCTGGCAAAGCGTTGGGTGTTTCACTTTTTGCATCGTTTTGCGGTGGCTTAATGAGTGGCATTGCACTATTGGTGGCCGCTCCATTACTTGGGATTGTTGTTCTTAAGTTTGGTCCAATTGAGCTGTTTGCAGTTGCTGTATTGGGCATCACGATTATTGGTTCTTTATCCCAGGGCTCGGTGGTATCGGGGTTGTTGTCAGGGGGGATCGGCCTACTGGTAAGTACAGTAGGAATGGATCTAATTACTGGTACTCCCAGGATGACCTTTGGGCATATGAATCTGTTTTCTGGCATCAGTTTTACGGTGGCACTAATTGGGCTTTTTTCGATTCCACAGGCACTACTGCTAATTGAAAAAAGTGGTCAGGGGAAAAAGAAAGTTGCCAACAAAATTACTGATAGGTTAATGCCTCTTTGGGCTGATATTAAAACATTGATGCCCAATATTGGTCGGTCCGGATTGATCGGGATTATTACGGGCCTAATACCCGGCACCGGTGGTGATACCGCCAGTTGGTTTGCCTACAACGAAGCCAAGCGCTTTGCCAAGGACAAAAGCCGTTTTGGAAAGGGAGATTTGGCAGGTCTTTCAGCGCCGGAATCAGCCAATAACGCCGTGGTGGGGGGCGCTTTAATCCCAACTATAGCACTGGGAATACCCGGTAGCTCTTCTACAGCCATTCTGTTAGGAGCTCTTATGGTTCATGGGATTCTCCCAGGACCCAATCTGCTAACGGAGCATGGAGAAGTCACCTACACACTAATTTGGGCTGTCATCATTGCTAACTTTGCATTGCTTGGTGTGGGGTTAATGTTCACTCGCATGTGCGTCGCTGTGACCAAAGTGCCAGATGGATTTGTCGCCTGCGCCATTATTGTGCTTTGTATTGTGGGATCGTTTGCTATCAACAATAGCTTTTTTGATGTCGGCTTAATGTTTGCCTTTGGGCTATTTGGCTATTGGATGCTGAAAGCCGGTATGGCACCTGCCCCAATGGTAGTCGGGCTAATTCTTGGGCCGGTAATGGAAACTAGCTATCAGCAGTCAATGTTGATTGGAGGTGGAAGTTTTATGGTTTTCGCTAAAAGCCCGATTGCTTTGTGCTTGTTGATTCTTGCTCTGTTTTCAGTACTCCAAGCGACACCATTGCTGGGCATTATGCGTCAACGTTTTGGTAAGCGGTCAACCCATAGTGGATGACCCGATGGTTGGTAAAGTCGCTTAATAATTAACAACAAATAAATGGATAACAAGAGATAACATTATGGGCATCATTAAAGACGTTAAAGCTATTACCGTTAGTATTCCACTCGATCACCCAACTAGCTTTTCTAGTCGGCAAGTATTAAAGCGTGATTATGCGCTGGTGGAGATCACCTCCGATAGCGGCCATGTAGGCATAGGATTCTGTTATGGAGGAAGCAATGCTGGCAGCTTAGTTACGCAGGCGGTGCGCGAATTGTTGCGTCCCTTGCTGCTGGGTCAAGAGACCTATCAGGTGGAAGGGCTATGGCAGAAAATGTATCAGGAAGCATTACTACATGGACGTACAGGATCTGTGATGCGTGCGATAAGTATTGTCGATACAGCGCTTTGGGACCATAACGCACGGGAGGTTGGACTGCCACTTTACAAGCTGCTTGGCGCTCATGCTTCGGATAGCGTACCGGCATACGCGAGTGGCGGCTATTACCTAGATGGAAAGAGCCCTGAGGATCTGGCTGACGAGATGAAAGGCTATGTAGCTCAAGGCTTCAGGGCTGTGAAACTCAAGGTAGGGCGTGAAAGTCTTGCAAAGGAAGAGGCCCGCCTTGCTGCAGTGCGCGAAGCCGTTGGACCCGACATATTAGTGATGATGGATGCCAATAATGCATGGCGGGATTTGCCTTCAGCGCTGGCATTTATGCGTATGGCAGAACCCTATGACCCCTACTGGATTGAGGAGCCTTTTAGCCCTGATGACATCGATAACCATCGACGCCTGGCCCAGCGCACTTCGGTGCCAGTGGCGACAGGGGAAATAGAAGCAGGGCGCTGGCGCTTCAAAGACATATTGGATCAGGAAGCCGCCATGATTCTCCAAACGGACGCAGCGGTATGCGGTGGAATTACCGAGTTCCGGCGTATCACAGCCACTGCGTCAAGCTTTGGGGTCGATGTTTGCCCTCACTGGTTCCACGATCTTCATGTGCATTTAGTTGCATCATCACCCAATACTCCTTTTGTTGAGTATTTCGCAGACGATCAGGTGCTTAATTTTCGACGTTTGATTGATACCCAGCTGGTAGCAAAAGAAGGACGACTTTTATTGCCAACCGCGCCGGGACTTGGATTCGGTTTCGATGCGAAAAGCGTTGCCCGTTATGCTGTCGATGAGTGGCAATAGCCAAGAGGAGAAGATCACCATGAGCCAGAATTCCCGGCAAGGGCAGGTATGGTCGCCCGTTATTACTCCCTTCAGTGCCGATTTATCCCCAGATGCCAAGCGTCTTTTCAACCACTGCCGTTGGCTGCTGGATCATGACGTAGGCTTGGCAATTTTTGGCACCAATTCCGAAGCTAGTTCGCTTACCGTGGCAGAAAAACGCCAGTTGATAGATCACCTCGCTGGTAATGGCATTCCCACTGACCGACTGATGCCCGGCGTGGGGAGCTGTAGCATCGGTGATACGGTCGAGTTAACCCAACATGCTGTAGAGGCGGGCAGTCCAGGTGTACTAATGTTACCGCCCTTTTATTATAAGGGCGTCTCTGAGGAGGGACTGTTTCGCTACTTTTCTGAAGTGATTGAACGAGTTGCGTCCACCCGCTTAAAGGTTTACCTCTACCATATTCCACCGATTTCGCAGGTTCCCATTACTCTGGCTCTGGTTGAGCGATTGATATCACGTTATCCCAACACTATTGCAGGCCTCAAGGACAGCTCCGGGGAATGGGCCAATACTGCAGCTCTGATTAACGCTTTTGGTAAAGACCTAGATATTTACGCTGGCAGCGAGCATTTCCTTTTGGAAACGTTGCGTACTGGGGGCGCGGGTTGTATCAGTGCAACAGCCAATGTGAACCCCGGCCCCATCGCGGCACTGGCACGGCATTGGCAAGATGACAGCGCAGCTCAACAACAAGCAGCACTCTCGACAATAAGAAAAGCGTTTGAAAGATTCCCGGTGATACCGGCACTTAAAGCGGCCACGGCCCATTACAGTGGTGACGATGAGTGGTGTCGGCTACGACCGCCATTGGTGGAACTGACCGCCGGGCAACGCAGCGAACTGGAGAGTTCACTAAAGTCGCTAGGTTTCACTATGCCGGACTACCCAGGTTAGCCCTAGCCTGATACCCCATGATGTAACGGCTATTAGGCTGTTAAAGCGGCTACACCCGACCGAGAGTGCAATCATGAACACTTTTTTTAAACAAGGCGGCAATCCCCCGGCGGCGACTATTCGTTTGCATCCACACGATAACGTCGTTGTGGCTAGACGTGATATTCCAGAAGATACCTGGGTGGAAACGGAAGACATCACCAGCCGCACCAATGTGCCCGCTGGCTATAAGCTGGCGACGCGCCGGATTCATCAAGGGGAGCCCGTCCTCAAGTACAGCGTAACGATTGGTTTTGCCGCCAGTGATATAGAAGCTGGAGACCTGGTGCATAGCCATAATGTTGCCTTCGAGGAGTTTGATAGAGACTACCGCCACGCCGAAGATTTTGTCCCGGTAACGCCTCTCCCCGCAGATCAGGTGGCTACTTTCGAAGGGTTTGTGCGTGACAATGGTCAGGTTGGCACACGTAATTACATCGCCATCCTGTCGACGGTCAACTGTTCTGCAACGGTGGTTCGTAAGGTGGCTGACTGGTTTACCGAAGAGCGTATGGTTGACTATCCCAATGTCGATGGGGTGGTGGCCTTTCCCCACTCACTGGGGTGTGGAATGGAGATGTCCGGCGAGCCGATGGCGTTACTGCAACGTACTATGGCGGGATATGCACGGCACGCAAACTTTGCCGCCGTGTTGGTCGTGGGCTTAGGTTGTGAGCGCAATCAGCTTGATGGGCTAATGGAAGAGCAAGGGTTGAATGCTGGCAGACGGCTTAAAACTTTTACTATGCAAGCCATGGGCGGAACCGCTAAAACCATCGCGGCATGCATTGATGCAGTTAGAGAACTATTGCCTGAAGCTAATGATGTGCGTCGGCAGCCTGTTTCCGCCGCGCATCTTACTGTTGGCCTACAGTGTGGGGGTTCCGATGGTTTTTCATCAATCACTGCTAATCCGGCATTGGGGCGGGCCGTCGATTTGCTGGCGCGTCATGGAGGAACCGCCATTTTATCAGAAACTCCTGAAATCTATGGTGTAGAGCATACTTTGACCCGCCGTGCTGCCAGCCGGGAGGTGGGCGAGAAGCTGATAGAGCGGGTGCTGTGGTGGAAGAACGACTATTCAGTTGGTAGGGATGTGCAAATTAATGGCAAGGTCAGTCCAGGCAATCAGGTGGGGGGCTTGGCCAATATTTTCGAGAAGTCATTAGGTTCATCCATGAAGGGGGGGACAGGGCCCTTAATGGATGTATATCGTTACGCAGAACCAGTGACTGCCAAGGGCCTAGTGTTTATGGATACACCTGGCTATGACCCGGTTTCCATTACCGGGCAAATTGCGGGCGGAGCCAATCTGATTGCTTTTACGACAGGGAGGGGTTCCATGTTTGGTGCCAAACCAGCCCCTAGCATTAAATTGGCAACCAACACACCTATGTATGAGCGACTAAGCGATGACATGGATTTTAATTGCGGAGCCTTGCTGGACGGGGACTGCGATATGGAAGAGATGGCACAGCGTATCTTCGAGCTAATGCTGGCTACGGCCTCGGGCCAGCGTTCCAGAAGTGAAGCACTGGGACTGGGGGATAATGAATTTGTGCCCTGGCATATTGGCATAATGAGCTAGGAGGTCAGTGATGAAAAAGCGAGTAGTAGCCGTACGTCGACTGCATGCTGAACATCTCGACCAGCTTAAGCAGGAGTGTCAAGTCGATTATTTTCCCGAGCTTAATCATAGCAACATGGATGATTTTCTCTCGTCAATGGCGCAGGCTCACGGCCTGATTGGTGGCAAATTGGCTATTGATGAAGGGCTTTTGGAGCGATCGCCTCACCTGGAAGTAGTGGCTACTATTTCGGTGGGCTATGACAACTTTCCGGTTGAAGTCATGACGCAAAAAGGCATTGCGCTGTGCAATACCCCAGATGTACTTACCGAAACCACGGCGGATACCGGCTTTGCATTGATCATGGCAGCATCACGGCGTGTGGCGGAGCTGGATCGCTGGGTACGGGAGGGGCAGTGGCGTGCTCATATCGGTGAGCCACAATTCGGTTGCGATGTGCATGGTAAAACGCTGGGGATTATCGGCTTGGGACGTATCGGGGCTGCAGTCGCGCGACGTGGGGCATTGGGGTTTGGTATGCCTGTTCTCTACAGTCATTCATCCCCGAAGCCGCATCTTGAAACGACGCTGGGGGCAAAGCGGTGTTCGATGGATAGCCTGCTTGAGCAGTCTGATGTCGTGTGCGTCACGGTTCCCCTCACCCGCGATACCTACCATTTGATTGGTCTCGATGCCTTTAAGGCCATGAAACCTTCAGGCATTTTCGTTAATATCTCGCGCGGGGCCGTGGTGGATGAAAAGGCATTGATCACAGCGCTACAGGCTAATGAGATCGCTGGAGCCGGGTTGGATGTTTTCGAGCTGGAACCGCTACCGAGTGATTCGCCCCTTATGACCATGCCCCAGGTGGTAATACTGCCACATATTGGTTCTGCAACGCATGAAACTCGTGCGGCTATGGCCCAGTTGGCCGTGGATAATTTGTTGACTGCACTACGTGGTGAGCGCCCCGCTAATCTGGCTAACTCCCAGGTATGGGTGTAGCAGTTCTGGATAGCATTGCTTAGCTATCCAGCTAAGGGGTGTCTAGATTAAGAGTGGCACACCCCTTGTGCTTCAGGGTGTGCCATTTTTTACTTCGCCAACCTAGCCGCAATCGCCTTGCCCAAACTTTCCGTCGTACCTTGTCCGCCTACATCGCGGGTAAGTACTTGGCTGTCGCCTTCGCTCAGCACTTCCTCAATAGCGGTTACGATCGCATCACCTGCTTCTTTGTAGCCAAGATGCTCCAGCATCATCGCGCCCGACCAGATCTGGCCGATGGGGTTGGCGATGCCTTTACCGGCGATATCCGGTGCGCTGCCGTGAACCGGCTCGAATAGGCTAGGGAAGTTGCCTTCTGGGTTGATGTTGGCGGAAGGCGCAATACCGATAGTGCCGGTGCAGGCGGGGCCTAAGTCGGAAAGGATGTCGCCGAACAAGTTGCTGCCCACGACTACATCGAACCAATCTGGGTGAAGTACGAAATTGGCAGTGAGGATATCGATATGGAATTTATCTACTGCGATCTCAGGGTAGCCTTTAGCCATTTCGACCACGCGCTCATCCCAATACGGCATGGTGATGGAAATGCCGTTTGATTTAGTCGCAGACGTCAGCTTTTTGCGCGGGCGGGTTTGGGCTAGCTCAAAGGCGTACTTCAGCACCCGGTCAACGCCGGTGCGGGTCATAACCGTGTCTTGAATCACCACTTCACGGTCGGTGCCTTCAAACATTTTGCCGCCAACGCTTGAGTACTCACCTTCGGTGTTTTCACGCACCACGTAAAAATCGATATCGCCGGGTTCGCGGCCTGCTAGGGGGCTTTTGATGCCTGGCATTAGTTTGCAGGGGCGCAGGTTAATATACTGATCAAAGCGGCGACGGAACTGAAGCAGTGAGCCCCACAGGGAAATATGGTCGGGCACTTTATCGGGCCAACCCACTGCACCGTAAAACAGTGCATCAAAATCTTTTAACTGTTCGAACCAGTCATCGGGCAGCATTTTGCCGTGTTCTAGATAGTAGTCGCAGCTACCAAACTCAAAGGTGGTGAACTCAAGGTCAATATTGAAGCGCTTAGCCGTGGCCTCAAGGGCGCGAACACCTTCGGGCATCACTTCGGTGCCGATGCCGTCGCCGGCGATAATGGCAATACGATGGGTCATAGAGACTCCTTATCTTGTTAGTTATGACAACTGAGTTATTAACCGCTTGATCTGACGTCTACTACCGATACTGAATAGAGTGTAGCGGCTATTTTGCGAAAGATAATCAGGCTACTATTCAATCTATTGTTGCTTAAAAGTGAAGAGTGGCTGAGGTATGGCATGGCACACCTGGATGATTTAGCGTTTTTTCAGCACTTAGCCCGGGCGGGCAGTTTAACGGCGACGGCCCGTGAACTGGGGCTTTCGCTATCGGCAGTGAGTAAGCGACTCAAGCTTTTGGAAGCGCGCTTGGGCGTAGAGCTAGCCGCGCGTACCACGCGGCGTTTAACGCTTACCGCTGAAGGTGAGCGCTATTTTGCTCGCGGCGCGCTGATTTTGGACGAGCTGGATGAGCTAGAAAATTCATTGGGTGAAAAAGCCAACCAAGCGCTTAGTGGCCGGTTGCGGGTGAACGCTACGTTTGGATTTGGCCGCCGCCATATTGCGCCGCTGCTGTCGCACTTTTGTGCCGAACACCCTGAGGTGGAGGGTTGGTTAGAGCTGACTAATTTCCCCCTTAACTTGAGCGATCATGGTTTCGATATCGGTATTCGGGTGGGTGAGCCATCTGAGTCACGGTTGGTCGCACGGCGTATTTTGGCCAACCGGCGCGTGCTATGTGCATCTCCGGCTTATATTGCTCAAGCGCCAGCTCTCAAAGTGCCGGCTGATTTGCTGCAGCACGCCTGCCTGGTCATTCGCGAAAACGACAGTGATTTTCCACTCTGGCGTTTTGAGCAAAGCGACCAGCCAACTAAAATACAGTCTGTAAAAGTGAGTGGCCGGTTGGCCAGCAACGATGGCGAAGTGATCACCCGCTTGGCGTTAGATGGCCATGGGGTGATGCTGCGTTCCTGGTGGGATGTTAACGAGCATCTTGCCAGCGGTGCTCTGGTGGCTTTATTACCCGGCTGGCAAGGCGTACGGGCAGATTTTTATGCGGTATATGAGCAGCGCCGCCATGTGCCCGCCCGGCTGCGCGCTTTTATAGACTATGTACAGCGTGAGATGGCGGGGCGGGTGTCAGTGTTGCCTGAAAGCTGATGGGCGACGCATAATCGACTATCAGCTAGGACACTCATCTCCCTGGGTAACGTCTATGAGTTCATCAATGGGGAAATCTAGTTCAGCGGCCCGCTGACGAAGGCGGCTTTCGGTTGCGCTATCCATCTCCGGCGTGCGTGAAAGTATCCACAGGTAGTCGCGGTTAGGGCCTGCTACTAATGCCCACTGGTAGTCATCATCTAGTTCAAGCACGTTATAGCCGCCATAGAAGGGGCCAAAAAAGCTCACTTTCAAACGCCCGACGCTTTCATCGTCAATGAAGTAGGCGCGGCCTTCGGCTTCATCCCACTCTTGCTCCTCCAGGTTATAGCCCCGGTTGATAACCCTCACGCCGTCGTCATCACGCAGGCTGTAGTCAGCTGTGACACAATCCAGACCGCGCTCAAAAGAGTGGTCTAAGCGGGCAATTTCATACCACTGGCCTAAGTAGCGGTCTAGTTCGAATCCAGTGACGGGCTGAGTGCCTTCTGGAATACCGGTACATCCTGTCAGTAGTGCCACACTAACTAAGCTGCTTCCTGTCAGAGTTTTCAATGGGGGCTCTCCTTGTCGGTGAATCTTTTCAGTGGCTGTTGATTAAAATAGCGGCACAGCAGGTCGTAAAGCTCTGGATAAGCATCATTTAAAGTAACGGGGTCACTAAAAAATAGCTCACAGCAAACGGCATAGCACTCGCCGGGGTGGCTGGCCGCGTAATCATCAATGGGCGTTACTTCTCCCCGCCTAAGGCGGTTAGTCAGGTCATTCCAGACACCGCTAAACACGCGGTGCCACTCACTTGGGCTGATTTCCCGTGGCAGTGGCGGGAAACCATCAGTATCGATGGAATTGCCCATGTCGAGTTTATGGGCAAGTTCGTGAATGAGTACGTTGTAACCGTTAAAACCGCCGCTCTTCATAAGGTCGGTAAACGAGAGGATGACCGGCCCTTGGTAAGACGTTTCCCCGGCAAGTGTGTTGCTATATAGATGAACCACGCCCGTTTCATCCACTTCTTCCATCTGGCGACTGAACCCATCGGGTAGAATGAGTATCTCATGCACGTTGGTGAAGGCTTCTAGATGCTCGGCTTCTGTCCAGCCTAGGGTTAGCAGGCAGGCTTGTCCGGCCAGTACCATCTGAGCGGCAAGATCAAAGGGGGTATCGCGAAGATCTGCATGCAGGGTAATACGTTTATGGTTTAAAAAGTGCCATGCCCGCTGGCCCAGACGTTCGGCGTCGGTCTCATTTAAGGTGGCAAGCAAGGCAACGCGTGCTTGGGCTGCCCGCCATTCAGTAGCAGGTAGCGTTTGCGCAGTGAATCGATCAAACCAGCGGTGAATCATTGGCTATCGGCTACTTTTAATGGTGTTGAATTGCGAACAGTTGAATGTCGTTATTTTGCCACACAACAAGAGCACGCTGGTGATGACGTGCCTCATACAGTGAAAACAACGGAGTGTTTATGTGGTATCAACAGGAAATCCATTTACCGGAATTATCTCGCGGCTTTCACCTGATTACCGATGATATAGCACGAGCGCTGCCATGCTTAAGCGATTGTCACATTGGTATGCTGCATTTACAGCTGATGCATACTTCCGCCTCGTTAACGTTGAACGAAAACACCGACCCGGACGTGCGTCATGACTTAGACGCATTTGTGCGTCGGCTAGTGCCTGAAGAGTTACCTTATTTTCGCCATACGTTAGAAGGGCCTGACGATATGCCCGCCCACGTGGCTGCCAGCCTGATGGGAACGCAACTGACATTGGCAGTGCGGGATGGCCGTTTAGCATTGGGTACTTGGCAGGGGATATGGCTGGGAGAGCACCGCGACCAAGGAGGGCCGCGGCGGATATTGGCCACATTAAATGGCTGTGAAGCAACCTGATGTCGGTGAAGCTTACAGATTAAAGCGCTCTTCAATCACTGGCCATGCGGGGTCGCCGTCTGTGGTAGTGACGTCGGCTAGCATTGCTTCGATACGCTCAGAATGGTCGTTGATCCACTGTTCGGCGACCTCGCTAAGGTCACGCTCTTCCTGGCCAAACGCCTGAATCATCCAGCTCTGCTCTTCTGCGGTGAAAGTGAACTGTTCAAAGAGCGTCACCACATTGGGGTTGGCGTCCGCATAGTCGCTGCGTAATAGCGTTAGCACGTCGCTTTCGCCGTTATTTTCACCGAATAAATTCTCAGGATCATCCAGATAGCGCATCGGTAATTCAAGGTTCATCCAATGGGGCGTCCAGCCGACCCAAACGATGGCCTCTTCACGGGAAATTGCATCACGTGCAGCCGACAACATACCGACTTCACTGGTATCGACCAGCCGCCAGTCACCTAGCCCCCAGGTGTCGTTATCAATCGCATCATGCAGAATCTCACTGGCGGCAGAGCCTGCACCAAAGCCATGAATTTGGCCATTGAACTGGTCACGATGTTCATCCAGGTCGGCAAAACTCTGAATGCCGTTCTCATACAGATATTCCGGCACCGCCAGAGTCATTTGCGCCCCATCGACGTTATTGGCGACATCAATCAACACACCCGACTCCTTACGCGGATTAAACATCTCGCGTTGCGCAGGTAGCCAAGCGCCTAGGAAGGCGTCGATATCGCCACTTTCGATCCCTTGATAAATGACTTGTAGGCCAATTTCGTGAGTGCTGGTTTCGTAACCCAGTGGGTTCAATAGCTTTTCAGCAATGGCGGTTTTTACCGTAATGCCGGGCCAGGCGGGCACTCCGAAGTCGAGGGTTTGGTCGTCAGCGTGCGCCGCCGAGACGAATAACGCGGCGGTGGCGAAGGCAATGCCTGAGGCGAGAGGTTTAAGGTGTGTCATAGGATCTCCTTGCTAGGTTTTTGTCCGATAGGTGTTGTTGTTAAACAGTTATTATGGAATACCGCTAAACGTGGCGGGCTAGCACACGGAGCCGTGAAGCCAGCATATCGCGGTCTAAATAGGTTCCCTGCAAATGGCGTGCGCCGCTGTTAGGGTCGAACTCGCGCCGCCCGTGGAGTACCCGGCGGTTATCAAAAGCGACCATCTGACCTGGGAGAAGCGTGAACTCTAGCTGGTGCGCTTCGCTGTGGAACAGTGTCCACAGTAGTGCGTAGGCGCTGTACCAGGCGTCCATCTGCTCTACCGGTAGGTGAAGGGCATCGCGAATCCAGTTGTTTAGCCGCATTTCGACTAGATTACCTTTGGCATCTAGCGTGATAACGGGTGCGCGGGTGGAAATGTCATGGGTTTCATCCTGAAAGCGAAAATCGATCGGTGTTTCGCTGAGGATGGCTAGCGCTGCAGGGTCTTGCTGGCGTAGTGCTTCTACCACGCGCGCGCCGTCGGCAAATAGCGATTCGCCGCCACTGGCTTCGTTCTGTAGGCAGTAGAGCAACTGAATATCCGGCGGCTGGCGCCAGTTGGGTAAGTCAATATGCAGTGGTAATCCCACCGCAGTGTAGGCCGCATTATTGGGATTGGGCTTGGAGCGTACATCAAAGCGGGCGCCAAAGTTGGTGGCGCGCAGGGGACCAATTCGTTCAGCAAGGCGGCTCACTTCCTCTTCTAACAAAGGGCCATCGGTAATCAGTGCCAGCCCATCCCGCAGCATGGCCGTTAGCCAAGTTTTTTCGCCTTGGAGTGTTAAAAAATCCGCATGGCGGATGCGCTCAGGAGCAAAGTGATCACCCCACGGCTGGACGTTGGGTACCGCCGAGTGACGTATAACCTCTGGGCGGCGCTGGTAAAGCCAGCCGCTATGAAAAGCGCTGACATGACCATCCTGCCAATGCAGGTGTAAGTGCCCTTCCAACAGTACAACGCTTGGTGGCTCAGTGATGGGTTCAAGCGGTAGGTAGAGCCTTTCACGGGTCTGCGGGTGGCGGCAGGCGTGGCAGGCACAGTGGTCGCGCAGCCAGCGTAACGGCAGCGTCGTCTGCAGTCCGTCTTGCCACTCAAGGCTAACACCCAGTGGCGTGGTTGCTGCTTGTGTGAGTGAGGGTTCGGTGTCGTAAGAGGTTAGCTCGCCCATCTCTGGTGCGTGAGTATTGCTCGTCGTGGGTATGGATTGTAATGCGCTATTCATTAAAACTCCGAAGGGCTCCCTTTGCTGCAGTGCATGAGGGTCGTGCATAACTCCTATTAAGGATGATGAGTGGCGGCGGCGCTGACAAACGATTAATCTGGCCCCTGAGGCCATGTTTTACTTATAGGTTGCTTTTTCATGAGTCAGTTACCGCCCCTTTTATGGTTACAAGCCTTTGAATCTGCGGCACGCACGCTAAGCTTTACCGCCGCAGGTAACGAGCTGGGCGTCACCCAAGCGGCCATTAGTCAGCGTGTTCGGCTGCTGGAAGACCGGGTCGGTCAGAAATTGTTTGTACGACACGCACGTAGCTTAACGCTCACGCCCGCCGGGCAAGCGTGGTTGCCGAGTATTCACGATGCCTTTACACGCATCAGCGAAGGCACGTTGGAAGTCTTTGGGAGTACTTCTGAGCAACCTGTCACGCTACGCACGACGCCGGTGATTCAGCAGTCATGGTTGGCGCCGCGATTAATCGCATTTCATCGTGCTTATCCCCACGTCGCTTTACGTTTGGTCAGTGCTATCTGGCCGGATGACTTTGGCCCTGAAGGAGCGGATATCGAAATTCGTTACGGTAAGGGGGAGTGGTCAGGTGTAGAGATGCAGTCTTTGGGAAAGGAGCGGCTGCTGCCAGTCTGCTCGCCAGCGTTGGCGAAACAGCTATCAATCCCAACCGATCTGACGGGGCATACCTTGCTTCATGCGGCCGGGTTTGGCATAGGCTGGCCCGGCTGGCTACAGGAAGCTGGGGTCGCGCACTTGGAAGCGCAGTGCCGGTCGCTCACATGTGATAATCAAGTAATGACATTAGCACTTGCCAGCCAGGACGGCGGCATTGCACTTACCCATCTAAGGCTATTGGAGCAGCGCACGGATCTGGTAGCCCCCTTTAAGCTCAGCGTACTCAGCGATGAACAATTTTGGTTAGTTCGCCCTAGCCGCCGGCAAGTAGGCGAAGATGCCGCGCTTGTCTGGCAATGGTTAAGGAATTCTATGAGATAAGTGGTTATTGCTGATTTAGTGGGTTTTTACCAATTTTCTTGCCATTTTGGTGCAGCCGTGAAGAATGATGCGCTTTCAATGCTAAAAAAGGCGTCTGATACATGGATTTTTCTCTTACAGCGCTAGTGGATCGTAGCAACGGCCTGCTGTGGGGCAGCGTACTGATTTATCTATTGATTGGTGCGGGGCTCTATTTCACGGTAATGACCAGGGGGATACAGATACGCTACTTCGGTCATATGTTTAAGCTGCTGCGCAGCTCCCGCGAGTCCAACGGCGGCATCTCTTCTTTTCAAGCACTTTCCACAAGTTTAGCGGCACGTGTAGGCACCGGTAATTTGGCGGGTGTGGCGGTGGCGATCTACTTTGGCGGCCCCGGCGCGATTTTCTGGATGTGGATGACGGCCATGGTGGGCATGGCGACCAGCTTTGTAGAGTCGACCTTGGCTCAAGCGTATAAAACGGATCACGGTGATAACACTTTCCGTGGCGGCCCCGCTCGTTACATTGAGCATGGTCTTGGCTTGCGCTGGCTGGCCGTACTGTTTTCGATCTGTTTGATTATTGCTTTTGGGTTGGCGTTTAACAGTGTGCAGGCCAACTCTATCGCCCAGGCCATGGAGCAGGCATTCGCCATTCCCACCTGGGCAATGGGGTTAGTCTTGATGGCGGTGGTCGCGCCGATCATTTTTGGTGGTTTGAAATCGATTGCCAAAGTGGCGGAGCTGGTTGTACCGCTGATGGCACTGCTTTACTTGGTGCTGGCGCTGATCGTCGTCGGGTTAAATATTAGCGATTTGCCTGCGGCGATCATGACCATAGTGCGCAGTGCGTTTGGCCTTGAGCAAGCCGCGGGCGGCGCCGTGGGGTACGCGGTGTCTCAAGCGATTATGAACGGTATTCAGCGGGGCTTATTTTCAAACGAGGCGGGCATGGGGTCGGCGCCTAATGCGGCAGCAACGGCGTCTACCCGCCCGAATCACCCGGCCGCTCAAGGGTTTATTCAAATGCTTGGGGTGTTCCTGGATACCCTGGTGATTTGTACCGCCACGGCGGCGATCATCATTATGGCCGGGCCAGAATTAATGGCGGGCGATGAGAACAATGGCATTCAGTTAACGCAAATGGCGCTGTCTAGTCATGTGGGTGAGTGGGGCGGCATGTTTATCGCTGTTGCGATTCTGCTGTTTGCGTTTACGTCTGTTATCGCTAACTACTCTTACGGCGAATCCAATATTGAGTATCTGGCCGGGCAGCGCGCGCCAGTGGCGGTGCTAATTTATCGATTAGCGGTGCTGGCGATGATTATGGTCGGCTCAGTGGCAAGCCTGGGTGCGATCTGGAACTTCGCCGATCTCTCTATGGGGATGATGGCGATTATTAACTTGGTCGCTATTTTGATGCTGTCGCCAATCGCTTTCTCGCTGTTCCGTGATTATGAAGAGCAGTTAAAGGCGGGTAAGGAGCCGGTGTTTGATCCAAGCCGCTTCCCTAAACTAGCTAACAAGGTTGATCCCAAGGCTTGGCCGAAGAAATAGTCACGTTATAGCTAAGTAACTTCATGTCGATACCCCGCCACGTATGAATACGTGGCGGGGTTTTTAATTGGCCGCTGAATAATTCGATTTAATCGAATACAAGGCGGAAAACGTTGCGCTTTTGCTTCTTGGAAAGCGCCGTAGAATAGCGACCAATATCTACCCCTATACAGTGTGGAGCTTTCTATGACGACGCGTGCCCTGGTAATTACCTCTTCAATTCTCGCTGAAAACGGCCAATCAAATGCCCTGGCGAGTCACTTTCAAAGCCGTGCGGCAGAGCGTGGCAGTGTTGAAGTAACCCACCGTGATGTGGTGGCCAATGCAATGCCACACCTGGACATCAGTGAGTTGGGCGCTTGGCAAGTTGCAGTTGCAGAGCGTACACCTGAACAGCAGACATTAGCCGCTCGCTCTGATGAGTTACTGGCTGAGCTGCGTGCAAATGATGTACTGATTATCGCCGTACCCATGTATAACCTGGGCATTCCTTCACAGCTGAAAGCTTGGTTTGACCGTGTACTACGTGCCGGTGAAACGTTTCGTTATACTGAAAATGGCCCGCAAGGGTTGGTGGAAGGCAAGCGCGCCATAATTCTTGCCGCGCGTGGTGGTCAGTACGCAGGCACCGCGCTTGATAGCCAGACGCCGCACCTTAAAAGCATGCTAGGCCTGATGGGCATTACTGATGTCAATGTGGTCTATGCTGAGGGTTTGAACATGGGTGAGCAGCATCGCGCTGCTGCATTAAAAGAAGCTTTCCAAGCAATTGATCAACTGGTTGAGGCGCTTTAAGCACGCTCATTAAGCGCTCTCAAGAAATAAAAGGATAATGTCATCATGGCACGGCCTGAATTACTCGAACAGATCTACACGATTGTCGATCAAATTCCGCCGGGTCGTGTGACCACCTATGGCCGTATTGCCGCGATGACCGAAGGTGCTACCCCGCGCATGGTGGGTTCGGCGATGCGCCACTTACCGGATGGACATCAGTTGCCTTGGCATCGCGTGATCGCCTCGTCATTAAAGCTTGCCGATCATGGAGGCGCCGAGCGCCAGCACCGTAAGCTTCGCGATGAAGGGGTGTTGTTTGATGCCAAAGGCCGAGTGCCAGCGCACTTGGTCTGGCCTGATTGAGCTATGTGCTACGACTAGAAACAACAACGCCGCCCAATTGGGCGGCGTTGTTGTTTCGTTTAACTCTTTACTCTTCTAAGTTAGCCCCCGATTTCCACGACCAGTCGCGCCAGCGTAGATCAAACAGATCCTTGCGGCGGTCTTTAAGGTTGGTTACCGAGCCTTCGGCACGCACCACCGTTAGGCGGGTTAGATCTAAATCCGAGAAGAAAATCATCTCAGTATTGGGCGTGGTTTCCGCCAGCACTGCATCGTGGGGGAAGGCGAAGTCAGAAGGCGAGAATACCGCTGATTGGGCGTACTGGATATCCAGGTTTTCAATTGAAGGCAGGTTGCCGACGCTACCGCACAGCACTACATAACACTCGTTTTCAATTGCCCGCGCCTGAGCGCAGTGGCGAACACGCAAGTAGCCGTTTTTGGTGTCGGTCCAAAACGGCACAAACAGAATGTCCATATCCTGGTCGGCCAACAGACGCCCAAGCTCCGGAAACTCTACGTCGTAACAGATCAAAATGCCCACGCGGCCTGCATCGGTGTCAAACACCTGCAATTGATCACCGCCCTCGATCACCCAGTCGCGGCGCTCTTGTGGGGTAATGTGCAGCTTGGCTTGGCGTTCAACACTGCCGTCGCGGTGAAACAGATAAGCGATGTTGTAGAGTCGGTCATCTTTACCGACTTCAATCATCGAGCCGCCCACAATATTGATGTTGTAAGACACCGCCATGCGTGAAAGCTCGGTCTTAAAGCGCTCGGTGAAACCCGCCAAAAAGCGAATCGCCCCCATTTGATCCTGCTGGGCGGCACGGTCTTGAAGGCCCATTAGCGGTGCATAAAACAGCTCTGGAAATACCGCAAAATCACTTTGATAGTCAGACAGCGCATCAACAAAGTACTCGATCTGCTGAAGCGCAGCTTCCACCGAGGCAAACTCACGCATCTGCCACTGCACGGCACCCACGCGTACCTGGGTAGGCTTGTTGTCGAGCACGCTGGCAGCAGGCTCAAACAGAATGTTATTCCACTCAAGCAGGGTGGCGTAGCCGCGGGACTGCTCGTCTTCCGGCAGGTATTTGCGCAGTAGGCGCTTTACCTGAAAATCATTTGCTTGCTGGAAAGAGAGAATCGGGTCGTAGATCTCTTTACGCGAGACTTTATCAATGTATTGCGCGGGCGTGAGCTCGTCGGCGTGCTGGTGGTATTCAGGAATCCGACCACCGGCCAGAATTGCCCGCAGGTTCATCGAGCGGCACAGCTCTTTGCGCGCTTCGTAAAGGCGGCGGCCCAAGCGATAACCCCGGTAATCCGGATGAATCAGCACATCCAGGCCGTACATGGCGTCGCCATCCTCATTGTTGAGGATTATCTCGCGGTGGCCAATCAGGTCGTCGTACTTATGCGGATTGGAGAACTCGTCGTAATCCACCTGAACCGTCAACGCTACGCCGACCAGAAGTCCATCGTCTTCTATTGCTATTTGACCGTCAGGGAACTCCTGAATCAATTTGTCGATCGTGCGCTTCGGCCATGATCCGCCGATATCGTGATAGACAGCGTCCATCAACGTCTTGAGCTGATCGTAGTCATCGCTCGTCAGGTTTCGCAGATTGAGATGCAGTTCTTCCAGGGACATATCAGGGCTTCCCAGCGTCAGAAGTAAACGACCATTCTATCATTATTGGGCGTTGCTCGGCTTATCTGAGGTTAAGCCGCGTGTTAACGGGCGTGTCAGCGTTTGCGCCATGATGACCCCGGCAAGAATCAGTAGGCCGCCCGCAAAGTGGAAACCAGCGACACGCTCACCTAAAAAGATCATTGCAATGACGGCGCTAAATAGCGGCATCAAGTTAATAAAAATACTCGACTGATTAGCACCGATTTGGCGAACAGCGCGCATCCATAAAAAGGTGGTGATCACCGAGGCGGGGATACCTGCATAAAGAATCAGCCCGATATTTTGGCTATCAATCGGCGTCATTGGCCCCATTAAATAGGGCGGCAATAGGAACAGAACGGCAAAACAGACTTGAGCATAGAGCATCACCCAGGGCGGCAAATTCATTGACCAGCGCTTGAGCATAACGCCATATAGCGCGTAGCAAGTGGCCGCAACGACCATCAGCGCATCACCCAACGCGACCTGTAATTGCAGCAAAGAGAACGGATTACCTCGCCCCAGCAGTACGGTAACGCCTACGAAGGCCAGCACGCCGCCTAACACGCCGCCTAATGAGGGTGGCTCGCGAAGAATCAGTGCGCTGAGCAGCACCGTTAACAGCGGCACCATGGCGGCAAGAATGCCCATGTTAGTAGCGGTTGTGGTTTCTGCTGCCACGTAAGCCAGCCCTTGCCACAGGCCCATGCCAAGTAAGCCTAATAGCGCAAGCTTAGGCCACTGGCGACGAATCTCGTCGCGATGACGCAGCACCGCTGGCAGCACGAACGGGGTCATCACAGCCAGCGCTAATAGCCAGCGTAGAAAAGCAATACTGCTTGGCGCAATGGCACCTACGCTAAGCTGATTAATGGTCATATTTCCCGACCAAATCAGCACGGTAGCGAGCGGCGGCAAAAAGTAAATCAAGGGCATAGCAGTGGTTCCTTATCGTTAGCCGGGTAATGTGCCGTGGATTGGTGCTCTGGGCAAGCGCTGGACAAAAGATTGAGGGGCTATACGTGGCGCTCAGGATGTCATACGCTTGTTTGAATTTGTTTTATAATGCTTCTAATAAAATCAAGGAGACCCGTGATGAGCCAAACGCCCGCCTACCCAAACCTGTTTCGTCCTCTGACCATTGGCCATTTAACGCTGCCCAATCGCGTGTTAATGGGTTCAATGCACACCAATTTAGAAGAGGCGCCGAATGGCTTTGAGCGTCTGGCAGCGTTTTACACCGAGCGGGCGCGAGAAGGAGTGAGCTTGATCGTCACGGGGGGAATTGCTCCCAATCCGGAAGGGGCGGTTTTCCAAGGTGCTCACGCCCTGACCGATGAAACGCAACTGTCAGAGCATCGTCTGGTGGTGGACGCGGTGCACGCAGAGGGCGGGCACCTGTGTATGCAGATTCTTCATGCCGGGCGTTACGCCTACTCGCCAGATTTGGTGGCACCTTCCGCCATTCAAGCACCGATTAATCCGTTTATGCCACGGGCGTTAACCAGCGACGAAGTCGAGCAGCAAATAGCCGACTATGTGCGCTGCGCAACGCTTGCGCAACAGGCGGGCTACGACGGTGTGGAAGTGATGGGCTCAGAGGGGTATTTGATCAATCAGTTTATTTGTCAGCGTACCAACCAGCGTCACGATGAGTGGGGTGGCGCGTTTGAAAATCGTATGCGCTTTGCCGTGGAGATTGTGCGTCGGGTACGTGAAGCGGTAGGCGAGCGCTTTGTGATTATCTTCCGCCTGTCGATGATTGATTTGGTAGAAGACGGTAGTACGTGGCAAGAAGTCGTCACCCTAGGCCAAGCAATCGAAGTGGCTGGGGCGAATGTGATCAATACTGGTATCGGCTGGCATGAGGCCCGGGTGCCCACCATTGTTACCAGCGTCCCCCGTGCTGCCTTTACAGAAGTGACCAAACGCATTAAATCGGCCTTATCGATTCCTTTAATTACCACTAACCGTATCAATATGCCGGAGGTTGCTGAGCGCGTTCTGGCTGAAGGCCACGCCGACATGGTCTCCATGGCGCGGCCTTTCCTGGCTGACCCCGCTTGGGTACGCAAGGCTGAAGAGGGGCTGGTGGATGAGATCAACACCTGTATCGCCTGTAACCAAGCCTGCCTGGATCACACCTTTGCTGGAAAGCTGACGTCTTGTTTGGTTAACCCACGTGCTTGTCATGAAACTGAGCTCATCATTGAACCTGCGCAAACACCCAAACGGGTTGCCGTGGTGGGTGGTGGACCAGCTGGGCTAGCAACGGCAGTCACGGCGGCTAGCCGGGGGCACAACGTGGTGCTGTTTGAACGGCGCAGTGAGCTTGGCGGTCAGTTTAACTACGCCCGTAAGATTCCCGGCAAAGAGGAATTCAATGAAACCCTACGCTACTACCGGGTGATGCTTGAGAAATATGCCGTGGAGGTACGCTTGAATACCGCGGCAACGGCAGACGCGCTGGCTGATTTTGATGAGGTCGTTATGGCCACAGGCGTTCAGCCCCGTGAACTTAACCTTCCAGGCCATGATCACGCTAAGGTGCTTAGCTACGCTGAGGCAATTGAATCCCCTGAGCGCGTTGGGCGTAACGTCGCCGTGATTGGTGCGGGGGGCATTGGCTTTGATGTTTCCGAATTACTATCGCATCAAGGTCATCCGGCGCTAGATATAGCCGATTGGTGCGATGAGTGGGGCGTTGATTTAGCGGTAGGCGAACGGGGTGGCTTAAAAGCGCCGACGCCGCCCGTGGTTGCCCGCGAAATTGTCATGCTGCAGCGTAAAGCTTCGAAGCCCGGTAAAAATCTGGGTAAAACCACCGGCTGGGTACATCGTGCATCGCTTAAAGCACGAGGGGTTACCACGCTTACCGGCTGCGAATACCTCAAAGTCGATGATGCTGGTTTGCATATCCGCCGTGACGGGGTTGATCAGGTACTAGAGGTTGATAGCGTGGTGGTATGTGCAGGCCAAGAGTCAGTTCGCGATTTGCTGGCGCCGCTTGAGCAGGTAGGGGTGGCAGTACATATTATTGGCGGTGCGGATGAAGCTAGCGAACTGGATGCCAAGCGCGCGATTGAGCAAGGCACCCGATTAGCGGCGCGCTTATAAACAAAGTGTATTTATAAGCAAGTGCTTAACAGTGCAGGTGACGTAAACCTATAAATGGCGATAGACTGACTGATCAGCCTAGCTACTAAGCGTAGCTAGGTGTTAAAGGCACAAGTGGCACCCAGCTTGCGCCGTAAGATCGCCAGATATAAGGACAACCGTCATGACCTCGGAGTGTAGCCCCCGTTTTTTAGCTAGTGATAACACCTCCGGTATCTGCCCGGAGGCGATGGAATATCTGCTTGAAGCCAATCGCAGCGATGATTTGGCTTATGGTAACGATCTCTGGACGGCCCGTGCAGCGGACCGCTTCCGTGAGATGTTTGATTACGACTGTGACGTCTTCTTCGTTTTCAACGGCACTGCCGCTAATTCACTGGCGCTTTCGGCAATGGGGCGTAGCTATCACAGTGTTATTTGTCATGAGCTGGCGCATATCGAAACCGATGAGTGTGGTGGCCCTGAATTTTTCTCTAACGGTGCTAAGCTGCTTACCTCACCGGGTGCTAATGGCAAGCTGACACCGGAAGGTATTGAAGCGCTGGTCACTAAGCGCAGCGACATCCATTACCCCAAGCCTAAAGTCGTCTCGCTCACTCAAGCGACCGAAGTGGGCACGCTGTATTCCCGCGAAGAGCTCATGGCCATTCGTGCCATCGCTGACAAACATGACCTCCGACTGCATATGGATGGCGCACGGTTTGCTAACGCTTGTGCCAGCCTTAATGCTTCACCGGCAGAGCTCACCTGGCAAGTAGGGGTGGATGCGTTGTGCTTTTCGGGTACCAAAAACGGCTTAGCGTTTGGCGAGGCCATTCTGTTTTTTAATCGTGAACTGGCCGAAGATTTCTCTTATCGCTGTAAACAGGCAGGACAGTTAGCCTCGAAAATGCGCTTCGTTTCAGCGCCCTGGTTAGGGCTATTAGAAAGCGGCGCATGGTTAACCAATGCACAACATGCCAATGCCATGGCACGCTATTTATCGGAAGGCCTACAGGCACTCCCCGGCGTTTCACTGATGTTTCCTACCCAGGCCAACAGCGTTTTTGTTGAATTGCCTCCTTCTGCTATTGAAGCGTTGAAAGCCAAAGGTTGGACCTTCTATACCTTTATTGGCGCGGGTGGTGCTCGTTTTGTCTGTGCTTGGAATACTACCGTTGAACTGTTGGACGAGCTACTGG
The DNA here is from genome assembly GCF_011050415.1 of Halomonas sp. Classification (GTDB taxonomy): domain Bacteria; phylum Pseudomonadota; class Gammaproteobacteria; order Pseudomonadales; family Halomonadaceae; genus Vreelandella. The sequence goes on from NZ_DRFS01000002.1 coordinate 71,402, forward strand.
CCGATATTCGCTCGGTACTTGAGCGTTAAAGCCAACCGTTAATCACTTTTTTGCTGCTGTTCGCTACCTTCCAACTGCTCACGCCGCTGCTCTCCTGCAGCGGCGTGATGCGTTAGCTCACATATGTTGTTTGGGTCAACGCAACTATTCGCTTGAATAATTCTCTTACTAATATCGCTGCAGCGTTGAAGGTTTTAGTCATCACTTTTTGCTAATGCTGACTACGCTAAAAAAGCGACACCTCGTTTGGCACACCGTTGCGAAACATTTGGCTTTGCGGTGACTGCCTGGGGATGGGCCACAGGAGAGTTCCATGAGCATCTTTGATCACGTTCAAGACCGTTTTTCCCGCGTTCAGCAAGAAGACATGAGCCTAGAGGAGTATTTGGCTTTATGCCGTCGTGAACCAAAGGTTTATGCCAGTGCTGCCGAGCGTATGCTAGAAGCAATAGGCGAGCCGGAGGTAGTGGATACGGCAAAAGATGCGCGCCTTTCGCGTATTTTTTCCAACAAAGTGATCCGCCGTTACCCTGCCTTTGCAGAGTTTCACGGCATGGAAGAAGCGATCGAGCAGATCGTCTCCTACTTCCGCCATGCTGCTCAAGGGCTGGAAGAACGCAAACAGATCCTCTATCTGCTTGGCCCGGTAGGCGGTGGTAAATCGTCGCTCGCTGAGCGCCTTAAGCTGCTGATGGAACGTATTCCGTTTTATGCGATTAAGGGATCGCCGGTTTACGAGTCACCGCTTGGTTTGTTCTCACCTGAGGAGGACGGTGAGCTACTGGAGAAAGAGTTTGGTATTCCGCCACGCTACTTACGCAGCGTAATGTCTCCCTGGGCGGCGAAACGGTTGAAAGAGTACGGCGGTGATATCTCTCAGTTCCGCGTGGTGCGCTTGTACCCCTCACGGCTGAACCAAATCGCTATCTCCAAAACGGAACCTGGTGATGAAAATAATCAGGATATTTCATCGCTGGTGGGTAAAGTCGATATTCGCCAGTTAGAGCTTTACTCCCAGGATGACCCGGATGCCTATAGTTTCTCCGGCGGCCTATGCCGTGCGAACCAGGGGCTGATGGAGTTTGTGGAGATGTTCAAAGCGCCCATTAAGGTGCTGCACCCATTATTAACCGCAACGCAAGAGGGTAACTACAACCCGACGGAAGGCATGGGGGCGATTCCCTTTGATGGGGTGATTTTAGCGCACTCCAATGAATCCGAATGGCAGGCATTTCGCAACAACCGTAATAACGAGGCGTTTCTTGACCGGGTGTATATCGTCAAAGTGCCTTACTGCCTGCGGGTTTCTGAAGAGGTCAAGATCTATCAGAAACTACTCGAAGACTCTTCGCTAAATGCTGCCCCTTGCGCCCCAGACACAATGCGTATGCTGGCACAGTTCTCGGTGCTATCGCGGCTTAAAGCGCCGGAAAACTCTAACATCTACTCAAAAATGCGCGTCTATGACGGTGAAAATCTGAAAGACACCGATCCTCGTGCTAAGTCAATACAAGAGTATCGCGATGCGGCGGGGGTGGACGAGGGCATGCAGGGGCTGTCGACGCGCTTCGCGTTTAAGATTCTCTCCAAGGTGTTCAACTTTGACAGCACTGAAGTGGCCGCTAACCCGGTGCACCTACTCTACGTATTAGAGCAGGCGCTGGAGCGAGAACAGCTGCCGTCAGAAGTGTTTGAGCGTTACTTAGGCTTTATCAAAGAGTTTATGGCGCCCCGTTATGTGGACTTTATTGGTAAAGAGATCCAAACCGCGTATCTCGAGTCTTACAGCGAGTATGGTCAAAACATTTTTGATCGTTATGTGACGTATGCTGACTTCTGGATTCAGGATCAGGAGTATCGTGATCACGAAACCGGCGAGCTGTTAAACCGTCAATCACTTAATGAAGAGCTAGAAAAAATCGAGAAACCGGCGGGCATTTCGAACCCGAAAGATTTCCGTCATGAGGTGGTCAACTTTGTGTTGCGGGCGCGGGCGCAAAATAACGGCATGAACCCAAGCTGGCAGTCTTACGAGAAGTTGAAAGGGGTGATCGAACACAAAATGTTCGCTAACACCGAAGAGTTACTGCCGGTCATTTCGTTTAACGCCAAGGCCTCTAGATCCGATCAGAAAAAACATGAAGATTTTGTGGCGCGCATGGTCGAGCGCGGCTACACCGAGAAACAGGTGCGGCTACTTTCCGAGTGGTATTTGCGCGTGCGTAAGTCCCAGTAATGGGTGGCGTAAAGATGGGTGTCTAAGGAGGTCGTATGACCTACTTTATTGATCGAAGGCCGAACGCGAAACATAAAAGTGCGGTGAATCGTCAGCGCTTTTTAGAGCGTTATCGTAAGCATATTAAACGCTCGGTTGAGGAGGCCGTTAACCGTCGTTCAATCACCGACATGGAGCGCGGGGAGAAAATATCGATTCCCGCAAAAGATATCTCTGAGCCGGTCTTCCAGCACGGCCCTGGTGGCGCGCGTAACGTTGTTTCTCCTGGCAACAAGGAGTTTGTCGCAGGCGATAAAATCCGCCGACCCAGCGGGCAGGGTGGCGGCAGTGGCGCTGGTGAGGGAGGCGCTTCTAATCAAGGTGAAGGGATAGATGAGTTTGCCTTTACTCTTAGCCGAGAGGAGTTTTTAGAGTTTGTCTTTGATGGGTTGGAGCTGCCCCATTTGCAGCGCAAGCCACTGAAGTCGTTGGAAGAGGTCAAAATGGTGCGGGCAGGGCTTTCTCGCGATGGCGTGCCTTCTCGTATTAGCATTACCCGTTCAATGAGGGAAGCTTACGCGCGGCGAATTGCCATGCGCGCGCCCATTAAACGGGCGCTTAAAGAGGCCATCGAAGCACTTGATGCTGAAGAGCGTAAAGACCCGGTGCTTCGCAACCCTACCCGTATCAATGAGCTCAAAACTGAAATTGAGCGCTTGGAGAAGCGCATCGCGGGCGTGCCTTTCATTGATACCTACGACTTACGCTATCACCAGTTGAGTGCCCAGCCACAGCCCTCTAACCAGGCGGTCATGTTTTGTGTCATGGACGTGTCTGGCTCCATGACCCAAAACCATAAAGATATCGCCAAGCGCTTTTTCCTGCTCCTGTATCTGTTTTTAGAGAAGCACTACGAGAAAGTCGAACTGGTATTTGTGCGCCACCATACCGCCGCCCGGGAAGTGACGGAGGAGGAGTTTTTCTATTCGCGGGAAACGGGGGGCACGATTGTCTCCAGCGCGCTGAACCTGGTGAACAAAATCATTGAAAAGCGCTACCCCGTAGGCCAATGGAATCTCTATGTGGCCCAGGCTTCTGATGGCGATAATTGGGACGATGACTCGAATATCTGCCGTGATCTGCTGGTCAAACAGCTAATGCCACAGCTGCAGTATTACGCTTACGTTGAAATTACCCCTCACGACCATCAATCGCTATGGCATGAGTACGAGAGTGTGGTTAAGCAGTTTCCCGAGCGTTTTGCGATGCGGCAAATTGTTGAAGCTGGCGATATTTATCCGGTCTTTCGTGAGCTGTTCAAGCGTCGCTTAAGCCAGTCCTAGTGACCTTGTTTAGAGGCTAGTGACCGCATGATGAGGAGTGGGCTATGAGTGCATCCCGCAAGCGCAAGCCGATTGCCACCGGCTCCGATTGGAACTTCAGCATGCTGGAGCGTTTCGATACGGAGCTGGCGCGGCTGGCCGATGTGTATCGGTTGGATACCTATCCTAATCAGATAGAAGTGATTACGACTGAACAAATGATGGATGCCTACGCAAGCGTAGGGATGCCGGTGGGTTATCACCACTGGTCGTTTGGTAAGCAGTTTCTGGCGGTGGAAGGAGCTTACAAGCGCGGCCAGATGGGTTTGGCCTATGAACTGGTCATCAACTCTGACCCCTGTATTGCCTACCTGATGGAGGAGAATACGCTGATGATGCAGGTGCTGGTGATGGCCCACGCCTGCTACGGACACAACTCCTTCTTTAAGGGCAATTATCTGTTTCGTACCTGGACGGATGCCTCGTCCATCGTTGATTATTTAGTGTTCGCACGTAAATATATTGTCCAGTGTGAAGAGCGTCACGGCGTACAGGCCGTTGAGCAACTGTTGGATGCCTGCCACGCGCTGCAAAACTATGGTGTTGACCGCTATAAGCGCCCTTCACCGATTTCTGCTGAAGAGGAGGCGAAGCGCCAGGATGAACGGGAGGCCTACCTACAGACGCAAGTTAATATGCTCTGGCGGACCATTCCTGAATCCCCCGCTGGGGTTTCACCCTTGCCGGGCAGTCTGCATAGCGATGATGACCCCTTAGGTTTACATAGCGGCGGACGTTACCCTTCTGAGCCCCAGGAGAACCTGCTCTATTTCATTGAGAAAAACGCGCCGCTGCTGGCACCCTGGCAGCGTGAAATCGTGCGCATTGTGCGCAAGCTCGCCCAATATTTTTACCCTCAGCGGCAAACCCAGGTAATGAACGAGGGCTGGGCATGTTTCTGGCACTATACGCTGATGAACAGGCTTTACGACGATGGCAATGTCGATGAAGGGCTGATGCTTGAGTTTTTACAGTCCCATGCTGCGGTGATTAACCAGCCAGCCTTTGATAGCCCCCATTTTAGCGGGATTAACCCCTATGCGTTGGGCTTTGCTATCTTTATGGATATTAAGCGGATTTGCGATGCCCCGACCCCAGAGGATCACGAGTGGTTTCCTGATATAGCAGGCACTCCCTGGCGGGAAACGCTAGAGTTTGCGATGCGCAATTTCAAAGATGAATCGTTTATTCAGCAGTTTCTATCACCGAAGGTAATGCGCGACCATAAACTATTTTTAGTCGTGGATGATGATCAGGTTGAGACTCTGGAAGTTGCCGCGATCCATAATGAGCAAGGCTATCGTCGGGTGCGGGAGGCACTTGCAACCCAGTATGCGCTCTCTGTTCGTGAGCCCAATATTCAGGTCGTCGAAGCCGCGATACGCGGCGATCGCTCTTTGACTCTTCACCATGTGCAGGATAGCCGTCGTCCGTTAGGCCGCAGCGTTTATCCCGTGATTCGCCATTTGCAGCAGCTCTGGGGGTTCCCGGTTCACTTGGTTTCTCTTGATGAGGGGCGTGTCACCAGACGCTATCATTGGCCTGTAGAGGACGAAGCTAGCACTTCCTAGTTTTATACCTTCTAATGTTTTGATACTTGCTAAAAACAACTACCCCGCACAATGGCGGGGTAGAGGCATTTTTACTTCTTTAGCGCTAGGAGTTGACCGCTTGGCGCTTAGGCTTGGGCTGTCCAGGATTGGCACCAGCCAGCGGGTTCAACGCTGTTCTCTGGGAATAGCTGGCAGCCTTCTTTGTCGGCAACCCAGAACATGCAGTTATCGCAGCGTTCGCCATCTTCATACGCAGGATGGTCGCTAGCTTCGCTGGCATCTTCTACGTAGTTAAGGGCTTGGGCATTGCTTGCGGATGGATCCAGACGCGGTAGCTCTTGAGCAAAGGCAGTCTTAGAAAGAATGCCCGCGCCAAGCGGAAGGGCAGCAAGGCCCAACATGCTATTGCGCATGAAGTCACGACGGCTCTTATTAGCCATGATTTCTCCTTATCGTCACGGTTTGACGTTTGGTCACGGTTATCGGGTGGTTGACCACCTCTTAATGCTCCGCAGAAACCTGCAAGACGGAGTTCTTAGCTACATGCTAGCGGATGTACAAGGGTTGTGCGAATCCTCCAGCAAGTATAGCGACAATTGGTCACGCTGATGCTGAAGCTGCGCCTACTTCCTGGTCGCTGGTATACTCTGACAAGCATTTTTGGATTGTGACTATTCTAACGTGAGAGGCGGGCCATGCAAAACGCAGTCATATTAATCAATACCGATAAAGGCCAAGTGAAGGCGGTGGCCGAGCGTCTAGCTGATGTAGAAGGTATCAGTGAAGTGTACTCGACCTGTGGGCGTTACGACTTGGTTGCCATTGCACGCACTCGTGATTTTGAAAGTTTGGCTGAGCTTGTCACCGAACGTTTGAATGCAGTGGAAGGCATTAGTGATACAGAAACGCTCAATGCTATGCAGGTTCACTCTCGGCATGATTTAGAAACCATGTTTTCACTGGGTTGGTAGTTTTAAATCGACATATCAGCGCATGCGACACATAAAATGATAAGTGCTTACAAGCGCTAGCCAGGGAGTGCATCTGTTGGGGAAATCGGTTTTACGCTGGCGTCGGCAGGGTCGACGCTTTGGCATTATTGTGCTGTTTGTTGTTGCCGGTACCGGTCTTTGGGAGTTTCAAGAGCGCCAGCATAAAGATGCGTACACCTGGATGGGTGTGCCGACATGGGATGGCTTTCATCCCACCACCTTTCACCGGGTGCTGCGTAACGACGGCTTTTTAGTGGGATGGTCGGATGTGCGTGTGAATCCGCTATGGGTCAGCTATCAGGTCGAAGCGGTGCCTGATGAAACCCGTATTGGTCCCCGGCCTAACTTTCAAACAGACTGGCGCACGCTGTGGCCTGTTGGCACCGATAGCTATGCGGGTAGCGGTTATGATCGCGGGCATATGGCGCCCAATTACGCGATTGCCGCTGTACATGGGCGCAGCGCCCAAGTAGATACTTTTTTGATGAGCAATATGACCCCTCAACGGCCTGAGCTAAATCGTCAGCTATGGCAGCGTTTGGAGGAGGTGGTGATGGATCATTTTGCACCGCGTTTTGATCGTTTACAGGTTATAACCGGGCCGGTGTTTCCAGAACGTTTTATGGATAACGCATTTAACCGTGTTGGCTTGGTCGAAGTCCCAGAAGCATTTTATAAAATCATTGTAGCGCCACACAGTGACGCGCCATTAGCGCTGGCATTTATTATGCCGCAAGAGGTGCGTGGTAATGAGCCGCTTGATGATTACTTGGTGACTATTGATGAAATTGAAGCGCGCACGGGGCTTAACTTCTTTCCAGACTTAACCGCTGAAGTAGAAGCTGTATTAGAAGGTGAGCTGCGTACACAGGGGTGGGCGCTTGAAGAAGTCGCACGTCGTCGTGGGCGTTTTCAGTAGTGTATATAAAAAAGGGGAGGGTAATGATGCGGACGGGTACCATCCAGTGGTGCCCAGGAGAGGACTTGAACCTCCACGTCCATACAGACACTAGCACCTGAAGCTAGCGCGTCTACCAATTCCGCCACCTGGGCGAACACAAACTTGCTGCTATTACGCTTACTGCTATTACTTGCGGTCGCACCTTAATACATCATGAAAAGGGGATAACATGATGTAACTTGGTGCCCAGAAGAGGACTTGAACCTCCACGTCCATACGGACACTAGCACCTGAAGCTAGCGCGTCTACCAATTCCGCCATCTGGGCAAGTGGCGCGTATAATACCGGGGTGTTAGTTAAATGCAAGACCTTGAACGCGCTTTTTATAAAGCAAATTGTATAAACAGCGTTCAAGACGGTTGGGTGATTGAACGTGCAGCGCTATACTGCCCCCATGACTAAACAAAACTATATTCATTTCAGCTTTAAAAATACTGAAATATCCCGCCCGCAACGCAATGCGTATGCGCTTTTTTTATGCCTCTCGCAAATGACGCCTTCAAGGATGTTGCTCGTATGAAGTATTGGACGTTAAGTGATGATCCGCACGCCGAGCGCGAGGCGCATAAATATGGTAATCCAGCGCCGAGCCGAGAGTATTTGCTTGCCGCATTAGAGAGCTATGGCAAGCCGATTACCCACGAAAATATGAGCCGTATGCTGGGGCTTGAAGACGAAGAGCTTATTGAAGCCGTTCGCCGCCGCTTAGCCGCCATGGAACGTGATGGACAAGTCCTGCGCGACCGCCGCGGAGCTTATGCGCTGATTGATAAGCTTGATCTAGTGAAGGGTAAAGTGCTGGGCCACCGTGATGGCTTTGGTTTTCTGCTGCGTGATGATGGCAAAAAGCCTGATCTGGTATTGCCGCCGCGCCAAATGCGACGCGTGTTTCACGGTGACCATGTGCTTGCACGCATTAGTGGCCGTGATCGCCGTGGCCGTGATGAAGCGACCATTGCTGATGTCATTGCGCGCAACACCCAAACGATTGTCGGCGTTTATCGCAGTAATACGCCTGAATTTGGTATATTGATTCCGGAAAATCCGCGCATCACTCAGGAAGTGATTATCCCGCATAGCGCTTGCGGAGGCGCTAAGGATGGTCAGGTAATCTCTGCCAAGATTGTCCAGCAGCCTGCGACACGTATACAGCCGGTAGGCGAAGTGGTCGAGGTGCTGGGTGAGCGCATGGATCCAGGTATGGAAATTGATATTGCGATTCGCAGTTACGATATTCCCGCCGAATTCCCCCCGGAAGTGATCGACCAAATTGGCGGTATTTCGGCCGAGGTGCTGGAAGATGATAAGCAGCACCGCGTTGACCTGCGTGACGTGCCGCTGGTCACCATCGACGACGAGTCCGCCAAGGATTTTGACGACGCGGTGTGTGCTTGGAAAACCAAGTCCGGCAGTTGGAAGTTATTGGTAGCCATTGCTGACGTATCTCATTACGTGCGCCCTGGCACGCCGCTTGATGATGAAGGCCGAACGCGCGGTAACTCGGTCTATTTCCCTGGTCAAGTTATTCCCATGTTGCCGGAGTTACTCTCCAACGGGCTTTGTTCGCTCAATCCGCATGTCGATCGTTTGGTGTTGGTCTGCGAGATGAATATCTCGAAGACCGGCGCGATCAGCCGCTACCGCTTCTACGAAGCAGTAATGAACTCTCACGCACGCCTTACCTATAACAAGGTTGCTGCCATTCTCGATGAGAACAGTGAAGAGGGCGAAGTGCTGCGGGCAGAGCATGGTGATCTTGTGAAGCCGCTACAGAGCCTGGAAGAGCTCTATTATTTGCTGCGTGAGGCACGCACGGAGCGTGGGGCTATCGATTTTGATACCACCGAGACAGCGATCATCTTTAATGATGAGCGCAAAATCGAGAAAATCGTACCGCGTAGCCGCAACAATGCCCACAAGCTAATCGAGGAGTGCATGTTGGCCGCTAACGTGGCGACGGCACGCTTCTTAGATAAACATGATCTGCCCGCGCTCTATCGTATCCATGAGCGACCTACGCCTGAGCGACTCGACAAGCTGCGTCTGTTCTTGAATGAACTGGGGCTTTCTGTCGGTGGTGGCGATATGCCGACCCCACAGGATTACCAGGCGTTGCGCGAGGCGATTATTGACCGCCCCGATGCGGATATCATTCAGACGGTCATGCTGCGTTCAATGAATCAGGCGGTCTACTCGCCGCAAAATGAAGGTCACTTTGGGTTGGCGTATCAAGCCTACGCTCACTTTACCTCGCCGATTCGCCGCTACCCCGACCTGCTAGTGCACCGCGCTATTCGCTCAGTCATCCGCGGTCCGCGTCAGACCAATACAGTGCTGCGCGTAGAGGGCGCGCCGGTTGAGCCGCCAAGCAAGTGGTGCCCGTATACCTTTGAGCAGATGCTTGAGCTGGGCGAACACTGCTCAATGACAGAGCGCCGTGCCGATGAGGCGACCCGTGATGTTGAGAGCTGGCTGAAGTGTGAGTTTATGTCCGACAAGCTCGGCGAGATGTTCGAAGGCACCATTGCCTCGGTAACTCAGTTCGGCTTGTTTGTTCGTTTGGATGAGTTCTACGTGGAAGGGTTGGTTCACGTTACCTCGCTGCCTTCGGATTATTATCACTACGAAGCAGAGAAGCACCGTTTGAAAGGCGAACGTACCGGCACCACTTATCGCTTGGGCGATGGCCTCACTGTGCAGGTTGCCCGCGTTGATATGGATGACCGTAAAATCGACTTTGGCCTGGGTGATGAGAAGCCCCGCCCGCGCCGTCAGCCACGGAAGAGTCGCGGTGGCGAAGGCGGTGCTGGCGCTAAATCCGATGGTGGCAGAGCTAGGGGTGCCCGAACCGGTGGGGATAAGGCATCGAATGGCGATAAGCCTGCTGTTCGTCGCGGCCCGCGTCGTACGCGCAACGGCCCGCGCAAACCATCACCGAATAAGGGTTAAGCATGAAACCGGAACCCTTTCGGCGAGGACCGCGTAGCCGTTCGAATGCAGGCCCCAAGACGCCTGATGGACTGGATCAAGTGTACGGTTTGCATGCCCTGCAAAGCCTGTTGGACAGAGGTGAGTCACCCCGTGAATTGTGGGTTCAGCAGGGGGCGGGGAGCCGCTTAAAAGAGGTTGTCGCCCAGGCGCAGTCGCGGGGCGCTCGTGTGAAAGAGCAGCCTCGCGACCTGTTGGATCAATTGACGCAAGGGGCTGCTCACCAAGGAGTCGTGGCTTTTTGCCCGCCGTTGGTTCCTGAGGGCGAAGAGTCGTTATGGCTCAAGCTGCGCGCTTGGCAGTCATCTACACCGCCGCTTTTTTTAATTCTTGACGGTGTCACCGATGTGCACAATTTCGGCGCCTGTCTGCGCAGTGCGGATGCGGCGGGTGTTCATGGCGTGATTGTCGCTAAGGATAAAGCCGCCCCGCTCAATGCAACGGTGCGTAAAGTTGCCTGTGGTGCCGCTGAAGTAGTGCCGGTATATCAGGTAACTAACTTGGCGCGCACACTGGCTAAGCTGAAAGATGCTGGTGTTTGGATAACCGGTACCGCGGGTGAGGCGGAATCCAGCGTGTTTGAGATAGATATGACGGGCCCGATCGCGTTGGTGATGGGGGCGGAAGGTAAGGGCATGCGTCGCTTAACCCGCGAAGCATGCGACAACCTTGCCAAGTTGCCAATGGCGGGGGAAGTGTCTAGTCTCAATGTGTCGGTGGCTACCGGTATTTGTTTGTTTGAAGCTGTCCGGCAGCGCCAGCTTGCAAGTTAACCGCCGTACTACTAAGATACACGCGCCCGTTTGTCTGCAAGCGGGCGTTAGCTGTGAGAATTAGTAATTGATACTGTTGTTGAAAAAAACAGTTAATGAAATAAAAGTTCTGCTTGATGTTCCGGTGACCGTGAATTAGGCGGCGGAGCACTTCAGTTAACTCCTTGCTTCCCTGTCGTCGTTGGCTGTGTTTAGCAGCAACACACAAAGGAAGCTGTCAAACCGCAAGGAGATCCCATGCGTCATTACGAAATCGTGTTTATGGTCCACCCGGATCAAAGCGAGCAGGTGCCGGCTATGGTCGAGCGCTACACCAGCATCGTTACTGAAAATAGCGGCACTGTGCACCGTCTAGAAGATTGGGGCCGTCGTCACCTGGCTTACCCGATCAACAAGATCCACAAAGCCCACTACGTGCTGATGAACGTCGAATGTTCTGGCGAGACTCTCGAAGAAATCGAGAACATCTTCCGTTTCAACGACGCCATCATCCGCAGCTTGGTTGTTCGCTGCAAAGAAGCGGTTACTGAAGCTTCCCCGATGATGAAACCGGCAGAAGAAAAACGTCCGCGTCGCGAAGAAAGACCGCGCGCTGAAGAAGAAGAAACTGCCTGATTTTATTCACTGCACGTTTTAAGGAGCTAGTCCATGGCACGTTTTTTCCGTCGCCGTAAGTTTTGCCGCTTCACCGCTGAAGGCATCAAGCAGATCGATTACAAAGATCTGGACACGCTGAAGGCTTACATCACTGAAACCGGCAAGATCGTTCCAAGCCGTATTACCGGTACCAAAGCACGCTATCAGCGTCAGTTGGCGACCGCTATTAAGCGTTCGCGTTATCTGGCACTGCTGCCCTACTCCGATAGCCACCAGTAAGCGTTTAACGTGATGCTGGCACTAGCCCGATGGCTCATGCGGGGTACGCCTTACGCTGCAGGCGTGGCGGCCCTGGCAACGCTAGTGCCTTGGCTGTTCTGGTTAGGGGCAGCCATCGCCGCACTGATGACCCTACGCAAAGGCTTCGCGCCTGCGCTACCGGTGATTATTGCTGCAGCGCTACCGGCTGGCTGGTGGTGGGCCCAGGGTGATGTTATTCCGCTTGCTAGCGTACTGCTGGTAACGCTGATGGCCGTCATTCTGCGCGAGAGGATGCGTTGGGGTGAAACGTTAATTGTAGGGACATTGGTCGCTGCAGTGATGGTTCAGCTTGGCATCTTCACACCGCCAGGTGGCACAGAGCTAATGCTTGAGCAACTGCGTGAAGGTTCAGAAGAAGTGGATCGCATGCTCACGGAATTTTCCAATCAGGGCTACGATACCCAGACCCTTGCTGCATTAGTCGTAGGTGGTGTAACGGGATTAGTAGTGCTGTTGGCAGCGATAGTGTGTTTGGCACTCGCGAGAAGTTGGCAGGCCGGGTTGTATAACCCTGGTGGCTTTCGCGAAGAGTTTCATGCATTTCGCTTAACCCCTAAAGAGCTAGCTATTTTGGTAGTTATTGGGGTGACAGGTATGGTGCTGGGTGCTCACGCACTGGCCATGCTTGGCTGGGTTCCGCTTTTGGTGGCTGGCGTTGCGTTAGTGCACGGGTTTATTGGATTAAAGGGGATGAACGGGCTGTGGCTGGTAGCATTTTATGTGCTGCTAATCACGACCTGGCCCACGATTCTCATTGTGCTGCTGTTGGGGCTGATTGATACATTCGCGAACGTTCGCGCACGCCTTGCCCGCAGCAACTGACAAGAGGTTTACGAGATGGAAGTCATTCTGCTCGACAACATTGGTAAGCTGGGCGGCCTGGGTGACAAGGTCACTGTAAAGCCTGGTTATGGTCGTAACTACTTAGTGCCTTACGGCTTAGCCGTACCGGCCACTAAAGATAACATCGAAGCGTTTGAAGCACAGCGTGCTGAGCTCGAAGCGCAAGCCGCTGAGCGTAAGGCTGAAGCCGAAGCGCGTGCTGAGCAGCTAAACGACATCGAACTGTCTTTGGTTTCCAAAGCTGGCGATGAAGGTAAGCTGTTCGGTTCCATCGGTCCGCGTGATTTGGCTGATGCCATTTCCTCTGCTGGCATCGATGTTGCCAAGAGCGAAGTGCGTATGCCGAATGGCCCGATTCGCCAGACTGGCGAATACGACATCGCCCTTCACTTGCACGCTGAAGTGGATGCCGTTGTACGCGTAGTGGTAGTCGCAGAGTAACTAGTCATTACGTTAAGTAACTAGTTGCGCTAACACGCCTCAAAAGGCGCGGGTTTCCTCCCGCGCCTTTTGTTTTGGCTGTACATTAGCTTCTGGGGTTGCCTAAAAGCGAACTGTGCCACCGCGCAGTTTTTTTTAGCCAACGTCTTCTAGATCAATGATGAATCAGTGTTGGTCGTCTAATCAGTGCTTGTCGTCACAGTGAAGCGCGGTGACTAAGATAAGCGTTTTCACTGGCTACACCGTTGTGTTTAAAGGAGCTCGCTATGCAGGACCAGCCTTCTGCTGATAAGGAAACGGCAGCGCTAAAGCTGCCGCCGCATTCGCTTGAGGCAGAGCAGTCGGTACTGGGTGGGCTAATGCTGGATAACCAGGCCTGGGACAACGTTTCAGAGCGCTTGGTGGCGGATGACTTTTACCGTTACGAGCACCGTTTGGTGTTCAACGTGATGATTCATCTTGCTGAGTCTGCTCAGCCTTTAGACGTGGTGACGCTCTCTGAAGCCCTCGAAGCACGGGATCAATTAGACACGGTGGGTGGCTTGGCATTTCTGGCCGAGCTTGCGCGTAATACACCTTCTGCGAGTAATATTCGCGCCTACGCGGATATCGTCCGCGAGCGTGCCACGCTGCGCAAACTAATTCGCGCCGCTAACCAAATCGCTGATAGCGCTTTTTCCCCCCAAGGGCGTCCAGCGGACGAACTGCTTAACGAAGCCGAACGGTTAGTCTTCCAGATTGCTGAGGAGCGCCCCAAAACCGGCGGCCCTATCGGCATGAGTGAGCTGTTAACCAAAGCCGTGGATCGCATTGATGAGTTGTTTAATCTCAAGGGTGAGATGACCGGTCTTTCAACCGGCTTCCGTGACCTGGATGAGATGACCACGGGTCTACAGCCTTCTGACATGGTGGTTATTGCAGGGCGACCCTCCATGGGTAAAACCACCTTCGCCATGAACCTCGTCGAGCACGCGGTTATTTCAAGTGATAAGCCGGTGATGGTGTTCTCCATGGAGATGCCCGCCGAATCGCTGATGCTAAGGATGCTATCGTCGCTGGGTAGGATTGATCAAACCCGTGTGCGGACAGGGCAGTTGGAAGATGAAGATTGGCCGCGCTTAACGTCCGCGGTTAACCTGCTTAAAGACAAGCAGCTGTTTATCGACGATACCGCGGCCTTATCGCCGAATGAAATGCGCTCAAGGATGCGCCGTGTGGTGCGGGAACATGGCAATATAGCGCTGGTCATGATCGATTATCTTCAGTTGATGCAAATACCCGGTTTCAATGAAAACCGCACCGGTGAGATTTCTGAAATCTCGCGCTCTTTGAAAGGCTTGGCAAAAGAGTTTAACTGCCCAGTAGTCGCGCTTTCACAGCTAAACCGCTCGTTGGAGCAGCGCCCCAATAAGCGGCCGGTCATGTCGGATCTACGCGAGTCAGGCGCCATCGAGCAGGATGCGGATGTTATCGCCTTTGTTTATCGTGATGAGGTTTATAATCCAGATAATCCCGATAACCAGGGCATCGCTGAGTTAATTATCGGTAAGCAGCGTAACGGGCCTATCGGTACGGTGCATATGGCGTTTATTGGTAAATATACCCGCTTTGAGGATTTGGCCCCGGATAGTTACGGCGAAGCGTTTGGGGATTAAGCAGTCTCTGATTAACTTGAGGATGGGGAGTAAGCTCGTATAATGCCCCACCCAGAAAATGTAGATAACGGGAGTAGCAAATGGCAGGTGGATTTCGGCGCGGAAATAGGCAGCGTCTTCCTAAGCTAGAAGGTCGCGGTGAGTTGCAGTCGTTAGAGCGTGAAGGACCTTTTAAAGAGTGGCTAGGTATGCCCGATCTTTACCGTTACCACTTAGTTGTGGAGGGTGAAAAGTATAGCTACCAAACTGAAGATGGCGAGCTTCCTGTGGTAGTAGGGGATAAGGTGGTTTTCCGCTACAAGGAAACAAAAGGCGGTAATTGGATCGACCGTAATTCGCTTGGTAAAGCCATCGACCCTTCTGAATATCAACGTTAAGCACTGGTTGTTGACTCTTTGGTCAGAAACTCTCTTGCACTGTTGCCCTCCTAGTTATTAAATGTAGAAGTGTTGAATGTTTTGACGATGGAGATCGTCATAACATTGCAATAATCAGGCAACAGAAATGTCATCGGGTACAGGCATGCTGTGCCCGATGACATATACAAATAATAGGAGGGAACCATGGAACTGAAGGATCTAAAACAGTTTGTCGCTAGTCACGACAATTTTGAAATACGCGTGATTACCCATTCGGGCAGTCGTTTTTATCAAATCGAGTTAGAAGACGTTGAAGCCGAGCGTCATATGCTTATGCAACGTGGTAAGCCAATGCTTTTTCGCTCGCTAGATGATGTTTACATGGAGCTTAAACGCGCCGGTATTCATCGCGCTTACTTAGTCCAGCATGTGCCCCATGATGAAGTCATTGGCCGTGATGCACACTACAGTGAGCCGCTCACTTCACGTATGCCGCTCGTTTTTTAAGCTGCTTTTTAAGCTAGCTTTTCTAGGTTAGTTTTTCCCACCACTGCCCGAGCCGAATGCGGCGACGGGCAAAAAATCGGTAACCGGCGTTCATTAAGCCGCGCACACCCGGTAAGCACGAAAATCTCACCAGCCGCCGATAGCCCAAGACAGCATAGAGGGCACGGCTGGCATCCATCCCGATATACCACGCTCCTTGGCTATCGCGCAGGTGCAGTTGCCCCATCATGGCGGCAAAGTCTTGGCCATGCTCCTGAGCGTTAAAGTCACTGGCTTGAATATCCACCAACGCGATATGTTGCCGCTGACGATGTTTTGCAAGCCAGGCTACTTCTTGTTGGCAGAAGGGACAGTGACCATCGTGATAAAGGGTGACGGGAGGGGCTGCATTTAATGGTTCGAAACGGTTCATTTTGATTCCTTAACGTTATAGCCTTCTGTGTGGCAGCCTTGCCCATAAGCAGGAGAAGTCTCAAGACGCGCCAAAAAATGTTCGGCCTGTTGGCGCATAGCCTCGCGCTTTTCAACTGACATGCGTTTAAGCGAGCCATAGATCAGCTTCATGCGGGGGTTGTTGTTAAGAACCTCCGCGTTGGTTTCAAGAAAATGCCAGTAGAGACTATTAAACGGGCAGGCTTTCGGGCCGGTAACCTGTTTCGGTGAATAGCGGCAGTGCTGGCAGTGATCAGACATTTTGTCGATATATTTACCCGAGGCGCAGTAGGGCTTGGAGCCCATCAAGCCGCCGTCTGCATGCAGTACCATACCCAGCGTGTTAGGCAGCTCTACCCACTCGCTGGCATCGGCGTACACGGCTAGATACCAATCACATAAAGCCTCGGGTTTAACCCCGCACAGCAAAGCGAAATTACCTGTCACCATTAGCCGCTGAATATGGTGGGCGTAGCTATTGTCGATCGTCATCTGGATAGCGCGCTGTAGGCAGCGCATATCGGTATCGGCATCCCAATAAAAAGCCGGGAGGTCGCGCTGAAAGCCGAGTTTGTTGGCAGCCTTATAAGCTGGCATTTGGGTCCAGTAGAGTCCGCGTACATACTCGCGCCAGCCCAGAATCTGGCGAATAAATCCCTCGACGGCATTAATCGGCGCATCACCTGTGTAGTAGCGCTGTACTGCGGCCTCGCACACTTCATGGGGTGTCAACAGGCCGATATTTAGCGCTGCAGAGAGTCGTGAGTGGTACAAAAACGGCGATGCGTCACTGATGGCATCCTGATAACGGCCAAAGTGAGTCAAGCCGTGCTGCATAAAGTGTCTTAGGTCGACCAATGCCTGACGCCGTGTGACCGGTAGATTAAACTGCTCAATGGAACCCATATGGTCACTGAAATGGCGCTGGGCATCCGCTAGCGCGCTCTTAGTAAGCTCATCGTGCTGATGTTGCGGTAATCCAGGGAACTCAAGCGATGCATCGATAGGCTGACGATTATCGTGGTCGAAATTCCATTTGCCGCCAGCGGGTTCATCGCCCTCCATTAATAGTCCTGTGCGCTTGCGCTGTTCGCGGTAAAAGTACTCTAAGCGTAACTGTTTACGACCGCTCGACCACTGGTGGAAGTCATTAGGGGTGGTAAAAAAACGATCATCCTCTAAAAGTCGCCAGGGAAGGGCTGCATCGCTGCGTTGTTGCATTGACTCCCACAGGCGCCACTCCCCAGGCCGGGTAACGCGTATCTCGTTGCAACCATATTGCGCGGCAATGCGTTCGGCTTCTGGGACAATGGAGTGAGTGTTGTCGGCATCATCTAGTGCGCTGTAATGGACTTGGAAACCCTTTTCGCGCAGTGCCTGGGCAAAGTGACGCATGGCCGCCAAAAAAAGGCCAATTTTGTGTATATGATGGGGCACATAGCGCGCTTCCTCGGCGACTTCGCACAGGGCTACTACCGCATTGGCAGGTGCTTGCTGTAGCGTTGCCAGCGAAAACGTCAGCTGGTCACCAAGTACCAAAAGCAAAGGCTTAGACATGAGTTGCCCCAGGGTTATACAAATAATGCTGATAGTATAACTTTATGCCGCCGCTGTGCCGAAAAGTGATAGGATTTATGCACTTTCTAAATGTGCTGAGCACCCACGTTATTTTCCAGGAGCAAGTGTAATGACCGAGAATGTCGTCAAGGATCAGCCGGGTACAGGACGCTTGACCCATGCACCTAGCGATCATCCGCCGGTGCCTCGGGCTAAAGTGGGTGTTGTACTCGCGAACTTGGGAACGCCGGATGCCACTGACTACTGGTCAATGCGTCGCTACTTAAATGAATTTCTCTCGGATAAGCGTGTTGTTGATTATGCCGGTTGGAAATGGCAGCCGCTGTTGCAGCTGATTATTTTGACCAAGCGTCCGTTTTCTTCCGGTAAGGCGTACCGAAGTATTTGGAATAACGAAAAGAACGAAAGCCCGCTGCTGACAACGACACGAGCCCAGACCGAAAAAATGACCGCGCGTTTGAAAGCGCTTTACGGTGATGATGTCGAAGTTGATTTCTGCATGCGCTATGGCAATCCATCCACCGAAAGCGTGTTGACGCGGCTGAAAGAGAAGGGCTGTGAGCGCATCGTGTTCTTTCCGCTTTACCCCCAGTACGGCTCTCCGACCACGGCAACGGCCAATGACCAAGCATTTCGCACCCTGATGAAAATGAAGTGGCAGCCCTATATCCGCACGGTGCCTGCCTATTTCGATCATCCTGCTTACATACAGGCGCTGGCCAATTCGGTGGAAGAGGTCTATGCCGGTTTGCCCACCCGCCCGACGAAGCTAGTGGCTAGTTATCACGGTGTGCCTGAGCGCTATTTAATGGAAGGCGATCCTTACCATTGCCAGTGCCAGAAAACCACGCGGCTGCTGCGTGAGAAGCTTGGCTTTAGTAAAGAGGAAGTGGATACCGCATTTCAGTCCCAGTTTGGCCCTGAAAAATGGGTTGGGCCACAGACAGTGAACCATGTGGCTGAACTGGCCAAGCAAGGACATAAACATATTGCGATTATGTCACCTGCCTTTTCGTCAGACTGCGTGGAAACACTCGAAGAGATTGAAGAGGAGATCCACGATAGCTTTATGGAAGCGGGCGGGGAGACGTTTAGCTATATTTCTTGCCTAAACGACCGCGATGATCATATAGAAGCACTACTGGCCGTTATTAATAATGAGCTACAGGGTTGGTTGCCTAACGCCTAACGCCTAACGGCCACGACTTTTTAGTAGCTGCTCCCGGCGAGTTTTTAACCCGCCGGGAGGTTTTGGGCGAGCCGGGCGGGCAAAGCGACTCTGGCCAACATCTTCATCCATTAACTCTGGTAATGAGCCCCGTGTGCCCGTAATAAAGCGCAAGTGCATATGTAGCCCTGTTTTGGCTAGCATATGGCCGGTGACGGGGGCAGTAATAAATAGGAAAAGTGTGATCAGTAGTTCCTGAATATGAGGCTCGCGTTGAGTGACGCTGAAATAGATCATTGACGCGATTAAAACGCAGCCAATGCCGAGCGTGGTGCCCTTAGTGGGGCTATGTAGCCGCATAAAAAAATCTTTAAACTGCAGCATTCCCAGTGAACCTACAAAGGCAAATAGTCCACCTAATATCAGGAGTAATGAAACCGCTGCCTCAGCAATGAGATTAAGTGTCATGGCCCGTACCCTTATTTAATCTTGCTATTATTCGATAATGTCGCCGCGTAGCAGATAGCGACAGATAGCCATGGTGCTAATAAAGCCAAGCAAGGCGATTAGCATGGCGGCCTCAAAATAGGTTTTAGTGTTAAACCATAAACCGGCAATGACGATTAATGCGATTGCATTGACGTACATAGTATCCAGCGCTAAAAGTCGGTCAGGAATGTCAGGGCCAATCACTAGGCGATATACGTTCATCGCTAGCGCAAGGACAATGAACGTCAGGCTAATCCACAAAGCCACGGTTAACATTCAAAAATCTCCTTCAAAGGCCGCTCATAGCGCTGGTGTATTTCTTCTATCAGTTGCTGTTCATCTTCCATATCAAGTACATGAATCAATAATGACGTCTGATCAATACGAATATTGGTAGAGACAGTGCCGGGTGTCATGGTGATGGTATTGGCAAGCAGTGTGATGGCTAAGCGATCCTTCACTTGCAGCGGATACTCCACAAAGCCAGGGTGGGGTTCACGTTTGGGGCTTAGTATTAGTAGGCTAACGTGCAGGTTGGCGACAACGATATCGCCAAGTACACATAAGAAAAAGCGTAACAGTTTGATAGGGTGTTTTACGCGCGGAAAGGGTAACCAGAATTGGCGCGTGAGCAGCGGAATGCCGATGGCGAGAACGACGCCGAGCAGCACTTGCCCAAAGGCGGTACTTCGTACCATCAACAGCCAGGTAACCAGAAGAATCAGCGACAGCATGGGGGCAGGGAGGTAACGCAGGATATAGGTCATTGCGACTCTCCTGAGCGTAGAACAAGCGCTGTATCGTCAGGTAACAACGCATCAATAAATAGCTGCGGGGAAGCGAGCTGCTCGGCAGTGGCTTGAGTGTATTGACTCACCGGCCCTCCTAAGATGACCAGTAGCGGTGCACTGATGAGTAGCCATACAACGCCAGTTAGTTGTAAACGACTAATATGAGGGCCGTTAGGCGCGCCTTTGTAACTTGCCCAGAAAAATACCGAGCCTGCTCGGGAAAGCGCAATTAAGCTCGCTAAACCAGCAAGTAACAGTAACGGCCATAGCCAGATCCGCTGGCCGCTTTCAGCGGATTGCATGAGCAGTAGCTTTCCCAGTGCGCCCGCGAGCGGGGGTAAGCCGGAGATTGCCACGGCACCAATAATAAACATACTGCCAATCAGGGCTGGCTGGCGCAGTAGGCGGGCACGCACCAAGCGAGTCCCCGCTTTACCCCGTTGCATGCCAATGAGTTCTGCAATCAGAAATAGAGCACCTGCTATTAGCGTAGTGTGCACCAGGTAGAAGAGCAGGGCGCTATTGGCGGGGACATGCCCCATGCCTGCACCGCTCAACAGCGTGCCGACGGAAACCAGCACTAGGTAAGCCGCCAGCGTTCGCATATCCCGTGCCGCCAGAACACCAATGGCCGCAAAAAGTAGCGTGGCTAAGCCACCCCACCATAGCCACGCGTTAATTAGCGTGGCAGCGGGGCTGTCGGCGAATACCAGCGTTTGTATGCGGAGCAGAGCGTAAAGGCCCACTTTGGTCATAATCGCGAACAGGGCGGCGACCGGTGCCGGGGCAGAGGCATAGGTTGCCGGCAGCCAGAAATAGAGCGGTAAAATAGCGGCTTTGAGACTAAACACGACCACCAGTAGCAGCGCGCCAGCGCTGGCTAATGCTGCTTCGTCGCCCTCCATGAGCGCAACACGGTGGCCCATGTCGACCATGTTAAGAGTGCCGGTAATGCCGTACAGCACGCCCAGTGCGATTAAAAACAGTGCTGAGCCGACCAGATTGAGTACCACATAGTGCAGGCCTGCCCCAATGCGCGCCTTGCCGCCACCGTGCATTAACAGTGCATAAGAGGCGAGCAGTAGAATTTCGAAAAATACAAACAGATTGAACATGTCGCCAGTGAGAAACGCACCGTTTAAGCCTAATAGCTGAAGGTGAAAAATTCCGTGAAAGTTGCTTCCTCGTGCGTCATCCCCAGAACTGGCAAACACAATACAGCCCAGCGCCAGTACAGCCGTTAGCGCCACCATAAGTGCCGATAAGCGATCAAGTACGAGCACAATGCCAAAGGGAGCCTGCCAGTTACCTAATGCATAAACGCTGATAACATCACTGTTAGCGCGCATCAGCAAAAAGCCGGAAAGCACCACCAAAAGCGCCGAGGAGAAAATACTTATTTGACGCTGTAGGGTGCTTGGTGTTTGCCCAGATAGCAGCAGGCCCAGGGCGGTCACCATGGGGAGAAGAATCGGCAGCACTAACAAGTGTTGGCTCATCAGCGTGTGTCTCCTTCTTCACCCTGCTTGCCATCCACATGGTCATTGCCTAGTTCTGCCCGCGTCCGGATAGCCAGGATGACAATAAACGCCGTCATCGCAAAACCGATAACAATTGCCGTTAATACCAGTGCCTGAGGCAGTGGGTCAGCGGGAATCGCTGATTCTCCAATGACCGCCGCAGAGTGGGTGTGCAGCCCGCCGGTTGAGAAGAGGAACAAATTGACCGCATAAGAGAGCAGAACCAGACCCACAATAATAGAGAAGGTGCGGCCACGTAGCAGTAGGTAGATGCCGCTGGCGCTGAGTACGCCCGTGACCAGTGAGAACAACAGTTCCATTATTTACTCCCCTCTTTTGATGCTGACTGTTCGGTCGTTTGAAGTGTTGGCCGGTGCGCTGTGGTGACACTGCCAAGATTGACCAAAATCATCAGCGTTGCGCCTACGACCGCTAGGTAAACACCTAGGTCAAAGAGCATCGCCGTCGCCAATTCAATTTTGCCGATTAGCGGAATATCGAAATAGCCAAAAGAGGAGGTGAGGAAGGGATAGCCAAACAGCCAGCTGCCAAGCCCTGTACTAACGGCAATGGCTAGCCCCAGCACGGAAATAAAAGGGAAAGAGACTTTAAGGCGTTGGCTGGTCCACTCATAGCCCCGGGCAATATATTGCAGCAGTAGTGCAATAGCGGTAATCAGACCGGCAATAAAGCCGCCGCCGGGTTGGTTATGGCCGCGTAGGAATATGTAGAAAGATACCAGCAGAGCAATGGGCAGAATAATTTGTGCCACTACGTCCAGTATCAAAGGGTAACGGTGCCTTGACCAGCGTATCCCTTCCACATTGCCTGATGGTTTAAACAAGCGTAAGCGGTTAAGCAGCTTGTAAGTCGCAAGCCCGGCAAGCGTCAGTACCGTGATTTCGCCCAGCGTATCAAAGCCGCGGAAGTCGACCAGAATGACGTTAACGACGTTCGTGCCGCCACCGCCGGGAACACTTTCGGCGAGGAAGAAGTCCGAAATGCTCGCTACCTCACGTGTTAGCAACGCATAGTTTAGAGAGGCGATAATAAGTCCCAGAGAGCCTGCGAGAAGCACATCGCGCATTATTCGCCTTGAGGACACCCACAGTGGCGGACGCTGAGGCAGAAAAAATAGTGCCAGGATCATTAAGATCATTGAGGCGACTTCAACTGACAGTTGAGTGAGTGCAAGATCAGGTGCAGAGAAGCGGATAAACGTTAGCGATACGGTTAAACCCACCACCGAGAGCATCAGCAGTGATACCAGCCTCCAGCGATGCGCCAGCGCACTCCCAATCGCCCCCAGCATCATCACGGCGGCACCCAGTATGACTAAGCCATCGATAGGTTGTATGCCTGCAGAGCCCGTTAAAGAGCTAACGTTACTCAGTCCCAGTGCCGTCATCGCCAAAGCGGAGAGCAGTAAAAGCGCCTGATAGCGCTGTAGTGAGCCGTTCTCCAGACGTAGCGTCACCCACAGCGCTGCTTTAACTATTCGTGTAATGAGTTTTTCAAAAACAACTTTGGCATTTTGGCTAGGCAGGATGTTGGCCAGAAGGCCCAGGCGCTTATGCTCGCGCAATAATAGAGCACCACCTGCAATGGCAGTAATACTCATCATGAGCGGTAAATTGAGTCCATGCCATAGTGCAAAAGTGAAAACAGGATTATTGACACCTTGAACCGCAAGGCTAGCGCTATTAATTAGCGGCGCGGCAAGGGTCATTGGAAGTAATCCGACCAGCAGGCATAGAAACGCTAATACCAGGCCAGGAAGGTACATTCCTTTTGGTGGATCATGGGGATGTAAGACTTGCTCTGCGGGGGAGTTATCAATGGATTTGGCGAAGAAAACACCGTGCACCAAGCGTAGTGAATAGGCGACCGATAGCGTGGCACCCAACAGAACGAGTAGTGGAATGATGCTTCCTAATCCACCGAAAAGCTCAGTCGCCAGTGCTTTCGTTAGCAGCATTTCTTTAGATAAAAAGCCGTTGAATGGTGGAAAACCCGCCATGGCCGCCCCGGCCATTAAGGTTAACGTTCCGGTAATCGGCATCAGCGACCATAGACCACCCAAGCGGCGAATATCTCGAGTACCTGTTTCATGATCAATAATGCCAACGCTCATAAACAGCGTGGCCTTGAATAGGGCGTGGTTAAGTATGTGAAAAAGGGCAGCTACAATCGATAGCGGTGTGTCCAAGCCCAGTAGCAACACGATAAGGCCTAAATGACTAACCGTCGAGAACGCTAAAATACCTTTTAAATCACGCTCTAACAAAGCAAACCAAGCGCCATAAACGAGCGTTGCAAGGCCAGCTAGTGTTAGACTAACCGCCCAAAGTGAGGTGTCGCCCAGTGCTGGATGTAGTCTGGCGAGGAGAAAAATCCCCGCTTTAACCATCGTGGCAGAGTGTAAATAGGCTGAAACCGGGGTAGGGGCGGCCATCGCGTGGGGTAGCCAGAAGTGAAACGGGAACTGTGCTGATTTGGTAAATGCACCGAGTAACACTAAGGCCATGATGAGGGGGTAATGTGGGGCTGCGCGAAGTTGGTCACCGGCTACCAGTACGTCGCTCATGGCGAAACTGCCCACCTCATTGCCAATAAGCAGTATGCCCGCTAACAGCGCTAGCCCTCCGGCACCAGTGACGGTCAGTGCCATGCGGGCGCCTCGGCGGGCATCGCTCAAATGGCCCCAAAAGCCAATGAGTAGAAAAGAGGCAACGCTGGTCAGCTCCCAAAAAAGCCACATCAGCAGTAAATTATCGGCCATTACGATGCCGAGCATAGCTGTCATGAACAGCATCATAAACGAGAAGAAGCGGCCGTCTTTCTCGTCGCTGGCAAGGTAATAACCCGCATAGGTAATAATCTGACTACCTATGCCCAGGATGAGTAGCGCAAACAGTAGCGTAAGCCCATCAAGGCGTAACGCAAGGTCCAGCCCCAACAATGGCATCCAGTTCCAGTGCTGGGTAACGACCTCGCCACTCAGTAGGGTGGGCAAATGGCTAAGGACAATGCTGAGGGCGGCCAACGGGGCAATAATCGTGGCGGTCGTGCAAATGACGCGTCCGCGGCTGGCGGTGAATAGCGGCACTAAGGTGCCAGCCAGGGTTAACAGAGGTATCCATAGCAGCGACATTGCTAGCGTTCCGCACTCTGGGTGGCCTTCTACCTGCCGGTAGCGTGCAATCGGCAGGTGATAGAACCATGTGAAGGTTGAGGGTTTGCATGACAGTGACAAGCGCGCGTTAAAACACGCGTCTGGTAAGCCAAACATGGGTGCTATAAGGTTTACGATTTGCGTTACCTTGATAGCCTCTCTTTTGTCAGCTGTCGGGGGGGAGTCTACAGAGGCGTTAGTGAGGGCGGTAGGCGACTTATGCCTAAGCCACTTTGGTGTTATATGGGCCTTAGTTGGATATCGCTTGTCGCGCTGGCTGGGTGAAATAGCAGTAAATGAGGCATCATGCCTAACGTTCCCATCGGTAGTGGTGGGCAGTTTGTTACTTAGGAGATTTCGCTAGATGCAACTTGCCGTGTTAATGGGTTTTTTGCTGGCCGCGTCGTCGCCATTGCTGCACCGCTGGTTTGCTCATCACACCAGCTTGGTGTTGGCACTCTTTCCAGCGGGACTGGCTGCGTGGTTGGCAATACAAGCGCCTGAAGTGATTGAAAATGGCAGCATACTTCTGGAATGGGAGTGGGTGCCTTCGCTAGGTATCAGCCTGTCCTTTATGCTGGATGGTTTGTCACTGCTGTTTGGGCTGTTAATCACGGTGATCGGTGCTTTTGTACTGATTTACGCAGGTGGTTATCTCAAAGGTCATCCTGACTTAGTACGTTTTCATATCGCACTGATGGCGTTCATGGTTTCCATGCTTGGCCTTGTGTTGGCCGACGGCCTATTGACGCTATTTATTTTCTGGGAACTGACCAGCATCACCTCCTATCTGCTGATTGGCTTTAATCATGCCGATATTGAAGCGCGTAAATCTGCTCGCCAGGGTTTATTTGTAACCGTCGCCGGTGGATTAGCGCTAATGGCGGGCTTGGTGTTGTTGGGAGTCGCAAGCGGCAGTTGGTCACTGGCTGAAATTCGTAGCATGGAAGCCGACCTGCGCGAGCATGCACTTTATACCCCAATGCTGATCTGTTTACTGTTAGGTGCTTTCACTAAGTCAGCCCAATTTCCGTTTCATTTCTGGCTACCCAACGCCATGGCGGCGCCTACCCCGGTGTCGGCCTACCTCCACTCCGCCACAATGGTGAAAGCGGGTATCTATTTAATGGCGCGCTTGCAGCCCGAACTGGGGGGGACTGCGCTATGGATTGGTATTCTTTCAGTGGTAGGTGCCATCACTATGCTGACGGGTGCCTTTCTGGCTATCCATCACACGAATATTAAGAAGCTACTTGCCTACTCAACGATTATGGCGCTGGGTACCCTGACCATGTTGTTAGGTATCGGTACCGAGGGTGCGATGATTGCCTTCGTTACTTTCCTGTTAGCGCACTCACTCTACAAGGGTGCGCTATTTATGGTAGCGGGCATTTTAGACCATGAGACCGGCACCAAGGATGTCACCCAGATGGGTGGTTTGCGATCATTGATGCCCGTCACCGCCGTTATTGCAATGGTGGCAGCGCTGTCACTGGCTGGCGTACCGCCGCTGTTTGGTTTTGTCGGTAAAGAGCTGATGTTTGAGTCGGTGCTAGGCGCGGGTAGCTTTCGTGCACTGCTGGTGCTATTTGGCTTTATAGCGGCTTTCTTAACCATCGCCGTGGCCGCCATTATTGCGCTAAGACCGTTTTTTGGTAAGCGGCACCACACCCCTAAAGAGCCTCATGAAGCGCCGGTGAGTATGCTGATAGGGCCAGGCATGCTCGCCGCGTTATCACTGTTTATTGGTATTTTGCCTGCCCTGGTCGGCGAAGGACTTCTGACGTCAGCGGCCTCTGCCGTGGTGGGGGAGCCCATCACTGTATCGCTGTCGCTTTGGCACGGCATTAACCTGCCGCTCATTATGTCCATTGTCAGTTTGGGGTTAGGCTTTTTACTGTTTAAACGCTGGGACACGGTGCGCGGCAAGCTTTCCATGCTGGCCCCTGTCATGCGCTATGGCCCTGAAGCGGGTTATGAGAGCTTTATGAATGGCATCGTGCATGTTTCAGAGTGGCAAACGCGTCTGCTGCAAAACGGCTATATGCGTAACTATATTTTAGTAATGCTAGTGACGCTTATTGTCTTAATCGGTAACTCAATTTTACTGCGCCATTCGCCGCAGCTCGCTTTCGAGCTGGATGTGCGTTTCCACGAACTGGTGGTGGTAGGCACCATGGCCATGGGGGCGTTATTTGCAACGATATCGCGCTCGCGCCTCGGTGCCGTGGTATCTGTTGGCATTATGGGGTTCTCCATCGCGCTGATCTTTATTCTGTTTAGCGCGCCAGACCTTGGCATAACGCAGTTGCTGGTCGAAACGCTGACCGTCATTCTGCTGGTGTTAGTGTTGTTCCGCTTGCCTCGCTTTTCGAATCTCTCGACCAGCCTTGAGCGTATACGCGATGGTGCCGTTGCGGCCACCATGGGTATTTTAATCTGCTTACTCATTATGACGTCGTGGAGCATTCAGCAGTTTGAGCCTATCTCCACCTATATGATTGAGAACAGTGCGCCGCTGGCTCATGGTCGCAACATCGTTAATGTCATTTTGGTTGATTACCGCGCGCTGGATACCTTGGGTGAGATGTTCGTACTCGCGCTTGCAGCGATTGGCGTTATTGCCATGTTAAAGCTGCGTCATGGTGAGAATAACGATGGAAAAACCGTCGAGAGCAGCAAAGTGACTGCCAAGGAGCCCTACGATGGTTAAATCAGGCACGATTATTCTTAATACGGCAGCACGCTTTTTAATGCCACTGCAACTGCTGTTTTCGGTCTTCTTGCTACTTCGCGGGCACGATGAGCCGGGCGGCGGGTTTATCGCCGGGTTAGTGGCTGCAGGGGCCTTTACGCTCTATTTGTTTGCCTTTGGGGTAAGTGCCACTAAGGAAGTACTGCGGATGGTCGACCCCCGCGACTTGATTGGTATTGGCTTGCTGTTAGGCATGATATCGGTCGTGCCTGCTTGGTTTATGGGTCAGCCGTTTCTAACTGCCCAGTGGTGGACAATTCCAGTCATCGACTTCAAAGCGTCAACTCCGCTTATTTTTGATATTGGTGTTTATCTAGCGGTATTAGGCTCTGTCACTGGCATGGTGATGACGCTAATGGAGGTTGATAAGGATGAACCTTGATTTTACAGGAGGCTCAGCATGGAACCATTAATGGCAGTGGCGATTGGCCTGCTATACGCGACGGCAATTTTTATGATGTTACGTCGCTCTATCGTTAAGCTGGTAATCGGTTTAATGCTGCTCTCTAACGCTGCTAATTTACTGATTTTTACCACCGCGGGTATGACACGTGGGGCTCCTCCGCTTATTCCTGAAGGCATGATGCAACCCTTGGGGGAGGTAGCTGACCCGTTGCCGCAGGCTGTGGTGCTAACGGCTATCGTTATCGCTTTCGGGGTACTTGCGTTTGCAGTGGTATTAATTCGACGTGCCTATGAAGTCGTTAAGGCAGATGATTTGGACAAGATGAAGGATACTGATACGTGAGGCCTGAAGTCGCTCTTCCCGTCCTCTTGCCCTTGCTTTCAGGGGCAATATCTTTGTTATTTTGGCGCTCGCGCCCTATGCAGCGCTTTGTGGCCGTGGCAGGTAATGTCGCCCTGTTCATTGTCAGTATTTGGCTGTTTATCTCGACGCTGTCGGACGGCTACGTCACTATGCAGATGGGTAGCTGGCCAGCACCGTTTGGTATCACGCTAATCGCCGATACGCTGAGTGCCGTCATGATTCTGATGACCGGCATTATTGGTCTGGCCATGGGGATATACTCGCTCGCGTCGACTGGCCGTGGCCATGAAAAATTTGGCTATTACCCATTGATGCATTTGCTGTTAGCCGGCGTGGCGGGGGCGTTTCTAACCGGTGATATTTTCAACCTTTATGTATGGTTTGAAGTCATGCTGGTGGCGTCTTTTGCCCTGCTGATCTTAGGTGGTGAGCGGGCGCAAATGGAAGGTGCCATCAAGTATGTCACCCTGAACATGTTAGCGTCGGTTATTTTTCTAACAGCGATTGGCCTGCTCTACGGTATGGTAGGCACCCTGAATATGGCTGATATTGCACTGCGTCTGAATGAAGCAGAGCATCAAGGCATGGTAGAGGTGTTGGCCGTTATGTTTATGGTGGCCTTTGGCATCAAGGCGGCGGCATTCCCGCTCTTCTTCTGGCTGCCCGCGTCTTACCATACCCCGCCGGTAGCCGTTTCTGCGCTATTTGCCGGATTGCTTACCAAGGTAGGCGTTTACTCCCTGTTCCGTGTGTTTACGCTGATGTTTGACCAGTCCATGGGCTACCTTCAGGACATTATGTTGTGGGGCGCTGCCTTCACTATGGTGACAGGTGTTTTGGGGGCCGCCGCACAGTATGAATTCCGGCGGATACTCTCCTTCCATATTGTGAGCCAGATTGGCTACATGATATTGGGCCTGGCGCTCTATACCCCGTTAGCCATTGCCGGTGGGGTGTTCGCTATCGTGCACAATATTATCGTCAAGACGAACCTCTTTTTAATCAGCGGTATTACTCACCGTCTGCAAGGCACGTATCAGCTTAAAAAAATGGGCGGGTTATACCGTGAACGCCCCTGGCTGGCAGTGGCCTTCTTTGTTTCTGCCTTCTCGTTGGCGGGGATCCCGCCGCTTTCAGGCTTTTTTGCCAAGTTCGTGATTGTACGAGCAGGCATAGAAGCCGAAGCCTATGTGGTTACCGGAATTGCACTTGCGGTTGGCCTAATGACCCTCTACTCCATGGTGAAAATTTGGAATGAGGTGTTCTGGAAATCACTACCGGAAGAGAATCATGTGCCTGAAACAGCGACGCCCATGGGAGATGATGGGCGTTTATTAAAGCCAAGCCTGTGGATGATGTATTTGCCCGTGGTGGTGCTGGCGATGTTCTCGCTACTGATAGGTGTGTTTGCTGAACCCGTTATGTTGGTAATGACGATCATTAGTGACCAACTGTTTGAGCCATCTGGCTATATTGAAGCCGTCATGGGGGTTGCTGCGAGTGGCGAAGATGCACTGCTTGAGCCCGCTGTATCGGGGGCTGATGACGTAGAGGCTGATGCTGGGGAGGATGTGCCATGACCGGTGCCATTTGGAATCTACTGTTAGGACTAGCATGGGTGTTGTTAAGCGGCGACTTCACCGGCTTAAACCTACTGGTTGGTTTGGTTTTTGGTTATATCTCTCTGGTGCTGATTGAGCCACAGCTTGATGCGTTAAAAGGCTATCCAGCCCGCATTCCGCGCTTGATAGGGTTTGTTGGCTTTTTTTTGAAAGAACTTATTCAAGCCAATCTACGGGTCGGTTTCGACATTCTGACCCCCCCGTGGCATATGAAGCCTGGCGTGATTGCAATGCCCCTTTCAGCCCGTACGGAAATGGAAATCACCATGGTGGCGAATTTGATTTCTCTAACGCCCGGCACGCTGAGTCTTGATGTGTCTGATGATCGCAAGGTGCTCTATATCCATGCGATGTTTTTAGATGATGAAGAAGAGCTGCGGCGTAATTTAAAAGAAATGGAGCATCGGGCCCTGGAGCTGTTTCGCTAATGGATACCGTCATACTGATTAGCCAAGTCATTATGAGCTTGGCCTTAATACTCACCTTTGTACGTGTGGTGCGTGGCCCAAGCCTACCGGACCGTGTTGTAGCGCTTGAGCTTTTTTCGACGACTGTTGTGGGGCTCGTAGGGGTATATGCGATCAAATCTGAAGTCGCAAGCTTCTTGGACGCTGCTATTGTCATTGCATTGATGGGCTTTTTAGCGGCGATAGGCTTTGCGCGCTTTTTGGAACGAGGAGGCCCGCGCGATGATTGATTTTATCAAGGGCACGTTAATTATCGGTGGCGCGCTGTTTATTCTACTTGCTTCGATTGGTTTACTGCGTTTACCGGATCTGCTCACCCGCATGCATGCGACGACCAAGGCTGCCGCGCTCGGCGTTATCTTGATTATGCTGGCGGCTGCCATGCACTTTGCTGAAGTGGGCATAGTAGCGCGTTCGTTTGCGATCATTGTGTTTATTCTAATGACCGCACCGGTGGCAGCGCATGTCATTGGTAGGGCTGGTTATTTTGTCGGCTCTAAGCTTTGGAGTGGCACAGTCAAAGACGAATTGCGTCCTAACTATGACCCTCTAACCCATGAATTAAAAAGTGGCCTAGAGACGCATGAGAATGCCAAGCGACAGCCGCGGGATACGGATCCTGATTAACGGTGTAGCAAAGTAGTGCCTGCATAACCAATACAGAATTTTTATCAGCCACCTCCGGGTGGCTTTTTTGTTTTTTGAAATTAAGGAATTGGTTACGTCACTTAAATTTATCAAAATAATACATGTACAGTAATTGTACTGTATAAGAGTGGCAGTCTATGTTTAACTACATCTCACGTCACAACTGTGATCTAGCGTGAACATGCATCGCAAACAACACCTGCCGCAAAAACATTGTGTTCAATGCCAGCGCCCATTTACTTGGCGGAAAAAATGGGCGCGCTGTTGGGATGAAGTACGTTACTGCAGCGAGCGCTGCCGGCGTAGTTCCAAACAGACAAGCACCCCCTAGGAGGCACGAACATGGACAGCACGGTTGATATTGTCTGGTTACAAGACGACCTACGTGTTGCAGATAACCCGCTTTTGCACTTTACCGCTCCACCTAGTCAGCTGTTGTGCCTCTATGTGTTAGACAAGCAGTGGTTTGAGCCTCTCATTGAGGGCGAGTCTACACCGCGTATAGGACCAGCGCGGTTGCGTTTTTTGTGGCAAAGCTTAATAGAGTTACGTGGCGAGCTTTTACAGCGTGGCAGTGACCTGCTAGTGCGCATTGGACATCCAAGCGATGTGGTTGTTGAATTAGCGACAACATTGAAGGCGCGGCAAGTGCGTGTGGCCGAGCATCCTGGTGTAGAGGAAACGCACCACATAGCCTCGGTTGCGCGTAAGCTGCCTAGTCAGACGGTGCTCCATTGCGTAGAGAGTGGGCGACTGTTTTACCGGCATGCCTTGCCATTTGAACGTGACCAATTGCCTGAAAGTTTTTCAGCGTTTAGGCGCTGTGTTGAGCGGGAATGCACAATTTCTACCAGCCTGCCTGCACCGATTACGTTGCCACCTTGGCCTGAAGCAGCGCGTGGGTTTCCTCCCCTTAAAGCGGTATGTGAACAAAGTGCTGCATGGCAGCCTGATGCGCGGCAAGGATTTGTCTTTGTGGGGGGTGAGTCCGCGGCGCGTA
The DNA here is from genome assembly GCF_011050415.1 of Halomonas sp. Lineage (GTDB taxonomy): Bacteria > Pseudomonadota > Gammaproteobacteria > Pseudomonadales > Halomonadaceae > Vreelandella. Next base: position 103,403 of record NZ_DRFS01000002.1, read on the forward strand.
CACGCTTAAAGGAGTACCTATGGCAGCAAAAAGGGGCTGCAACGTACAAAAAAACCCGCAATGGGTTGCTGGGTGCTAATTTTTCTACACGTGTATCTCCTTGGCTTGCGCGGGGCTGTTTGTCTGCTTGCCAAGTAAATGACGCAGTAAAAGCTTGGGAGGTCGAGTATGGCAGTAACGAGTCGAGTTACTGGATCACTTTTGAACTGCTTTGGCGCGAGTATTTTGTCCGTGCTGCCCAGCTAGAAGGGGCGAGCATGTTTGGCAGTCGCCAGCCATGTCAACCAACCCCTGCTTTTAATGCTTGGCGTAACGCAGAGACTGGCATGCCGTTTGTAGATGCCGCAATGGTAGAGCTTTATCAAACAGGCTGGATATCCAATCGTGCCCGTCAGAATGTCGCCAGCTTTTTGGTCAAAGACTTAAGTGTAGATTGGCGTTTGGGTGCTTTATGGTTTGAGCACTGCTTAATTGATTACGATGTCGCCAGTAATTGGGGCAATTGGCGCTATATTGCTGGAGTTGGCCGTGACCCGCGCCAGGATCGCTATTTCAATGTACTTAAACAAGCAGGGCATTATGACCCTAAGGGTTTGTATGTGGCTCATTGGCTGCGGCAACTTGAAAAACTTCCCCCTGGATTAGAGCGTCACCAGCCTTGGCGCGTTGCCCCTTCAGAATTTACAGCCCCCTGTGTTGAGCCTGAGCAGTGGCAGCGCTGGTTAATTCCTGCTGGTGAACTGGACAAGCCCACCGAGCCATCCGTGATTGCTGGTGAGTAAAGTAAGCTTCGCCTTTACGCAACCTTGAAAGCTGGTATCCGCTTGTTTTCTAGGCCATCATCTCTGGTATGCCAAGGACTGCCTGAGGATATTAGTGATGTTTCGTAATTTTTCATTTAGTGGGTGTTACCGCCCCTTGCTGCGTGCTTCTCTAGCGGCAGCACTCATTTCTCCGCTAGCCGGGGGTGCCGCACTCGCAAATCAACAACTGATGACCGAGGTAGATGCCCGCGCCGCTAGCGAGATCAGCTATGCAAACTTTCAGCAATGGCTTCAAGAGTTTCGCCGTCATGCAGCGAGCGAGGGAATTAGCGAAGCGACCCTGCGTAACGCACTGGATAACGTGCGGTATCGTGATCGCGTTATCGAACTTGATCGTTTTCAGCCGGAATTCGTAAGGCCAATCTGGGAGTATCTCGATACGGCAGTTTCTTCAACACGTATTGATAATGGTCGCGAGAAACTTGCTGATCATCGTGATACGGCAATGGAAATGCAGCAGCGCTTTGGAGTACCTGCTGAAATTATTGTTGCCATTTGGGGTATTGAAAGTAATTACGGCAGTAATTTTGGTGACTTTTCTACGCTAGAAGCGCTGGCGACGCTAGCCTACGATGGCCGTCGCAGAGACTTTGCCCGTGGCGAATTACTGGCTGCACTACGAATTATCGACCAGGGCGATATTGCCGCTGATCAGATGAAGGGTTCCTGGGCGGGGGCCATGGGGCACACCCAGTTTATTCCCAGCAGTTTTGAGGCTTACGCTGTGGACGGTGATGGCAATGGGAAGCGTGATATTTGGGGTAGCATTCCTGATGTCATGGCATCCACGGCTAACTATCTGGCTCGCGCTGGATGGCAGACCGGCCAACCGTGGGGCACTGAGGTGCGTTTGCCGGAAGGCTTTGACTATGCGCAGACGGAGCGGCTCAGCAGCGCTGAGTGGCGCCAGCAAGGAGTGCGAGCCATTCAAGGCGAACTGCCCAATTTTGATAGTGCCGCCATCGTCATACCTGCCGGAGCAAATGGCCCTGCATTTTTGGCGGGTCCTAATTTTCGCGCCATCTTACGCTACAACAATGCGACCAGCTACGCGCTGGCGGTTGCTAAGTTGGGTGATGCGATTGCCGGTCGCGGTGGAATAGAGCAGTCATGGCCACGTGATCAAGCAACCCTTACCCGCGATGATGTTCAAGACTTGCAGCGGCGTTTAAATCAAATGGGTTACTCAGTTGGTGGCGCTGATGGGGTGATGGGGCCCAATACGCGGCAAGGACTGCGGAACTTCCAGCGAGATCAAGGGTTAATACCAGACGGTTTTGCGACTCAGGAGCTGTTGGAACAGTTACGCAGCCGTTCAGAGTAGGCAGTCATTTTACTAGCCATTTATTTTACCAAGGATGATGCTATGCGATTGATGAGTAAAACGTTATTAGGCAGTTTGGTAATAGGAGCGACGCTATTTACTTCCACCGCGTCGGCTGAAGAAGATCAAGTATTCGGTTGGGTCGAAAACGCAACACTACAGCCATGGGGCATAACGGTTAAGGCAAAGCTTGATAGTGGTGCGTTAACCTCTTCACTGGATGCTCGCGATATTGAGCTTTTCGAGCAAGATGATGAGCAGTGGGTGCGCTTTCGTTTAAAGCTTGAAGACCAAGGGAGCGGTGAAGTTTTCAGTGATGAAATTGAGCGCCCGCTCTATCGCGAACAGGCCGTACGTGGCGCAGGTGGCCGTGACGAACGGCCCGTAGTGCTCATGGAACTCTGCATGGGCGATACGATTTATGAAGAGCAGTTCAGCTTGCGTGACCGTGAAGAGATGCTTTACCCGCTGCTGCTAGGTCGCCGCACTATTAGCCATCTAGGTTTACTCGATGTGCGCAATACCTTCCTGCAAGAGCCTGGGTGCGACGAGAATGCTGAAGTTGTTCCTCACGACCCTGAAGACGACCAATCATAACGGATAAATCGTTAAAATAGCCGTGACAGCAGTGCTGTTACGGCTGTTTCCACGCGTAATATGCGTGGGCCCAGGTGCATGCCCTCGCAGCCCGCTGCCAGCAGTTGCTCAACCTCCCAAGCAATAAAACCTCCCTCTGGACCAACCAATAGTAGCGTTGGATCTTGGATGTCTCTAGGGCAGGCATTGGGCATGCCGGGATGCGCTACCAGTCCGCGTCGGTGGTTTAGTAAGTCAGGTAGCTGTTGTTCTAAAAAAGGTCGAAATCCTTTGCTCAGCGTCACATTAGGCATTTGCGTATCACGGGCTTGCTCTAAGCCTAGTAGTAGGTGCTGGTGAATTTTATCTTCGCGTAACTCGGGAGATTGCCAGTAGCTCTTTTCTACTCGTTTGGTGTGTAGAAGAGTAATCTCTTTCACGCCCAACGCTGTTACGTGCTCTAAAGTTCGTGCCAGCATACGTGGCCGCGGCAGCGCCAATACTAAATGTACCGGCAGGGGAGGTGGCGGTGGTTCGTTAAGGGTTTCCAGCGAGAAGCGAGCATGCTCGACAGTGAGTTCTGTAAGCCGCGCCTTGCCCATTTCGCCGCCTTGAACCCCGACAGTCAATAGGTCGCCAGGTGAAGCGCGATGAACATCGCGTAAATGCATTAGCCTGCGTGGGTCTGTTATAAGAGCACAGCCATCGCCATTGAGGTCGTTAGGGTCGAGTAAAATCAAATTCATAATAAGAGTCTATTGTTCAAAGAATAGGTGCTATATGCCGGTCTAATATATCAAGGTGGCTTGCAAGGACGCGTGGTGCAGGCACAATACCAGTAACGGGAGCAAAAGCCCCTATCGTGTTTAAGGAGATGCGCTGTGCGCGTGATTCGCAAATATGCTAACCGAAGGCTGTATGATACGCAGCAAAGTCGCTATGTAACGTTGGAAGACTTACGTCGTTTAATTATTGAAGAAGAGCCGTTCCGGGTTGAGGATGCTAAAAGTGGTGAAGACCTGACGCGGACCATTTTGCTATCCATCATCATTGAACAAGAGCAGGCCGACGGCGAATCGGATGTATTTTCAAATGATTTATTGGCGCAACTAATTCGTGTCTACGATATGGCATCGCCGTTGCCTTTGTCGCGTTATCTTGAGCAGGGTACCCAGCTAATGCTGGAGCAGCAAAAACGCCTGCAAAGCCAATGGAAGCAGGCTATTCGCCATACGCCGCTTGAGTTTATGCGTGAGTTGGCTGAAGAGAATATGCGGTTTTGGCAGAAAACCCTAAATCAGTCAGCTGAGGCTGATGAGTCAGGTGATGCAAGCGGACCTAAAGCGGATAGCAGCGACGCAAGTAGCGATAACAAATCCTCCTGACCCCACTTGGCGCTGCGCTGTGGCATAATGCCGCCGATAAACGCTCTCCCGTTTGAGAAGGATGAACATGAAGGTTTTGATGATTGGCGGCGGTGGTCGTGAGCATGCTCTGGCTTGGAAATTGGCCCAATCTGCTCAAGTTGAGCAGGTGTTTGTTGCCCCCGGCAACGCTGGCACTGCGGCAGAGGCTAAAGTGACCAATGTGGCTATTGAAGCTACAGACCTAGAGAGTCTGGTCGCATTTGCGCAAAATGAGCAGATTAGCCTAACGGTAGTGGGCCCGGAAGCGCCTTTGGTAGCGGGCGTTGTAGACCGTTTCCAAGCCGCTGGCTTAGCCATTTTTGGCCCTTCCCAGGCGGCGGCGCAGCTGGAAGGCTCTAAGTCGTTTACCAAGGACTTCCTGGCTCGCCACGCTATTCCTTCGGCAGATTATCAAACGTTTACTGAAGTAGACCCTGCACTCGCCTACCTGCATAAAATGGGTGCCCCCATTGTGATCAAAGCGGATGGTCTGGCCGCTGGCAAAGGCGTGATTGTGGCGCTCAGCGAAGTGGAAGCGGAAGCAGCCATTCGCGATATGCTGGAAGCTAATGCCTTTGGCGATGCTGGGGCGCGCGTTGTGATTGAAGAGTTTTTGGAAGGTGAAGAAGCTAGCTTTATTGTCATGGTCGATGGTGAAAATGTCGTGCCAATGGCCACTAGCCAGGATCACAAGCGTGCCTACGATGGTGATACCGGCCCCAATACCGGTGGCATGGGGGCTTATTCACCGGCGCCTGTGGTTACCCCTGAGGTTGATGAGCGAATCATGGAGCAGGTCATTCTGCCTACCGTGCGCGGTATGGCCGCAGAGGGTAATGCCTATACCGGCTTCCTGTATGCAGGTCTGATGATTGATGCTGCTGGAAACCCTAAAGTTATTGAGTACAACTGCCGCTTTGGTGACCCTGAAACCCAGCCTATCATGCTGCGTTTAACGTCTGATTTAGCTGAACTTTGTTTAGCCGGTGCCGAGGGCAAGTTGGCAGGACGCACCTGTGAGTGGGATGCGCGTGCCGCTGTTGGCGTTGTGATGGCCGCCGGCGGCTATCCCGGCAGCTATCGTAAAGGTGATGTGATTCATGGCTTTGCTGAAGCTGAGCAAACGGGTTGTAAAGTGTTTCATGCGGGAACGGCGCAAAATGCCCAAGGCGAGATTACCACTGCCGGCGGGCGCGTGCTGTGTGTGACGGCGCTAGGTAATAGCGTGTCAGAGGCACAGCAGCAAGCATATCTTGGTGTCGATGCAATTCGCTGGGACGGTGCAGAGTATCGGCGTGATATCGCCTACCGAGCCATTGCGCGAGAGGAGTGAGTCTGCGCGTGCGCTCTCTGAATGCTGAGCGTTTGAATACCATCAGGCACCGACGAGGAAATAGCTATGGAGCGTGTGAAGCTGGATTTTCCCGCTGAAGCGGTCATTCATCGTCACCCTTTGACGGTGCGGGTAACCGATATGAACTATGGCCGTCATTTGGGGCACGATGCCGTTGTATCGTTGCTCCATGAAGCGCGTATACAGGCTTTCGCAGCGCTTGATCTGCCTGAGTGGGATATGCATGGCCACCCCTCAGTAGTCGCCGATTTAGCGATCCAGTATCACAGTGAGGCCCGCTGGCCCGATGCGTTGCTTATTGAGACCGCTGTACCCGAGCCGCAAGGCAAAGCGTTAATTATTTACCAGCGTATTTATCAGGCAGATTCTGAACAGCTAGTCGCGACGTCACGAGTTAATCAGCTCTTAATTGATCTTGCCACGGGCCGCCCGGCTGAAGTGCCAACGCAGGTTATACAAGCGCTGGCGAATGCGAGGAGTGGCTGATGTCGCGTGAGTATCCGATTATAGCGGTCACCGGCTCTTCTGGAGCAGGTACAACCACTGTGCGTCGCAGCTTTGAGCGGATGTTTCTACGCGAAGATGTGCATGCGGCCGTTGTTGATGGTGATGCCTTTCATCGTTATACCCGTGATGATCTACACCGCATCTTCCGGGAAGAGCCTGAACGCAAGGATGAGCTTTCTCACTTTGCCGTTGAAGCTAATTTGCTTGACCGTTTGGAAGGCCTGTTCAGCGAGTATGGTGAGCATGGGTCGGGTACCTTTAGGCATTATATTCATGCCGAAGATAAGCAGAAGATTGAAGCGGGTTACCGGGTAGGCACGTTTACCGAGTGGCAATCGCTGCCGTGCGGTACCGACCTGCTGTTTTACGAAGGACTGCATGGTGGGTTGGTGACTGAAGAGTTTGATATAGCCCGCCATGTAGATCTGCTGGTTGGCGTCGCACCGACCATGAATCTTGAGTGGATACAGAAGATTGATCGCGACACCAAGTTGCGTGGTTATTCTCAGGAAGCGGTGATTGACACCATTTTGGGCAGGATGGATGACTATGTCCGCTATATCCAGCCACAATTTTCGCGTACTCATATCAATTTTCAGCGTGTGCCCACCGTCGATACGTCTAACCCCTTTGAAGTGCAGGACATTCCAACAGACGCTGAGTCATTTGTCGTTATCCGCTTTCGGGATCCCTCGACCGTTGATTTTCCTTGGTTATTGGCGATGATTAAAGATTCGTTTATGACTCGCCCGCATACACTGGTCGTACCCGGCGCAAGAATGTCGCTAGCGATGGAGCTTATTCTTGCCCCTTTGGTTCGACATTTGTTGGCACAGCGGCGTTTTCGCTAATCGTGGCAGACAACAAGAATGGAGTGATATATGGATTGTCTTTTTTGTAAAATCATCAACCGCGAAATTCCTGCTGATATCGTTTATGAAGATGAGCACGTGCTGGCCTTTAATGATATTGGCCCTCAGGCGCCCACCCATCAATTGATCATTCCCAAAAAGCATATAGCGACATTAAACGATATAGATGAAGCTGATTTAGCGATGATTGGACGGCTGCAGTTTACGGCTGCCACACTTGCCAAGCAGCAGGGGTTTGCGGCAGATGGCTACCGTGTCGTGATGAATTGCAACGAAATGGGCGGACAAACGGTCTACCATATTCATATGCATTTGATGGGTGGGCGCGTATTTACTTGGCCTGCCGGTTAAATCTTGTAGACTGCGACTGCACCAAGAGGGAGGAGCTGTTGACATGGATCGCCAGCAAAGCCGATCAGATCGAATGATTCACCAGTTCGATACACTTTTACGTACTTTAATGCCCCACGCTGCCGTTTCTCAGCGTGCAACGCCTGCGCAAGGGGTAGCCGACGGTGTTTTAGACGATCAGGAGTGTCGCCATGCGGCAGGCTTAATGCGTATTAACCATACCGGAGAGGTGTGCACCCAGGCGCTATATCAGGGTCGAAGCATTACCGCTAAGCTGCCTCACGGGCATAAGCAGATGGAGCAGTCGGCATTAGAGGAGATTGATCATCTTGCCTGGTGTGATGAACGCCTGGAGCAACTAGGCAGCCGTCCAAGTTATTTAAATCCTCTCTTTTACGTTGCTTCATTTGGCATTGGTGCAGCGAGCGGGCTAGTGAGTGACCGCGTTAGTTTGGGCTTAATAGCCGCGACTGAAGAGCGGGTGGGTAAGCATCTTAATGCTCACCAAGCGTCGTTGCCAGCAGAAGACCATCGTTCTCGGGCTATCCTGCGGAAAATGGCTGTTGATGAAGCGCACCATGCTCATCTTGCATTGGAAGCGGGCGGTATACGCTTTCCAGCACCAGTGAAGTGGGGGATGGGTCTAGTATCCAAAGTGATGACCAAGAGCGTCTATCATATTTAATGCCAGTAGCATATTTAATGCCCGTTACTAAAGGTCTTGCAAAAAAACGCCCCGCAGTGCGGGGCGTTTGACGTTGAATTTTACAACCACTATTAAGCATCAATACGCTTGTACTTCATGCGCTTAGGCGTGTCGTTGCCGACTCGCTTTTTATGATCCTCTTCGTACTCGGCGTAATTGCCTTCAAATAGCACGACTTCGGAGTCGCCTTCGAAAGCCATAATATGGGTCGCGATACGGTCCAGGAACCAGCGGTCGTGAGAGATCACCATAGCGCAGCCTGGGAAGGCCAGCAGGGCTTCTTCCAACGCACGTAAGGTTTCGATATCCAGGTCGTTAGATGGCTCATCGAGCAGGAGAACGTTAGCCCCTTGTTTGAGCGTTTGGGCAAGCTGCAAGCGTCCGCGTTCACCACCGGAGAGCTCCGATAAACGCTTCTGTTGGTCGTTACCTTTGAAGTTAAAGCGACCGACGTAAGCGCGGGATGAAACTTCATAACCGTTAATATTCAGGATGTCCTGGCCATCAGAAACGGCTTCCCATACGGTTTGTTTGTCGTCTAAGGCGTCGCGTAGCTGTTCAACGTAAGCAATATCTACTGTTTCGCCGATCGTTACTTCACCTGCGTCAGGCTGCTCTTTGCCCGTGATCAGCTTGAACAGCGTCGATTTACCCGCACCGTTACCACCAACAATACCTACAATCGCACCATGGGGAATGGTGAAAGAGAGGTCTTGATAAAGCAGTTTGTCTTCAAAACGCTTAGTGACGTTATGAAAATCAATAACGTTATCCCCCAAGCGTGGTCCTGGCGGTATATAAATTTCGTTCGTTTCATTACGCTTTTGGAAATCGCCTGACTGCATCTCTTCGAAGCGATTGAGGCGGGCTTTGCTCTTCGCCTGACGGCCTTTGGCATTACTGCGCACCCATTCAAGCTCTTGCTTGATGGCTTTCTGACGAGAGACTTCTTGCTTAGCCTCTTGATTCAAGCGCTGATCTTTCTGCTCTAGCCACTGAGAGTAATTTCCCTCAAACGGAATACCTTGGCCGCGGTCAAGCTCAAGTATCCAGCCAGCCACATTGTCGAGGAAGTAGCGGTCGTGAGTAATCGCCACAACAGTACCGTTATAGTCATGCAGGAAGCGCTCAAGCCATGCCACCGATTCCGCGTCCAGGTGGTTGGTAGGCTCATCCAGCAGCAGCATATCAGGGCTTGATAGCAGCAGGCGACAGAGCGCCACGCGGCGCCGCTCTCCGCCAGAGAGGTTGCCTACTTTGGCATCCCAGGGCGGTAGACGCAGCGCTTCAGCAGCGACTTCAAGCTTGCGTTCTAAGTTATGCGCATCGGCTGCTTCAATAATGTTTTCAAGTCGCGCCTGCTCGCTCGCTAGGGCGTCAAAGTCAGCATCCGGCTCGGCATAGGCTGAATAAACCGCATCTAGCTTTTCTTGTGCCTCTTTGATCGCCCCAAGCGCTTCCTCGACAGTGTCGCGGACGTTTTTCTCGTCATCTAGCTGCGGTTCCTGAGGAAGGTAGCCAACATTGATGCCGGGCATCGGACGAGCTTCACCTTCAAACTCTTTATCGACACCGGCCATAATGCGCAGCAGTGTGGATTTACCCGAACCGTTCAGACCTAGTACGCCTATTTTGGCGCCAGGGAAAAACGATAACGAAATATTTTTAAGAATTTGCTTTTTGGGTGGCACTACTTTGCCAACCCTGTTCATGGTGAAAACGTAAGAACCTGTTTTACCTGATTTGTCACTTTTTGACATAGTCTATTTTGCCTTTAAGTCAGTTATCATAGGGCTTTGAGGGTGATTATAAGCGTTCAAAGCAGAAAACAAAAAGTTAAGTTCTTCTTGTGGAGATACCTGTTCGTTACTATATTTAAAAAAGTTATTTTTCAAGGGGGGAGCAATGTGGGCTATCAAGTTATCGAGCAAGTGGTAAATGCTGCGCGAAGAAAGCTGCTTGTGCAAGACCTCATCCCTGTCTACTACCCGAATCTGTACGTCACTTTCGAACTCTCAGGCAAGGCTCTGGAAACTACCAAAAAGTATCTTGAGCACTTGGCCGTATTTGAGGGCTTTCTCGCTTTCTCATCCATCGATCTCATTTCCCGCATAGAACAGCGTCCCAAGTCACAATACCTGACGGATGGCGAACTCTCTCGGTTTGTTTCAGACGCAGGGTTCAGCAAGGAAACCTTAACCAAGAAGTATGCAGGAATGCGATTGCATCCTACCGCGTACAAGTCAGTCGGCAAAATCCATGCGAAACAGCGTATTGAAGCAGTACGCGATTACCTGGATTTTCTCTACGAGAAGCTGGGTGATCACTTGACGCGAAATGATGCGGTTGACGATGTTAAGAGCCGGCTCAATCGGAAGATTAAAGCCGCCAGTCCGGGGTGGAAAAAGACGCGAATCGATGAGATGAAAGGGCTAACAACTTGGGAGCGGGATCGATTGTTGGAAGTCATGCATCCGGAGAGTGCCGAGAACCCATTCGCAGATGGATCAATTAAGCTGCGTAACTACATCATTTTGCTCTTAGGTCTCGATATGGGGTTGCGCCGTTCTGAAATGCTTTTGATCAAGATCAGCGACATTCACTGGCACAGTCGCCAGCTCTTGGTGGTCAATCTTGAGGATGAAAGCATAGATCCGCGCACGATGGCCCCGCAATTTAAAACGCATGAGCGCATGCTGGTCATGAGCGATGACCTCTATGAGGCGATTAGTCAATATGAGTCGAAATATCGCTACAGAAAGACCCCTACAGGCTCATCGCAGGCGAGAAAGCATCCGTTTTTGCTTGCAGCTCATAGACGAAATGAAGGTAAGCCTATGAGCATCAAAGCGCTAGATGGCGTTTTCCCCCGAGTTGGAAAAGTCGCGCCTGAACTGGCTCACATCCATCCTCATATTTTGAGGCATGACTCGGTCTACACGATGCTTGAAAGCATGCGTGAGGAGCTTGAAAAGCTCACGCCAGAGGATCGCGCAACTCTAATTCAAAAGACGCTTACTTGGATGTATGGATGGAGTCCTGAATCAAACATGCCTGGTCTCTACGGGGCGAAGTTTTGGAAGGAAGAAGCAGATAAGGCTATAAAAAAACGCTCGGATAAATCCAAGGCAATCAGAGAGAGTGTCGAGTCTAAAATTCGCAAGGGACACACAGAATGAATATCGCCGTCGATGCACTCCAAGCACCAACACAGAAAACCCTTGATGCGTGGTTGAACACACCTCGTCTAGCCAAATACGGCGAGTTTTTCACTCCCTCCGAACCGATATGGTGGCCTGATAGGTCAGCCCGCAGCGCGATCAATTGGCATCCCGCAATCGCTTGTGTTCCGTCCGACTGGCAACAATGGTTACACGCCGCCTTGGCCTACCGCATGGCGGAGGTCACACAGGGAACTATTGGATTAACTACTTCAATTCTGTCGCGCGCGGCGCAGGTAGGGCTCGATCCCCTCAATGAGCATCAACTGATTGATTTGCGCGAGCGTTTTAATATGGGAGAATTTTCCGCGCTGGCCGGTTTCATGAAATTTTGGCAAGAGTGTGAATCGCTTGAACAGCGACCATCGCAAGTCCTGATTGATGCTTATGACACACTACCCAGAAAGAAGCGGCCCCGAAATGATGTCATCTTGCGCTTAGATCCTGAACAGGGGCCGTTCACGCAGGTGGAGCAAGACGCCCTACACCAGTGGGCACATGAGCAGTTCTGTCACGGCAATTTAGATCCTGAGCGCTACCTCTACTTACGTCTGGCAATGATCTACGGACAGCGTGGTACACAACTGCGAAAGATAGTCTTTGATGACTTTATCAAAACCGAGCGGGGCTATCAGGTACGAATTTTCTGGGCGAAGCAGAAAGGTGATGATGCGGGATGGAGAGCAAAGTCCGAGACCTTCAACTTAGATGAGGATCTTTACAATATCGTGCAGGCCTATCGGTCGATTATCCTCGCTCGACTTGAGCAAGAATATCCCGGTCGAGCCGATTGGGATAAAGCGGTTGAGCATGTGCCACTCTTTCGTCGCAAGGTGGAGCATCAAAAAAGCAATAACAAGCTAGTTCCCGTAATAGTTGACTTGCCTGATCAAAATGCGTTGGAACATGCACCACAGGCGAAGTTTCATGCTTCCGGTGGAGCTATAAGGTCGTGGCTGCTTCAAATGGAGAGTATGCCTGACTTTCCCATTTCTTCGCGCACGCATCAGCCTTTGAAAGTCAGTAACGGCCATCGCTTCAGGCATACTCTCGGTACCGATCTCTCGAATGCTGGGCTGGATGAGTGGTCAATCGCTAGCGCATTGATGCATTCTGATACACGCACCGTCCGTAAATATCGAGCGGTATCGGCAGAGTTGATGAAGCTGATTGACGAGAAGATGAGCGATCATCTCGCGCTGGTCGTGAGAGCTTTTACTGGCACCATCGTGACAGATCGTGCTTCAGCCATAAACGGCGATCGAGTAGACCGCCAGATTGAGGATTTGGCCGTATGTGGTGCCGATACAGTCTGCCATCTGGACGCCCCATTCACCTGCTACGGATGCAGTAAATTTCAGCCACTCCTTGACGCAGATCACAGCGCCGCACTTGAGCGGCTGGAATGTCGACGGTCGCAAACCATCGCTACTGATAAAACCACGGGTGTACTTTGGGATCGTGCAATTCTGGCTTGTCGCAAGGTAATTCTCGATTGCATCGCGCTGCGCGAATTAGGCAAAGCAGGTGGAGGCGACGCATGAGTAGCATTTTCGATTTTAAACCTCAGAGCCACCTCAAGGCCGTCGCGCAACTGGATGCTTTTATTGCGTGGGCGAAAGCCACTTTGCCCAAAGGTGTTCCTAATAAACGGGTTCATGCGGGGATTCGGTGGGATATGGACTCGTGGCATCAGTCGGGAATTGCCGGTTGTGCATTCACTGTGCATGGATCAGACAGAAATACAAAGGCGAAAGATAAAGAGTATATGCCGCCGCCGTTCATAGATTTCGCCAAGGCGCTCATTGTTTATAGAAGAGTTTTTCAAGGGAAGAAATCGACGAATAATTGGCTCTCCGTTATCAAGATTCTTGAAGTTGCGCTAGTAGAGCTGTCCGGCACAAGGGACGTGACGAGAATATCAGCTGCTATCTGCAACAGAGCCTGTGAGCAACTCAAAAGGACGTATTCGAACGACAATAATGCATATATTAATAGTAAATCTCTCGAACAGATTGTTCAACTGATGAGAGATAAAGAGTTACTCGCGCAGCCCTTTCGATGGACTTCGCCGCTGCGAAGGAAGCACTCAGGTACGCTGAAGGAGCAGAGGAAAAATCACGACAACAAAATGCCTAGTCGTGAATCCATTCGAGCCTTGGGTGAACTGTTTAATAACGATCTAGCGAGTCCGTTGGACATTATAACCATCTCAGCGTGTGCCCTCTTGCTTAGTCAGCCTAGTCGCATCGGAGAATTAGCCGATGTTGAGCGTGATTGTGTGGTGTTTAAAGAGGATGTTGATGGCGGTCAGCGTATGTTTTTGCGATGGTACGCTGAGAAGGGTTTTGGAGCGACGATTAAGCCCGTTGTGACAGGCATGGAATCTTCAGTGGTATATGTCATGAAGCTGCTGGCACCGATCACTGATGAGGCGCGCAAGTATGCAGCATGGCTCGAAGATCATCCCGATGATTATCCGCCGCATGAAGGTGTACCCCTGAAAGACCCAGATGAACCGCTCTCGTATGATGAGGCTTGTTCAGCGCTAAAGATGAAAGGGTATGTGCTTAAATCACCGCGAAAAATTTTTTCGACTAAGTTTCTAGACGTACTAGCAAAACATCAGGCACTAAGTCCTGACGCACAGGCAGTACTGGATGAAATACGAGTAGGATGGGATACCAGCAACGGGAAGCGAATCTATGTAAATGGCAAGCTTAATCACTATCAGTTTAACGATAGAGCGGTCATTACATTGCGCAAACTCAATATACTTATGCGCGAAAAGTACCTGTCTAAAGACTTTCCTTACACCTCTCCTGCGGCAGATGGCAAGAAGCGCGTGAAGTACCGTGATGCGTTGTTCACAGTACGAACGGGTAGCTTGCCTGATGAGACAAAGAATTTCTCCGGACTTCAACTTGATTTTGGAGTAGAGATCGCTGCCAATCATAGTCGAATGACGGCGCAGTTAGGAGGTGCTATTTTCGAGCGGCATGGATACAAGGGCGTGAAGGTGAAAACTCACGCTTTTCGCCACGAGCTGAATACCGAGATGCACCGAGCGGGCCTTTCACAACTACTTATCGATGCGTTTTCTGGACGCACTACTATGGGCTCTGTCTACAACCATGAGACAGTCGAGGAGCGTACCCAAAGGGTTGCGCACTATCACCCCAAAACGAAGCACAGCAACGCGGCTCAGCGGCTGGAGAAGGTCAAAACAAACCAATCTTTGAGTCTCAGTGATGTGAGAGATCTGCATGAGGGTGATCAGGATCGGGTCATCCATCAGACCCACGTTGGTATCTGTATACATAACTTTGGATCCGAACCTTGCCCAAAAATGGGGGCCTGCTTGAGCTGTGGTCGGCTCGGTTGTGTGAAGGGTGATGATGTGAAGCTCGCAAATCTTAAAGAAGAACGCGAGGACCTTAAACGCCGCTACGACAAGTCGCTTGATGCGCAGTCTCGCGATATTTTTGGGGCCTCAGAGTGGGTCAAAAAAGTAGGAATGGATCTCTATAAGTGTGACGCGCTGATCCGAACCCTGGAGAACCCTGAACTCGAAAACGGCGACATCGTATGGAACGTCGATAATGGTTGGACACTGACAAACAACGCAGCAGCCATGGCAGGGCTGATCGATGCCAAAGATATCGAAGCGAAAAATGAGCAACTGCTGTCATTAGATGATATGTCAGCAATGTTAGACGAGATCGAGGTATAGCGATGGGGCATTTAACGCAGAAGGATGAAAAACGCATCATCAAATTGATTGAGGGTTGGTCGGAGCCAAAGCTGACCTGGCCTCTGCTCGTTGAAGCATGCAAAGAAAAACTGGGTATCAGTCGTGCTCGCCAGTCTCTGATGAAGCTACCCGCCGTCGATATAGCCATGAAGAATCGCAAGGCCGCATTGAAGGCCCCGCAAGAAAAACCAGGATGGATTGGCGATATTCGCGAAGCGAACGAGCGCATTGAAGAGCTGACCGAGACTAATCAAAAGCTTATGGGCGCTCTTCGGGATATGTATGCGCGATTCCTTATCTGGCAGGCAAACGCTGATATGCATGGGGTAACGCAATCGATGCTTGAGCAGCCAGTGTCTCACCTTCAGAAGAAAACCTAATTGAGTGTTCAGAAAGTTATAGCTGACGAATATCGTGCAGCGCGCTTCCCAGACTTCTGCTTTCTTGATGATCTAATGCGCTGATTCAGGTGAGGTGCTGATTAGGCGTTCTGTCATGGTGGGCAGCTTTCGCACGGGAGAGTAGCTGCGGGCTTTGTGCGGGTGACAGAGTGTGGTGAATAGCGGGCAAAAAAAGCCCGCCGAGGCGGGCTTAGATACTTACAGAAGGCTTGGCCAGTAAGGCCATATCATTAACGTCACCTCGATGAGTTTTGAGAAAACATCCAACAAAACGAATGTGACGTCTAAGTGCCTCATTCTAAACTCCTGTCGCTTTTGCGAAGGTGATGAGGCTAGGCGATTTATCAAATGAGCTTGAAGCAGGCATCAATTTTGATATATCTTTGGATAGAGAAATATAAAGCCTTGGGCCTAGCCTCAGGTTTTATCGAAGTAAAAGCCCTGGTCCCACAACCGGGGCTTTTTCGTTTGTCTGAACAGCACGTCCTGACAAGCTAGATGCTATATCTAGTTTATGCGCAAAGCAATTCAAGCATATGTGGTATTTTTTACCCACAGGATATTGACAGCTAATGCCCCACACTATCCCTGACAATTAAAACTTAAATAGCTAGGAGAAACCTTATGTGGGAGCGTGTGATCGAGCTGATGAGCGACCCAACTTCCGCCCAAGTAGTGGTAGGTATAGTCAGTGTGCTTGTTGCTTTTATAGCTGTGGTCATTGCCATATGGAACGGCATTATAACGCGCAAGAATGCGAGGCTATCTGTAGTGCCTGCCTTATCAGTTTGGGCTGAATACCCCAGGGCCAGCAATCCAGTCTGCGAAATAAAGCTAGGAAATAAAGGGTTTGGTCCGGCAATACCTCAATCTTTTCAGGTATTTAGGGATGGAAGTCCGGTTGGCGGACCGATATTCGATAAGGTAAGCAATTTAATAGAAGGAACCTTTGGGAAGTACTTGAAGGAAATACATTCAGTAAGCAGCTTAGAAAGAGGGCATGCGCTAGGTGCGAACGATGAAATCACCATAGCGAAATTCTCAGTTTCCGAAGATCTCGTGCGCACTGGAACTGACGGCATGGCTCAATTTATGACACGCCTGTCCTTAGTGGTGCGTTATGAAGATATTTATCGAAAAAAGTGGATTTTTGCTGTGCATGAATCCGATGGCTATACCTTACGTGATGCTTGGTGGAGCCCTTCTTACTGGTCAGCCAGATGCAAGTGGGCGTCGATAGTTACGCCACCACCCCCC
Source organism: Halomonas sp. (assembly GCF_011050415.1). Lineage (GTDB taxonomy): Bacteria > Pseudomonadota > Gammaproteobacteria > Pseudomonadales > Halomonadaceae > Vreelandella. The sequence continues at coordinate 119,956 of NZ_DRFS01000002.1, forward strand.
TCACTAAAGGTGGATCGACGAGTCAAGTAAATTTAAATTCGGATCCTCTCTAGCTCGAAACCCGCCGGTTGGCGGGCTTGCATTAGCTTACTACTGGGTCTAAGTTCGATTAATAAATGTTAAAAAAGGCATACTTTGTGGACACCATGGTTAAGCCCCTAAATATCAACTTTTTTAGTGTCCAAAAACCTTGCTTGTTAATTTCTTGACATGTTGTTCATAAAGCTTATTCTGTTCATGAACAGTATGAGGTTTGATGGGGTTTATGTCGGGAAAGCACGTTGGATACATTCGCGTCTCATCAGTCTGTCAGAATAGTGACCGTCAGCTTGATGGCGTCCGGCTAGACAAGGTTTTCGAAGAGAAAGTGTCTGGCAGGAATGCCGGTTCACGAGAAGTGCTCAATCTCTGCCTCGATTACCTCAGAGAGCACGACGCTCTGCATGTCCACAGCATTGACCGGCTCGCTCGCAACATGTCTGACCTGCTCTCGATTGTTGATGATCTGGTAAAGCGTGATGTTACCGTCAAATTTCACTCCGAGGGGTTAACGTTCGCCCCGCAGACAGATGATCCCATGGCTTCGTTGATGCTGCACATGCTTGGCGCATTTGCCGAATTTGAACGGTCGCTTATTGGCCAGCGGCGGAAAGAAGGGCTAGAAGCTGCCAGGAAGCGCGGAAAGCAGATTGGTCGGCGGAAATCGTTATCTGATGAGGATCTTTGTGAAATTGCTCAGAAGCTCTCTAAGGGGGTCTCTAAAAGCGATTTGGCAAAAGAATATGGCGTTTCCCGCACAACGCTATATGCAGCTTTGAACAAGTCTCAGGAGGCGTAATGGCGAGCCCACAAGAGCAGGGTCAAATCTATCTTGAAAGATTTCGAGAATGGGTTAAGTCCATGTCCGATGATGATTTTCGCCAGATCGTATACTCCCCAAAGGGCATCCTGAATAGACAGCAAATCAAAAAGCTTGCAGGCCTGTCAGACCAGGCCATCAAAAAAAATGAAAATGTAAAAGCCGAACTGCAAGATCTGGAGAATAGGCTGCGTGAGCGTAACGTACTGCCACCCCTGTCCGAAGCAGGAAAAGAGTCTCTTTCAGCGCCAAAACTCTATAATGCTTCCTCCAAGAGAAACGCTATGGATCATGGTCGGCTGGGGAAGCTTGAGGCCGAGAATCAGGACCTCAAAGTACAGCTCGAAAAATTACAGCGAGAAAATGCGCAACTGAAGGCGCAAATCACATCGAGTCGAGAGACGGTTGACGCGGTAAACGACGGTTTGATGGTGTTTCTCAAATGTCCGAGCTGACACGGGCCTCTGAGCTTGTTCGCGTCACGCAGGTGCCTTTACGGCACTCTAAAACCACGGTTATCCGAGGTGTGCCTGTGCGTGAGGACCAGACCTTTGCGTCTGCAAATTATAATGTGTCTATCGTAGCGAATTCTGAATACTTGCCTGTAGATCCGACCCCTGGGCAGATCTGGCGAGTCGCGGGTTACAAACGCACTTACGTGTATGACCACGGGAAAATTAAAGCGCAAGAACATCAATACCGAGAGCCCGATACTCTGGAGTTTTATTTGCCAGATACCGGTGAGACCTTTATCCAGTTTATCAGCGATGACAAAGCTTTTAAGGGGATAGGAAACCGCAAGGCACGCCAGCTTTGGGCTAGGTTCGGTGAGGATATTCACCGGATGCTGACTGCGGGCACCTCAAACGACTTTGACGCTCTCTCAGAACTGCTCTCCACACAATCTATTCAGGCATTGCATGCCGGTTATGAAAAGTATGCGAATCTCAGGCACACCGCCTGGATGTCGAAAGCCAGAATACCCCATGCAGTCCAGAAGAGGATTCTCAAGCATCACGGCCTTGGAACTGTTGAGGCGATCAAGTCTAACCCATACAAGCTGCTTCACTTTGGGCTGAGTTTTAAAGACGTAGACAGCATCCTGAACCATCGTTTTGGACACGCCTGGGAGCAGAAAAGATACTTCCAGGAGCGCATTCAGGCTGGGATGGTCCAGGCTCTCAAGGATCGAATGCGTGATGGTAGTACGTGGGTCAAGACTAGTCAGCTATTAACGCGAGCATCTGATTATCTGAAATCGTCCTCCAATTGTGAGGAGGGGATTAAGTGGCTGAAAAGCTCACCGGAAATTGCTCTGTATCATGAGGATGGACGCTTTCATGCCACTGCCACTGCTATACAGGAGTTGGCTGTAGCTAGGCGCATAAAGCATTTGATTGATCTCAGAAAGCCACTCACCGGGGTTGAGGAAGGGATTGTAAATGACGTCATTGGCGAGCTGCCCTATGAGCTGACCAGCCAGCAAGAGCTTGCCATTTATACGAGTCTAACCGAGGGGGTAAGTGCGATCACTGGAGGTGCCGGAACTGGCAAGACCACAGTGCTTTCGACCTTCCTGAAAGCCGCTGACCACCTTGGCTACAGCATTCACGCTATTGCTCTATCGGGTCGCGCTGCAATGCGCCTGCGTGAGTCAGTCGGCTACCTCACGATGACCATTGCACGATTCCTGCGAGAAGATCCAGTGACAGATAACAAAGCTTTGCTGGTCATCGATGAAGCTTCTATGACGGATCTGCCCACGATGTTTCGCATCATCAACCACATCAATCCCAGCTGTAAGTTGGTTTTGACTGGAGACCCCAGCCAGTTGCCACCCATTGGCATCGGAAAGATACTGCACGATATTGTCCTCTCAACGCACGTGCCAAACACGATGCTGGACATCGTGAAACGTCAAAAGGGGACCACCGGCATACCTGAGTATTCCATGGCTATCAATGCTGGTGAGGTTCCTGAGTCACTCAGTGCAGGCAACATCTATTTCCATGAGGTTTTAGATCCCCGTCTGGTCAAGGAAAAAGCTGTCGAACTCTATGTCCAGCAACCTTGCGACTCTCGCGTAATTGCCCCAACGGTAGCTCTCGTTGATGAGGTCAATGGTGAGATTCAGGAACAGATAAACGGTGACTCTCCGCTGCTCAACTTCAATCTTGATGGTGAAGATTTTTATCTGCGTCTAAGGCTGGGCGACCAGGTTTTGTTTACTCAGAATCACGCCAGCGCTGGCGTGCAGAATGGGTCCCTTGGCGAGCTAATCAGCATTGATCAAGTCGATAACGTGATTGGCTCTGTGAGGCTGGACACAGGCGAAACGGTCGATTTGCAAAGTAGCTTGATTGATGCTTTGAGCCTGGGATATGCCATGACGCTTCATAAAGCTCAGGGGAGCCAGTTCGGACGGGTCATTGTCCTTTTGCAAGACACTAGAGTAGTGGATCGCAGTTGGATCTATACAGCAATCACAAGGGCAGTGTCCGAGGTCCACATAGTTGGCGACCCCCGCGTGTTTGAGCGTTTCGTGAAAGCTTCACCGAAGGCTTTTAGGCGGAGAACAATGCTCACCAATCTCATTGACTATCTACACAGTGAAAAGTATTCAGAACACATCCCAAAAACTTGTCAAAAATGAGTTCTTTGTAACCGTTCGGATAACAAACCTTGAACCAAACGGTTTCTGGAAGAGTTTGTTTGACCAAATGTTAGCCTTGCCTTATTTTAATGTAGGCTTTTCCATTATAAATTGAAGGGACAAAGGTTATCCGGGTGAAGTTTAGGCCATGCATGGCTGCGCGTTTAGATGCCTATTTGTAAGAGCTTTTTCATGCAAGGTAGGCTATTAAAATTCTCCTACTAATAAGGGGAGGCCGCGATGATAATTTCATTCATAGATAGCCTCCTTGAAAGCGACGTATTTGTTCTTAAGTATAGGCCAAACAATGTTATAGGTGGAGTTTGATTCAGCCTATTTTTCAGTGCAGAGCGGACTGTGCGCTCAACCAGTTCCGTAAGCTGTACGTCGTGTAAAACAGTCCAATGCCCTCGAACCCAAAGCGCGTCACGCGCTGTGTGAATAAGAGCCACCCTCTCATTAATCAACTACGCACCTGGCTGGAAAATTCACTGGTTCTGGTACTGCCCAAAAGTGCGCTGAGTTAAGTCCTGCACTACCTAGATCGCCACCGTTAGAGTCGCCATTATAATTATCATTATTTATCATAGTAGTGGCGACTACTATACGTTCTTAAAACTCGCCTTTATATTAAAGTATTCATTTTGGATATCTTCAATAATTCTACCATATTGTAGGTCAGCTATTTCTTTGAATTTACTGCTTGGAATAACTCCAAAGTTATTTACGCAGTCTCTAACTAAATGCGCTAAAATAGGGTTTCTTATATCGTACTGGTTGTTTATTTTGTTATATAAAATTTTATATATTTCATCACTGTAATTAGTGTTCATCGATGAATTCATGTGTTTTTCCTCTTTTGTTTTTAAATTTATTCCTTACTCTTTAATGGTGTTATTTAGGTCAAAAACATAACATGAAGTAGCCGTTTAGCTCTGTAATTGTCTGGTTTTATGTTTTAGATATAATAAACTATACGAATTAATACTTGGAAATTTAAGAGTGTTTTATTATTAATTTTAAAGTAATTTTATAGCATATTAGTATGCATTTGTAAACCCTTGGTGTATTCGGTAAGTATTTTAAATATTATATCTGGTATATTAAAGTAACGTCTTATGTATGCGTTGAGAATACACTTTTAAAGCGATTATCGTTTATGTTTTTTCATGTTAGAATATGAATGTAAGCCATTCGAAAATATTAAGATCAGTATCCGCAGCCAACTTATATTAAGATTTCTCTAAATTGAGAAACTGGAGTGTCGGTTGTTTTTTTGCATTTTATCAATGTATTGCGAATTAAGCTGTTGATCTTGATTGACAATCAATACCTTGCGCCACTTTTCATTTGGTGATGTAACTATGGATAAAATCGTAGAGCTGACCGAACTATTGTACGAGCCAGGCGAAATGATGGCTGGATCCCCAATGAGCAATGATGAAGCAAAGGCTTATGTTCGAGAGCGAGCATATGACAAAGAATATTGCATTGTGCGCGACTGGATTTGGATCGATTTAGACGTAACAGAAGAAGAGCGATGTATCCTTGAAAATACTCGTCGGCAGCCAATCGTGATCTATGCACACAGCGTGATTTTCGACACTGCACGCCGCTGGGATGTGGGCGATTATGTACGCACGTCTTTTTTGTGTGAATTTCATGACGGGTTTATGTTTGAAACAATGAATTCGATTTATGTGCTGCTTGGGGAGGGCAATAGAAAGCGGACAAGTCTAGATACGCTTGGAATGTTAATTTAATCTCAGAGCATTGTCTCATAACCACTCTCAGCAATACGGTTAACTTAGCTGAACCTTTGCTTTTACCAGCCAAATTTCAGTTGAGGGGCTGTTCTACTTTGCCATGGTTGTAGTCATGATTTTGAGCAGGAGGTCAGTCACGGAACAGGATCATCAAATCCAAAATTTTGATGTCGATGAGATTTTGAAAGCGATCGAAGCAGATCGCAAGTCTGGATTCCTTCCGAATATAGTGACCAGAAGCACCGTTCGTTACGGGGTTGACCCTGATAATCCAATGAAAATAGTGGCTGTAGACGCTCATGGAAAGCATATACCTCTTCCATATCCGTAGAAGAGTTAAGTAGCTGGGCTTTTACTGGCCTGGCTTAGGCATCTCTTTGGATTGCCTCTACACCCCCCGCCATCGTTGGTCTCAATGCTTCACTCAACCGCATCAAAGGTTGTGAGGATGGGTTAGAACATCTCTCTATATAAAATTTCTCAATGTCTCCATCTCTCATGTCTTGGTTTCATGCATTGCTAGTTCGGCATTAATCGCAACTTTCAGCTGGCTAGTCTCTTCAAACGCTTAGTAAACAGCCCCCACATATAGACGTAAGCAGGCGAGGGCGTCGCTGGTAATATATGAGCTGTTAGTCGGCGAAGCAGGTCTCACCTGGAACAATTATGTGATTTTCAAAAGAGTTGTCGTTTCGTGCTACTCAAAAGAAAAGTATGTGTGAGCTATATCGGGCATCGCTTCAAGTACTAATGGGAGGCCATATCTAATCAGTTCTCGCCGAAGAGCGAGCCAAAAATAGGAAGGGGACTCAGAACGAAGTGCGATTGAGTGATGTAGGACATTGGTGAAAGTAGCTGAGAGGGTAAGGCGATACAATATTGCCGATCATTTTCTGTGTATTCACATATTAGTTCAACTCAGATAAACGAAGTTGAGACGTCATTCGTGTCACCCACCCAGAGCGTCCGAAGGTATCTCATACCTGCCGGTCGTGCCAAATGCAGCCAGAAGCTCTGCTTCGGATACGATGGGTCAAATGAGGTCGTTTATTACTTCAGCGAGCAAAACTGGCCTCAGCGTAAAGAGTCGTCATTCGCTCTCCAGAATATTTACTGGTGCCAACCATTCATATCAAGCGCTCCAGCGGGCACTCTTCCTCTTCTTGGCTGGATTGTTGGCTTACCTCTCGGTATAACACCAAGATGTTCTACCGAGGTGAATCCGTGGCAATTTTTGACATAGAGAAGGACGAGTTACTCCGGCTGTCCGATACACAGCTAGAAGAGCTAATTGCTCGTCTCGCCGAGGCCGAATTGGCAGCGAACGGGGGTAGTCCTGCATGGGTAAGCTGGTCAGGTTCAATCAATGCTCCTGATGAAGGAATTGATATCCACGTTCGGTTACCTGTCGATACACTGAGCACAGGTTTTCTTGAAAGGCCAGATACGATCCTACAGGCCAAGAAACATTCGATGCCGATGGCCGAGATCACAAAGGAAATGTTCTCTGCCAAAAAACTATCACCGACTATCTCTGAGCAGGCAGCTAAGGGTGGCAGCTACATTATTGTCAGCTTGGCTGATGACTGCTCTCCTCCCATGAAGAAAGTGCGCCTCAAAGCTATGCAGGATGCTGTCAAGGAGAATCCCTTTGGCGGCAATATTCACCTGGACTTCTACGACCGCTCGAAGCTGACTCAATGGCTGCGTCAGCACCCATCCGTCATGCTGTGGGTGAAAGGAAAACTCGGCCAAGGATATTCTGGTTGGCAGCCCTATGGGGCTTGGAGCAATCCGCCTCAAGGTGCCGACGATACACTGATTTCTGCCCCTGGCGTTACCGTTACATTGCCATCAGGAAAGGGGCAGGAGCTTAGTATAGAAGAAGCCATTGAACCTATGAGGAGTCTCATTCGGAATACGGCGAAGGCGGTTCGCATCACGGGTTTGTCCGGCGTCGGGAAGACCAGAATCGTGCAGGCACTCTTCGATGAAACGCTGGGAAAGGATGCTCTTGATCGGACCATCGCTGTCTATGTCGATACAGGTGCTGAACCAGACCCTTCGGCAACAGCTATGCTTGACAGGCTTATTGCTGAGGGCCGTCGTGCAGTCATGGTTCTCGACAACTGCCCATCAGATTTGCACTCATCTATGGCCAGCAAGGTAACATCCGCTGGTGGTGAAGTAAGCCTCATCACGGTTGAGTATGACATCAAGGACGATAAGCCACAGACAACTGAGGTAATACATATAGAGGCCGTTGGGCCGGATGTGGCCGAGCAGCTTGTAATCCGTCGCTTTCCCGGTGTCGGTCAGAACAACGCCCGCCGAATAGCTGAGTTTGCTGATGGGAATGCGAGGGTATCCTTGGCAATCGCCGAGAGAGTAAAGGAAGGCGAGACTTTGGCTCAGCTTTCTGACACACAGTTGTTTAACCGCTTGTTTGAGCAGCGTAATCAACCAGATGAAAATCTTCGAGAACAGGCTGAAATACTTTCTCTCGTATATTCGTTCTCGGTCTCAACCCGTGAAGACGGTCAAAGTGAATTGGAAGTACTGGGCTCGATCTCAGGACATTCTCAGAACCAGTTGTTTCGCTCCGTCAAAAAAATGCTGGACCGCCATGTTTTGCAGAAAAGGGGGTATTGGAGAGCCATCCTGCCCCATGCCATTGCGAATAAGCTAGCAGCATCAGCACTTGATAGTATCCCAGTTGATCAACTAAGGGCGTCCTTTGAAGCTCCCGGTCGTCAACGCTTGCTAATGTCGTTCGCACACAGGCTGGGGCTGTTGCACGATCACCCCGTGGCGAAAGAGATCGTTGAGGCCTGGCTTAAACCAGATGGTCTGTTGGGGCAGATATTAGTGCTGGAAGATATGGCAGGAAGAATGCTGAGCTATATCGGCCCGGTCGCGCCTGAAGCACTACTAGATAGAATCGAATCAGAACTTACAGTGTCTGATTTTGAGGGTATGGAAACGCCTCACAATTCACAGCGTACAACCATTCTTAATCTTTTACAGTCGTTGGCATATGAACAAAATGCCTTTGAACGTTGTGTCAGGCTTTTAATCCGTGTGGCGGACCATGAAGATGAGAACAATAATTATGATGCGGTTCGAAATAAGATCACGAGGTTTTTCCAGGCATATTTGTCTGGCACACATGCTTCTTTAAACCAGCGCATTGCGATCATGGATGAATGCCTTTCATCAGGCATGGCTGGACGCAGGTCGATAGGCTTAAGGATGCTTTCGACGGCTTTGGGTGGGCCACCATGGACAGGATTCGGGTCGAATGAATTTGGTGCTCGGCCAAGAGACTTTGGGTTTCAACCCAACCCCGATGAACTTATGAATTGGCGTAGCGCCTTCATAGACATTGCGGTGCGATTGGGTACTTCCGGCGTTTATGATCTTGAAGGCCCCGCACGTATGATCCTAGCCAACGAGTTTCGAGGGATTTGGCACCAAGAAGCGATGAGGGACAAACTCGTCGATGCGGCTCGTCAGTTACATACTTACTACCCTTGGGGCGAAGGTTGGAAAGCAGTACGTTCAACTATCTATTTCGACTACATCAGGCGCAAAGACGAAGTTGATTCAGCGCCGCTACCAGACAGTCTTTCGACACTTGAGAGAGAACTAGAGCCCCATGATTTGATTTCAACAATCATGACTTATGTGCTGAGTAAGGATAGCGACTTTTGGGAGCTAGATGCTAATTTTGTTCATGAAGATACCAACAATTATCACGAAGCTGAAAAGCGACTTGAAGCTAAGACGCTCCAATTGGGTGCGGACTTTGCGGCGTCAGATCATGTTCTCGACGAGTTGAGTCCTGAGCTGTTTTCCAACGACTGGATGCCCAATCGCATTGCTTTTGGGAGAGGGTTAGCGAAGGGGGCACATGACTTACGATTTTTTTGGCAGCAACTCGTCGATCAGCTGGAACAGCAGCCGGGAGGCAACAGGGATTTTGCAGTTTTTGCTGGCTTCATCGAAGAAGCTAACACCGCTAACCCTGCACTCGCACAAGAGCTACTCGACCAGTGCGCATATTATCCTGAACTCCGAAACGTATTAGTCGGCTTACATCCCTGGGGGGCGTTCACAGAAACCGACCTAGACCGCTGCATGGCGGTTCTGAATGATCCTGACATTCACCCGAGGATGTTTGGACCAATCCTTTGGAGGGAGGAGTATGCTGATTTGCCTAGAGGCAGTGTTCTCGATCTAGCTCAACGGCTCCTGAGTAAACCGAACGGTGATGACGTAGTTTTGGGTGCTCTGAGCAAGAAGCTACATCGCAAAGAGAAAAGCGAGGATGTGCTTGGCGCCGAGCTTCGGCTAGTCGGCTTAAAAGCAGCGATCCAGAGGCTACAAAAAGATCAGCGTGATCCTGGAGGGATAGGGGCACATCAAATGGAGTCCGTTGTGGGCGCCACGCTTAGTTTCGATGGCAATGAGGACAAAAAAATTGAGTGGCTGGACACGATCTTTAAAGTTGTTGATGAAAATTATGGCTACATTAATGCATTCGAAAATGCTATTGAGACGACCGTTGCGGTGATGCCAGTAGCGTTTCTCAATCGGGTATTTGTGGGTGCTGAAGAAGAACGACGTTGGCGATTGTTCTTTATCCGCCATGGCGGCTTACGTCAGTGTCCTCTCGCCAAAATAAATGTAGACATCTTGATTGAGTGGTGCCAAACCAGAAACGATCCCCACGTATGGGCGTCTGTCGCGTCGGGTATCAAAATTTGGTCAAAAGATGGAGATCAGCGTGTGGTCAAGATGTCGGAGGCTGCGATCAGAATGCTAGAAGCTGCTCCAGAGCCAGAACCTATCCTGGAAGCATTTGCAGAGCGTGTCGCACCTTCATCTTGGTCTGGTAGCCGCGCGAACGTGATGCAACCTAGAGCGGATGCCATTGGTAAATTGGTACAACATGAGAGCGCAGAGATTGCTGAGGTTGCTAAAGCGGTAGCTGCAAAACTGGTTATGTGGATCGAACACGAGAAAGTGATTGAACAGCGGCAGGATGAGGAACGCGAGCAGCGGTTTGAATGAGGGCAATTCAGTGATAATAAAATTTGCTATATGAACGTTTAAAAGTCAGTTTTCGACGCAAAGCGGACACTCTTGGAAATGGAGCAAGAGCGCGAATTTTGGCTATATTGCCTAATGGAAATTAATAGTCAAAGGACCATAGGCTTGGGAGAATCTGACAGGCTGCATTTGCCGGAAAAAAGTGCCAGCGCGTTCATTCAATCATAAGATAGGCAGTCTGATACCTGTTAGGTAACAAGGAGGTTATATTGGAAGAATGGCGAAAGGTTAGGATACTACATGATGAATTAGGTGATCCGTTTAAGATCATGCCAATGACTAGCGCTGCGGTTTCTCTGCGAGATGGTGTCAATGAAGCTGAAGAGCATTTCCAATCTTATATGGGAGAGTATGGTGTATCAAGAAAGTTTTGGCCTGTACCTTGCGAGTTAACCTATGAAGAAATGGGCATTATCATTGGAAATGCATTTGTATTAGCTCAAGTTCCTATATCGCAAGCTGTTTCTCTGTTCTCAAAAATTAGAGAATCATGTAATGAAAAAGGTAGGTTTCCAAATCGAAAAAGTGGGATTTTAAAGTATGAATCGATGTTTCTCGACTCATGCACAGTTTCTCAAATAGAAGCTATTGATGCTGTAGCTAACTATTTCAAACATTATCATGAGTGGCCTGAGAGTTGGGATGAAAATGAAGCAAGAGATGTTCAAAAAGCTACCTTGGCAGTAGTAAAGGAGCTTGGTTTGGTTAACCAAGCGCTTACTGACAATATGATGTATTCATTACAGTTGTTAGGTATTTACGATAACGACTTACCTAAGTTATGTCATATCGTTGGGGAGTGGAGAGAAAATCTAGCAAAGTCATTCTTCTTGGACCCATTTATACGTGACTGTCTTCCTCCACAAATTAAACCAATAGATCTACTGGTCTAATAAAAATGTTACCTAACAAGCGTTACAATTGACCGTCTGCTGTCACGAATTTTGGTTTCCAAAATTAGCGTCAGCAGTTGGCAATTGAACTTGGCGTTAGGCAGAAAGAGGCATCAGCATGCAAGAACTAACAACAGATGATGACTCCATATTACTTTGCTCAGATTGTTTTGAAGATGAAGGGCTAAGGATTGATGCATACAAAATTGGCCTTGAGTCATCAGAAGAATGTCCGAAATGTAAAAGTAAAGGGGGACAGAAACTTACAAAGGAGCTTATCCGAGGACTTGCTTGGCGTTTCTTTGTAAGTGGAACAACTATTCGTTGTGAATATGGGGCTGCACCAGTAGTTCAAACTAATGAACATCATTATGGGAAAAGTGACATACGGCCATCACTTTGGCTTGAAAGTGATGTCAAACTGATTGAGGGCGCAGCCAAAATCGGATTTTTTCATTACGGCCCACGCCTGTGGATGTGTAGTGGCATAGTGAATTTGGCCACCTAATTAGAGGTGCTAATATGCACCAAGACATCACTAGGTGGCAGCATGGCAACAAGACCAAAACGTAACTTTAGCCCTGAATTCCGGCTCGAAGCAGCACAGCTAGTCGTTGATCA
>NZ_DRFS01000003.1 GCF_011050415.1 Halomonas sp.
CGACTAGCTGTGCTGCTTCGAGCCGGAATTCAGGGCTAAAGTTACGTTTTGGTCTTGTTGCCATGCTGCCACCTAGTGATGTCTTGGTGCATATTAGCACCTCTAATTAGGTGGCCAAATTCACTATGCCACTACAAATCGACGGTTTTAGCGCCTAATGTATTGGCTAGCTCCAATGCATACGTAGAGAGAAGTTTACCGACTCCTTTGCCTCGTGCCTCCTCAGAGACCACTACGTCTTCAATCCATGCTCGAATTCCGGTAGGTATTGGGAAGACAGCCAAGGTAAGCGCACCATAGTATGTACTGCCTTCCTTAGCCATTACGAGGTGACTTGACGAATTATCGATTATATCCCTAAGAGTAGCCTCATCGAGAGACGTTGCCGACGAGGATAGCTGAGGGATCAGCATATTGAGTGCTGATAACACCTCTTCGGAAAACTCTTTAATTTCGATTGTTTCCATAATTCACTCAGTTGAACACGTAACATTGATTAGACAGCACGTACTGATATTGAATGAACGTGCTGCGCTGTTCAACATTCTTATCGCGCGCGTTAAAACAGCACTAATCAATTGATTTTTAATAAAATTAACAATAGTTTGGCAGTATATCCAAAATCCGCATGCTTGCATTTTTTGTCATCCCAATAATACTGTGTGTATAAACAGCATTATTACGGGAGCATTAGATGAGCATGCAGACAGGATCCCCGCGTTTGATGGACAGAGTCCAAGCTACTCTCCTAGTAAAACGCTACAGTCCACGTACCGAAAAGACCTATTGCTATTGGATACGCTACTTCATTCGTTTTCATGGGATACGCCATCCCGCCAACATGGGTGCTTCCGAGGTAAAACATTCTTGGAACACCTCGCAGCGGAACGTAATGTGACGGCGGCAACCCAAAATCAAGCATTAAATGCACTCGTTTTTCTTTATCGCCACGTTCTAGAACAACCGCTGGGTGAAATCGGAAATTTCTCACGAGCAAAACGCCCACGCCGATTGCCTGTGGTGCTTTCTCACGAAGAAGTTATGCACGTTTTAGCCCAATTGTCCGGAAATATGCACTTGATGGGCACCCAAAAGAGGGAAAGGAATTTGCAGGTGCGCGCAGGCCTTTAGTCGAATGCGTTAAAGCGCAACCACGCTACCGCCCCGGTGCATTCGGAGCACATTAAAACGCTCCGTCTGCGACCGCGCTTACCTTATTAATCATACTTTATTCATAAATCTGGCTTAGGTCACGTACCTTGGTGAGAAAATACGTTGTATTTAAGTTGAATGACTTACTTGGTTTTGTCTTGGCATCGCTGCGCGATGCTCCCGCGGGTGCCTCATTTGCTCGTTCCTCGCAGATTCGTTACCACGCGCTACGGAATGTGGCTGCATCGAGTGCAATGTCATTATTTTTTTAGGTGAACTTTTTGCTGTATGTCACGGTTGGCTGCATTGGCCTGGCATCGTTGCGCGATGCTTTCGCGGGTGCCTCATTAGCTCGTTCCTCGCAAAGTCGTTACCACGCGCTACAAATTTGGCTACATCGGGTTTAATGAAGTTATTTTTTAGGTGATTTTTTTTTTGCTGCATGCTCGTTTGGTGGCGTTGGCCCGGCATCGCTGCGCGATGCTTTCGCGGGTGCCTTATTTGCTCGTTCCTCGCAAAGTCGTTACCACGCGCTACGAAATGTGGCTATGTATGTATTAGTGGCAACCAAGGGCACTGGCTCGCTCGTTATTAGGCGCTACGAAAAGCCCCTCCCCCTAACTCTTAGCTTACTGCTGGCCTTCTTTTGCAAATCCGATTAGCCTGCTAATTCACTATTAAGGGTTTTGCATGCAAGAGACTTCTTCTCGGCAGCGCTTGGCGGGCGTGCTGATTCTGCTTGGTTTGATCGCGCAAATTATTGGCTTTACTGGCTGGTTGGGCACTGCTCATGCGGTGAGCTATTTGTTGTGGGCGGCGGTTTTGTTGCTGTGGCCAGATATTCCTCGGCGGTCGCGAATTCAGGCGGGAGTGTTGATGGCGCTGGGTACGCTGATGCTTCTGGTGGCGCGGTTTATGTATGGCGATGAGGTGGATTGGCCCGCGATGTTGCAGGGTAATGCCTTTGTGGCGGCGATGCTGGTGGGCGTTAGTTTTATTTCGTTGATTGGTAAGCAAGGCACTAAGGGTGCAACGGGCCAGCGGGTGACTGGCGCGGGGGGTATTCTACGTACCTGGCTGGGGGTTCACTTTCTGGGCACGATTTTGAATCTCTCTACCGTGTTTATGGTGGGCGATAAACTGGCTCGGCGTGGGCCGCTGACGACTCCGCAACTACTGGCGCTTAACCGTGGGCTTTCAAGTGCGGCGTTGTGGTCACCGTTTTTTGCTTCCATGGCGGTGGTGATCGCGTTGGTACCCGATGTGCAGTACGCGCAAATTGCCGTGGTGGGTTTTCCCATGGCAATGCTGTCGGGGCTGTTAACCACACTTGAACTAAGACGCCGATTTGATCTTACCGAAGTAGATGGTTTTTCGTTGTCGCCGCGCAGCCTACTGATGCCGGTGGGCATGGCGGCACTGGTGATGCTGTTTCACTTTTGGCTCACCCCTTCCCTTACTATCGTCAGCATTATTACCTTTCTGCTGCCTGGCGTGGCGGTGCTGAGCAACCTCCGCGAGGGGCCACGTTTTACCTTACGGCGCATTCGTCAGCACACCACTACGCGGCTACCCGCTATGCGCGGGGAGATTTCGCTGTTTTTAGCCGCGGGGCTTTTGACGATTGGCCTTTCGACGCTGGTTAGTGCTGCGGCAGGTAGCGATTGGACCCTGTTCACACGTTTCGGCACGCCTCAGGCGATGGTCAGCTTTGCGGCGATTACCTTAAGCGCGCTGGTGGGCCTTCACCCAATTATTGGCGTTTCCGTACTGGCGTCGATACTGAACCTGCAGAGCGGCGAACAGACTTTGTTTGCCTTTGTGGCATTGAGTTCGTGGGCGGTGGGTACCAGCGTGGGGCCGCTTTCGGGGATCAACCTTTCGCTACAGGGGCGTTATGGGGTGAGCGGTTATCGCATGATGAAAAACAACCTGCTCTACGCGGCGGTGATGAGCCTGCTTTCGCTGGTCGCGATCGCAGGCGTCAGTTATATAGTGGGTTAACCGGCTCGCTTAGGTCTCGACGATTTTATTGGGGAAGCGGTAGAAGTAGCGATGACCGCACTGGTGGCAAGGCTCCAGCCGCGCCACGTTAGGCAGCATTACTTGGGCGTCGCAATGGGTACAGGCCATTAAACCGGGTGCTGCCATTTCACCTTCGCAGTAGTCGGCGCGGGCGGCTTCTAAGTCCTCTTCAAAGCGCTCGCGGTCTACCACGCTGCGGTCAGCAATGGAGAGCAACGACTCCGCCACGCGACGGGAAAGACCTTCAAGATCAATACCCAACCAGCTGGCGACTTGCTTGCCGGTGTCCGCCATGTAGTAGCGCATATCTTTAAGATCGCGCTCTAGCCAGGCACGCAGCAGCGCTAGCTCGTCTTTGGTGTACTCTTCCAGCTCAGATTCAAACTCAACCGCGTCGTCCAAATCCTTCTGTAAGTTTTCCCAGGTTAGCTCGTTAGCGCCGCCCTGCAACCGCTCCAGCAGTCGTTCGTAGCCTTCGCGTAGGCGATTGTCATTCTGTTGTTCACTCATGGTACCTCTCCTTTTGTCGACGCATGCAGTTCCTATCCTCGGCTTACCGTTCAAGGATACACCTGCATAGGATACAATCGACCTCACTTATCTGACAGTAGTCATCTAACATTCACTTTGCGCCCCTTTTGGGCGAATACGCCAAGGCATTAATAAACCGATGGACGCACAATACAACCCTCGTGATATCGAACGCGACGCCCAGCAGTACTGGGACAAACATCAGTGCTTCAAAGCCGTAGAGGATGCTAATCGCGAGAAGTTCTACTGCCTCTCCATGTTCCCCTACCCCAGCGGCAAGCTGCATATGGGCCATGTGCGTAACTATACTATCGGCGACGTTGTCTCTCGTTTCCAGCGCATGCAGGGTAAAAATGTCATGCAGCCCATGGGCTGGGATGCCTTCGGTATGCCGGCGGAAAATGCCGCCATCCAGAATCAGGTGCCGCCCGCCGAGTGGACCTACCAGAACATTGATTACATGCGCAATCAGTTGAAGGCGCTGGGCTTTGCCTACGACTGGAGCCGTGAATTCGCCACCTGCGATACCAGCTACTACCGCTGGGAGCAGTGGTTCTTCACCAAGCTGGTCGAAAAAGGCTTGGTCTATAAGAAGATGTCCACGGTGAACTGGGACCCGGTTGATCAAACCGTACTTGCTAACGAACAGGTGATTGATGGCCGTGGCTGGCGTTCCGGCGCATTGGTTGAGCGCAAAGAGATCCCGCTGTGGTTCTTGAAGATTACCGACTACGCCGACGAGCTGCTGGCCGATCTTGATAAAGTCGAGTGGCCTGAGCAGGTCAAAACCATGCAGCGTAACTGGATTGGGAAATCCCGTGGCGTTGAGCTGACCTTTGATATTAAGGCTGAAGACGGTAGCACCTATGATCCATTGGCGGTTTACACCACCCGCCCTGATACGCTGTTAGGTGTGACCTACGTGGCCGTTGCCGCAGGCCATCCGCTGGCTAAGCAGGCAGCGGAGCAAAACAGTGAGCTGGCGGCATTTTGCGAAGAGTGTGCCAAAGGCGGCACCACTGAAGCCGAAATGGCCACCAAAGAGAAAAAAGGCATGGCCACCGGCCATCTGGCGGTTCACCCGCTGACCGGCGATGAAGTGCCTGTCTATGTGGCTAACTTCGTGCTGATGGAGTTTGGCACTGGTGCGGTAATGGCGGTGCCCGGCCACGACCAGCGCGACTGGGAGTTTGCCACCAAATACGGCGTTGCTATTAAAGCGGTGATTGCCGATGAGAGCGGCCAGCCTGCGGATATTTCCGAGGCGGCTTACGCCGAGTACGGCACCGTGGTGAACTCCGGTGAGTTCGATGGCCTTGGCTTTGAGCAGGCGTTTGATGCCATTGCCGCCAAGCTTGCTGAACTGGGTCGTGGCGAAGTCAAAACCAACTACCGTTTGCGCGATTGGGGTGTTGCCCGCCAGCGCTACTGGGGCGCGCCGATTCCGGTTAAATACGGCCCGGAAGGTCAAACCGTACCATTGACTGATGACGAGCTGCCGGTATCGCTGCCCATGGAAGTGACTGTGGATGCCTCCGGTTCGCCGCTGAAAAAAATGCCAGCGTTCTCTGACCTGGGCGACGGCTGGACCCGCGAAACCGACACCTTCGACACCTTTATGGAGTCCTCCTGGTACTACGCCCGCTTCTGCTGTGCCGATAACACTGAAGCCATGCTGGATGACCGTGCCAACTACTGGCTACCGGTGGATCTCTACATTGGCGGTATCGAACACGCTATTTTGCACCTGCTGTATGCGCGCTTCTTCCACAAGTTAATGCGTGACTTCGGTTTGGTCGATTCTGACGAGCCGTTCCAGCAGTTGCTGACTCAAGGCATGGTGATCGCTGAGACCTTCTACCGCTCTACCGACAACGGCGGCAAGCAGTGGTTTAACCCTGCGGATGTGGAAGTGAAGCGGGACGAGAAAGGCCGCCCTCTGAGCGCCATTTTGATGAGCGACGGCGAACCGGTTGAGATGGGCGGCATCGAGAAGATGTCCAAGTCGAAAAACAACGGCGTTGACCCGCAGTCGATGATTGACAAGTTCGGTGCCGATACCGTGCGTCTGTTTATGATGTTTGCCGCACCGCCCGAGCAGTCGTTGGAGTGGTCGGACTCTGGCGTTGAAGGCGCCCACCGCTTCCTTAAGCGCCTATGGCGTCAGGTGAACGAACACTTGGCGGCAGGTACACCCGGCACACTCGATATCAGCGCGCTTAATGACGATCAAAAAGCGCTGCGCCGTAAAACCCACGAGACGATCAAGAAAGCCAGCGACGACATTGGCCGCCGCACCACCTTCAATACCGCTATTGCTGCGGTAATGGAGCTCTCCAACGCTATTGGCAAGTTTGAAGATACCTCCGAGCTTGGTTTGGCGGTGACTCGGGAAGCGCTTGAAGCAGGCGTGTTGCTGCTTGCGCCGATTACCCCGCACCTTTGCCATAGCCTCTGGGAAGCGCTGGGTCACACCGGTCCCGCCATTGAAGCAACGTGGCCTGTGGTCGATGAGTCTGCCCTCACCCGGGATACCATTGAGCTAGTGGTACAGGTGAACGGTAAGCTGCGCGCGCGGCTTGAAGTAGCGGCAAATACCGATAAAGCGTCTATCGAGAAACTAGCGATGGAGCATGAAAATGTTCAGCGCTTCCTTGAGGGCAACACCGTGCGTAAAGTGATCGTGGTACCCGGCAAACTGGTCAATATTGTGGTGAGCGGATGAACCGACGCACGTTTCTAAGCGCAAGCATCGCCGCCTCCGCGGCGGTGTTGCTGAGCGCATGTGGCTTTAGGCTACGGGGCAGTGAATCGATGCCCACCCTGCCAACGCTCTCTTTAGAAGGCGATAGCAATAGCGCCGTTGCACAGCAGGTAGCTATCCGGCTGCAACAGCTAGGCACTCAGGTTGAAGCAGGTGCGCCTTGGCGCGTTACCCTGGGAACGCCTTCATTGATCGATAGGCGCTTGGGTGTTGATAGCCGGGCTAGCCGTGAGCATGAATTAGTGCTCAGCACCACGCTGTCGGTACAAGAGCGTGCCTCCAATGCTTATCACATCAATAACGCTACGCTTTCAACCAGTACGCGTATTCGGGTTAGTGATGACGACCTGCTCAACCGCGAAACGCTAATGCAAGAAGCTGAGCAGTCGCTTTCACGTCAGCTGTCTCAACGCATCATCGAACGCTTGGCTAATGTTGAGGGCATGCAGTGAAAGTATTTGCTGATCAGCTACCCGCTGCGTTGGCAAAAAAGCTCCCTCGCGTGGTGATTGTGGCGGGCGATGAGCCCTTACAGCATCGCGATGCCTGCGATGCTGTAAGGGCTGCCGCCCGCCAGGCGGGCGTTGAAGAGCGCGAAGTGCTGGACGTTGAGCCCAACTTTGCCTGGGGGCGCTTGATCGAAATGTCCAGCAACCTTTCTCTGTTCGCGACCAGTAAGCTGCTGGAACTGCGCCTGGGCAACCACAAGCTTGGTCAGGAAGGCAGCAAAGCGCTGGCAGAGCATGCCGAAACCATTGAAAACAGTGATGATGTACTGCTGATTAGCATGGGTAAGCTAGATGCCAAGCAGCAAAAAGCCGCCTGGTTTAAAACGCTGGATAAGCATGGATTGTTCGTACCGGTGTGGCCGGTAGATGCCTCGCGCTTAGGCTATTGGTTACGTGACCGCGCCTCGGTTCATGGCGTACAGATTGACTTGGACGCCGCCCGCCTACTGGGTGAGCGCACCGAAGGTAATCTACTCGCAGCTGATCAGGAACTGCAGAAGCTGGCATTGATTCACCCCCAGGGCACGCGCTTGAACGTTGAAAGCATCGCCCAGGGCGTGGAAGACAGCACACGCTTTGATGTTTTTAACCTGGCGGATGCCTGTTTGAAAGGTGAACCCAGCCGCGCGTCACGAATCATCAATGGTTTGCGCAGTGAAGGAGTCGAGGCGCCGATTGTGTTGTGGGCACTTAGCCGTGAACTGCGCACTCTGCTCTCGCTGCATCAGCATTTGGATCAAGGGCAAAGTTTTGAACACGCATGCAAAGTCCAAAAGCCCATGATCTTTGATAAGCGCCGCCCCGCTTACCAGAAAGCCATTGGTCGGCTGCCAATGAAACGGCTGCATAAATTGCTTCTGATGGCCCAACGGCTCGATTTGGCGGTAAAAGGTGCCGCCCCAGTACCGCTATGGCCCGGCTTGCACGATTTAGCCATGACGATGGCCGGTGGCCGCGGGTTACTCTCTGAAACCGCCTGGACGTACCGCGTTAACCCCCATGGCTAATCAGCGCCGTTAGTGCAAAAAATGTGTACTTTGTACATGGGGCTTAAAAAACACACAGATTGTTTCTATACTGTTGATTCAAGCCAAAAAAAAGCTTGTCCCCCACCCGACTAGTCTAAGGAAGAAGACGATGAAGACATTGCGTGCCTACCTCTCGACTCTGCTAATTGCAGTGCTGGTGTTTACCAGCTTACCCCTAGCAGCTGCACCTACTGCTCCCCAATCAATGGACTTAGTCACTACCCAGGCTGTTTTAGCAGGTGATCGTGCTGGCGCTGACCGTGAACGTATCAACGAAATTCTAGCCCGTGCTGATGTACAAGATCAGCTGCTAAAACAGGGTGTTGATCTTGATGAAGTAGATGCTCGCGTTGCGGCACTGAGTGATGCAGAAGCACAACAAATGGCTGAGCAGTTGGAAATGTTGCCTGCCGGTGCTGGCGGCGGCGTTATCGGGGCACTGTTTGCTGTCTTTATCATTCTACTGATCACCGATATTCTCGGCCTGACTGACGTCTATCCGTTTACGCGTTAATAGGCAGCACATGAATACGGTATTTTTAAAAAGTAAGACACTTTCTTACGCCCGCTTAGCGGGCGTTTTTATTCTACTGCTGTTACTCACGGCCTGTGCCCGCAATCCGGTATTACTGCAAAGTACTTACAGTGATCTACCTCCGCAGGTAGAACTGCAAAGCGTACCGTTTTATGCCCAAACGGAGTTTCAATGCGGCCCTGCAACGCTTGCGATGGTACTTAATCATCAAGGCATAGAAGCGGATGTTGACCAACTCATCCCTCAGGTTTTTTTACCCGAACGTGACGGCAGTGTGCAGCCTGAAATGCTAGCCACTGTGCGGCGCTATGAACAGCTAGCCTTTCCTATACGCGGCACCATGGACACGCTATTGGGCCATTTAGCAGCGGGAGACCCCGTGGTAGTGATGCAGAATTTATCCCTGCCCATCTACCCTATGTGGCACTACGCGGTGGCTATTGGCTACGACTTGCCTAATGAGACACTGATTCTGCGTAGCGGTGACATTGAGCGCCACACCGTGTCATTTAGCCGCTTTGATGCCACCTGGGCACGTACAGAACGTTGGGGATTTGTCGTCGCTGAACCCGGTACGTTACCTCAGGGTATTACAGCGAGAAACGCGCTTGAAGCCATTAGTGCCTATGAAGAAAATCACGGAACCGATGCTACACTTTCAAGCTGGCAGGCGTTTGTAGAGCGTTTTCCTGGCAATGCCATAGGGCGATTTGCACTGGGTAATGCACTCTATGCGAATCAGCAGCCTGACGAAGCGCGTGAAGCCTTTCAATTGGCGACTGAGATTGATCCCACGATGGGCGCTGCTTGGTTAAACCTGGGGCTGATACTGTTGCAACATGGCTCCCCTGAAGCAGCGCGTGAAGCATTGACTAAGGCGTCTTCCCTAGAAGGTAGCTGGCAAGAGCAAGCAGGTTTAGCGCTAGATATGATAAACCCTTAATATAAGAGCAACTCATAAATAATTGTTAAAATACTTGTAGCAAACAAATTAATAATAGCTGCAAGTACATCTATAATACTAAGATTGGTAAATTTGAGGGATGGCGAGCGCTTTGTAAGAGTGCTTAATTAGTAGAAGGAAGGATTCTTTAAAGGCCCTAAGGTTCAAGCTATAAGCTAAGGCTAGCAAGGCAATGTACGATGAATCATAACGCTTACTGATCGTAAGTTATTGTTTTTTTTCATTAATACACGTTATATTGCATATTGGTCAACAAACAGACGCTTATAGTTCTTAAACAGTCCATGGGTATACCTAACCATTGATGGGAGAGGTGCCATGCAGAACTGGATATTGCTTCAAAAGTATTTTTTGAAGAAATATTTCCATTTTATAAGTCATCCCTTGCTAATTAATTACTTAGCAATAAGGGGCGTCTATAATATTCAAACGCTTACTCTAAAGTGATGATTATTCAGCGCCTTTGGCACCAGTCACGCTGGCGTCTAACGATGATATTCGCCGTCATTTTTATCGCGATGTCGGCTATTCTGGGCAATTATGTTAACAACGCTTGCCAACGTGCGAGTGCTGACTACACCTCATTAATTAGCGACATCATGCTGGCACAGCAGTCCATTCCTCAGCCGCGCCTCCCTACTACAGCACGCAATCATCAAGCCAATATTCAACATATTGAAAATATCGGACATTTTTTTTCAGTTTCAAAAAAGCATTTGGATGATATAAAAAATAATATTGAGCACCACCGCTTTCTCAATGCCAATGTGATTTCTCTAAGCAATCACTTCTACGAGTTGCACAACCGTTTTTCACGCTTAAATCTGGTGGTACAAGCAGCGCCATCACGTCCCGAGCTCATTCAAACCCTGCAGCATAGCGCCATTGAACTTAACAACAAGCAGGAATGGCTTTATAGCGAACTACTTTATGAGCTTCAAGGGCTGTCACAGCAGCAACGACTTGCTATGCAGCGCCTATCTATTTCCATGAGTGTGTTACTGGTACTGGTATTTAGCGCTGCGATTACCCTCTGTATGGCCGTGCTTCACTTGCGTCACCAACGTAATCTGATGCAAAAACTTATGCTAACGGATGAGTTAACCGGTCTCTATAACCGCCGCCATTTGGTTAATGTAGCACTTGCCGCTCTGACCCAAGCCCAGCGAGACAAAACCCCGCTCAGCTTACTAGTATTAGATATTGATTACTTTAAAAGCATCAATGATAGCTATGGTCATCCTACGGGGGATGAAGTATTGCGCCAGATCAGTGGCCGTTTAGGTAACCTGAGCCGACCCTCAGATATATTTGCAAGAATCGGTGGCGAAGAATTCTGCCTATTGATGCCCAACACATATACCTATGATGCACTTCAAGTCGCAGATCGGTTCCGCCTTGAAATCGAAAATATGCAGTTTGAGGGTATAGCCACAGGCGTGAGGCTGACCATCAGCATAGGCGTAACAACTGGCACTGGGGATGAACATACTTTTGAACAGCTCTATTCATTTGCGGATAAAGCACTTTATGCAGCGAAGACAAATGGGCGCAACCGCGTAGAAAGCATGTTGCCACCCATTTCACACCCAGCATCTAATCTCGATGAGAAAAACTACTTTCATCAACTGATGAGCCAGTCCAGCGATTCATAGCGGTGTCGTTAAAAGCGATTTTAAAAAACCCGGTTTAGCCCGTTCTGTGCAGCTACCCGGTAAGCTTCTGCCATAGTCGGGTAGTTAAAGGTAGTATTTACAAAGTATTTAAGTGTATTGGCATCGCCCTTCTGCTGCATGATAGCTTGGCCGATATGCAGAATCTCAGACGCCTGATCACCAAAACAGTGAATCCCAAGTATTTCCAAAGTGTCCTGATGAAACAGGATCTTCAACATTCCCACCGTATCGCCGGTAATTTGCGCTCGTGCGGTATCCTTGAAGAACGCTTTGCCAACTTCGTAAGGCACCTTGGCTTCCGTCAGTTCTCGCTCATTAGGACCAAAAGAGCTAATCTCGGGAATCGTATAGATCCCGGTGGGTACATCACTGACGAATCTAAACTCTTTATCAAGCAGCTCATTACATGAGTTTAAGCCTTGATCATAAGCCGCACTTGCCAGACTCGGCCAACCAATCACATCGCCAGCGGCGTAGATATGTGCAATTTCAGTACGGTAGTGCTCATCCACACTCAATTGACCACGCCCGTTTGCCGTAAGGCCGATATTCTCAAGCCCGAGACTATCGGTATTCCCTGTGCGACCGTTAGCCCACAAAAAAGCATCCGCGCGGATTTTTTTGCCCGACTTAAGCCGCACGACAACGCCAGACTCATCGCCTTCAACGCTGTCATACTCTTCGTTATGACGAACTAGCACGCCATGCTTGCGCAAGTGATAAGAGAGTGCGTCGCTAATTTCGCCATCCAAGAAAGAGAGCAGGCTATCGCGGTTGTTAATCAGGTCAACCTTGACGCCTAACCCCGAAAAGATTGACGCATACTCACAGCCAATTACCCCAGCGCCAAAAATCACCAGAGTACGCGGCGTATGGTTGAGGCTTAAGATTGTATCGGAGCAATAAATGCGCGGGTGGCGGAAGTTTATATCTGCCGGTCGATAAGGGCGTGATCCGGTGGAAATCACAATTTTCTTGGCCACCAGCTCTTCCATCCCCTCTTGACGGTCTCTTACTAGCAGGGTGTTCTCATCCTTGAAACGGGCCACACCATGAAACAAGTCGATACGATTACGCGCATAGAATGTCGTGCGCATCTCTACCTGTTTGTCGATGGTACCGCGTGAACGCTCCATGACTTTTGGAAAAGAGAACCAACGTGGCTCACCAATATCGCGGAACATACGGTTAGTGTTAAACGCCATAATCTGTTTAACCTGATGGCGTAACGCTTTAGAAGGAATTGTTCCCCAGTGGGTACAATTACCCCCTACCTGGGCCTGCTTTTCGATAATCGCCACGCGCTTACCATGTTTGGCAGCGTTAATCGCAGCGCTTTCTCCTGCAGGCCCCGTACCGATCACCACGACATCGTAATTGTGAACCGCCATACTTTTTGCGTCCCCTCTTCACGTTAAAAAACACGCCCCGCCCATATGCATGGTTAAGGGTAAAGTCGCTGTTAATAGAGAAGCGCCTTTAGCTGCTCATCACTCATCAAGTTATCGACGAGTTGCATCATAGCCTAGGTCGGCACCACGGCTTTCATCGCTACGACGGCGAATACTGCCACGCTTGCGGTTCTCTTCTTCGCATACTTCATCCTTACCACCACAGATGTCGCAGCCATCTTTCATACCAATTTGATTCAAACCACCGCAGGAACCTGCGATAGGCCGACGGCCCATAATGACGCCAACCGCCATGGCGGTCATGATGAGTGCCATAAAGCCAAATACCAGTAGCCACATCGCCATATTAATCTCCAACACTGCTATCTTTACGTTATTTGCCTTATCTGCCGACATCAGCGGATCAGATAAGTGCCTCACGGATAGTTATCGTTCCTCGATTATACCTCAGCTGGCCTAGCGTTATCAGCGCGTGGGCAACCGATTAACTGATACTATCGGCTAAAAGTTATCTAAAAAAACCAACTGCAAAAACTAAAATACCAAGATTGATATACAAACGGGGCCAACCAAAAGGCCAGCCCCGCTCATCACTACTATCGATCTCACATCGATGTATTAGCCACCGAAATCATCCAATAGGATGTTTTCAGGCTCAACGCCCATATCAAGCAGCAGCTTAATAACCGAGGCGTTCATCATTGGCGGCCCACACATGTAGTACTCACAATCTTCAGGCGCCGGGTGGTCCTTCAGATAGTTTTCATACAAGACGTTATGGATAAAGCCTGTCGGCCCTTCCCAGTTGTCTTCCGGTTGCGGATCAGAAAGCGCCAAGTGCCATTTAAAGTTCGGGAACTCTTCGGCTAACTGGTCATACTCTTCGTTGTAGAAGGTCTCACGCCAGGAACGTGCGCCATACCAGAAAGAGATTTTACGGTCAGACTTCAAGCGCTTCAGCTGGTCAAAAATATGACTACGCATAGGCGCCATACCCGCACCACCACCGATAAAGATCATTTCGGCATCGGTATCGCGGGCGAAGAACTCACCAAACGGCCCCATTACCGTGACCTTGTCGCCTTTTTTAAGATTAAAGACGAACGTAGACATCAGGCCAGGCGGATGGTTGGTGCCAGGAGGCGGTGTGGCGATACGAATGTTGAACTTGAGCATACCCTTTTCATCAGGGTAGTTCGCCATAGAGTATGCGCGAATCACTTCCTCATTGTTCTTGTGGGAAATTTTGAACATGTCAAATTTATCCCAATCACCACGGTACTCATCCTCAATATCAAAATCAGAGAATTTGATATCGTAAGGCGGTGCCACCAGCTGTACATAGCCACCCGCACGGAAGGCAACTTCTTCACCTTCAGGCAGCTTCAGGTTCAGCTCTTTGATGAATGTGGCAACGTTAGGGTTAGCAATAACCTCACAATCCCACTTTTTCACACCAAAGACTTCTTCAGGCACTTCTACCTTCATGTCCTGTTTAACAGGTACCTGACAAGATAGACGCCATCCGTCTTTTTTCTCACGCATGGTGAAGTGTGATTCTTCGGTCGGCAGAATAGAGCCGCCGCCCTCTTCCACGCGGCATTTGCACTGGGCGCAAGAGCCGCCGCCACCGCAGGCGGAAGAGAGAAAGATGCCGTTAGCAGCAAGCGTGTTTAGGAGCTTGCCACCGGCTTGGGTCGTTAACGTATGCTCGGGGTCGCCATTGACCTCAATGGTCACGTCCCCGCTACTCACGAGCTTGCTTCGCGCTGCCAAGATGATCGCCGTTAAGCTGATAACGATGACCGTGAACATGACAACACCGAGCAAGATGACAGTTGTATCAACCATGTCGGTTTCCTATTGCTGGAGGTTTCCTGTAACCCGGCGGCGCCGTTAAGCACCGCCAGGAAAGCCGGCTCCGTTTAGAGCTGAATGCCAGAGAAGGACATAAAGCCCAACGACATCAGACCTACGGTGATGAAAGTAATGCCCAGCCCTTGCAGGCCACCCGGCACATCGCTGTACTTCAGCTTTTCACGGATACCTGCCAATGCAGTAATCGCTAGCGCCCAACCAGTACCAGCGCCAAAGCCGTAAACCACTGCTTCACCGAAGTTGTAGTTACGCTCAACCATGAACAGTACGCCACCTAGAATGGCGCAGTTAACGGTGATCAGCGGCAGGAAGACACCCAACGCGTTGTAGAGCGCAGGCACGTACTTATCAAGAAACATTTCCATGATCTGTACGAGGGCAGCGATAACACCGATATAGGAGAGCAGGCCAAGGAACGAAAGATCAATGTTCTCAGCGCCGCTAATACCGGTCCAGGTTAATGCACCTTCTTGAAGCAGGTAGGTGAATACCAGGTTGTTAACCGGAACCGTTACGGTCAGTACAACGATAACGGCAATACCCAGGCCGAAGGCAGAAGAGACTTTCTTGGACACCGCCAAAAAAGTACACATGCCTAAGAAGAAGGCCAGCGCCATATTCTCGACGAAGACCGAAGCAACGAAAAGGCTCAGATAGTGTTCCATATTACACGGCCTCCTGTGGCTTGGTGTTTTGCTTCATCTTGAACTCGTTGTCTTCAACTTGCTCGGGGTTAACCGCGCGAATCACCCAAATCATTAAGCCAATAATGAAGAAGGCCGACGGCGGTAGCAGCAGTAAACCGTTGGGCACGTACCAGCCACCGTCCTGCACAGTAGGCAGGATGGTAAAGCCAAATACGCTACCTGCACCCAGCAACTCACGGAAGAAACCAACCACCATCAGTACAAAGCCGTAGCCGATACCATTACCAACACCGTCCAGGAACGACATACCTGGCGTGTTGGTCATTGCAAAACCTTCGGCACGGCCCATTACGATACAGTTAGTAATGATCAGACCAACAAAGACCGAAAGCTGCTTAGACATCTCATAGGCATACGCCTTAAGAATCTGATCAACCACGATAACCAGCGACGCAATAATCGTCATCTGTACGATGATACGAATCGAAGAAGGAATATGATTCCTGATCAACGATACAAACAGATTCGAAAAAGCCGTTACGAATATAACCGCAAGCGCCATTACCAGCGAAACACTCATGCTGGTCGTTACCGCAAGTGCCGAACAGATCCCTAATATTTGCAGCGCAATAGGGTTGTTCTTAAAAATTGGCGCTGTTAAAACGCCCTTTGCATTTACGTCCGCCATGATCAGGCCCCCTCAACGTCTTCGAAGTCGGTTTCGGTGTCTTCGGCGTCTTCCGGCTCAGTACCACTGCGGAATTTGGCTAAATACGGACCGAAACCTTCTTCGCTTAACCAGAACTGCAGCATGTTAGTCACGCCGTTACTGGTTAGCGTAGCGCCAGAAAGCGCATCAACTTCGTGTTCGCCACTAGCACCGCCTTTGGTCAGGTGGATCGCCGGTGTGAGGTTGCCCTCTTCATCGTAGATCTCTTTACCTTCCCACTGAGCTTGCCAACGCGGATTGTTAACCTCAGCACCTAAGCCTGGTGTTTCACTATGCTCATAGTAAGTAATACTGACGATGGTATTACCATCACCTTCTACGGCTAGGAAGCCACGCATCAAGCCCCAAAGGCCTTGACCACGAATAGGTACAACAATCTGCTCTGGGTCATCTTCATCGCCCACCAGATAAACGGTAGCGTAGTTTTCTACCCGCGATAGACCAGCGATATCGCGGCCACCGGAAAGCGTGCGACCCGTTGCAGGATCCCGCGCGGCGTCAAAGCCATCGAAAGTATCGGGGTCAAACTCATCGGTGTAATCGCCGCTTTCCAATTCAACGACCCGAGCGACTATCTGCTCGCGGAACGCTTCTTCAACGTCCATGCCGGGCTCATAGAGTCTGGCAACGTTCAAGATATTGGTTTTACGGTCGAGCTCCTGATTAAGCTGTTGCATTGGACGCAATGCGACCGCTGCAGTCGAGACAATGACGGAGCACACGATACACAGTGAGAACGCCACGATCAGGATCTTCTTGATGGAGTTATTACCTTGTGCCATTAGGCAGTCTCCTCGGCCGGTACGCCAGTACGCTTGATACGGCGTTTAATATTGGCCTGAACGAAGAAATGATCAATCAGCGGTGCAAACAGGTTAGCAAATAGAATCGCCAACATGATGCCTTCTGGGAAGGCCGGGTTCACAACGCGGATCAAAACGGTCATGACACCAATCAGCGCACCAAATACCAAGCGGCCTTGGTTAGTCATTGAGGCTGACACGGGATCAGTCGCCATGAACACCATACCGAAGGCGAAGCCACCAATCACCAAGTGCCAATACCAAGGCATGGCGAACATGGGGTTGGTTTCGGAACCCAGCAGGTTAAACAGCGTACTCGTGACCACCATACCGAGGAACACCCCGAGCATGATTCGCCAGGAAGCAATACGCGTCCAGAGCAGTACTGCTGCACCAATGAAGATTGCCAGCGTGGAGACCTCACCCACTGAACCTGGGATAAAGCCTAAGAAGGCATCCCACCAGGTGAAGGTATTGGTCAATGCAGACATACCGTCTTGGAACGCAATAGAGAGTGCCGTCGCGCCAGTATAGCCGTCAGCAGCTACCCATACTGCATCACCGGAAATCTGCGCCGGATAAGCAAAGTATAGGAATGCGCGGCCAGTAAGCGCCGGGTTGAGGAAGTTTTTGCCGGTACCGCCAAAAATCTCCTTGCCGATAACCACACCAAAGGTGATACCCAAGGCAACTTGCCAAAGAGGGATGGTTGAGGGCAGAACCAATGCAAACAGCACAGACGTTACGAAGAAACCTTCGTTGACTTCATGGCCACGTTTGATGGCAAACAGTACTTCCCAGAAACCACCCACTACAAAGGTAACTAAGTAGATAGGTAAGAAGTAGGTTGCACCTAAAACGAAGTTTGCCCACAAACTGTTGGCATCATGCCCAGACGCCAGGGTCATCATGATTGCTTCGCGCCAGCCGCCCATCGAGGCATAGCCCGCATCAATGGCGACATTAGCCTGCCAGCCAGCATTCCACATACCGAACAGCATGGCCGGGAAGGTACATAGCCAAACCGTGATCATGATGCGTTTCAGGTCAATACCGTCACGCACATGCGCTGTCGTTTTAGCGACGCTAGGAGGCGAGTAAAAAATAGTATCTACCGCTTCAAACAACGGGTAGAACTTCTCGTACTTTCCGCCCTTATGAAAGTGCGGCTCGAGATTCTCGAGTGTTCGTTGGATACCCATTATCAGGCCTCTTTCTCGATCATGGTGAGATTATCACGCAGGATGGGGCCATACTCGTATTTGCCGGGGCAAACATACGTGCACAGTGCCAGATCCTCTTCGTCCAGCTCAAGACACCCAAGCTGCATGGCAACCTCAATGTCGCCCACGATCAGCGAACGAAGCAGCTGAGTTGGCATAATATCCAGAGGCATAACCGTCTCATATACACCTACCGGCACCATGGCTCGCTCTGAACCATTAGTCGAGGTGGTGGGCGCATAATTTTTTAAGCCCTTGATCTTGGAAATATAAATCCCCAACACCGAATGGCGATTAGCACCTGGAGACATCCAGCCCATAAACGTCCGCTTATTGCCTTCTTCCAGCAAGCTCACTTGGTTATGGAAACGCCCTAGATAATTGATCTTGCCTTCAGCGGCAAAGCCAGAGAAAACCGAGCCAGAAATTACACGCGTGTCTTCAGGTTTGATGACATCGCCTGCCAACAGTTCATCGGTACTAGCACCTACACGTGTACGCAATAAACGACCTTTCTCAGCACGTGGACCACCTACAGCGACCACACGGCTCATGTCTAGCTTGCCTTCAACAAACAACTTACCGAACGCGATCACGTCCTGATAGCCGATATGCCACACCTTTTTGTGCAACGCGACCGGTGATAGGTAGTGAATATGCGTACCGACAAGACCTGCCGGATGTGGACCCGCAAAGCTTTCAACTTGAACGCCGCTAACATCACCGCCAGGAATAGAAGCGTCAGCACCTGTACACAAAAAGACTTTGCCCTCGGTAAGGCGCGCTAACACCTTGAGGCCGTCTTCAAATGCCTGTGACTGTTCATTAATGATCAGCGCAGGATCAGGGCTAAGAGGGTGAGTATCTACTGCGGTAACAAAGATATCGGCTGGGGTACTATCAATAGCGGGTGTACGTGAGAAAGGACGTGTACGCAGTGCTGTCCACAATCCAGACTCTACCAGTTGGTCGACAACGACCTGACGCTCAAGCTGTGTTAACGCTTGACGATCATGAGCAGCAAATTCAACGGCTTCTTCACTTTCATCAATTTTGATAACGACAGACAGTAAACGACGTTTTTCGCCACGGTTTATTGCAAGCACTTCACCGGCAGCGGGCGCTGTGAAACGCACACCATCAATTTTCTTATCGGTGAAGAGCAATTGGCCCAGTTTGACCTTATCCCCTTCCTGAACTTCCATAGTCGGCTTCATGCCAACATAGTCAGTACCCAGGATTGCCACATGGCGCACAGGCCGCGCATCTTCAATACGCTGCTCAGGCGCTCCCGTGATGGGGAGATCCAGGCCTTTTTTGACTTCGATCATAGTCTCGCCCAGTTGTTGGATCGGATGTACGAAGGTAAGGGTTTCGAATGTTTAATTTCTGTTCAGTGAATTGTTGTTTTCTGCTCAGATTATTACCAGTCAGGCCCAAGCAGCACTTGGACCACCCCGAAAAATCCCTCGTATTATAAAGATAAGCGCGTCCAATGACCACATCCCTGATCATCTCCCAAAGTGCTATATACATCGGCAAATGGCTTTCTCTAGACAAAAAAACGCCACCCGAAGGTGGCGTGGATATCATAAAACAGCCTGGAAGCCCGGCATAAGGGCTATCCTAAGCTTACCTATTAGCGAGGTAGCTTTAAGAACTGAACATTAGACATCTGTTGTAAAATACGCACTACCTGGCAGCTGTAGCCAAATTCATTGTCATACCAAACATAAATGACAGCATGATGTCCGTTCGCAATCGTTGCTTTGGCATCCACGATGCCAGCATGGCGGTTGCCAACAAAGTCTGAAGAGACCACTTCCGCAGAATCAACAAAGTCAATTTGCTTTTGGTAGGCAGACTCAATCGACATACGACGCAAGTAATCATTTAGCGCGGCGGCATCGGTGGTTTTATCCAGCGTCAGATTAAGAATCGCCATGGAAACGTTAGGAATCGGTACGCGAATAGCATTGCCTGTTAGCTTGCCCTCAAGCTCAGGCAGCGCCTTAGCAGCAGCTTTGGCAGCGCCGGTTTCGGTCAATACCATGTTCAACGCCGCGCTACGCCCACGACGATCGCCCTTGTGGTAGTTATCAATCAGGTTCTGGTCATTGGTGTAAGCATGAACAGTTTCAACATGACCATTGACCACGCCATACTCATCGTTAAGCACCTTGAGCACAGGCACGATGGCATTAGTAGTACAGGACGCCGCTGAAACAATCAGGTCATCATCACCGATCACATCATGATTGATGCCGTATACGATGTTCTTGATATCGCCCTTACCTGGCGCGGTAAGCAGTGCTTTGGCAGCACCTTTACACTTCAAGTGCTGGCCCAGGCCATCCTCATCACGCCAGATGCCAGTATTATCAACAATCACTGCGTTATCGATACCGTAAGCGGTGTAGTCAATTTCGCTAGGCGAATCGGCGTAGATAACCTGAATGACGTTGCCATTCACCGTTAATGTCCGCGCGTCGGCATCAACCATGATGGTGCCATCGAACGGCCCATGCACTGAATCGCGGCGCAGCAAACTGGCGCGCTTTTCGAGATCTTTGGCAACATCGCCACGGCCACGAACCACAATAGCGCGCAAACGCAGCAGGTTTCCGCCACCGGCCTTTTCAATCATGACACGTGCCAATAGGCGACCAATGCGGCCAAAACCGTAAAGCACTACATCCTGCGGCTCGCCAGTACTGGCACCTGGCTGATAGCCATCAATAATTTCATGCAATTCTTTACGCAAGAAGGCTTCTACATCACCTCCTCCCTGACGCTTGAACAACACCGCTAATTTGCCGACAT
Organism: Halomonas sp.; assembly: GCF_011050415.1. GTDB lineage: Bacteria > Pseudomonadota > Gammaproteobacteria > Pseudomonadales > Halomonadaceae > Vreelandella. Next base: position 20,701 of record NZ_DRFS01000003.1, read on the forward strand.
CCACGTGGGCAGGACCAAGGTTCAGCTCAACCATGGTTTTAACAATGGGATAGGTGTCTTCTACGGAGAGCTCAGTGCCCTCTATTTTACGTACGAAGCGGTGGTCTTTAAGAATACGAATAACCGACCGTTTGATCAGCGAACGTCCGAACATGGTGGCAACGACATTGTTCTGACGATAGAGCTGCCCCACCAATGGGATCATCTGTTCAGTCAGGGCTTCGTTGCCTTGCCATTCTTGAAAAACGTTTTCGAGAGCTTGCTGACTCACGTGCGGCCTCATAAGGTAGTTAAAAAACAGGGTGATAAAAAAACGATACAAACCGAGTAATTTTAAAATATTCGTTGGCCATTATCCGGGCCAAGCGGTGCCGCCGCAATGAATGGATGGTCGCACAACATGTAGGGTTATTACAGAAATGCCAATCTCACTACAAACTCTGTTCTTAGATCCGCTCTCCAAGCCCTGCCTCATAACCCTGATTTTTAGCCTCTGTTGCTAAACTCACTGATTAAACGGCTAACGATTAACTGTGACCCTCTAACTGCAACGGGCGATCGTGTATGATCTTGTTTCCGTTTCAGCGCAAAACGATATCTTGATTATGCCGACGTTCTCTCTGCTCGAACCCTCCCAGCCCCAAGGGACTCGCGATACGCTTTACTGGACATCGCCACCGGGCAGCGCGACTGCCTTGGCACTTTCACGTGTCGCGACTACCGCGCCGCTATTGGTGATCACAGCCAATACGGCTAGCGCGCAGCGCTTAGAGCAAGACCTTAACTTTTATAGCGATGTGCCGGTGCTGCCCTTCCCTGATTGGGAAACGCTGCCCTACGACAGTTTTTCGCCTCATCAGGATATTGTTTCCGCCCGGCTTCGCACGCTGCGCCAACTGCAGGATGGCGTACGCGGCATTGTTCTGGTGCCGATCAATACGCTGATGCAGCGCCTACCGCCGGTGGAGTACATCGCTGGCCGGGTGATGACGCTTAAAATAGGCGAACGACTGGATCGTGAAGCGTTTCGCGAATCGCTATCACGCGCCGGCTATCGCGCCGTAGAAACCGTCTACGAGCCCGGCGAGTACGCCATGCGCGGCGCGCTGATCGACCTGTTTGCAATGGGCATGGATGAACCCATTCGTATCGATCTATTTGACGATGAAATTGACACTCTGCGGCACTTCGATCCAGGCAGTCAGCGCTCCACCGATAAAATTGAGACACTTGAGCTATTACCGGCGCATGAATACTCGCTAAGCCGCAGCGCCATCGCCTGCTTTCGCGAGCAGTTTGAAACTTTGTTCGACGTTGACCCACGTCAGTGCCCGCTCTACAACGATGCCTTGAAGGGCATTCCTTCACCGGGGCTTGAGCACTATCTGCCGCTATTTTTTGAGCAGACCGCGTCACTTTTCGACCATCTGACAAATGATACTCGAGTCGCACTGCTACCCGATGTATTCCATGCCGCTGAACTGCACTGGAAATCAATTGAGGCTCGCTATGAAAACTTGGGCGTTGATCCTACCCGCCCTTTACTTCCTCCTCACCGGGCGTTTTTTCCGGTCAACGATGTGTTCTCAGCTATTAAAGCGCTGCCACGCATTGAGCTTACTGAAGATAGCGAGCAGCGCCATGCGCAGCTGCCTGAAGCCTCTCCGCTCCCGCCGCTGGCGATTAACGCCCGTGCCAAACAGCCTCTAGCTGAAATCGCTGGTTTTTTGAAGGCCCACCCGCAAACACGCATTTTGTTTGTTGCAGAATCGCGAGGACGGAGGGAAGCGCTAGAAGAGGTGCTCGCACCGCTAAAGCTATCGCTGCCCCACACGGATAGTTTTCATGCGTTTATAGCCAGCAACGACCAGTTTGCAATTACTGAAGGCTTGGTGGATAGCGGGCTATGGCTAAACACGCCGAGCCTTGCGGTAATCAGTGAAACCGAGCTGTTTGGCGAGGTGGTACGCCAAAGTCGTCGGCGCGAAAAGGTAACTGATGACAATGAACTGGCCGTCCGTCACCTTTCAGAGCTACGCGAAGGGGCACCGGTCGTGCATCAGGCCCATGGCGTAGGGCGCTATTTAGGGTTGGAAACACTGGAAGCTGGCGGCCAGGCCAACGAGTTTCTAGCACTCTCATATGCCGATGGCGCCAAACTCTACGTACCGGTAGATAGCCTGCACTTTATTTCACGCTATAGCGGCGCCGACGATGAACTGGCCCCCCTACACAGGCTGGGCTCCGACCAGTGGGAAAAAGCGCGTCGCAAAGCCGCCGAGAAGATCCGCGATACTGCCGCCGAGCTGCTTGATGTGTACGCACGCAGGGAAGCACAGCAAGGGGTGGTCTACGAAGCGCCCGGCGAAGATTACTTACGCTTTGCGGGTAATTTCCCGTTTGAGGAAACACCCGATCAACATGCCGCGATTGAAGCGGTTATCAGCGATATGACATCGCCGCAGCCGATGGACCGCGTGGTGTGCGGCGATGTCGGCTTTGGCAAAACCGAAGTCGCCATGCGCGCAGCGTTCCTGGCCGTTCAGTCTGGCCGCCAGGTGGTAGTACTGGTGCCAACTACCCTGCTGGCGCGTCAACACTTCGAAAACTTCCGTGACCGCTTTGCTGACACTGCCGTCAACATTGGTTTGATCTCTCGCTTCACCGGCGGCAAAGAGATGACCCAGACGCTGGAAAGCATTAAAAACGGCCAAACGGATATTGTCATTGGCACCCACAAACTGCTCTCGAAAAGCGTCGAGCTACCCAAAATGGGCCTGCTGATTATCGACGAGGAGCACCGCTTTGGCGTCGCGCAAAAAGAGAAGCTTAAAACGCTGCGTGCGGAAGTTGATATTTTAACCCTCACTGCCACCCCCATTCCGCGCACTCTGAATATGGCCATGAGCGGCATTCGCGACCTTTCCATTATCGCCACACCGCCTGCCCGTCGCCTGTCGGTCAAAACCTTTGTGCAGCAGCATGAAGCCAGCGTTATCAAAGAAGCCCTGCTGCGCGAAATACTTCGCGGCGGCCAGGTATACGTACTGCACAATGAAGTTAAGACAATAGAGAATGCGGCAGAAAAAATCCGCGAATTAATCCCGGAAGCACGCGTGGGTGTCGCCCACGGCCAACTACCTGAGCGCAGCCTGGAACGTATCATGTCGGACTTCTACCACCGGCGTTTTAACGTGCTGGTATGCTCGACGATCATTGAAACAGGTATTGATGTACCTAGCGCCAATACCATTATTATTGAGCGCGCTGATAAATTTGGCCTGGCACAGCTGCATCAGTTACGCGGCCGGGTTGGTCGCAGTCACCATCAGGCCTATGCCTATCTGTTAACCCCACCTCCCAAAGCGATGACCCGGGATGCGATTAAGCGTCTTGAAGCGATTAGTGCATCGGATGACTTAGGCGCCGGCTTTACCCTGGCTAGCCATGATATGGAAATTCGTGGCGCTGGCGAACTGCTGGGTGATGAGCAAAGCGGCCAGATGGAAACCATTGGCTACACGCTCTATATGGAGATGCTAGACCGAGCAGTGAAAGCGATTCGCGCAGGTAAAACACCCAATATTGATGCACCTTTCAATACCGGTGTAGAAATAAGCCTCAACCTTCCCGCGCTGATTCCAAGTGATTACATTCACGATGTGCAACAGCGGCTGGTAATGTATAAGCGCATCGCCAACACTCAAAGCGATGGCGAATTAAAAGAGCTGCAAGTTGAGCTGATTGATCGCTTTGGCTTATTACCTGCGCCACTCAAGAATCTTATTCGTCAGACCAAACTTCGCCACCGTGCTGAACAGCTAGGGATTAGCCGTATTGAAGCAGGCGAAAACCGTGGCAGGCTGCTATTTGCCGGCAGCACCCAGGTCGACCCTATGACCTTGGTAAAACTAATTCAAACCTCACCAAAACAGTATCGTTTAGATGGCGCAGACACCTTAAGATTTGAATTATCAATGGAAAGTGTTGATAAGCGATTCCAGCAACTTGAAAACCTACTCAGCACGCTTAATCAAAAAGTAGCGGCGGCGTGAAGCTTGGGGCAAACTTGCACTATGCCACCGCCGTATTGGCTACCACCACGCGCATTAACAGTGTACTAACACACCAGGAACGACCATGAACATTCGCCAAACTTTCAACCTTTGGGGTCCAACAAGCTTAGCGGTTCTGCTAGCGGCTAGCCTTGCAGGGCCTGCCTACGCACAACCCGCTAATGAACAACCGCCAGAAAATGAAGCTCAAGCGCTCAGCGCTGATGCCGTTGACAGTGCAGAACAGGTTGCCGCCCGAGATGAGCTGCCCCGCGGCCATTACCGTATACCAGAGCGCGGTGATGTGATTGGCGAGCGCTACACGGTGGTCGTGGAAAACCCCGATGAGACACTGATCGATATCGCTCGGCGGCACAATATTGGTTATGAAGAGATCCGCATGGCTAATCCCGATGTTAGCCTCTGGGTTCCTGGCCTAGGTACTGAGATTGTTATTCCTTCTCAATACCTGTTACCACCAGCACCCCGTGAAGGTGTTGTCGTCAATTTGTCTGAACTGCGTCTTTACTACTACCCGGCTAACAACCCTGGCATTGTTGAGACCTACCCGGTGAGCGTGGGCCGTGAAGAGTTTGCAACGCCCATCGGCATTACACGCACCACAGTTAAGGTCAAAGACCCAGCCTGGGCTCCGCCTGCTTCAATGCGCCGTGAAGCTGCCGCACGCGGCGAGCCAGCGCCTGCCATTGTACCGCCAGGTCCTGACAACCCACTCGGTGAGCATGCAATTTTATTGGCCATGCCTAGCTACTTGATTCATGGCACCAATCGTCCAGACGGCGTTGGTATGCGCGCCAGCCGTGGCTGTATCCGCATGTACCCCGAAGATATTGCTTCACTGTATGACCGTCTACCTAGCGGCACCCAAGTTAATTTGATGGATGCGCCTTTCAAAGCAGGCTGGGCTGAAGATGGCACGTTATTCGTTCAGTCCTTCCCACAGCTGGAAGAGAACGTTGGCGACTTCGAGCCAATGCTCAACGCACTTGAGCGGGTAACGGCGCTGACTGAAGACCAAGTTGAGATTGACCCAGAACAGGTCAAACGCGCCGTAGAAGCGCCAAACGGCCAGTTCATTGCCCTACATGGCCCTCAAGCACCACAGCCCGAGCCTGAGCCCGTAGAGCTATTTAACGAGGTTGAGCTTAGCGCGGCAGCACTCAGCGCTGAAGAAGAAGCCTGATACGCTTTTTAAAGAAAAAACTGAAGTAACAAAAAACCCCGCCGAGGCGGGGTTTTTTGCGTAGCTACTAATGCAAAACTGCTTGATGCAAAACTGCTTTCGTAACTACTTACAGCAACCGCTGAGAGAGCCTGGTGACTCCCCAGCAGCTCCAGGCAGAATTACTTCTGCATGGAACGCTGGAACATGCGGTTCATTTCTTCACGGTTCTGCTCAGACATCTGCAGAGCAGCCTGCGCATCGCGCTGGGCTTGGTTTGCAGTGTTCATAGCCTGTGAAGCCATGCTGCGTGCTTCTGCAGCGTCAGCCTGTGCAGATTCAGCAGTCATGCGAACTTCTTCCAGAGCGCTTGTAGAAGCACAACCAGCAAGAATTGCCAGTGAAGCAGCAGCAGCAGTCATTTTCAGAGTATTTTTCAGAGTCATAGTGTTCTCCTTGATCGTCCTTGGGTACTACATTAAGGGTATGACAAAGGTAAGGCTAAGTGCTTAGCTTAAATTTGTCTACCTGCGGTGCAGGTTCTCTACTTCGACTTGTGCCGAGAGGCACGCAAGTCAAACGCTGTTTTATAATAGACCACAGCGGTTGTCTATAGCCGCGAGCATAAAACCTAAAACTTCCTTCAACGGCGATAGCTTAACGGATCACTACACGGGTGCCAACACCCACAAGCTCTGCTAAGCGATCAATTTGTTCGTTCGTCACTGCTACACAGCCCTGAGTCCAGTGATGCCGCCCGTGAATATCAGGATCTGCTCTGCCTAGGCCATGAATGCCGATCGCTCCGCCAAGTGCCGTATTCTGCGGCGGATAGCCGTTACGTCGATAATAATCGAAGTAATTTTCATAGTCAGCTTGAGAATAGATGCCTTTCTCCAATGCCATACGCGCGTGGGGTGGCGTTGGATAATCTATACTCATAAAAGTGCGCCACTGGCTTTCGTAATTAAAACGATTGATACGAAACTCACCCAATGGTGTCACATTTCCTCCGCGAGTGCGCTGCGTTTTTGCTCCAGAGCGCCCTAACGAAATGGGTGCAAACCTCTCGACTAATTCGTTGCCACGAAAAACACTCAGCGCTGCCTCTTTATCGTCTACCAACACCCATAGCTCATTGCTGTGGCGAGGGACATGCGCTCGGGCTAGCAGCGTCTCGATTAAATCAGGAGAACTGGTATAGGTCGGCGTATTGACAGCAGCACTGGCAACAGCTGGCAAACTTAGCGCCATGGCTAAAAAACGTCGGCGATTGACAGGAATCATGGTAGCTCTCGAAACAAGTAAACCTGTGGTTGAGCGGCTAGGCGTCTCTGGTGGCATTTATACATTATTCCCACTTGCGCCGTTAGCAATTTCGTCACACGCGTGACACACAGCATGCTTAAAGGGCATAAGCAGGCTGTTAGTTGGCGTATATACATCAATTATTTTGCAATCCTTGCATCGTTACCACTCCAAGCTGGTTTCACGTAGTGCGCTGATTTCACGTTTTGCCGCGAGCAAGTTTTCCAGCAATTCGTGCCGCAAGGCTACCTGGCTCCCAACGGCAATCATCGCTGAGTTTTGAACAGCGCGACGTGCAACGCCATCACTACTGTGCAGGCGCTCTAGCTGCATCGTCAACCAATTCAACCAGCTTTCCGGCTGCTCTTTTAAGTCGCGCAGGCGCTGCAGCTCTGCCAGCGCAGGGCCGTCATGGGCAAGCAATACCTGCCAGCGCTGTTCATCTAAACGCGCATGCTCTGTCACTTCACGCAGTAGTGATGACAACGCCAGCTCGAAGAGCGCCAAGGCGCTCTCCTCCAATGCCATTTGACGAGCAGCAGCATGCTCATCATCGCCAGGGGGTATAGTGACAAGCAGCTCAGCTTGATAAAGCAGCTGATTGGTGCGTGAACGAGAACTCACTTACGCTTATCCTCCACGTGCCATTTGCCGCCATCAAACATCGCTTTCCAGCCTGTTGCCTTGCCCTCTTCATCGGTCATCACAAACTGCTCTTTACTCTTGCGTGAATAACGGATCTGAGCTGGACGACCATCCGGGTCTTCACTGGGCGCCTTGAGAATAAAGTGGTACTTCTCCGGCAACTCATCGGCGTGCGCTTTTAGCTCTTTCACCAGCGGTGGCCGTGTTTCGCGGTTTTTAGGGAATTTGCTCGCCGCCAGGAACAGCCCACTCGCACCATCACGCAGTACGTAATGATCATCTACCTTCTGACATGCCAACTCTGGCATGGGTATCGGGTCCATCTTCGGCGGCGCCACTTCACCGCTTCTCAACAGTTTGCGGGTATTTTTACACTCACTGTTGGTACAGCCAAAGTATTTACCAAAGCGGCCTGATTTCAACTGCATCTCAGAGCCACACTTATCGCACTCGATCACAGGGCCATCGTAGCCCTTGATTTTGAACTTGCCGCTTTCGACTTCATAGCCGTCACAATCCGGGCTATTACCGCAGATATGCAGTTTACGCGTTTCATCAATCAGATAGTTATCCATCGCCGTGCCGCACTTGGTGCAGCGACGCTTAGCGCGCAATGCGTTAGTTTCTGCCTCTTCGCCCGCATCTTCAGCAACAGCCTCTTCACCGGGGATAAGGTCAATAGTGGTTTTACAGCGCTCTTTGGGCGGCAAATTGTAGCCACTACAACCCAGGAAAACGCCCGTTGAAGCAGTGCGAATCTGCATGTGGCGGCCACAGGTAGGGCAATCGATATCCGTCGGCACCGGCTGATTTGGGCGCATCCCATCTTCACTTTCAGCTTTAGCCAACTCTTCGCGGAATTCGCCATAGAAAGCATCCAGCAGCGCCTGCCAGTTACGCTGCCCCTCAGCCACCTCATCCAGGCTATCTTCCATACGCGCGGTGAACGAGAAGTCCATCAGATCAGGGAACGACTCTTTCAGCCGCTCGGTGACGATATCGCCCAGCTTTTCAGCATAAAAGCGGCGGTTTTCCAGCTTCACATAGCCACGGTCTTGAATCGTCGAAATAATTGAAGCGTAGGTAGATGGACGACCAATTCCCTGCTTCTCAAGCTCTTTAACCAAGCTCGCTTCTGTGTAGCGGGGGGCTGGCTTGGTGAAGTGCTGCTGAGGATCAAGCGCAACTAGCGCCATGGGCATGCCCTTAGGTAAATCAGGCAGGCTTTGGTCTTCATTTTTACCGCTGGGTTTCATCACCCGAGTATAGCCGTCAAACTTCAGCACACGACCTTTGGCACGCAGCTCATAGCCATCTACCTCGACACTTAGTGTGCTTGAGAGATACTGCGCGGGGGTCATTTGGCAGGCCAAAAACTGACGCCAGATCAGCTCATAGAGCCGCTCAGCATCACGCTCCATACCGGCCAAATCAGTGGCTTTCCGCTCAACACTGGAAGGACGAATTGCTTCGTGAGCCTCTTGGGCGCTCTCTTTACTGCTGTAGCGATTAGGCGCTTCTGGCAAGTAGCGCTCACCGAACTCTTCGCTAATGTAGCTGCGTGCACTTTCCACCGCGTCTTTCGACAAATTGGTCGAGTCGGTACGCATATAGGTAATGTAACCCGCTTCATAGAGACGCTGAGCCATGGTCATGGTTTTCTTAACAGAAAATCCTAACCGGCCACTCGCCGCCTGCTGCAGGGTGGAGGTAATAAAGGGTGCAGTAGGCTTGGAGCTAGTGGGCTTATCCTCACGAGAGGTAATTGCCAACTTGGCTTTTCTAAGCTGTTCAATACGCGCCAGCGTGTCTTTTTCCGACGTCGGTCGGAAAGCCTTTCCGTCTTGACGCACCAAGGCAAAGCGCACCAGCTCGCCCTCGGGTGAGGCCAGGTCGGCGTGCACATCCCAGAACTCTTCAGGAATAAACGCCCGAATTTCACGTTCACGCTCAACGATTAAGCGAACCGCCACCGACTGAACACGACCGGCTGAAAGACCACGCGCTACTTTTGCCCATAGCAAAGGCGAAAGCATAAAGCCCACTACACGGTCGAGAAAGCGCCGCGCCTGCTGCGCCTCTACCCGAGGAATATTGAGCGTTCCAGGGGCTTTAAACGCATCTTGAATGGCATTTTTAGTGATTTCATTAAAAACAACACGCTTGTAACGGCTGTCATCACCACCGATGGTCTCGCGAAGGTGCCAAGCAATGGCCTCCCCCTCGCGATCCAAATCCGTTGCCAGATAAACAGCGTCAGCTTTCTCGGCTAGCTTCTTCAGCTCGGCAACGACTTTCTCTTTTCCGGGTAGCACCTCGTAGCGAGCTTCCCAGCCGTTATTGGGATCAATGCCCATGCGACGAATTAACTGATCTTGGCCTTTACGCTTTTTATAAACTTCTTTCTCTTCCGCCGACATCTTACGTGTCGCTGCGGCTTGGCGTGCGCGCTCCTGAGGGTCGGAGGCTGCCTTACCTGAGCCGCTGGTCGGCAGGTCACGAATGTGACCTACGCTCGACTTTACGATGAAATCGTTGCCGAGATATTTGTTAATCGTCTTCGCTTTAGCTGGCGACTCGACGATGACCAGTGACTTGCCCATAGTGCTCCACTTCCTAATGCACGGGCTGTCTCGCACGTGCTCTGAATTCGGTGCCGTATCATCGGGATACAACCGCCCGTGAAATGATACGGATGAAAAAATGCGCCTACCCTACCCCAGCCCTTGGCTAAGCGCCAGTAGCAACCGAGTAGCAGCGAGAATCCTTAAATTTCAGACAAAGAGTAGCTAGACACTAGACTGACACTGGCTTTACGGCAACCCAAAAAGCGCTGAAACAAACAAAACGCCCCCACCAGATAGGCGGGGGCGCGTTGAGCTAAGGCACTGTTTTAGGGTTTTTTCGGTGTCTTATCAGGCCCGCTAGCGCTATCAGACTTTGGCGTTTGCTTGTTTTCTGTTTCATTAGGAGTCGAGGGTTTAGACGCCTTATCATTAGTCGCTGCGGTTGGCTTCACCGATGATAATTTAGCCGCCGCTGGCTTGGCAGGCTCAGCTTTGGGCACTGCTGTTGGCTTCGCAGCCTCAGGCTTGATAGCCGTTGGCTTGGTAGGTTCAAGCTTAACAGCTTCTGCCAACTTCGCAGCCTTAGGCTTGATTGCCGTTGGCTTAGCAGGCTCAGGCTTGGCCTGCGCTGCTGGCTTCGCAGCCTCAGGCTTGATAGCCGTTGGCGTCTCAGGTTTGGCTTTTGCTGCCGACTTTGCCGCCGCAGGCTTGGTTGCCGTTGGCTTAGCAGTCTCAGGTTTGGCCGCCGCTGCTTGCTTTGCAGATTTAGGCTTAGCTGCAGCCGGTTTAACGGCGTTAGGCATAGGCTTAGCTGTAATCTCTGCTTTGGCGTTCGCTACTGGCGCCTTGGCAGCTGGTTTAGCCTCTTTTTTTACCGCTTTCGGCTTAGCTTGCGCCTTGGGCTTGGCTGGCGCTACCGCTTTGGGCGGGCGCGCTTTATCAAATAACGCTTTAATCTGGGTAAAACGCTCGGCTGCGTGCTCAGAAAGTTCGCCGCTGGCGCCAAACACATGCTCTAGGTGTTTTATATGGCCGTCGATATCGCTGTTACTTTGACCAGCAAGCAAGTCAGGCAGTGAAGCCAATGCCTTTTCACGATCCAGTTTCAAAATAAAGAATTGCTCACGCACTAAGTGCTTAAACTCACTAAGCTTAATGCCTGGCTCAAGCTCTGACCGCGAGGCGCGTAGACGCTTAAAGTTACGCTCATCCGTCGCTGGGGCTCCACCTACTATATAAATAACTGAGCGCATGACGGCTTCATGAGCGCCGCCAAGAGCAATTTTTTCCCGCAAGGCTTCCTGGCGCTGTTCAATAAACCGACGATGCTCAGGCTCAGCACCCGGACGCCGACGGTGCACATGGGCATCACCATATAGCCCAACAGCAGCTTGCAGAAGCGGTTGGCCATAGATATCCATAAACATTTTTTCAGTATTGCTATCACGCAAATCACGCATCGCGTTCAGGCCAGCTACCAGTTGGTCTGAGCCAATGGTTTCAAGGGTCTTGAATAGATTATCTTGCGACACTGGGTGGCGGTTTTCGCGTATCGCATCTGCCATCACCGGCAGCGGTACTGAAAGCGGGTTGCGATCCGACAACAGCTTGTAGCCCATACGGATTGGGTGCATGCGACGCATTAGGCGTGCGGACTCTGGCGTAATCATGGCTTTTATCCAGGGCTGTATGAAGAGCCGGTATATGCCAAGATTTATTTCAGAAATACGTGCCACCGTTGCAAAGCGACGGTCGTCTTCAGGCTTGTGCATGACAGCGCTGTCAAGCTCTGCAAAATCACGTGCCTGGAATTCAAGCAGGTAATCCCGTTCAAATAACGTTGCATCTTTCCCCTCTCGCGCGGACGTAACCTTCGTCTCATATAAGCCTGGGGGCAGCACGTCGATATAATCCATGTTCGCGGTGAACTCGGCATGCTCTTTACGCGAAACACTGCCAGATACAAAAATGCCCAAATGACCGGTAGTATCATGCTGGCAATAGACGATGGTCTGCTCATTGGCAATAATGTCATCGACATCTTCATACAAGTCACGAATCCAGCCCAATGCTTGGGGCGGCGGAGTAATATCATCCCCACGCGAGCAGAAGACCACGACGGGAGAACGCACATTACGCAAGTCGATGCGACGCCCATCGCGTGTCACCAACTGCGCGGTAGAAAGACGATTACCGACAAACAGGTTATCGACAATATATTGAATCTCTTCCCCTCCTAGTACGACATGCCCCCCCCACCAGCGCTCAAACTCAAGGTATCGACCTGCTTCTGTGTCGATATTGTCATAAAGGTGGTACTGCTTTTTCCAGTAAGTATTGGCAGGATTAAGACGCTCAAAGTTTTGTACCAGCAAAGCGCCATCAAAAAGGCCATTACCGAGATCACTGGCGAGCGCAGTCATCCAGCTTCCTCCCGACATACCGCCGGTATAGCGCATCGGCGCTTTACCATGCTCACCCGCCCAGTAGGAGAGCGGAGCGCCCGCTATCAGGATAGGGCCAAACACGTCGGGCTCGAGTGCCGCCGCCATCATTATCTGCCAGCCTGCCTGACAATTGCCCACCACCATCGGCTTTTCAGTGGTTTCAGGATGCAATTCAATCACGTAGCGTAAAAAGGCAATTTCGGACTCGACCACATCCTCAACGGTTTGACCCGGCTCAGGGAATGGTAGAAAGCCGATAAAGTAGCAGGGGTGACCTGCTTTAAGCGCCACACCTAGCTCACTATCGGGTTTAAAACCACCAATTCCTGGTCCATGCCCCGCGCGCGGATCTACGACCACAAAAGGGCGTTTCTTTAGATCAATCTCAGTACCTTCATGGGGCAATACACGTAACAGCTCATAGTTGGTTGGTCGTGGCAATGTCCGCCCGTCCATCAATACCTCGGTATTGAAGCCAAGCACACTGGGCTTGGTTTGCTCCATATGCTCAAGGTACTGATTGCCACGCTCGCGCATTACATCAAGATATAAAACGCTGCGCTCAACGCTGTCGCGCCAGTAATCAAACGCCGCTCGCCCGAACCCGAAAGGGTCAAATAGAGAAACAAGCGCCTCATTACCGGGCACACTAGTGGAACCATTTTTCTGCTTCAGCCATCCACTTGTATAAGCGGCACCGGGAAGCAAAGGATTGGCGAGAAAGTTCATAGGTTCTCCCATTGGATTGATGCATCGGCATCAAACCCGAAAGCAATGATGCTGCAGTGCAATATAGTTTAGGCTACATCGGCCATTCCGTCGATCTTTAACCCAGACAAATAATACAAATGCGACTAATGACCTCCTGCTTAGGCAGCCTGAAAGGTTCAGTGGTAGCATGCTTTTCGCTGGCGTTGAAGCATGAAATTGCAATTAATGATTACGTCGATATAGGGCGTTCACTACGAGGCTGTTATGTCCCCTCCCAATCTGCTTAATCGCCTTACATTTCGGCAACTACAGGTATTCCAGGCGGTATACAGTCAGCGCTCTTATTCGCGTGCGGCAGAACTATTAGGGCTTACTCAACCCGCCGTTAGCGCACAAATTCGCCAGCTTGAATTGGCATTAGGCCAAACGCTGTTTAATTATTCCGCTAAGACGCTGCACGTACTTCCTTCAGCCGACACACTTGCCCACTCAACGCGGGAAATTTTTGGTCAGCTGTCGCGCCTGCAAATGAACTTATCTGATATTAACGGCAAAATCAGCGGAGAACTTAACCTTGCCGCGGTGTCATCCGCTCAATACGTTGTGCCTTATTTACTTGCACGCTTTCGCGCACACTACCCAGACGTGCTGGTTCGCTTAAAAGTCTGTAACCGACAGCAGGCGCTGGAGCGGCTCACCAAACAGGAAGATGATCTGGTCATTATGGCAATGGTTCCCGAGGACGACCGCCTAGTAGTAATGCCGATACTTGATAACGAATTAATTGCCGTTGTATGGCCAGAGCATCCGCTACTGTCTATGCCGGAGCCTTCATTGGCTGACTTTGCACGCCACTATGTACTGATGCGCGAGCCCGGCTCAGGTGTGCGCAATGCCTTCGAGCAAACGGCTGCTAACCAGCAAGTCGCCCTACCCCACTGCATTGAATTAGGCACGAATGAGGCTATCAAAGGAGGGGTAATGGCGCACTTGGGTGTGGCCGTGCTGCCTCGTTTAGCGGTACAGCTGGAGCTTGAGCAGGGCTTGCTTTATGAGCTTGGCTTGCCGGATTTTCCTATACACCGATCATGGTGCACGGTGTATTCGCGGGAGCGATCTCCCACACCGGTTGCTGCGCTTTTTTTAGGTTTCATTCGCGAGCATTTAGCCGACTATCGCCGCCACTTCCAAACACCTCCAGCACCGCTACCAAGCCACGGCGTGGCATGTTTGCCAATGCTTTCGTCCTAATGCTTAGGGGGATCAGGCGGTGTCTTGTTGGTCATTAAATATGTTACATTAGCGTCTATTAGTCTGATTGATTATCTAACCAGTTATGCATCAATTGGCAGGTTTGTATCCCATGCCGGTCGCACAATAGAGAGGCTCTGTCACTATGAGCAATAACCCCACCCAACGCGTGTCCAGTGGTGAAAAATACCGCAACGAACATGGCATGTCGGTGATCAAAGATGGCATGAAGCAGCGTAAAGAGCAGGCAGAAGCCCCTACTCTTGAGCGCAAGCCAAAGTGGCTACGAGCCCAGATCCCGGGTGGCGAGCGTTTTGAAGCGGTTAAGAAGAATGTCGCGACGCACCGGCTAAGCACGGTCTGTGCTGAGTCACACTGCCCCAATATGGGTGAGTGTTGGAGTAACGGGACCGCTACGATCATGCTGATGGGGTCGGTCTGTACACGCGCCTGTCGATTCTGCGCAGTGGATACCGGTAACCCTCAGGGCTGGTTAGATCATGAAGAGCCGGAAAATACCGCTAAATCGGTTGAGCTAATGGGCTTGCGTTATATAGTGCTGACCTCGGTCGACCGTGATGACCTGGACGATGGAGGCGCAACGCATTACGCCAACTGTATTCGTGCCATTAAAGCGCGTACGCCTGATGTCGTTGTAGAAGCGCTAACCCCTGACTTTGATGGCGAAACGTCCGCTATTGAGCGAGTGGTCGATTCTGGCTTGCAGGTATTCGCGCAAAATGTTGAAACGGTAGAGCGTTTAACAAGACGCGTACGCGACCCGCGGGCTGGCTATCGTAAAACGCTTGATGTGCTTGCCCATGCTAAGCGCTACCGTCCTGACATCATCACTAAGACCAGCTTGATGCTCGGCTTAGGTGAAACCGATGAAGAGATATTACAAACCTTTGACGACCTACGTGAGATCGGTGTCGATATCGTGACGCTCGGCCAGTATCTGCGTCCGACTAAAAACCATCTATCTGTAGAGCGCTGGGTAACACCTGAAGAGTTTGATCGTTATCGCGTTCTTGGCCTGGAAAAAGGCTTTATGGAAGTTCCCTCCGGCCCCTTAGTGCGATCAAGCTATCGCGCTGACAGGGTCTTTGAGAAAAACAATCTGGGGCTTGCCTCACCCGCCTCAGTGCCCGGTCAGGAACAGCAAGCGAACCACAACCTTATCCCTACGCTTAACGTTGGATAGAACCAGACACCTTACATTTGCATGACTCTTTGTCGCTATAAAGATGTCGCAAAACCGGACTTTATAGCGGCAGTGGATTTTTGCTAGGCAGTAGAGGACGCTTTAACTTTGCTGCTAGAGCCTGCGCTAACTGCTCTCCTACACAGTGATCGCTGGGGAGCTTAACAAGATCAGCCAGTTTCACCATAGACATTCCCGCATAGCCGCAAGGGTTAATGCGCGAAAAAGGGCTGAGGTCACCATCAACATTTAATGCCACCCCGTGAAAGCTTGCTCCCCTTCGAATACGCAACCCGAGTGATGCGATTTTCGCCTCACCCATCTCGGTGGGCACATAAACGCCTGGCGCATCCGGCCGAGCACGCGCTGTAACACCATAGCCGTTTAGCACGTCGATGACGGCATTTTCCAGCGCAGTTACCAACTCACGCACCCCAATATTACTCCGCCGCACATCTAGCAGTGGGTAGAGTACTACCTGCCCTGGCCCGTGATAGGTGACCTGCCCACCCCGATCCGTATGTACCACCGGAATATCACCCGGCATGAGCAAATGCTCCGGCTTACCCGCCTGGCCTTGCGTAAAAACAGGGTCATGCTCAACAAGCCAGAACTGATCCGGCGTTGCTGAGTCACGGGTATCGGTCAGCGCACGCATCGCCTCCCATACCGGCTGGTAGGGTTGGCGACCCAAATTGTGAAATTCAATTGGCGCTGAAAATTCCACGCTTAAACCACCATATGAACGCGACCGGTCGCCTTTAAGTCTTCGAACAGCTCTTTAATTTGCTGCTCTCCGGTGGCTCGAATCATCACTCGCACAGACTGGTAACGACCGTTACGGCTGTCGACTACCTGCATTGTGGTTGCATCAAAATCCGGCGCATGGCGCACAATGACCTGACAAACACAGGCTGGAAAATCGTCAGCTGCATCACCAACAACTTTTAATGAGTAATCACAGGGAAAAGTGATTTTAGGTGGCTCTAGCGCCACCGGTTGACGCAAATCGCGCAATCCCTTGGGAGTACCTTTTTTCATGTCGAACTCATCATCACAATTGCATAAATTAAGCTTGGCGAAGGTCTAAATATTAGTCGTCTTAGTCAGTAAAGTTGCTGATCAGGCCGCTGAAAAAGCGCCGCACCTGGTCAAATAGGCGCTTGAAAAGACCACCCTCTTCAACATTCTCCAGTGCCACCAAGCGACGTTCGCCGACAACTTCATCACCTAAATGGACTTCCAGTGTGCCCACTTCGTCACCCACTGCGATGGGGGCCTGTAAATCAGAATCAAGATTTAGCCGCGCCCGCAGCTCTTCGTTACGATTACGCGGCAGTGTCATAAAGACTTCTTCATCAACGCCCACGCGCAGTTCATTAATGTCGCCCCCCCAAATGCGCGGTGTCGCGAGTACTGCACCTCGCTCATAAAGCTTGGTAGTCTCATAAAAACGGAAACCATAGCTAAGCAGTTTTTGCGTTTCCTGAGCGCGCGCTTCTTCTGAACTGGTTCCCATCACCACAGAAATTAAGCGCATATCATCGCGCTTAGCCGACGCCACTAAACCAAAGCCTGCTTCTGTGGTCCAGCCGGTTTTCAAGCCATCAACGGTAGGGTCACGCCACAGCAAACGGTTGCGGTTGGGCTGGTCGATGCCGGCAAAAGAGAACGTCCGCTGGGAGTAGATTGCGTAGTGCTCTGGGTAATCATTGATAATATATTGCGACAACAGCGCCATATCACGGGCGCTTGAGTAGTGGTTATCACCCGGCAGACCGGTTGCATTCTGGAAGTTAGTGTTATGCATGCCCAAGCGCGTAGCGTGCTGGTTCATCAAGTCAGCAAAAGGCGCTTCACCGCCCGCTAAGTGTTCAGCCATGGCCACACTAGCATCGTTGCCTGAAACAATAATAATGCCGTGAAGAAGGTTATCTACTGATACCTGATCACCAACTTCAATAAACATTTTAGAGCCACCTGTGCGCCAGGCATTCTCACTAATGTTGATCATATCCGTTAGGTTGATGGAGCCGCGATCAAGCTCCCTCTCCACTAAATAGGCGGTCATTAACTTTGTGAGGCTTGCAGGTGGCAGGCGCTCATCTGAGTTATGTTCCGCTAATACCCGACCGCTATGTGCGTCCATCAATATCCATGAACTTGCCGCTAGCTGAGGTGCAGCCGGAATAATAGTTTGCGGCTGCGGCACTGCCGGTTGCGGAACTGACTGGGCAATGGCAGGTATGGCAACGGATGCCATAGCAGCAACAACAACACACAGCCGAGCGGAGCGACTAATGGATGTAAACACGTTCATAACGACAGTCTCACTTACTTGAAAGCTTACTTGCAAAGCTAATTTGTAAAAAACGGCGGCGCGTAAACCGCACCATAGAAAATACATAGGGTGTTAATTATCGCACAACAAACACTTGGGGGAAGCCTGCTTGACGCAGCGCCTCTCTAGCCTGGGACTCTTGCGCAGGTGCAATCGGGCCTACTTGTACGCGGTACATATCCGCATCGTTCATTATGCGTACTGAATGGGGCTGCTCGCCTTCCAGACGCTGCTGTAACTGCTGAGCGCCTTCCGGATTACCCAAAGCGGCTATTTGCAAATACACAGCATCACCGGTACCGCTAGCTGTTGGCGAGGCTTGCTGTGATGGCGTCGCTTGCGAAGCCGCAGGTGCAGCTGGCGCAGCCGCTAGACGTTGCTCTGGCATAGCGCTCGCTGCAGGTGCTTGTCGCTGGCTTTGCGAAGGCGAACTGTTTGCTCCCCCGCGTTGGGCCAACCACTGTTCTGGGTCGATCGCTTCAACCTTAACGGGGCCGGTACCATTATCAAGGAAACCAAGACGAGCCGCCGCTGCGTAGGATAGATCGATTTCTCGATCACTATGGAATGGTCCGCGATCATTAACTCTCACAATAACCGACTGGCCACTATCCAGACTTGTTACCCGCGCAAAGGTGGGCAACGGAAGCGAGCGGTGAGCCGCTGACATTTTGTACATGTCATAAATTTCACCGTTGGACGTGGCATAACCGTGAAATTTTTCACCATACCATGAGGCAGTGCCGCGCCTTTCGTAACCAGTCGCGTCGGGCAGCACTTGATAGGTTTTACCCCATACCTCATAGGTCGGGCGATTGCCGCCTCGGGAAAGTTGCTCTATGCGCGGTTCAGCATCCGGCACTTTGGTCACATCAGGTGGCTCAAGGGGATAGGCATCCCCACTCATGGCATAACGCCCGCCGCTAGTGGCAGCCGCCGTCGAGGCCGCTGGAGCCGCCGATTGGCTAGTCGAACTAGGCGCATCAACGCGCTGCGTTTCGTTGCTGGCACAACCACTAATCAGCGCGAGCAAAGTCACGATCCCACCTGCCCGCTGCGCTCTTTTCAACTGATCTTTAGTCATCCTGCTGCTTATCAGCCAATTTTTTGCCAGCATCATACTCATGCCTCGTCCTCATACTGCTCAGCAATCGCTTCGGCTAACTCTGATACAGCCATGGCATAGAGGTGGCTATGGTTATAGCGAGTAATCACGTAAAAATTGAACTCACCAAACCGGTAACGGGTCTCGCCATCGGCGAATTCAAGCGCCAAAGGTACTACTAGCAACTCATCGTCTAATGGCTCGGCTGGCTCAAACCCATGCTCAGCAAGCTCCGCCACACTCACGGTGGGCGCCGATGTTTGATTGAAAGAGAGCTCTTGCATCAACCCTTCAGGCATCTCTTCAGGACCACTCGCCTGATGGTAAATAGGTGCGCCAGCCACCCAGCGGTGTTCGGCAAAGTAATTGGCTACACTGCCAATGGCGTCCACCGGGTTTTCCCACAGATCGCGAATACCATCATCATCGAAATCAACGGCGTAAGCTTGATAACTAGTAGGAATGAACTGGGGGTAGCCCATTGCTCCGGCATAAGAACCACGTAACTCGGTCGGGTCAACCTGCTGTTCATAGGCAATACGTAAAAATGCGGCTAACTCACCACGAAAAAAAGTGCCCCTTACCGGGTGATGAAAGGCCAGCGTTGCCAATGAATCAAGCACACGATGCTGCCCTTTATGGCGTCCATAGTAGGTTTCTACGCCAATAATGGCGGTAATGATCTCCGCAGGTACACCGTAGATACTTTCAGCGCGTGCCAAAGTCTCAGCGTGCGCCTGCATAAATTCAACGCCCTCTTGAATACGCTGCTCAGTGAGAAAAATAGCGCGGTACTCATGCCATTGCAGGCGGCGCTCAGCGGCACCCTCCATTGCATCTAAGACACTTTGGGTAAAATTGGCCTGCTCTAAGGCTTCGACTAACCACGCTTGCGGTACGCCCTGCTCAACCAGCTCATCCACCAAGGCTTGGGTATCGTCATGCTGAGATGGAGCAAAATGATGTTGCGCAGACTCATCAGCAAATAATGTAGGCGTTGCCCAGCACATCAATGCTGCCAGCAAACAGCTGCTCGCCTTTCTGTGGACCTTGTTCATTGACTCTCCATTCCTGAACTCTCTATTCCAGAACCGTCCATTCCCGAGCAACGCGCGCGCGAATCAGTAAAAAGTTTATCTCTAACGCGACAGCAAACGGCGGTGGGCATGTATCGACATGAGAATACCGAAACCAGCCAACAAGGTCACGCTTGAGGTGCCACCATAACTTACCAACGGAAGCGGTACGCCAACCACGGGCAAAATGCCGCTCACCATTCCCATATTGACAAATACATAGATAAAAAAAGTTAAGATAATACTGCCTGCCACCAAGCGGCCAAACGTGTCTTGTGCGCCGCTCGCCATCCACAGGCCTCGGCTCACAATCAACAGATAAAGGCACAGCAGCACCACCATTCCCACTAAACCGAACTCTTCTCCTAACACGGCAATAATGAAATCGGTATGTCGCTCTGGCAAAAACTCTAACTGAGACTGTGTTCCCTCAAGCCATCCTTTACCCCAGACGCCTCCACTGCCAATCGCCGTGGTAGATTGAATAATATTCCACCCTGATCCCAACGGATCGCTCTCAGGGTTTAAAAACGTTAATACGCGCTGGCGCTGGTAGTTGTGCATGTTCATCCACAAAGCGGGAATACACGCAGCACCCACCACAGCCACAAAACCAATTAAACGCCAAGACAAACCCGCCAATAGCACTACGATGATCGCCGCACTCGATATCAGTAGTGAGGTACCCAAATCAGGTTGAATTGCCGTAAGCACTACCGGCACGCCAATAATGACAGCGCAAACGATGATATCGCGCAGGCGCGGTGGTAATTCACAGCGGTTAAGATAGGCCGCCACCATTAATGGCACCGCTAGCTTCATCATTTCTGATGGCTGAAAGCGTATAACACCAGGGATCACTAACCACCGCTTAGCACCCATCCCCACATCGCCCACCAGATCAACTGCAACTAGCATTGCTACGCCAATTAAGTAGGCCAGCGGCGCCCAACGCAGAAACGTGGATGGCGAGAACTGGGCAATGATCACCATCCCCACGAGCGCTATACAAAAACGCACGCCCTGGGCAATCACGGCGTCGATTGACTGCCCTGAAGCGCTATAAAGAACGATTAAACCACTACTCATCAACAGTAGCAGTAGACCAAGCAGCCATGGATCAATATGAATTCGTTCCCAGATGCTCTTTCGACGTGCAATACCGCTGGTAGGAGGACGAACAGGGTAGCCTCGCATGGATCGGGCAATAAACTGCCAAGGCATGGCTTAGTTACCCTCCACATTGGCATTATCTTCTTGCAGCACTTCACGCACCTCGTCAACGTCCGGCGCATCGCTTTTCAGTATCCAAGCATCTGTCATTGCGCGAGCCAAATGGGCAGCATGGGTACTACCACCACCGGCATTTTCGACAATCACTGACACCGCAATTTGGGGGTCTTCTAACGGCGCAAAGGCCATAAATAGCGCATGATCACGTAACCGTTCGGCTAACTCGTCGGCGTTATAACGCTGATCCTGGCCAAGCGAAAAGACCTGTGCCGTACCTGACTTACCGCCCATCCGGTACTCAAGGCCAACGCCTGTCCGACGGGCCGTGCCTTCATTGCCACTAATAACCTTTTCCATACCGCTGAATACGCGATCCCACCAGCTGTCATTGGCGAGCTTAATATCATCCAACGTATCAGGCAGATCACGTGGCACCGGTGTATCGCCTATCTGGCGCGCCAAGCGAGGCTTTACCCAATGCCCACGGTTGGCCAGAACTGCCGTAGCACTTGCAAGCTGAAGTGGTGTGACTTGCCAGTAGCCTTGCCCAATACCTACCGACAGCGTTTCGCCGGGGTACCACGGCTGATTGAAGCGACCACGCTTCCAATCCCGGGAGGGCATTAAGGCCCCGCTTTCACCTTGTACATCATGGGCAACACGCTGCCCAAACCCAAAGTTGCTCATTTGCTCATGCAGGTTGTCGATACCCAGATCATGCGCCAAGGTGTAATAGTAAGTATTATTTGAGACCGCAATCGAGCGCTCCATATCCACACGACCATGCCCCCAGCGCAGCCAATTTCGATAGCGGCGAGAGTCATTAGGTAGCTGATAAAAGCCAGGATCATTGATAGTGCTATCGGGAGTGATGACCCCTTCCACTAAACCCGCCAACGCTAAAAACGGCTTAATCGTTGAGCCAGGCGGATAATGCCCACGAATGGCACGGTTAAACAGCGGTAGATCAAGGTCTTCCTGTAAGCCGCGATAAGAAGCAACATCAATACCCGTCACAAACTGGTTACTGTCAAACCCGGGTGTGGATACCATCGCGAGGATTTCACCAGTATCCGGCACAATGGCGACTATTGACCCACGGCGACCATCAAGCAGTTCGTAAGCCAGCATCTGCAATGATCTATCCAGCGTTAGGGTCAAATTCTCGCCTGGCACTGGATCTGTACGCCCTAACTCTCTTAACACCCGCCCCCGGGCATTGGTTTCCACTTTGCGCAAACCCGCCTGGCCGTGCAGCTCTTCTTCATAAAAGCGCTCAATGCCGGTTTTACCAATAAAGTGTGTCCCCGCGTAACGACCCGTATCTAGCGTTTCCATCTCTTCAGCGTTAATCCGACCCACATAACCTAACGCATGGGCCATGACTTCTGCATCGGGATAGAATCGTAGTGGCTGGGCCTCTACTTCAACACCAGGCAGGCGGTGACGATTGACCGCAAGGCGGGCAATTTGGTCTTCATTAAGATCGCTAGTAAGCAGTGCAGGCTGAAACGGCCGTTGCCGCTGACGTGAGCGTACATTGAACGCCTCAATCTCTTCTTCAGGCAGTTCAAGCAGCTCCACCAGTAATGCCAAGGTCTCATCTAAGTTATCGACGCGCTCACGGACCAGGGTCAAATTGTACGTTGGCCGATTTTCAGCCAGCAGTACGCCGTTACGGTCGTAGATCAAACCTCGATTGGGAGGAAGAGGCTCTACCCTTACGCGGTTATTTTCAGATCGGGTGCTGTAAAGGTCATGCTGAACAATTTGCAAATAGACAAGACGACCCATCAACAAACCTGCCAGGGTCAATACCAATAATATAGCGAGCAGCGCTCTAACACGAAAAACACGCAATTCTTGCTCAGAGTTTTTTAGCGTATTAGGGCGCTTGAGCATGGCAACGATGACTCTCAAAACAGACATTGGGCGCAGCAGGTTATGAAAAGTGATTACTCACCCTTCAACCGTTAGCGGTGATAAGGGTGACCCACCAGTAGTGTCCAGGCACGATATAGCTGTTCGGCCAACATAATACGTACCAAGGGGTGCGGCAGCGTGAGCGGCGAAAGCGACCAAGCTTTTTCAGCCATCGCTGAAAGCGATGGTTCAAGGCCGTCTGGCCCACCGACCAATAACACAATATCGCGTCCGGTCATTCTCCAGGCGTCAGCTTCTTGAGCCAGTTGCTCGGTGGTCCAGGGTTTGCCTTTCACTTCTAAGGCCACTATATATTCGTCGCCACGCAGCTTGTCTCGAATACGCTGCGCTTCTTGGGCACGCGCTTTAGCAATATCGGCATTCTTGCCACGCTGGCCGAGCGCAATTTCTTCAATCTCAAGATGAAAATCTTTAGGCAGCCGTTTTCGATAGGTTTCCACGCCCTCTTCTACCCAGGCTGGCATTTTGTTACCTACCGCTAACAGCCGGATTTTCATGACATGCTGGCCCGCTCATGAAAGCGCTCAAGCGTTTCACTAATGACATTTGAATCACTGGGTAGATCTGCCCATAACCGCTCCAGGTCATACAGCACCCGTGCTTCAGGCATCATTACATGTACCACTACGTCACCGAGGTCAACTAACACCCAGTCAGCGTTATCACCGCCTTCGACGCCTAACGGACCTAGGCCTGCAGCTTTGGCTTTTGCAACAACGTTCTCAGCAATAGCCGCCACATGCCGAGTGGACGTTCCACTGGCAATCAACATGAGGTCAGTTACCTCGGTTAATTTAGCAACATCTAAATGCGTAATGTCACGTGCTTTCAGTTCTTCTAGCGCGTCGACCGCTAGTTTTTTCAATGTATCGATGTGCATGACTCCTAAAGACAACCTCATTGGGTAATCGGTCAATAAAGCCGGCCATTGTAGCGGCTTCTTTGCTGACTGCCAGCGCTATTCGCTCTGCTGATAAAGTCCACGCTGCTTAATAGCCTTCTCAACGGGCTCTGGAACTAGATAACGTATGCTTTTTCCCGTTTCTAAACGCTCCCTGATATAGGTTGCTGAAATTGCCATGAGCGATGGCAATTCAAGCATTAAGTACCCTCCACAGGGCTGGCGCATTAATTCCTCTACGCTATCGACTGCACGAGAGCCCACCAGTTCCATTAAAGGCACAGGCAAAGGTTCGCCATATCCAGGTCGCGCAATCACAACTAAATGGGCGAGTGCGAATAGTTGCTCAGGCTGGTACCACTGCGTAAGTCGCAAGAAAGCATCGTAGCCAATGGCCATTGTTAAGCGCGCCTGTTCACCGAACTCACTGCGTAGTTCGACAAGCGTGTCCACACTGTAGGAAGGGCCGTCACGGTGCAGTTCACGATCATCTGCAATCAGTCCTGGTGTGTCTCCAATTCCGGCTTTTAAAAGCGCAAAACGCTGCTGCGCAGACACTTGTGGCCGACCGCGTAAAGGCGGCTGCTGTGCGGGTATCATATGCAGTTGGTCTAGCTGCAACGCTTCTTTCAGTTCAACCGCACTGCGCAAATGTCCCAAATGAACAGGGTCGAATGTGCCGCCTAACATGCCAATTCGAGGCGCAAGGCTATTCATCCTATTTTCTCATTGTTCCAACGGCTCATTCACGCACCTGACCATCACCAAAGACTACGTATTTCTGGGTAGTGAGGCCCTCCAAGCCTACCGGGCCCCGGGCGTGAAGCTTATCGGTTGAAATCCCAATCTCAGCCCCTAGCCCATACTCAAAGCCATCTGCAAAACGAGTGGAGGCATTAACAATCACCGAACTGGAATCCACCTCAGCCATAAACCGCCTTGCCAGAGAGTAATCCTGAGTGACGATGGCGTCAGTATGGTGAGAACCGTAATGCTCTATATGGGCGATGGCGTCATCCATCCCATCGACCACTTTTATGGCCAACACAGGCGCTAAATACTCTGCATACCAATCTTCTTCACTGGCAGCAACTGCCTGTGGTAGCAGTGCCTGAGTACGCTGGCAACCGCGAAGCTCCACCTCATGTTCGGCATACGCTCGCGCCAGCTCTGGGAGTAGTAGATCAGCAATAGGTGCGTCAACCAGCAGGGTTTCCATAGTATTACAGGTACCATAGCGATGGGTTTTCGCATTAACTGCAATGGCTAACGCCTTAGCAGGGTCGGCGGTTGTATCAATGTAAACATGGCAAACACCATCAAGGTGTTTGATGACGGGTACGCGGGCGTCACGGGAGATGCGCTCAATCAGCGACTTACCACCTCGTGGAATAATCACATCGACATATTCCGGCATACTGATCATCTGCCCCACCGCCGCACGGTCAGTGGTCGCTACGACCTGAACGCTACCGGCGGGAAGGCCTACATCTGCTAGCCCCGATTGAATGCAGGCGCTAAGTGCAGCATTGGATTCGCTCGCCTCTGAACCTCCGCGTAATATGCAGGCATTGCCCGATTTTAAACACAGACTGGCGGCTTCCAGCGTCACATTAGGACGGGATTCATAAATGATGCCAATAACGCCCAACGGCACGCGCATTTTACCCACTTGAATACCGCTGGGGCGATATCGCATATCACTAATCTCGCCGACTGGGTCGGGCAAGGCCGCGACTTGATGCAGACCGTCGATCATGGCATCAATACGTGCGTCATTTAGCGCTAAACGATCTAGTAGCGCCCTGTCTAATCCGCTTTGCTGACCACGCTGTAAATCCGCCGCATTGGCGTCTAGAATGCTCTCACGCGATTGCGTTAACCGCTGAGCCATAGCCAGTAGAGCGCGATTTTTCAACCCAGTATCCGCACGGCGTAGTTCGCTGGCAGCGCGACGAGCCGACTGGCCCAGTGCCTGCATATAGGCGGGCACATTACCGGCAGATAAATGCTGTTGTGCCTCGTCTTGGAACGGTGTTGAAACGCTCATGCTATCTCCGTGGGTGGTTGCGTACACTGTTGTTAGGAAACCTAGGTTAATTTAAACGCTGGGAACAGTATCGAGAGGCTCCCCAGTCTGTCTCATAATACTAACTACCTATGGCTGGCGAGCGTATTAATGAAGCCATCTTTCACGTTCATACTTATGCTACGCCATTTCGACGTTATACTGAGGATAATTAAACCGCTACTGTATGCAGTGTTCGGACACCTCTGGTTATTCAGGATGAATAGTAAGCCACCATGCAAAGCAAGTACAAAATCCGCCTTCTGCGCGCCAACCTTTTAGCAGCCGCTGTCGCCTTGGCGCTATGGACGCCCGCCACCAACCCGACCACGGCATTAGTGCTGTGGCTTTCCGTAGGCTGGCTGCTTATCACTGCATTAACGCTGGATTTTAGCCATCGCCGTTCGCGTGGCATACCTTGGCAAGCATTACCTGGCGCTCTGCTGGTGGGATTGATTGCTACTGCTCCGGAACGTCACGGCATTTTGGTCTGGGCGTGGGCGGCCATGCTAATGCTGCCTCAAAAAAACTGGGTTATTGCCTTCAATCTCAGTGCCGCACTAGTAAGTGCAGTGATGGTGGCACCAGTACTGGGTAAACCTGAATTTCTGTTATTAATCTGCTCAATGCTGATTCTGGGCTTGCTTGCCTTATCGCGCGCTCAACAGCTGATCGATATCAATGGCTCGATTCGTCAGCGTTTACGCTTGATACCGGGATTGAACCTGTGGGCGGGTGAACAGCTTCTACGCGACATGACTAGAGAACAAACTCGCTGCGAGCGTGAAGGTATTCACGCAGAAATATTTATTTTGCATGTTAAGCGCCACCAGCTGTGGACGACAGCACAGAAACTGTGCGAATTAACCTACGACTTTGAAAATGTATATCGTTTAAACAGCACTACTCTGGTTACCTTAATGCTTTCGCGCTCGCCAAAAGAAGCCGCTCAACGGCGAGCTCGGCTGCTAGCGGGCTTGCCAGACAATATTACTAGCGAGCACTTGGAATTGATTGACATCGAACCCGCAACACTGACGCTGTTCGAGATGAGCAAACTTCCAAGCGAACGCGTGCGGGAAACAACATGACTGAATACCAAATTCCGAAGCGCTTAATGACCGTTGCCTATAGCGCAAGTATCGCTTTAGTGATCGGCTATGCGCTATGGCTTTATGCAATGGGTGAGTATCGTGACCTGCTGGTTCCTACGTTTATAAGCCTACTACTCGCATCAGCACTGCTGTTGCATATGGGCCAGGGTTTAAAAAACCATCTACCCCCTTTTATTTTATTGTTTTGCACCTATTCTGTCGTACTTAGCGCTTTCTATGCGCAACCTTATGTCTCCCTTATTTGGCTGGGACTACCGGTAACTGCCGCTTTTTTATTGCTACCCCTCTGGGCTGCAGTGCTGATCAACGTGGCAGCGGGGCCGCTATGGTGGTTACTTCCCGCTGTTTCAACGGCACCGCCCGCTGTTATCGTAGGCTATATCGCACTAACCCTGCTACTTGCCTTACCTCGCTGGGAGCATGCCCGCCGCCGGGCACTACTTCGTGCAACAGACCCGAATGATAGCGATTGCAATGCCTACCATATTGACACTCTAAAAGAGCGCCTTAGTAGTGAGCATCTGCGCGCTGCCATGCTCAATCAACAGTTAGCAGTATTAGTACTCCATTTGCCACAGCTGGATATGGCAGAGGAGCAATTTGGTCATCGTGCTCAAACAGCACTTTTGGGAACTTTATGTAGCGAAGTGAATAGCCGGTGCCGCGATCATGATGTGCTAGGTCGGGCCGACAGCGCCACCTTTTGGTTAGTATTGCCTGACACCAGTGAAAGTGGCGCCCTGCTGGTACGCGAGCGGCTGCAAGTAGCCCTTTCGCGCTGCGTTTTAGTAGAAACAGGCCATTTGGAGGTGCGCATTGCAGCCTGCCTACCTAGCCGTTCAGAAAGCTTCGAGCACTATGTAAAGCGACTCGAAGCACGTGGTCTCTCTTTGGCTAACGCTTAGTTAGCTACCATTCATCATTTAAATGCTTAGCTGGAGAGGTTTGTGCCGCTAGCCGACATGCTCTACTCGTTAACACTGTCACCCCCCATGCTACTGTGCCTAGTACTCGTTATAGCCTTGGTAGAATCACTTGCGCTAGTGGGTTTATTGGTTCCCGGCGTGGTGTTAATCACAACCGTTGCATCGCTGGCAGGACATCAAGATATTGCACTAGCGTGGCTAGTCGGAGCTGCCTTCATAGGCGCCATTTTAGGGGATAGCATCAGCTTTACGCTGGGCTATCGGCACCATGAGCAGGTAACGAAGCGCTGGCCCCTTTCACAGCACCCTGAATGGCTTGCCCGTGGAACCCGCTTTTTTGAGCGTTACGGTATCTCTTCGGTATTTATCGGCCGTTTTGTTGGCCCGGTGCGGCCGATTATTCCGTTAGTGGCAGGAATGATGCACATGCCACCCCGCACCTTTGCCTGGGCTAACATCAGTTCAGCTGCACTATGGGCACCGGCGTATGTATTGCCAGGTTATTTACTCGGACGTACCTGGCAGCACCATTTAGACATCCCCCCCGGCCTTGAAACTGCACTGTTGATACTGGCTGCCATTATGGTTGTATTGGCGGTGGTGTTTTCCTGGGGTCGACATCAGGTCACTAGGCACGGCAGACTTTATCGCGCGCTCGCCGGAAGCATCCGCCGCCTACCGCTATTGCGTCGTCCCTGGCTAGCCATGAGTCATTCAGGTGAGGTTCCTTTGGCATCAATGCTGCTATTGGTAATATCCCTGGGCACTCTTTCCGGCTGGACACTGCTAGTTATTGTCCACGATGGCCCATTAGAAATGGATCTGCTTGTTCAGCGACTTTTCGCATGGCTGCATAGCGACCTTGGCTATACGATAGGCAATATTTTTGCCCGCATAGGCGATACCTACGGCATCATCGCACTAACATTACCCTGGGCAGTATGGCTACTGGTGCGTAAAAGAGTGGATGCTCTGCTGCATGGGGGTGGCGCTTTTGCAGCTATAGCGTTGTTAAACACCATAGGTAAAGGGCTATTTGGACGTGCCCGCCCCGACACACCAGACTATTTAATGGGCTCATTCGCTTATCCCAGTGCGCACACTTCAACAGCCGTTGTTTTACTGGGTCTTAGTGCGGCATTTGTAGCCGCCGAACTACCACGTCAAAAGCGTTTTTGGGCATACTGGATAGCACTAGCCCTGACATTACCCATGGCGTTATCGAGGTTAGTGGTAGGGGTTCATTGGTTCAGCGATTTGGTCGGGGGCGCTCTGTTAGGCATGGTCGTGTGCGCGCTTACTCTGCTTCATTGGCAGCAGCAACCACGGCCAAGCTTACGCCCTTGCCCATGGCAGTTTTTAAGCATCGCATCTCTGGCATTAGTGAGCGCTCGGGTCGGTTTTTTACCGCCTGTTTAGGGGTAGATAAAGCCCTTGATTAGCCGAGTGCAAGCCATAGGCCTACGCCGACCATCAGTGTACCGGCAATGCGATTAAGCAAACGCACATTGCCGCTTTTACCAAGCACACTGCGTAGCGTTTTGCCGCCGGTGGCATATACCAGCATGCTGGCAAATTCGATAGTCAAAATCACCGCAATCAACAGGCTAAGTTGCCCGGCAAGGGGGCGAGTGCTGTCTAAAAAAGGTGGCAGCAAGACCATAAAAAAGGCCCAGCCCTTTGGGTTGGCCACTGCGGTCACAAAGCCTTGCATCGCTAGCTGCAGGCGGCTAGCAGGAGGCCCAGCATCTAATTCATTAGGGATTGCCATACGCCCCCGTGAACGCCACATCATAATACCTAAATACCCTAAGTAGGCGCCGCCCACCCATTTGAACAGCACGAATAGTTCTGGTTGGCGTAGCATCAGTGCGGCAACACCCGCTCCTGCTGCTGTGGCAACTAACCCAACCCCAAGCAGTTCACCGATCATCATCCAAAGGGTGCGCTTAACACCCTGGGTCATACCTAACACCATCGCAAGTGTCATACACATGCCGGGGGTTAGCGATACAAACAAAAACGTTGGCACAAAAACCGAGAGCGTAGCCCACGACATCATCTCTTATTCACCCTTTAATAGTCTGGCCGTCTACCTCGCCCCAGCGAGGTACCAACGTATGCTCAATGCCTAACTGGTTTAGTATCCGCGCCACGATAAAATCAATAAGATCATCAATGCTTTGTGGGCAGTGATAAAATCCTGGTGCGGCAGGCAGAATAACCACTCCAAGCCGACTAAGTGCCAGCATATGCTCAAGATGAATAGGAGAAAGCGGACTTTCGCGGGGCACTAACACTAGCGTTCGGCGCTCTTTGATCGCCACATCAGCGGCCCGCTCAATCAGGTTATTGCTGGCACCAGTTGCCACCGCTGATAGCGTGCCGGTAGAGCACGGACACACCACCATCGCTGAAGGCGCGCCGGAACCCGATGCCACAGGAGCCATCCAATCTTCACGACCAAAACAGCGAATCTGCCCCGGCTGGGCGCCACTACGTTCGCTTAGCGCCTCCACCAACCGCTGTGGCTGCGCCGGTAGCGAAAACGGCGTTTCAGTGGCGATTACCATATGGGCCGCTTTCGAAATCATGACCCACACTTCATGGCCTGCATCGACTAAAACATCAATCAGCCGTAGACCATACTGCGCACCTGATGCGCCGGTGAGCGCCACCGTAATCGGCTTTTTAAACGTCTCTTTTGCTGAGTTGGCCAACCTTCATGCCTCCTTGGCGTTAGCTAGGGCAGCGAGCAAACGCTCATGCACGCCTTCAAAACCGCCGTTGGACATTACGACGATACGGTCTAGAGGTGATGCTTGAGAGACCACCGCCTCCACTAACTCATTAATATCGCTATACAGGTGTGCATGCGCGCCTTGAGTGGCGACCAACTCCTCCATTGACCAATCTAGCCCCGCGGGCTGAAACCAGAATACGCCATCAGCATCTGCCACGCTGTCGATTAAGCGCTCACGCAGCGCGCCCAATCGCATGGTGTTTGAGCGCGGCTCAATCACGGCCAGCAAACGTCCTTTGGTTGTCGCCGCACGTAGCCCCTTAAGCGTGGCAGCAATTGCTGTGGGGTGGTGAGCGAAGTCATCAATCACTTGGATGCCGTTAATTTCACCGCGCACTTCCTGGCGTCTTCTAGGCGTTTCAAAACGCGCCAGCGCAGCGCAGCCACGGGCCAAATCAACGCCACATAAGTGAGCGGCGGCAACAGCCGCCAATGCGTTGCGCGCGTTATGCTCTCCGGTGAGCGCCCACTCGACAACGCCGTCTTCCTCCTGGCGCTTTTTATCCTGACCCGGCGCCCCCCCGCTATAAATCACCTGGAAGCGGCTAGCGTCGTCGCGCTCTAGCTTAAACTGCCATTCGCTCTTGGCCTGGTCGCCAAAATGCATAACTGGCGTCCAGACGCCCTGGACGAGCACACGTTCAAGCGCAGGCTGCTGATCGGCCACTAATAATTGACCTTGGCTGGGTACCGTGCGCACCAGGTGATGGAACTGGCGTTCAATGGCGGCCAAGTCAGGGAAAATATCCGCGTGGTCAAACTCAAGATTATTGAGGATCGCGATATGCGGGCGGTAATGAACAAACTTGGAGCGCTTATCGAAGAACGCAGTATCGTATTCGTCGGCCTCCACAACGAATGGCGCGGCTGGGTCACCAATGCGAGCAGACACACCAAAATTGCGCGGTACACCACCGATCAAAAAACCCGGCTTTAGCCCGGCACTCTCCAGCAACCAGGCTAAGATGCTAGCTGTCGTTGTTTTTCCATGAGTGCCCGCCACCGCAATAACGCGACGAGTGGGTAGAACATACTCCGCCAGCCATTGGGCACCTGAGGTATAAGGCACTCCGCTATTAAGGAGCGCCTCAACCTCTGGATTGCCTCGCGACATTGCATTGCCCACCACTACCAGATCAGGTATAGGGGTAAGATGATCGGCATGATAGCCTTCCATTAAGCTAATACCCGCTTCAGTTAGCTGGGTACTCATTGGCGGGTAAACATTCTGATCAGAGCCGCTCACCTGATGCCCAAGCTCACGCGCCAGCAGTGCAAGGCTACCCATAAAGGTGCCGCAGATACCAATAATATGCAGATGCATGGCTCTAGCCCCATTAATCGCTAATAAACTAATTCGTTCTAGCTAATGCAATAAAAAAACAAACGCTATTAAAATAGCCGGTTAGCGTAGCATGCTGGGTCTATTTGCTCATCTACTCATCGTTATAATCGAAGATTAGCCAGAGCAAAACGCCCTTCAAGTGACAAATCCTTTTAGTTGTTGCAGGATGCCGCCACTGTTTATAAAGGATGGCTATTCTCCATCTATTCCCTCACCACGCTGGTAGCAACCTAATTATCAGTGAAAGGAGCTTTTTGATGCGCGTTTTAATTCGCTACTTTTTCCGCGGCGTTCGCTTGGTACTTGCCCCCATCATGCTTATTTCTGAAAAGCTTTCCACGCCCACTGCCGTAGATCGCACGCCTGAGCAACAGGCGCTTGTCGACCAGGAGTGTCAGCGCCTCGCCCTGTATCAATTTCGTAGCTGCCCTTTCTGTATCAAAGTGCGGAAAGAGATAGCCCGGTTAGGTTTGAATATTGAGTTGCGCGATGCTCAACTTGATCCCACCCATAAGCAGGCGCTATTAGAAGGAGGCGGTAAAGTAAAAGTACCCTGCCTTAAAATTACCCATGATGATGGTCGCGAAGAATGGATGTACGAATCCGACACCATCAATACTTGGCTTCATAAACAGTTTGGCTAATGGCCGCCCCCGGCAGGTCGATGAAAATCGCCCTGCCGCGCTAAAGCGCTATGCTTAAAATTCGACTTTTTGCGCCTGCACATCAAACGTCACATCAATGTCGATACCCTCCTCAAGGCTAGGCGGGGTATCTAATTGAACCTGCAGTGCCATCACTCCCTGAATTCTACCTGCTACATGAACTGCTTGACTGTCGCGCTCATAGTGAGTCAGCGACACCGTCAACTGGGCGTCTTCTGAGGTATACAGCGGCGGCAAAGGAGTATCGCCGATAAGATAAACGACATCCGCCTCTATAAGTTCGTCTTCTACCAGGGTTAGGCTGATAGAGATTGCCTCCCGGGCATCCCAGCGCTCACCGTCAATGAAGCCTGTAATATCAATGCGAACCTCGTCACCAAGTTCAACAAATGAAGCATTTGAGTCACTACCCTGACTTAAAATAAACCACTCATGCCGCTCGCCATCCAGCACCCCTTCAATCTCCGGAGCAAGCTCACTCGCATAAGCAAAAAAGGGAATATACCAAGCCAATACCATGATCCCGATTTGTTTTCGCATACGCCTTCTCCTGCCAGTTTTGCACTACTTTTCGGTTACTACTTTCGTCTAAACCGAACCACTCTATATGGCGGCATTAGCCACCTCATTTAGTAGACGAATGATGCCTGTCATTATTTCGATTGTATGACGCGATGGGCACTCTCTATGTTAGTAGCCTATGTTGTAAGCTTAGGCCGCAAAACGGCTTTTATTGTGACCGTGTCTGTTTTACTGGTATTTCCTGCTATAAGCGAGGGAAAGCACCCGTTAAACAAACAATAAATAACTATCCAAGGGAACAATTATGACGCTCAAGAAGACCGTACTGGCTTCCGTTATTGGTGCAGTGTTCGCAGGTACCACCTTAATGCCGCTAACCGCGGGTGCTGAAACGCTTCGCATTGGTTACTCAGCTGACCCTGAAACCCTCGATATCCATGAGCAGCTCTCTGGCGGTATGCTGCGCTTCTCGCACCTCTCCTTTGACCCCCTGGTACGCTGGACGAAAGATTTTGATTTCGAACCCCGCCTGGCCACCGAGTGGGAGCAGGTCGACGAAACCACCATGCGCATGACACTGCGTGAAGGCGTTACTTTCCACTCTGGCAACGAATTTACCGCCAAAGATGTGGTTTGGACTATTGAGCGTCTTAAAGAAAGCCCTGACTACCGCGCTATTTTTGAGCCGGTTGCTAGTGCTGAAGCGGTTGACGACTACACCGTAGAGATCGTTACTGCCGAGCCTTACCCGCTGCTACTCAACCTTGCTACCTATATTTTCCCAATGGATAGCGAGTTCTATACCGGTGAAACCGACGATGGCAACGACAAAACTGAAATCGTTAAAGCCGGTAACTCGTTTGCTTCACGCAACGCATCAGGCACAGGTCCCTTCATTATTACCAACCGACGCCAGGGCGTGCGCGTTGATTTTGAACGCTTTGAAGATTATTGGGATACTGAAAGCGAAGGCAACGTTTCTAATATCGTACTAACGCCGATAGCTGAAAATGCTTCACGTGTTGCCGCCCTGCTCTCAGGTGGTGTGGATTTCATCGATGCTGTACCGCCTAACGATTTGGATCGCGTACGTGATGCCGATGGTGTCAATCTGATTGAGATTGACGGAACCCGCATCATTGGCTTCCAAATGAACGAAGAGCGCGTTGAAGCCTTCCAAGACGTTCGTGTGCGTCAGGCGATAGATCTAGCGATTAACCAGGAAGGCATTGCAGATCGTCTCATGCGCGGCTTCGCCACCCCGGCTGGACAATTCTCACCAGAAGGCTATTCAGGCCACAATCCAGATTTAGTACCGCGCTATGACCTTGAGCGCGCTCAAGAACTTATGGCCGAAGCGGGATACGAAGACGGCTTTACCATTGATATGATTGCCCCAAACAACCGCTATGTGAACGATGCGCAAATCGCTCAAGCAGTGGCAAATATGCTGGCGCAAATCAACATTAACGTTAACCTGCGCACCATGCCGCTTGCTCAGTACTGGCCGGAATATGATACTCGCGAGTCGGATATGGCGATGCTTGGCTGGCACTCAGACACTGAAGATACCGCTAACTTCTTCCAGTACCTCTCCTTCTGCATCGACACCGAAACCGGTGTAGGTCAATACAACTACGGCAACTACTGCAACGAAGAGATTGATGCGCTAGTAACCCAAGCGGATAGCGAAACCGATCTGGAAAGACGCAACGAAATGCTGCGTGAAGCAGAAGCCATGCTCTACGAAGACGTTGGTTTTATCATGTTGCATTGGCAGAACCTGGCTTACGCTTCTGCAGAGGGTATTGACGCTGAACCTGTGGTCAATGCCATCGACTTCCCGTACCTGGGTGACTTGGTCATTAACCGCAGCGAAGACTAATCAGCATTCGTGATAGTTAGTTAATGCTGGTTAGTTCTTAGCGGTAAACCAAAGCGTTACCACCGCTATTAACTGCAAGGATGCTTCGCTCCCTATTCGTTTAGGGAGCGAAGCCTTTTGTTTGGCGGTTAAAGCGTGTAAAAAACGCTGCAGAAAATGCCCCTACTCCCTTTGCTGAAACTCTTAATATAGGTGGCGTACGCCATGATTGCCTTTTTAATCAAGCGGCTGATGCACGCTATTTTGGTGATGTTTGTCATCAGTGTGCTGGCCTTCGCTATTCAGGACAACCTGGGTGATCCTGTCCAGCAGATGGTTGGACAGTCCGTACCAGAAAGCGAGCGAGAAGCCATTCGTGAGCGCCTGGGCCTTAATGACCCCTTCTTGGTGCAGTATGTGCGCTTTGCCAAAAACGCCGTACAAGGCGATTTTGGTTACTCGTACTTTTACCGGGAACCCGCTCTATCAGTCATAGCCCGACACTTACCGGCAACCCTTGAGCTGGTATTTGCTGCGACGCTGATTATCGTGGTGTTTTCAGTACCTATTGGGGTGTATAGCGCGATCAAGCCGCGATCACCGATTTCACGTCTGTTTATGGGCGTTTCCATTATTGGTATTTCCATTCCGGTATTTCTTACCGCCATCTTACTGATTCAAATTTTTGCGATTGGTGTCACCGTTACGCTATTCCCCGGCACTACTGGCTGGGGCGCATGGCTGAACAGCTTCTTTTCCACCCAAGGCAATATGCCATCCTTTGGGCGCGGCTATGACTTGGTCAATGTGGCAGGCAACTGGGATACCAACCTGGCGACCTGGAATGGCTTAAAGCACCTGGTACTCCCGGCGGTATCGCTGGCCTCGATCATGCTTCCGCTGTTTATCCGCCTGATTCGCGCCGAAATGATGGAAGTCCTGCAGTCGGAGTATGTTAAGTACGCGCGCGCCAAAGGGATTTCCATGCGACGGGTGTATTTTGTTCACGCGCTAAAGAACACGATGCTCCCCGTGATTACCGTCGGCGGCGTACAAATCGGCACCATGGTGGCTTACACCATTTTAACTGAGACCGTTTTCCAATGGCCGGGCATGGGATTGATGTTCTTGGATGCGATTAACCATGCTGATATCCCGTTGATTGTCTCTTACCTGATGATTGTCGGCGTCATTTTTGTAGTCACCAATACGATTGTGGATTTGATCTACGGCCTGGTGAACCCCACCGTTAAACTGACTGGGAAGCCCGCATGACCATATCGACAAATGCTTCACCCAGCCGCTGGGAGCGTCTGCGCGACTCTTACCTGTGGTATAGCTTTAAGCGTGACCGCACCGCTCAGCTGTGTTTGGCGGTATTTATCTGCATGGTCATTGCTGCCTTTGCCTCACCGTTATTGGCCCCCACTGACCCTTATGATCTGCGCCACATCAATATTCTTGACTCCGAGCTGCCACCTTTTTGGATTGATGGTGCCGATGAGCGCTACGCGCTAGGCACCGATGCTCAGGGGCGTGATTTGTGGTCGATAGTGCTCTACGGAACCCGCGTATCCTTACTGATTGGCTTTGGCGCAGTGATACTGCAAGCCTTGATCGGCGTCACTTTTGGCCTCATGGCCGGTTACCTTGGTGGTCGAGTCGATTCAATGTTGATGCGCCTAGCCGACATTCAGCTGTCGTTTTCAACGTTGATGGTGGCCATCGTGGTCGGTGCAGTCGTCAAAGCCACTATGGGCAGCGCTTTTTACAGCCAATATGCCGTCATCATGCTAATTTTAATCATCGGTCTTGCCGAGTGGCCCCAGTATGCGCGGACAGTCCGTGCATCGGTATTAGCAGAAAAGAACAAAGAGTACGTTGACGCTGCCCGCGTGATGGGGTTACGCAGCAAACGCATTATGTTCCGCCATGTGCTACCCAACACCATGTCGCCCATTTTCGTTATCTCAACGGTGCAAATTGCCAACGCTATCATCTCCGAAGCGGCGCTCTCTTTCTTAGGGCTGGGCATGCCGGAAACGCATCCATCGTTAGGGTCACTGATCAAGTCGGGCTTTGACTATATCCAATCGGGATCCTGGTGGATTACGTTAATTCCCGGTGTGGTACTGGTTGTGCTGGTGCTGTCGATCAACCTATTGGGTGATTGGTTGCGCGATGTCATGAACCCACGACTTTACAAAGGCTGAGGACACCATGGCATTACTAGAAGTTACCAACCTAGATGTTCGCTTCGCCCTGCGCCAAGGCGAAGTACATGCCCTGCGGGACATAAGTTTCAGCCTTGAGCGCGGAGAACGCCTAGGCATCGTGGGTGAATCCGGCGCGGGTAAATCCGTGGCGGCCTTCTCGCTGCTGAACCTCATCGCCAAACCCGGCTTTATCGCCGGGGGCAGCGTTAATTTTGATGGGCAAGTCCTCAACCGCATGTCTGAGCGAGGGCTGCGTAAAGTACGCGGCAATCGCATTTCGATGATCTTTCAAGATCCGATGATGACACTGAACCCAGTGCTCTCCATTGGTGAACAGATGCTTGAGTGCTTGAAAGCGCATCGGCGCATCTCAACCAAAGAAGCGCGCGCCATTGCCCTGGACAAGCTGCGGCAAGTGCAAATTCCGTCGCCTGAGAAACGTTTGGAACAATATCCACATGAGCTCTCTGGTGGTATGCGGCAGCGAATTATTATTGCCATCGCACTGCTCCTCGACCCGGACATCATCATTGCCGATGAGCCCACCACAGCGCTTGACGTTACGATCCAGGCCGAAATCATGGCGTTGTTGCTTGAGCTATGCGAGCAGCACAACGTTGGCCTCATCCTCATCACTCACGACCTGGGGGTGGTGAGCCAGGTGACCCAGCGCATGCTGGTCATGTATGCCGGTCGCGTGATTGAGCAGGGCCCCACCCGTGAGATTATTAACGACCCACAACACCCCTATACCCAAGGGTTACTTAATGCCCTGCCGCAGATGGCAACGCCTGGCGAAAAGCTGAATCAGATCCGTGGCAGCATGCCATCGCTATCTAACCTGCCAAGCGGCTGTACGTTTCACCCGCGTTGCGATTTCATTATTCGCACCGATGGTCAGCCCCGCCCTGCCTGCACACAGCAAGTGCCTGAGTTTGTGGAATCGGGCAATTGTCGGGTGGCCTGCCATATGGTTGCTGAGATGCTTGAGGATCGCCGTTTGAAGGAGGAAGTCCTATGAGCGCGCCAGTAAAAGCGTTAGAGGCAAACCAGATTGCTGTCCATAACCATACTCAAAACGAAGAAAGCGCAGAGTCGTTGCTGCAGATTCGCGATCTAAAAAAGCGCTTTTCTCTATCTGGAGACTTTCTCGACCAACTGCGCTTTAAGGGCGGCAAGCTGGTTCGTCATCAGGAATATGTCCACGCCATTAATGGCGTCAATATGGATATCAAACGCGGCGAAGCACTCTGCGTGGTGGGCGAATCTGGTTGCGGCAAGTCCACTGTGGCACGCACCGTTATGGGGCTGTTGACGCCTACCCAGGGCGAAATTCGCTATGATGGTCAGCGTATCGACAACCTAAGTTCGCGCCAACTGCTGCCATATCGCAAGCGCATGCAGATGATATTTCAGAATCCCTATGCATCGCTCAACCCACGCATGACTATTCAGCAGACCCTTGAAGAGCCACTGCGCCTTCACCATCCAGAGTGGAAACGACAGCAGATTCTCGACAAGGTGGAAGAGGTCATGCGCTCAGTTGGCATCGACCCTGACTGGGGAAAACGCTTTGGTCACGAGTTCTCC
The DNA here is from genome assembly GCF_011050415.1 of Halomonas sp. Taxonomy (GTDB): domain Bacteria; phylum Pseudomonadota; class Gammaproteobacteria; order Pseudomonadales; family Halomonadaceae; genus Vreelandella. The sequence continues at coordinate 59,786 of NZ_DRFS01000003.1, forward strand.
GGCGGCCAACGTCAGCGCATTGCGATTGCTCGCGCCCTCGCCGTCGACCCTGAGTTTATCGTCGCTGATGAGCCCATTTCCGCCCTGGATGTCTCGATTCAAGCACAGGTACTCAACCTGTTAATGGATGCTCAGCACGAGCGCAATCTTACCTATCTGTTTATTACCCACGATCTAGCCGTTGTTGAACACTTTGGTACCCGTGTGGCGGTGATGTATTTAGGTACGGTATGTGAAATTGCCACCACGGCTACCCTGTTTGAGAAGCCGCGCCATCCCTATACCCAAGCGCTGCTGTCGGCGATACCTCGCTTAAAGGATGACCGTCCTCAACATATTCGCCTAACCGGCGAAGTGCCTACCCCGGTTAATCTGCCCAGCGGTTGCGTGTTTCATGGTCGCTGCCCTTACGCTAATGCTCGCTGTAAACAGGAGATCCCGGTGTTAAAAACCCAGGATGACGGAACACGTGTGGCGTGCCACGCTGTAGAAGAGGCGCGCCTATGAACGGGGCGCTAACTATTGCACAGCGAATCAAGGCGCTAAGAGGTAGAACATGGAAATTCGCTGGCTAGAAGATTTTATCGCCCTGGCCAGGACGCGGCATTTTTCTCGCGCAGCAGATGATCAGCATGTGACCCAGCCTACCTTCTCCCGGCGCATTAAGCTGCTTGAGGAGGAGATGGGCGTCACGTTGATTAATCGCCAAACGCTACCACTCTCACTCACCCCTGCTGGGGAGGAGTTTTTAACGCTGTGCGAGCAAGTGACCGAGCGGGTGAGATTAACGCGTGACCGGGTCCGCGAAATTAATGCCGGCCAGAAACGGCGAATTATGGTGGCAGCACCGCAAAGCCTGTTGCCACACTTTTTACCTGAATGGCTCATGTCAACGGGTTGGCATGATCGCGTACAGCCTTACTTGCGAGCAACAGGCTGGGTGGCTAATGACTATTTTTTAGCCCTGGCACGCGCTGAGTGTGACCTGGCGATTTGCTACTGGCCGGTCGGGCGCTGCGATCTCGACATTGACACCAGTGCCTGCACCTACCGTGTGATTGGTCATGAAAGACTGATCCCCGTGACGGGGCTTACTACCACGGGCGAGCCCTGCGCACTGCTACCTGGAACGCGCAATCAGCCGGTGCCATGGCTAGCTTATCCCAAGCGCGGTTTACTTGGGTCTGCCGTTAAAGCACATTTGGCTCGATTACCTCAAGGCACTTATTTAACGGCTCAAAGTGAAAATCTTTACGCCGCAGGTATTAAAGAGCTAGTGCTACTCGGATACGGAATGAGCTGGCTCCCAGAGCGAAATGTCGCAGCTGAACTTGCTCAAGGCACACTGGTAAGAGCAGGCGACAGCCGCTGGGATGTTCCTATGGAGTTACGGCTATATCGTCACCAGAACCAACACCACGCCGAGCTGGACGGGTTTTGGAGTGAGCTCGCATCTCCACGTACTTGAATCTAGATTTGAGAAAGCTTACTTGAGAAAGGGCACGGTTTGCATGTCAACGACTCTGTTTAATCTACAACGTGATCACATAACCCACTTAGCGCACGCTTATGCAGATATCATGGCCCATCAAGGCTTTGATAGCCTGGCTATTTATAGTGGTCATGCCAGTGTGCATTTTGCTGATGACCATACGCCTACGTTTCAAACCTATGGACATTTTATGCACTGGGCTGGATTAGCCGATGTGCAACATAGCTGGCTGATTATTCAGCCAGATGAGCGCCCTCAACTCTATCTATATGCCCCTGCCGATTTTTGGCATTTACCCACCCGCTTACCTGAAGAACCCTGGGTAACAGCCTTTGATGTGCATCTATGCAGTAACAAAATCACGCCTCAGCTCACAGGTCGTGCTGCGATTATTGGCGATATAGCCAGCCTTACGCTAAATACTCAACAAGCAAATAGTGTAGACAAGCAGCCCACCGCCCTCATTAATGCCCTTGATGAGCTGCGGATGTTCAAAACGCCTTATGAAATTGCCTGCTTACGTGAAGCTAACCGCTTGGCAATGGCGGGCCACCAAGCAACCCAGGCAGCCTTTATTGGCGCATCCAGTGAATTGGATATTCAGTTGGCCTACTTAGCGGCCAGCCGTCAGCGTGAATCTGCCGTTCCTTACCAAAATATCATTGGCCTTAATGATCACGCAGGGGTCTTGCACTACCAACATTATGACCTCAATTCCCCAAAGCAGCGCTTCAGCTTATTAGTTGATGCTGGTCGCCGGTATCGAGGCTACTGTGCGGATATCACCCGCACCTACGCGGGACCAGATGCGCCCGCAGAGTTTGGTGAGCTAGTGACAGCAATGCATGGCCTAAAGGACGAGTTGGTAAAAGCAGTGGCGCCCGAGGTTAGCTTTTTGGAGCTACACGAGCAAATGCACCACCATTTAGGTAAGATTTTAGTGGCTCATGACTTGTTCAAGGGCACCGTCGAGCAAGCCGTTGCAGAAGGAGTGACTCGCGCATTCTGCCCTCACGGGTTGGGACATTCACTAGGACTTCAAGTACATGATGTCGCGGGGCTACGTCACCCAGATGGCACACCCTCGCCAGCACCAGAAAGCCACCCTGCTTTGCGACTAACACGCACACTACGCCCAGGCATGGTCGTTACCATTGAGCCAGGTTTGTATTTTATCAATATGCTGTTAGCCCCTCTACGTAATACCTCTCTGCCCATCAACTGGAAGCTAGTCGATCAGCTCTCGCCCTGTGGCGGCATTCGCATTGAAGATAACGTGGTAGTAACGGAAAGCGGCTTCGCTAATCTAACGCCTTAATTTTATCTTAAACTGCTTTACCACCATCTAAACGCACATCGCCCGGCACTAGGCCGGGCGATGCTATCACTGTACTTTTTTACTGACGTTTTACTGCATACTTCAGTTAATTCTAGTACTTAGACCAATTACTTAGAAGCGGTAAGTGACACCGCCGCCAATCGTAACAGGGTTGATATCCACTTCGCCTACACCAACGCCGTTGGCATTGATGTCTGCGCTTACATCAGCGTAGCTGACATAGCCGTTCAGCATAATGTTCTGAGTAACCGCAAGGTCAACACCCGCTTGACCAATTATGCCGTAGCTCTCATCAACGCTTACGCCAGTAGGTTCACCAGAGAAACGCGTGTAGTTCAAACCAGCACCAACGTATGGCTGAACGCGCGAATCAAGACCGCCCATAGGGTAGTAGTTCACCAGCAAGTTGATAGGTAGGCGATCAACGCTACCAATATCACCCGCAGATGCTGTGTTAAGGTCATGCTCAAACTTCTCGGAGCTGTTCAGTTCCAGGCCGACTTTATCAGTAACCAAATAGCCTGCACCGAAAGTAAAACCACGTGCACTTTGCACATTCAGTGAATCGCCCGCGACGTTACCGTTACCTGAACCCGTATCCGTTTGAGCAACGCCGCCACGGACAAAGACATCACCGGCGTTATAAGCGAGAGCCGCTTGGCTAGCCAATGCGAAACCAGCAGTGATTACAGCGGCAGAAATCAGTTTCATATTACTCATCAGGGTCATCCTCTCTATGCAGCGCTAGTTCCTTGCGCTTGGGATTACGATGCCGACTATCCGGCTTACCTATACAGTATATAGTATACGAACAGTGTTTCCAAATTTCCTGTAAAATTTTGTTATAAGTAATTCGACCCTAATCGTTTTTGCTAAGCATGAAAATCGGACGTAAATTTCCAGGATAAAGTGTAGACATAAAATCCAGGCATAAAAAAAAGTCCCCCGAAGGGGACCCAGGTGGAGCACGCCAGCTCACTCGGTTTATCGCTAAATGTTATTAGCGACTTAGGTGAAGAAGGGAGAGAAGCACGCTATCTAAACCGCTGTTTCTCTATTCACTCACCCTTTGCCATATATATTGCGATCTGCGTGCCAAATTTTAAAAAAACATTAAATATCAATAATTTAATATAAATAAAAAAATCATGCTGCAATTCACAATTTAATTCTCACACCAAAATGCACCAGTGTTGCCCATCTACTATGAAAATTGCCTCACAAAAGCACAAATAAAATAAAGCGGGCTAATAACAAACTTGATTACGCCCTCCTCGCTTAGCGCGATAGAGTGCTTCATCAGCGACGATGACCAAATTGCCACGTTCAGCGTCAGTGGCATCCTCACTACACACCATCCCTGCTGATAGAGTGCAGGCAAATTCAACCTCTCCTTGCCTGAAACGCAGACGCGAAAAATATTCGCGAATATCTTCAAGTCGTTTCCAACCATCTTCTGCTTCACAGTGAGGGAGAACGATTAGAAACTCCTCACCCCCATACCGGCCTATAATGTCCGTTTGCCGCAAACGTTGGCGCAGTAGCGTAGCAACGGAGGCAATCACCATATCCCCTACGGCATGACCATACGTGTCGTTAACATTCTTAAAATGATCAATATCCATCATCGCGACTACCACGGGGTAATGCTGGCGGTATGCACGAGCAATTTCATTTATGGTGGCGCTTTTAATACTGGCGTGCTTGAGCAGCCCTGTCAGACTGTCTTTATGCAGTAATGATGACAAAGTGCGCGCTCGCGCCACGCGGGTGCGCACAGAGGCAACTAACTGGGCTGCCGAAATAGGTTTGGTAAGAAAGTCATCGGCACCGTGGTTAAGCGCATCGACCTGCTTATTCAGATCCAGCTCTGCGGATAGGAAAACAATCGGCAAACTGCTCCATTCGTCGTATTGGCGTACCACTGCCGCTAGATTGGGGCCGTTGTAAGCTGGCATATGCACATCCATCAGCAATAATTCTGGCTTGAATGATGCAAGCTGTTCAATGATATGACGAGGCTCTTCAAGAATGCGTACTTCCATTCCCGCCGCTTCCAGTATAAGCCGGTAATACATTGCTAATTGATGGTCATCATCTACCACCAAAATTCGTGCTGGCGGTGCTTGTCGATCATTCAGTAACTGTTCGAGCCGATTCACTAACTGAGGAATATTGAGAGGTTTTAAGAAATAACCATGAGCATTCAACTGCGCAGCACGCACTCTTGCTTCAAAGGTATCCTCCTCACTGATAAATAGCAGAGGACATGTGAGTTGCTGGAAAGAGGCTAACTGGCTAAAGGCTACTCTTGCATCAATAATGACAATATCGGGTGCTTCATCATCGGTTGCGTCATGAGCCTCACCCAGTGTCTTGAAAAGCAGCACGGTGTAACTGAAATTGGTTAGCTGTTCGAGTATGCGATTACCCAACCCGATATTCTCTTCAATCAGCCAAATAATCGTGGTTGCAGAAATCGTACTCTCTTCCGCCGCCAAATATGACGATGGCTGAGCCTCAGGCGTAACGTTACCACGCAGCTCATAAAGTTTTTGAGTAAATGCTGCTATTGCTTTTTCATCGGGGAACGCATTATCTTTTTCAAGCCAACTTTGCAAAGTCACTTCAAGCGTTCGCGCCTGCCTGCTGACGGCATGAAAACCGAAGGTTCCTGCGGAGCCGGCAATTTTATGTAAGCGCCGATAAATATCATCCAAAGCACTCTTTTGAAGCGCGAAAGAGCGAGGCTCTTGAGTAGGAATGTTAGCGAATTCTTGAGAAAGCGCTAACAACTCAGGTCGTAGCGTTACCAAATATTGCTGTTTTAACGCTGCTAATTTGCCCTCTAATGAGTGCTGCTCATAATTTGCCACGAGCTTGCTCCCAAATGCTGTGGACTTGGCTTGACAACGTCATTGGGTCAAACGGCTTGGCAATCACACTTTCTACCCCTAATGCCATTAATTGGTCGACCTCATGGGGGTGAACTTTTGCAGTCATAAACGCCACTGGTACTTTTTCCAAGCCCGGTAACTGGCGCAGCGCAACTAATGTTGATGGTCCATCCATTCCCGGCATCATGACATCAAGCAGGATCAGGTCGGGAGCGAATAACACGACCTCTTCAAGTGCCTGTCTTCCTGAAGAGCATACCTTGACTTTAAACCCACCCACCACTTCAAGTGCGAGCGATGCCACGGTTTGAATATCGGGGTCATCTTCAACATATAAAATACGTTCTAAACTACTCATCTGGCTACCACCATCTGCGTGCGTTGGGTTCGTTGCTGAATAGCTGCTAACAACTGTGATGGACTAATACGCGATTTAAGAAAAACAGCTTCAACGCGATGTTGGTCTGCCTCACTGATTGCCTGACCGGATAAAATAATAATTTTAGCGCTAGGCTGTGCCTGTCGAATAAGTTCTAGAAGCTCCCAGCCCTCCCCATCGGGTAAGCCAATATCAAGAATAATAGCGTTATACTGGTGCTGCGATAGAAAACGGCGAGCCATCGCTACACTTACTGCATGCTCACAGTCGACATGGTCATTGAGCATGGTGCGAATGACTGCATGCAAATCGTGATCATCTTCAATATGTAATAAAGTTAAGCGCTCTTTATTCAAATGAATTTGTTCACTTAACAGCCCCAGCAACTGAGCAGATTGGATTGGTTTAGTTAACCAAGCAATATCCTCAAGATGTCCTTCTAAAGCTACCTGCCCACGCTCGACACTACCAGTAACCACAAGCACAGGCGTATGCCTGGTGGAGCGTTGCTCACGAAGAGAGTGAATAACGTTAAATCCACTGATATCGGGTAAGTCAATATCCACTGTAATTGCATCGTAACGGTGATTGGCAAGCTTCTCCAGTGCCATTGCACCGTTTAGGGCCGAGTCGACCTGGTAGCCTGCTTGCATGAGGATATCCTGTAACACACGTACTACAGATAGATCATCTTCTATTATCAATACGCTGCCATTAAGCCCTTGTTCGCCTCCTAGAGTTCCCCCTGGTTCAGAAGGGTGAAAAGGGAGTGAAAACCAGAAGCAGCTTCCCTGACCCTCTTCAGAAATAAATCCAACATCGCCATCCATATGCTGCACAAGCTCCCGAGTAATTGCTAACCCTAAGCCTGTCCCCCCCTTGGCACGGGAGTCAGAGGCATCTACCTGAGCAAATTTGTTGAAAATTTGCGACTTAAATGAGCTAGGAATACCGGGACCATGATCTTTAACATTGACGACGATGTTGTACCCTCGCTTCTCAACAAAGATGTGAACATCGCCGCCTTCAGGAGAGAATTTAACGGCATTCGATAATAAGTTGGCCATAACTTGTTGCAGCCGTTGGCCGTCAACTCGAACTTGTAAATCTTCATATGGATTATCTAATTTAAGCGTGACTTGACGCTCATGGCGATAATGGCGGCTTTCCTCAATCGCACTTTCCAGTAGACGCTGTAAAGGCTGCCACTGCATATCAAATGCCAGCTTACCAGCGGCAATTTTTTCAATATCCAACAAATCATTAATTAAGTGCGTTAACCGTTGGCTATTTTTATGGGCAATTATCACCATACGCATTACGGTATCAGGGACGCTTCCTAAGGCCCCGGCTGACACCATTCCTAAAGCGCCTGAAATTGAGGTTAACGGCGTCCGAAGCTCATGACTAACGGTCGCTATAAATTCATTTTTCATCTGCTCAATACGCTTGGATTCTGAAATATCTTCAGCGATACCGAGGTAACCAGTAATAGCTCCTTGCTGATTTTTAATTGCAGTTACTATCAATTTAATAGGTAAACGGCTGCCTGATGAAGCAATATAGACCCACTCTTTCGCATCACGTTTATCCAAAAGACTCCAGTGTGTCAGCACATCAACAGCCGTTAACTGGCAATCTTGTTTTTCGATTATTTCAGTTAAAAAATGTTCCACTTCATCCGCATCGTGAAAGAGCATCGGAGTATATTGGCCAACAATATTGCCAGCTTCGTAGCCAAGCATATTCTCAGCCCCTTTATTGAAGAGCCTCACAACGCCTTGGGTATCGATAGCTATAATGGCAAAATCTGCTGCGGCATCGAGAACCGAACTCAGTAAATCATTGCTGCTCGCCAGCGCTTTTGTTCGCTGTTCTACCTGATGCTCTAAATCGCTTTGAGTATGTTTAAGATGTTTAAACGCACTACTAAGCTCACCACTCATCACCTTAAGCAAATTAGATAGCTGTTGAAATTCAACAATTCGGCTATCTGGTAAGTAAGGAGTTTCATTGTTAGCAATAGCATGGCTTAGGTTTTTACCCGCGCGCCCTAAACGCATAAGGGGGTGGGTAATCAAGCGACTCAACAGCTCGGCTATAAAAACTCCCAACCCAACTACTACGGCCAGTATGATAAAAAGTACAGTGCGATAAGCTTCCATTGCGCGCACGATAGGCAAGGATGGCGTTTCCAATATAATGTAATCGACACCTGCGAGGCCTTGAGCAGGCATTCGTAGAACGTATTGGCCCTGCGCAAAACGCACGGCAGAGTTTTCTAATCCTCCAGGTAGCCACATCAAGACACGCTCAGTAACAGGTATTAATTCTGCTTCTGGCGAGAGCGTTAATGAAGCAAGGCTACCCACTTGACTGAGCACACGACCCTGCCCGTCTACCACCCCAATACTAACATCGCTAGACCCGCGCACACGGCCTATTTGGTACATTAATCGCTGCTCAGCTTCTGGCTCACCTAAACGACCTAACAGCTCGCTACCGATAGAAGATAACGTTTGCTCAACAAAATTCTCCTGTCCCTGCCGCATGGAGTGGCCTTGGTAAAGAATCAAAGGTATGCCCGTTATTAACGTAGCAGTGAGTAATGTACAAAAGAGGATATGCCGTAGTTTCATCAATGGCGCTGCAGTTGGCAACCAAGCACAATTCGACAAGCCGCATATAATAACAATAGCACTTGCAATGACCGCGTTAAGCACACCGTTAACCGCTTGCTTCAAGTAGACTAAATGAGTTAACTCCACACTCCAATTTAACAAATAATTAAAAAAAACATAATCAATAGGCGCTGCTATTACTATCCAAAAAAAAAGACTAGATAAAATAAGATTTTTAATTTTGTATTGATACAATAAAGAAACAACAATGGCCTCAAGCAAAAAGACAACTATTGTGACAGGATTCTCCCAAATAATATAAGTATAAAGACCAGAGGCTAGCCCTACTAGAATAGCGGGAAATGTGCCTAACCAAGCAATCGCAAGCATTACTGCGACGGAGCCAAACACAAAATAGACATTAAACAGCACCGAAATCTGTAGCATATTGCCAACGACACCCAGTACTAAAAGAGCCACCAACAGCCAACATCCAGCACCAAAGCTCAAACCACTGGGCCAATTTGCTCGTTCAATATTTCGCACGTGCTTTTTCCTCTATCCAAGGAAACATGATATAGAAAGTACTTCCTTCACCTTCACGAGAGCTAAACCCAATCTCACCGCCCATATGCTCTGTTAAGGACTTGCTAATCGAAAGTCCCAAGCCAGTTCCCCCTTTTATGCGTCGGTCACTTGCATCCGCCTGAGAAAACTTTTCAAAAATACGGCTACGAAAATTTTCAGGGATACCATCTCCATAGTCACAAACGTTAATGCATGCATAGGCTTCATAATCTTCGCAATAGACCACCACTTGGCTACCTGGGTCAGAAAACTTTGCGGCATTAGAAAGCAAATTAGCCATTATCTGCTGAAAACGGACGCTATCAACTGCAATTTTACGCCTGCTAACGGGCTCTCTTAGCATTAAACTAACCTGGTACTGATCAGCATATGATTGATTCTCTTTAATAGCATTATGTAATAATGAGTCGACGGAATGCGTGCTAATAAAGAAATCAAACTGTCCAAGAACAAGCTTTTCCATATCTAATAGATCATTAATCAAAATCCCGAGGCGTTGGCTATTTTTTAATGCAATGCCTAATAATTGTTCTGTTTTTTTAGGTAGCACCCCTGTCGTCCCCGATACGGCCAGCTGTAGAACGCCATTAATCGTCGTTAAAGGCGTTCTAAGTTCATGGCTCACCGTCGCGATAAATTCATTTTTAAGTTTTTCTACTCGCTGACGCTCTAAACAAGCAGCCAGCCATCGACTCAACAGCCTTATAAATAATTTATCTGTTTGGGAAAAGGGAGCAATAAGGGGCTTAGGGGAAGAAAAACTTACCGTGCCAAATAATTGATTGGAAATTTTTATCGTAATGCCTATATAGGCTTCTAATTCAAATTTTTGGTAGCAAGGGTGGTGGCGTGCATCATGTTGAGCAACATGATGTATTGCAAGCAAATCATTTGACTCAAGCATCATACTGCAATAGGTATCGGCTAACGGTAAGGAGTAGCCCCTTTCTAGTGGCATGTCTTCGGGTGAAAATGAAGCCACTACTTCATATAACCCTTTTTCAATGCGGCTAATGATACCGACTTCCAGTGCTAAAAAGCTTGCCCCAAGTGCCAACGCCTGATGTAACTGTTCGTTTAGGGTAAGCTCACTTAGCGCACTAATTTCATTTAACGAGGCAAGCACCGTTACTAATTCTCGCTGCTGCTGCTCTTCAAGCTCTAAATAGCGGCGCGCTTGGTCAGCTTTGGCGAACTCTACGGCAAGCGCCGAACGATTTATTTCGTCTTCTACGCTTGCTGCTAAATCCTTCAGTGACTGCTTTTCATTAAATGTTAGGCGACGGGGCGATGAATCAATAATGCAAAGCGTACCCACTCGAAAACCATCTGCGGTGGTTAGCGGCGCCCCCGCATAAAAGCGAATACCTCTGCGAGCCGTTACTAATCGATTACTGGCAAACCGTGCATCTTGGCTCGCATCTTCAATTTCAAAAATCTCTGCCTCCTGAATGGCATGGCTACAAAAAGATTCTTGTCGAGAAGTCTGATTAAATGATAACCCTTGCTGGGACTTAAACCACTGACGCTCTTCATCCACTAATGAGACCAACGCAATTTCTACACCAAAGAGATGCGTTGCAAGGCGTGTGTATCGATCAAAGCGCTCTTCGGGAGGCGTATCTAACAGCGCAAGGTCATGAAGTGCCCGCAATCGTGCTTGTTCACTATCGACCATCCACGGACTCCTTAACCAGTTAGTGGCACGCCTTCAAGGTCAGCCATTGTTATTAAGTAAATGTATGCATAAATTCATTCGTTGTCGTTATCAGTCGTCGATCTATCTCCTATTTCTTGGACACGGCTAAGCAAGTAAATCATCGAAAATGCTCTTAGGTGAAAAAAATTGTGCGATCTTCACACACCACAATCAGAAAGCTGAGCATTAAAAAAGGCCATCCAGGGATGGCCTATTGATAGCATCGAAAACATCGCTATGGCGTCACCATAATTTTCACCTGGGCTTTATCGCTTAGTAGCGCCTCAAACCCCTCCTCTATGATATCTGCTAATGGGATACGCTGAGTCACCATATCTTCAGCACGGAAGTACCCTCTCTGCATTAAAGCCATGACTGCAGGATACACATGACGATAAGCAATAATGCCCTTCATGGTGCGCTCTTTAATAACAAGATCGTTAGGCTGGAAGCTCGCGTCCCCTTCCCAAATACTGACAACGACGACCTCTCCTCCTTCATGGGTGCTGTGTAGAGACTGATTTAACACTGCTGGGATCCCTGTCACTTCAAATGCTACATCCACACCACCATTACTTAACGCTTGCAGCTTCGCCACTGCGTTTTCTTGCTGTGGGTCAACTACGATTGCGCCAAGCGCTTCGGCTTTCGCTTTACGTGAGGGGGCCACTTCAACGGCGTAAATCTGGGCAGCTCCCGCCGCTTTAAGCGCTTCTATTGTCATTAGCCCAATAGGACCAGCACCAAATACTGCCGCGCTATCACCAGCCTTCAAGCAGCTTTGGCGCACCGCATGCAGCGCTACGGCAGCGGGCTCGACCAGTGCGCCCTGCTCGAAGCTGAGATCATCTGGCAGCTTGTGCACCATATGTTCACCCATGACGGTGAACTCGGAAAAACCGCCGCCACCGCCTGAGAGGCCGTGAAAGCCCAGCAAGGGCGTCAGGTTATAACGCTCCATTTGGTAGGCGCCGTCTTTATTAGGCGAGAGAATCGGCTCAATGGCGACGCGGTCGCCCACTTTCACTCGCGTTACCTTAGCGCCAACCTCGACCACTTCCCCGGCAAATTCGTGGCCCATAATAATCGGTGCCTGCTCACCACTAATCGGGTGTGGCTTACCTACCGGAATAAAAATCGGCCCAGCGGCATACTCGTGCAGATCACTACCGCAGATGCCACAGGCGGCGACTTTCACCTTTACCGCATGGGGATCGTTGATAGTGGGGACCGGCACTTGCTCGACACGAAGATCTTTTGCTGCGTACCAAACCGCTGCCTGCATCGTTTGCTGACTGTTGGACTGACTCATGGGTTACCCTTCCTGTTTTAAGACGTGTGGTGAACCGGCTGCAGACCGTAGACAGGCGTTTCCAGCCCCTCCATGCGTGCCTTTAACTGCAGCGCCAAATAGTGTGAGTAGTGCCGCGACTGGTGCAGGTTGCCGCCATGGAACCACAGCGCCTCTTGCTGGGTGGGTTTCCACATATTGCGCAGCTCGCCCTCCCAAGGGCCGGGGTCTTTGGTGGTGTCAGAGCCCAAGCCCCAGCACTTGCCGACTTTATCCGCTACCTCTTGGGAGATAAGACGTGCCGCCCAGCCATTCATGGAGCCGTAACCGGTGGCGTAAACGATCAAATCTGCCGCTAGCTCACTGCCATCAGTGAGGGTGATGGAGTGGGGATTGATGCGCTCAATGCCCACCCCGCTGCGCAGCTTGATATCGCCACTGGCCACTAAGTCGCAGGCGCCCACATCGATGTAGTAACCCGAACCCCGGCGCAGGTACTTCAAAAACAGCCCGGAGTCGTCGTCACCAAAATCGAGCAAAAAGCCTGCGTCTTCTAGCTTCTGATAAAACTCAGCGTCGCGCTGTTTAATCGCCTCGAACGCCGGGCGCTGAAAATCTGGCAACACCTTGTAGGGGATCGAGGCAAAAATCAGATCAGCCTTGTCGTGGGTTAAGCCATTGGCGACCGCCTCTTCGGAGTAGAGCGGCCCCAGCACTTCCTCCATCAAAGAGTCCGACTTCACAATATGGGTGGATGAGCGCTGCAGCATGGTCACATCGGCGTCGTGCTCCCAAAGTGCCGCGGCAATATCGTGAGCGGAGTTATTCGAGCCCACAATGACGCACTTTTTACCTTGGTAGGCATCCGGCCCTGGGTGCTGGCTGGAGTGCTGTTGCTCGCCTGCGAAGTTCTCTGCGCCGGGAAATGTCGGCACGTTGGACATGCCTGACATTCCAGTGGCCATCACCAGCTGTTTCGGGCGTAGCGTGAGCTCTTCGCCGTTGCGCTTAACGTTAACCACCCACTCGCCTGCGGCTTCGTCGAAGCGCGCATTCTGACACTCAGTGGAACTCCAATAATTGAGCTCCATCACCTTTGTGTACATCTCCAGCCAATCGCCCACCTTGTCTTTGGGGGCAAACACCGGCCAGTTTTCTGGGAAAGGAATATAGGGCAGGTGGTCGTACCACACCGGGTCGTGCAGGCAGAGAGACTTATAGCGCTTGCGCCAGGAGTCCCCGGCCCGCTCGTTGCGCTCGATAATAATGGTCGGCACGCCCATCTGCTTTAGCCGAGCGCCCAAGCCAATACCGCCCTGGCCCCCGCCAATCACTACGCAGTAAGGCTGCTGTGTGTAACCAAGCTCCGCTTCTTCGCGTTCCCGTGACTCTAACCAGGTTTCACGCTGTTTGTTGGCACCGTGCTCGGCACCTTTTGGGCGGTTGTGATTACGCGGCTCGGGGAAGTCGTGCAATGCTTGCATGGTGGTTAACAGCGTCCAGCATTTGCCGTCTTTAAGACGCAGGTAGCCTTTGCCGCTGGCGACCGCTGTCTCAAAGGTAAACCACGCCTCGCTGGTATCGCCGTTCTGGGTAGCTTCGCCTTCTAGCTGCCAGTTCGTAGGACGCACGTTCTCCAGGGTGGCATTGAGCATGGCCTGAATAGCATCTTTGCCCTCACAGGTTTTTAAATTCCAGGTAAAGGTTACAAAGTCGCGCCAGTAACACTCCTCATTAAATAGCGACAAGACACGCTGAATATCCTGGGCTTGCAGCGCTTTATCAAAATCACTCAGCCACCCTTGGACAGTCGCCGTGGCGGTTTGCTGGGTTTGTGCCGGGGTCTGTGACATAGCGAGTACTCCATCGTTTGTTATTGTTGAATTGCTTGTGAGACACCCAACTCCAAGCATCCGCCGTGCCAAAACACACAAAGCCACTACAACCAACTGAAAGATAACGTTATTTAATAAAACAAAGCGGCGATAAGACGTAGAGAGGAGGCGGACACCTGTCACACTGTTTACAGCTAGGTGTTACAGGTGTAACGCACGACTAACGGCGTAATAGCACTGCGTTGACACCCACGCCAGAGCGCATAGGCTGGAAGGACAATAACAATCCCTACGGTGAACCACGCCATGCCTACTCAATCGCCACTGCCTGCACGGCTGCAATCCGTCCAGCGCCAGCATATTGAGCATATTTTCCAGCTCGGCGAAGGTCTGGAAGTTCCCCAGCTACCGGCCCAGCAAACCATTCGGCGTTCCTGGCTGCGCTGCCTAAACGAGTACCAGCTCGATCCCACTCAGCCACGCCCAGCGCGGGTGGTGCCCCAGCAAATCCTGATCGAGCACCGGGAATCCGTGGATGAACTCCTGCATGTGGCTAGAGCCGGGGTTGACCAGCTTTATCAGCAAATTGCCCAGCTAGGCTATGTACTGCTGCTCACCGACCACCGCGGGATAACCGTCGAGTTTCGTGGCGATCCCAACCAAGACCAGCAACTGCGCAAAGCAGGCCTTTATCTCGGTGCTGACTGGGACGAACGCTTTGCAGGCACCTGTGCAGTAGGCACCTGCCTGCATGACCGACAAGCGATTATTTGCCACCGCCAGGAGCACTTTGATGCCTCGCATATTTCGCTTACCTGTACTGCCGCCCCCATCGCCGACCCACAAGGCAACGTCATGGCCGTGCTGGATATCTCAGCGCTGCAATCACCTACCCAGCATGAGAGCCAAAATTTTAGCCTCTCGCTGGTAACGCTCTACGCACGCATGATTGAGGACGCCTATTTTCTCCAGCGCTACCGTGACTGCCTGATGGTGCGTCTGGATACTTCGCGTGAGTTTGTGCATGTAAACGGGCGTGGGCTCATCGCCATTGAAGAGAACGGGCAAGTGATTGCCGCCAACGCTGTGGGTCGTGATCTGATAAGTGAACACCAGCGCCGTTGGCCACCCTGGTCAGCCCATCACACCCCAATGCTGGGGGAGCTGTTCGAGTGCGAGATCGCCGATGTGCTCAGCATTAATAGTGCCACCGACGATCAACTGCGCGCTTTTCGTGCCAGGTTCGACAACACTATTTACTTTATTAGCTTGTTGGAACCACGCCGCCCGCGCCCTGCTCAGCAAGCACAACCGCTCGCCTCCAGCCTGCCGGAACCACTGGTACGCCTCGGTGCCGACGACCCCGCCATGCGCAAAGTGCAGAAGCTGGCTGAGCGGCTGCGCAACGAAGCCAGCGTCAATGTACTGATTAGCGGTGAAACCGGCACCGGCAAAGAGGTGGTTGCCCGTGCGCTGCATGACAGCGGCAACCGTGCCAGGGGGCCGTTTATCGCGGTCAACTGCGCGGCTATTCCCGAAGCGCTGATCGAAAGCGAGCTGTTTGGCTACGAGCCCGGCGCCTTTACCGGCGGGCGCGCCAAAGGCATGCGCGGGCTGATTCCCCAAGCCCACGGCGGCACACTGTTTTTAGATGAAATCGGCGATATGCCGCTGGCCCTGCAAACCCGCCTGCTACGCGTACTGGCCGAGCGAGAAGTGATGCCTCTTGGGGCCAATAAGCCTGAAAAGGTTGATATCCGGGTGATTACCGCCACCCATCGCAATATCGATGCAATGATCCAACAGGGTGAATTCCGCGAAGATCTCTATTACCGCCTTAACGGGGCCCAACTGCGCCTGCCCGCGCTGCGCGACCGCGCCGATAAGCTCTACGTTATCCGCCGTGTATTTGACGACATCATTAAAGAGCGCGCTTCCAGCCAATCACCGCGCCTGCGGGCCGATGCCATTAGCGCCCTGCTCGCCTACGCCTGGCCCGGTAATATCCGCCAGCTAAAGAATGCGCTGGCCTTTGCCCTGGCCACCTCAGAAAGCGACGAAATCACCGTTCATGACCTACCCGAGCAGTGCCTAAGCCAACGCATCACGCGGCAGGCACCTCCCCTGACTGCAGACGCTGGTAGCGACAGCGATCACACACTGCTGGAAATGCTCAAGGAGCAGCACTGGAACATTAGCGCCGTTGCTCGCGCGCTGGGGGTTTCGCGGCCTACCGTATACCGGCAAATGCAGCGCCAGGGCATAGTGCCGCCGAATTGGCAGGGGTGATAAAAAAGCTACTTCAGAGCTTTTGATATGGAAATAACTGCAACATATCTTGAGAACACAGTGCGAGGGCCGGTTGAAGCGAGGGTCTTTCGCAAGTCATTACTACCTCTTGGCCTTGAGGGTGACCCTCACGTACACTTGTTTGAATCCGTTTATCTATTTATAAACCCGCTTTCGACAAGCCGAGGCCCTCCCATGGCGTTTGATTCCACCTCTTCCTATATCGCAACCGATGCGCTTAAGCAGGCGGTGAATGCTGCCGTGGTGCTCGAGCGGCCGCTGTTGATCAAAGGCGAGCCGGGTACCGGCAAAACCCTGCTGGCTGAAGAGTTGGCCGAGTCTCTCGATACCCAGCTGATTACCTGGCATATCAAATCCAGCACCAAGGCGGCCCAGGGTTTATACGAGTACGATGCCGTCAGCCGTCTGCGTGACTCTCAGCTAGGCGTTGAAGGCGTGGAAAACGTCGCCAACTACATCAAGCCCGGCAAGCTGTGGGAAGCCTTTACCGCCAACGAGCGCGTGGTGTTATTGATCGACGAGATTGACAAGGCCGATATCGAATTCCCCAACGACCTGCTTCAAGAGCTGGATCGTATGGAGTTCCACGTTTACGAAACCGGCGAAACCATCCGCGCCGAACAGCGCCCGATTATCATCATCACCTCAAACAACGAAAAAGAGCTGCCGGATGCGTTCCTGCGCCGCTGCTTTTTCCACTACATTGAGTTCCCCGACCGCGAGACCATGCAGGCGATTGTCGATGTGCACTTCCCGGATATCGCCCCTCGGCTGGTCAGCGAAGCCTTAGAGGTATTTTTCGAGCTACGTAAAGCACCAGGCCTGAAGAAAAAGCCGTCCACGTCTGAGCTAGTCGACTGGCTCAAGCTACTGATGGCTGACAATATTGCTCAAGAGGCGCTCTACAACCGCGACCCGGCCAAAGCGCTGCCGCCCATGGCAGGCGCCTTGGTCAAAAACGAGCAGGACACCCAACTGCTGGAACGCCTGGCGTTTATGATCCGTCGCCAGAAAGGCACAGGCCGCTAAGCCATGTTTATTGGCCTATTCGAAACACTAAAGCGTGCGGGCGTTCCGGTATCGCTACGCGAGCTGCTGGATCTTCACGCCGTGGTGGAACGCGGTGTGGTGTTCGCCGATATGGAAGCCTTCTATCAGGTGGCCCGCACGGTGATGGTCAAAGACGAACGCCACTTCGACCGCTTTGATCGCGCCTTTGCCGTCTGGTTTAAAGGCCTTGAGGACATGGACGCCGCCATTGAGGCGCTGATACCTGATGAGTGGCTGCGCCGGGAGTTTGAGAAGCAGCTAACGGATGAAGAGAAAGCCAAAATCGAATCCCTGGGCGGCCTCGAAGAGCTCATCGAGACGTTTAAAAAACGCCTGGAGGAACAAAAAGAGCGCCACGCGGGCGGCAATAAATGGATCGGCACCGGCGGCACCAGCCCTTTCGGGGCCTATGGCTACAACCCGGAAGGCATTCGGATTGGTCAGGATGGCTCGCGCCATCGCCGCGCCACCAAGGTCTGGGACGAGCGGCGCTTCCGCGATTACGATGATTCTCTAGAGTTAGGCACGCGCAATATCAAAATGGCGCTGCGCCGCTTGCGCAAGTTTGCCCGCCAAGGGGCACTAGAAGAGTTCGACGTGGATAGCACCATCCGCGAAACCGCTAAGGACGCCGGGCTACTCAACGTGCAGATGCGCCCAGAGCGCCATAACGCGGTGAAGGTGCTGCTGTTTTTGGATGTGGGCGGCTCGATGGATGACCATATTCGCGTCTGCGAAGAGCTGTTCTCTGCCGCCCGCTCAGAGTTCAAGCATCTGGAGCACTACTACTTCCATAACTGCCTTTACGAAGGGGTCTGGCGGAACAATATGCGTCGGGGTAACGAGCGGATCCCGACCATGGATGTTTTGCACACCTACGGCGCGGATTACCAGGTAGTGATTGTCGGTGACGCGGCCATGTCGCCCTATGAGGTCACCCACCCCGGCGGTAGCGTAGAGCACTTTAACGACGAAGCGGGCGGCGTTTGGCTTAAGCGTTTATGCGAAACGTTTCCTCGCCTGGCGTGGCTTAACCCTATGCCGCCCCGGGCCTGGGAGTACACCTACTCGACCCAACTGATCCGCGAGATCATCGATGACCGCATGTACCCCATGACCATGGAGGGCCTGGAAACCGCCATGCGCGAGCTAGCAAAGAAGTAAATTATCCGGCTATTATCAAGCCATGCGCGTCAGCACGTCGTGGTGAGTCAGCTTGCGATGCAAAAAGGCCATCACGACGTGCCCTACGATCAGCGCCAGCAGTGTCCAGCCCAGCTCACCGTGGAGCAAACCACCCAGATCAGTCATCCAGCTAATGGGTTCACCTTCAAAGCCAGGCATCAAGGTAATACCGAATACCTCAAGCGAACGGCCCGAGCCGTACTGGCGAATAAGCGCAATGGTTGGCACAGCGATCATCAAAACGTAGAGCGCAAGATGGCCTAGTTTTGCCATAACACTCACCGATGGCGGGCGGCGGGAAGCATTGGCTAAGGCCCAAAGCACGCGCAGCACCAGCAGGCTAAGTAGCAGTACGCCGACGGTTCGATGAGTGCCCCACAAAAATGATTCCAGCGCCGAATCCTCAAACAACACTCGCGCTGCCGCACCACTAAATTGCCACGCAAACAGCAGCGCCATGCCCCAATGCATTAGGCGGCTAATTGCCCCGTAGCGTTGGCTATTATCCATTATCGATAGTGCCATGAACTTCCCTCGTTTTTAATCAGCTAGTCATAAAGCTTATTTTATCGAGCAAACACGGAAAAAACATGACAACACCGTGCAACTTGGTTGCATAAACTGGAACGCAGCGTTTTCTGATGGCGATTAAAGCGTTTGTGGAAAATCGTTTAAGCCCTTCAAAAAGGCCTGCTTGGCAGCCTCAAACGCCTTAGGGTCATGTTTAAAGCGACGCAGGATAAGCGCTTCATCCAATACCAGGGTAGGCGCCAATTCGCGAATACTCTTGGCAGGATGGCGAGCGCCCAAGCCAATACGCTTTCCATCCATCCCGCCGAACCAGCGCTTAATGCCACTTTTTTGATAGAACGCTTCTTGTTCGGCGTTATCCACCTCGACACGTAGCGGCGCTTTCAGAGTAAGTTCGCTGATTAACCGCTGTTGGGCATCTGCTTGGTCAAGCGCGCAGGCGTGAGTCACCGTCATGCCCTCACCCTCCTCGTCCAGCACTAGCAGCGCCAGCGCTTGAGGTTTACCCTGGCCATCAACAGCAGCAAACAGCCGCGCTGCTTCTTGCGGAAAAAACACACTGCAGGTGCCGGTGAACACGACCAGCGGCGTAAGACCCGCCTCTTGTCCGTAAACCTCAGCGCATAATCGCGCCAGACAGGCATTGCGCTGGGCCTCTGCGTTAACGTGTACGACCTTCATTTGAATCATCCTCAGCGACTAAAAACCCGCAAGCCTAGAGCAAACATCACCGTTTTGACAGCGCGACGTGCCTCACCACGACGTCCATTCATTTTTACTGATACTGAACACTACTGTTAACAATCTGTCGAAGAGAGCTGTAAGCGTGAACATCACCTAGAAGGAGCTAGTATGCCCACTTTTATGAATGACCCTACCCTGCCCACACCAAGCTTCCCCGGTAGCCATATGGTCGTCGATGATCACTATGTATTTATTTCAGGGCTGACCGTTGGTGATCTCTCAAACGGCCACGCAGCCAGAGGCGACGTTAAAGAGGAGACTCGCCTTGTGATGCGCGCACTCTCGCGCATGCTTGAAATGGAAGGCGGCAGCTTAGCGGATATAGTGCGGGTGGATATCCACCTCACGGATCTACACGCTATCCAAGACATGGACACTGTTTACGCGGAACACTTTGAACCTGGCCGCTACCCTGCCCGCACCTGCACCGAATCCCCTAACCTCTACGGCGGCAGCAGTGTTGAAATCACTGTGATGGCGAAACGCGCAAATCATTAATGCCTTTAAACACAAAAAGCCAATTTAATGGCTTTTTGTGCTTGTTTAGAGGCAGTCAATTTTATAACCCAGCCAACATCCCTGTGGGATAGGTAAGCGTTAACAGATTCGCCATCCCCATTAAGAAGAGTGTCACGCCAGCCGCTAAACCCACGGCAGCAACCGGCTTCATACGCGCTACCACCAGTAAGAACCCAAGGCAAAATAACGCGGCGGTAAACAGGAAGCCAAACACCATCACGCTACCAATCAAGGCAAAGAAACCGGCCACCCAAAAGAACTGCTGGCGTAATGTCTGAATTTGCCACTTCATCGGTTTGATAACCGTTCTGATAATTTCCAGCAAACATGCTGACACGATAATGGCAATCGCCAGCCTGGGCATGATGCCTCCTAGCATAGACAGGTCAGCAAACGCCCACCACATATATCCAGCCACCGCTAACAGGCTGCCCAGCAATGCCACATCGATCACACCCAGCGACAGCGGCGCCACCTCTTCTTGAAGCGCATGTTTAGCAGAGCTCTCGGTTGGGCGGCGCTTTTGCAGGTAGCTGCGTAAAGGGGGAATAATCAATGATGCCGCAATCAGTGCACCAATGATCAGTACCCCAGGCCGCATAAAGGCTTCTACACCTTGAAACTGAGCGGCTTGATAGAAGTAGGCTTCTGCACCAGGAGCTAGCACAAAGCCAATCAAAAAGGCGGGGCGAGACCAGTTGGCCTGCTTAAACAGCACGCCAATCGCGCCAATAATACCGAGTGCAAATAGATCACCCAGCGAACGCGTCGCTTGATAGGCAGCGAAGAGGATCAAGATGGTAATTAGGGGCGCTAAAACCACGAATGGCACCCGGGTTAAGCTGGCCACCGGGCGCGCCAACCCCAAACAGAGCGCAGCGCCTAAAATATTCGCCAGCGCTAACGACCAAATAATGGTGTACGTCAGATCGAGGTTCGTCTCTAACATACTGACACCGGGCTGAAGGCCAAGCAGAAGTAGTCCACCTAAAAACACCGCCGCCGTACCCGAACCGGGTATCCCAAACAGTAAAGTAGGCACCATCGCCCCGCAGGCACAGGCGTTGTTAGCGGACTCCGGCGCAATCACGCCGCGAATATCGCCTTTGCCAAACTGGGATTTATCTTTGGCGCTCTGCACCGCGTGGCCGTAGGTGAGCCAATCCACTACAGAGCCCGCCAAGCCTGGAATCGTGCCCATTAAGCTACCAATCCCCGCGCAGCGGGCCACTAATCCAGGTCGCCTAGCCACATCCTTTACACCCTCTTTCCAACCTTTGCCCAATTGGCAGGGCTGTTCGGCAATCGCACCGCGCTTCACCAATAGATCAATGATTTCAGGCAGTGCGAAAATACCTAAACCGACCACCACTAACGGCAAACCGTCATAGAGGTAGTCAAGTTCAAACGGCAGCCGAAACTCTCCGGTAGCTGGTGCCATGCCAATGGTGCCGACCAGTAATCCAATGCCGCAGGCGGCAATGCCTTTAAAAACATCCTTGCCAGACAGCACCGCCACCATGGATAGCCCCAGCAGCGTCAACATAAATAGCTCTGACGATGAAAATGACAGCACAACAGGCCGGGCGATGAGAATAAAGGCCGTGAGCACCACCGCACCAATCAGGCCGCCTATCATTGACGACAGAAATGCGCTAGAGAGCGCTCGTGCAGCCTGCCCTTTCTTAGCCAGTGCAAAGCCATCCACCACGGTGGCCTGGGAAGCACTAGAGCCTGGGATCCCAAGCAGTACAGAAGCAAAGGTATCGCCCGTGGGGATCACCGCCACTAAGCCCATCAGCATACCCAGAGCAACGGAAGGCTCCATGCCATAGAGGAAAGGCAGCAGAAGCGACATACCGGCAATGCCACCAAGCCCAGGGATGATGCCCACAATCAGCCCAATCAGGACACCGATAACCATGTACAGCATATGGGGAACAGTAAACAACTGCCCCAAACTGGAGAATAAGACATCTAACATTGTCATGGCTCTTATGTTGTTTAGTGTAAGGGAGCCCAAAAGCACCGCTTAAGCAGTGCTTTTTTTGTGTTAACTGGCGTGTTAAATACGGGCACCGTGCTGCTCTAGCAGCCACTCGACCAACCACTGTCGCGTGGCATCATCAAGTGACATGGCCTCCTGTAGATGCTGCTCGACGACCTCACCAACAACCGGCGTGTAGGGGCCAAGCTGGGCCATCGCTGCATCTTTAAACGCTTCTGTATCCACAAAACGCTGTGCCGCGTCGCGATACTCCTGAATCAGTGCTTCTGGCGCGTCGCTTGGCAGCAGGATCAACTTTTGCAGCGTGAACCCTGAGGCAAAGAATTTGCGGTACGCCTCGGCGGCGGGGCCGCTAGGCGCTTCGCCATGCAAGGTTTCGTAAACTTCATTGAAGGTCGGCAAGTCAGGGAAGGCAGGGTCACGCACGATCTCGCCGTTGTCGTTGAGTACGCCCAGGGAAAACAGCGGCACCGCTCGTCCGCTCTCTACTAGAGGTTCTACGCTACTGAAATAGGCAGAGGTGGTTTGGAAGTCGATATCAGCCTCACCGCGCTCAAAGGCTAACCGCCCTTCTCCACGGCTACGCATGCCAGAAACGGCCTGTACATCTGCACCCAGTAAATCAAGCGCAATCAATACCGGCAGCTCTAGCCCTGTATGGCTCTGCACGGCAAATTTAACGCGCTGGCTGGTCACCGCGTTCAGCACCTCCTCGGCGCTATCACCCAGGCTAGGTTGGGCATACACCACGCCGCCGGTGGGGGTCGCTAAAATCGGTGTCCAATCGTCGTAGTTATAACGTACTCGGCGGTCTTGCAACATGGCGGGGTACTGGGTGGAGGCAGAGGTGCCTATCCACTGGCTGCCATCAGAAGCAGCCCGCATAGCGAACAGGTTACTGCCATTAATGGAGCCACCGCCGGGCACGTTATCGATGACTAGCGTTGGGTTATCTTGAATATGGTCACTCATCCAGGTAGAGAAGAAGCGTGCCCACACATCGGTTCCACCGCCTACACCAAACGGGATGGTCCAATGGATAGTGCTTGGCACGTTCACATCGTTAGCTTGGGCATTCCCACTGATGGCGCCCAGCGTGGAACAAGCAACGACAAGTAACGCTTTCTTGAATGTGTTAAGCGGTGTGCGCTTCGAGGTAGCCATGGCGATACTCCTGTTATTGATTATTGTCGGTTGTTAATAGTGGTAGCGTGATTCAGTCGACGGTTTCGATGGCGTGATTACCCACTTCCTTTAAAGGGGTCGCATAGAAAATTTGCCCGCTCATAATTTTGCGGGCCGTTCGGATCAGCGATACACGCGCCAGGTCAAACGCATTCTGTTGGCGATACTCTGCCGTCAGCTCAATAGAGCCAGAAGGATGCTCTAACACAATTTGTGATAGAAGCTGCCCAGCCGAAAGCTTTTGATGGCCGATGGCCATAAGATTGGCAACGGAACCAGGTAGATTAATCGCGGCAGCAACGGCCATTGCACCTGTTACGGCAATGGCTTTGTGGCAACGATGAGGCACAAAATAGCGAACATTGAGCGTATGCGATGCCGCTTCAGCCGCTGAAATCAGCACGATCTTGGGCAGAACGCTCTGACTAACATCGCCCATTCCCATCCGCCGCCCCGCTTCACATCGCAGGGTTTCTAAGCGGGTTAACAAGGCCGCGTTATTATCCAACTCAGCAGGCGATTCATAGCCGGTTAACCCAACCGACTCAGCGAGCAGCAGCATAATAGGGGTGGCCGCATCGATACAGCTCACTTCGACACCGTCAATCTCTTCACATGCTTTTCCGGTAGGTAACAGCTGGCCCGTTTTACTGCCCATGATGTCTAAAAAGCTAAGCTGGATGCCCGCAGCACTTCCCGGAACGCCGCTAATGGTGACACTGCCTTCGTACTGCACCTGCTTCCCCGGCGTAGGGACATGGCATTCGATCAACCGCTGGGTATTTAAGTTATGGACTTTTACCACAGTGGTACCGTCTTGCGGTTCTACCAGCCCTGTCTCTATGGCATATGGCCCTACGGCAGAGAGCATATTGCCGCAGTTCGGGTTAAAGTCGACACGCTTGTTAACGACATCCACTTGAGCAAACAGATAGTCAACATCGGCGTCAGGGTGCGATGAGCGCTCAACAATGGCCACTTTACTGGTGAGTGGGTCGCCTCCCCCAATACCATCGATCTGTAGCGCATGCCCAGAGCCCATCAAGCTAAGCAGGATATCGGCCTGCTGGGCCTGATCACTGGGTAGGTCTTTCATGCGAATAAAGGGGCCTCGAGAGGTGCCGCCCCGCATAATGACACAAGGAATGCTGTTCATATCGTTCCGCCATAGTTCGCGATGACTGTATGCACGGAGAATGTCAGCCTATCTTTAATGTCTCAAATGCAAATATAGATTGCTATAAATACGATTTTTGCATTAATGTGTTTTAGTTATTAATCCACTTTTTTTGCGCAACAATCCTATGCTGCATAGACTCGAATTTCTTGACCTTCATGCGTTCATTCTAGTCGCTGAATTAGGCACCTTTCATGAGGCGGCTCAGCGCTTGCATTTGTCGCAACCAGCCCTCACTCGCCGTATCCAAAAGCTGGAAGAACTCCTTGAAGTTGAACTACTTGAGAGAACCACCAGGCGTACTCGACTGACGCCTATTGGGGCAGATTTTTTGCCCCGGGCCAGGCGAATGCTTGAGGAGTACGAGTCCTCTATCTTGGGGATTCGGGAGCTGGTCACGCACCAAAAAGGAACCGTGACGATTGCTTGCTTGCCGACGGCGGCATTCTACTTTTTGCCTAGTGTCATTCGTGTGTTTAGCGAGGCTTGGCCGGGCATTCGCATCCGAATTCTGGATGTCAGCGCCAACGAGGGGCTGGAAAAAGTCATTAATGGCGAGGCAGACTTCGGTATCAACATGATCAGCGCGCAAAGCTCGGAGGTGCGCTTTACCCCGCTGCTACGCGACCCTTTTGTATTGGCACTACGCTCGGATCATCCTCTCGCGAGCAAAAAGCAGATTGAGTGGAGCGATCTAGAAGATGTTCGTCTCATCACTGTGAGCCGCGATAGTGGTAACCGCACGTTGCTGGATAATGCGCTTTCGGCAGAGGGTATCCACTTAAACAGTTTTTATGAGGTTCAGCACTTGTCGACCTCTTTGGGTTTAGTGGAGTCAGGCTTAGGGGTGGCAATTTTGCCGCGTATGACCATGCCTGGGCCAGATCACGACACACTGTGCTCTAGAGATCTACCTGAGCCACGCATTCAGCGTTCCATTGGTCTTGTACGTAGCAATACCCACAGCCTCTCCAGTACCGCACAGTTATTTATTGATTTACTGCTAGAGCACTGGGTCAAAGAATCTATTTAACAGTTTTCATTGCGCCAGCCTCAATCAGCGCAATAACCGCTTCGATATCAATATGCTCCTCCAGCATATCGGCCAAACGATCAAGTTCACGCTCACGGTGGGCCTGATAATCACTTTGCTCCCCCCCTACGAGGCCGAGCTGTTTTAACAGCGCTTGGCAGGCTTCGGGGTGATCAAATAACCCGTGTAGGTAAGTGCCGATAATTTGGCCATCTTTGCTAACGGCGCCTTCTGGGCGTCCGTTTAAATCAAATAACGGCGAACTAAGCGCAGCCCCATCGCTCACGCCGTTATGGATTTCATAGCCGGTAACGGTAGCGCCCTCCGCCACCGTTAAACCACTCACATTGCGCAGCTGCTTACCCGCCACCATGCGCGTGGTCAGGGGAAGCAGTCCTAACCCCGCTACTTTTTCAGATTTTCCCTCCAGGCCCTCCGGGTCATCCACCCATTCGCCCAACATTTGGAAGCCTCCGCAAATACCCAGCACTTTGCCGCCATAGCGCAGATGACGCTGAATGGCGGCATCCCAGCCCTGGCGTTTTAACCACTCCAGGTCACTAGCGGTACTTTTACTGCCGGGCAGCATAATCACATCGGCGGCAGGAATCGGCTGGTCGGCCCGGATAAACGACAACGAGACCTGGGGGTGTAGCCGCAGAGGGTCAAAATCGGTGTGGTTACTAATACGCGGTAGCGCGGGCACGATCACCTTGAGCGTCTGGCTGGCTTTTTCAGCGTGGGTTAAACCAATGCTGTCTTCTGCATCGAGTACCAGCCCCTGCAGATAAGGCAGCGTGCCGAATACCGGTTTTCCAGTACGTTCTTCCAACCACTCAAGACCTGGCTCCAACAGCGCTATATCACCCCGAAAGCGATTGATAATAAAGCCCTTAGTGCGCGCCTGTTCGCTCTCGCTCAATAGCGCCAGCGTTCCCATCAACTGGGCGAATACCCCACCGCGATCAATATCACCGACGAGTAATACGGGACAGTCAGCCGCTTCAGCAAAGCCCATATTGGCGATATCGCCCTCACGTAGATTGATTTCAGCGGGGCTGCCCGCGCCTTCGGCAATAATCACATCAAAGCGGCTTTCCAAGGCCTGCCATGCTGCCATCACGCTCTCTTTCGCGGTGCGTTTATAGGCGTGGTAATCCAGCGCATCCATATGACCATGCACTTTGCCGCGCAAAATCACCTGGGCGCCGCGATCGGTTTCCGGCTTTAGCAGTACCGGGTTCATATCGCTGTGGGGAGCTAAATAGCAGGCTTGGGCCTGTAACGCCGTCGAGCGACCAATTTCACCACCGTCCTCGGTGACTGCGCTGTTTAACGCCATGTTCTGGGGCTTAAACGGCGCCACTGATACTCCCCGCCTTGCCAACACCCGGCAAAGGGCAGCCACTACGGTGCTTTTACCCGCGTCCGAAGTAGTGCCTTGAATCATCAGTGTGGCCATAGAGAGGTCTCGCCCAGGTGAACAAGAGCAAGACTTTAGCGGGAGGCGCTAAGGGGCGCAATGTGTTCAATCTCCGCTCAAGCACTCTAATTCCTTTAATAATCAAAAATACTTTTTATCGCCATCAATTCGTCATATGTCATCTCTAGGCTGATACCTAACAAATGAGATCGATCTCATTGCACCAACAACAGGTATTCGCATGGCAGATTTACTGAGTGTGGCCAAACTCGCCGGGGTTTCCCGGGCAACCGCAGCGCGGGCTTTTTCAAGCCCCGACTTAGTGCGACCCGCTACCCGTGAAAAAGTGTTTAGCGCGGCCCAGCAGTTGGCGTTTAGGCCCAACAAGGTTGCCCAACAGCTGCGCTCTCAAGCGACGCAGATGATTGGCGTCATGGTACCGAGTCTCGATAACCCGGTGTTCGCCGAGCAGCTTCAGGCCATGGAAGTTGCCGCCCGCGCCTCGGGTTATTCATTGATCGTGACCACCAGTGAATATTCACCCAGCCTTGAGCAAGACATCGTTGAGGAGATGCTCCGCCAGCGTGTCGATGGCTTGGTGCTTACCGTGGCAGAAGCGGATAACAGTGACGTACTCGACAAACTGCGCTTAGAAACCACTCCCTGCTTACTGGTTTACAACCCGCCGGGTGAAAGTGGTTTTCCTTCTATTGGCGTTGATAACCGCGCCGCTAGCGCGGATGCCACGCGACATTTAATCACTCTTGGACACAAGCGAATTGGCATGGTGGCTGGCCCACTACTGCAGTCAGACCGCGCTCGCCAGCGCTACGAAGGCTATTGCCAAGCGATGCAGGAGGCTGGATTAACTGCCCGCCCATTAACTGAAATGGCTCGCCACACCCAAGCTGACCTGGCAAGCCTTAGGCCCGTATTAAAAGGGCCTGATTCATTAAGTGCGGTGATCTGCACCAACGACCTGCTCGCTATCAGTCTGATTGGTGAGCTGCAGCGCGCAGGCTTTAGCGTGCCTGGCGACCTTTCCGTGATGGGCTTTGATGGCATTGCCTTGGGCAAGCACCTCTACCCATCGCTCTGCACCATTGAACAGCCTCGCGCCGAGATCGGGCGCGCGGCGGTTCACACCTTGCTAGCCATGATTCGGGGAGAAGAATGCACACCTGCTCCCCTGCCCCACGCACTGCGTAAGGGCGAAAGTGTCGGAATCCCGACATCCCGTAAGTCCACGTTAAGCGCTTCATAGAGGAACACTGTATGAATCTTCAACGCAAGAATGTTAAGCGTCTTTACCAAGCATTAGTGGCCACGGCAGTTATCAGCGCCTCCGTTAACGCTGCGGCTCAGTCTAGTGATAACGCGATCTGCTACAACTGCCCGCCAGAATGGGCGGATTGGGGCACTCAGCTACGTTTAATTGAGCAGGAAACCGGCATTCGCGTGCCGCAAGACAACAAAAACTCCGGCCAGTCATTAGCCCAGTTAGTCGCCGAAGCAGGTAGCCCGGTGGCCGACGTTGTTTATTACGGGGTGACCTTTGGTATTCAAGCCATGGAAGAGGATGTGGTGACACCCTACCAGCCTGCGCACTGGGACGAGATCCCAGAAGGCTTGAAAGACCCGGAAGGCAACTGGTTTGCCATTCACTCTGGCACACTAGGTTTTATGGTCAACGTTGACGCTTTGGACGGCGCGCCGGTGCCCACTTCCTGGGAAGACCTGCTTAACCCTGAGTACCGTGGCATGGTGGGCTATCTTGATCCCGCCAGCGCCTTTGTAGGCTACGTGGGCGCCGTAGCGGTTAACTTAGCCATGGGTGGTGATCTGAACGACTTTACCCCGGCGATTGACTACTTCAATGAGCTCGCCAATAACAACCCGATTGTGCCGAAGCAAACCAGCTACGCACGGGTGCTTTCTGGTGAGATCCCGATTCTTCTCGATTACGACTTCAACGCTTATCGCGCTCGCCACAGCGATGGTGCCAACGTTGAGTTTGTGATTCCTGAAGAGGGCAGCGTGGTGGTGCCCTATGTGATGAGCCTGGTGAAAGATGGCCCGAACCCTGAGAACGGCCAGCAGGTACTAGATTTCGTGCTGTCTGATCAAGGCCAAGCGGTATGGGCAGACGCCTATTTACGCCCGGTGCGTGAAAGCGCTATCTCTGCCGAAGCACGTGAAGTTTTTCTTCCCGATAGCGATTACGCCCGCGCTGAAGCGGTTGACTACCCCGCCATGGCGGCTGCCCAGCGCAGCTTCTCTGAGCGGTATTTGTCGGAGGTTCGCTAACCATGAAAGCGGTATCCAAGCAGCCCTACGGGGCTGCTTCTTCGCTCACTCATCGCGTGGCATTAGCGTCTCAGCCTCGGCGTCAAAACCTTATTGCGCTGTGTGCATTACTACCTGCCCTGGTGGTTTTCTGCGCCTTTTGGCTACTGCCTTTTTCACGCTTAATTGTCATGGGAGCAGAGGCTGACCGGAGCAGCGGCATTAGCGCTTATCTGACCATTCTCACCCATCGCCAGTACTTAATAAGCCTAGTGACCACTGTGGGAATCTCGCTTGTGGTATCCATCACGGCGGTGGCTATTGCGGGTATTGCGGGGTTCTTTCTGGCTCGCCAGCGATTTTTCGGCAAGGCGGTGCTGGTGGCTATTCTTACCTTTCCACTAGCGTTTCCAGGCGTCGTGGTCGGCTTTCTGGTCATTATGTTGGGCGGCCGACAAGGAGCGCTGGCACAGGCCAGCCTGTGGCTATTTGGCGAACGCTGGATGTTTGCTTACTCCCTGGCGGGGCTATTTATCGGCTACCTGTACTTTTCGATTCCTCGCGTGATCACCACAGTGATGGCGGCTTGCGACAACCTGGATCAAAGCCTTGAAGAAGCAGCGCGCTCGTTAGGCGCTAACACCTGGCAAGTCACTAAAGACGTCATTATCCCGGGCATTGCGCCCGCGCTTCTCTCAACCGGTGCTATCTGCTTTGCGACCAGCATGGGCGCCTTTGGAACGGCGTTTACCCTGGGCACACGGTTAAGCATTCTGCCGCTCAATATCTACGGTGAATTCACCAACTACGCTAATTTCGCCATGGCGGCGGCGCTTTCAGTGGTGCTGGGTGTTATTACCTGGATAGCGTTGAGTATCGCCCGCAGGTTAGCAGGCGGCAACTTGGGAGCCTCTGCATGAAATCTCGCTTACGCTTCACGCTGCAATTGGGCTTCACCCTGCTGGTGTGCTTATTTATGATTGTGCCCGTCGCCATGTCAGTCATGGCGGGACTGACCGAGAATTACTTTGTTGGCCTGCAGAGTGGCTTAACGCTGCGCTGGGTGAATGAGGTGTGGCAGCTATACTCCGATACCATCTGGCTATCGATAAAACTGGCGCTCGCCTGCTTGTTGATTACTATTTTAATTGGTGTGCCCGCCGCCTATGGACTGCTGCGCAGCCGTCGCCGCTGGGCCAATGCGATAGAAGAACTGCTGCTTCTACCGGTAGCCGTACCCGGATTAGCCACTGCCCTTGCACTACTGCTGGCCTACGGTAGCTACCGGGAATTTCGTGGCAGCTGGCTATTTATTCTTGTTGGCCATGTGCTGTTCACCCTGCCCTTTATGGTGCGTGCAGTGCTCTCCGTGATGCAAACCGCCAATCTCCCTCAGCTCGAAGAGGCCGCTGCCAGCCTGGGCGCCAACTTCCGTCAACGCTTTTTCGCCGTGGTCGTCCCAAATTGCATGAGTGGCGTTCTGGCGGGCGCGCTAATGGTCGTTACCCTCTCGATAGGTGAGTTCAACATCACCTGGATGCTGCATACCCCTTTGACGAAAACACTGCCAGTAGGGTTAGCCGATAGCTACGCCTCAATGCGTCTGGAAATTGGCTCGGCTTACACGCTGATTTTTCTGATGATGGTGGTGCCGCTGCTGGTGGCCATCCAGTGGGCAGGCCGATTTACCCGTCAGCGCCGCTAACCATCTACTAAAGACACCTACTGGCTTTATCTGAGAGTTTGCTATGAGTTCATCTGTCAGCATTACCCTAAACCAATGCAGCCGCACCTTTGCGGGTGGCAACACGGCGCTACAGCCTCTTGATTTAGAAGTTAACGCCGGAGAAACCTTAGTTCTGCTAGGGCCTTCCGGATGCGGCAAAACCACTACTCTGCGCATTATTAGCGGCCTGGAAAGCCCTGACAACGGCGGCCAGGTACTGTTTGGCGAGCGTGATGTCACGGCACTTCCGATCGAGAAGCGCGACGTGGGCATGGTGTTTCAAAACTATGCGCTATTTCCCAATATGAGCGTTGCCGACAATATCGCCTACGGGCTAAAAATACAGCGCTTGCCGCGGGGCGAGATTACACATCGACTGGATGAGGTCATGCGGATGGTCGATTTGCAAGGCTTTGGTGATCGGCGCATCGACGCCCTTTCAGGGGGCCAAAAGCAGCGTGTGGCACTCGCCCGTGCAATTGCCGTGCGCCCCAAGGTGCTTCTGTTTGACGAGCCGTTGGCTGCCCTCGACGCAAAACTGCGTGACCGCTTGCGCATCGAGATTGGCCTGCTACTGCGCGAGCTGGGCACCACGGCAGTCTACGTTACCCACGACCAGGATGAGGCGATGGCCTTGGGAGATCGCATCGCAGTGATGCAAGCAGGACGTATCGCACAACTAGGCACCCCTCAAGAGATTTACCATCAACCGGCCAATGCGTTTGTGGCGGATTTTATCGGTGCGGTTAACTGTCTGGAAGTCATCAGCACACGCGCCGATGGAGGGTTAGTGGTACATGGCGGTGAGCTAAACGCAGCCCATTTGCAGGGGGCATCCACTGTCTACTGCCGACCGGAAGATATCCTGGTGGTCCCCCTTGACCAAGCTGATGTAAGCGGCAAGGTGGTGCAGAGTATTTTTCTTGGCCAAACCCAGCGCCTACTGGTGGATACCGGTGGCGCTACACCGCTACAGATAGAAGCCCCCTCGCGCCAGCGCTGGCCAGAGGGCACCGCTATTGGCTTGAAGCTTCCGTCGAATGTGCTTTTTCACCCGGATACCCCTGCTACAACGATTAATGCCAAGGAGATGGCCAATGGCTGAACACGATTCCACTCAAGCGCAATACGTCGCAGCTCCAAAATGCCTTATCGCGCAGATTAGCGACCCACATATCAAAGCGGGCGGTAAGCTCTCTTATCGACAGGTAGATACCGCCAACGCCCTGCGTCAAGCAATCCGCACACTTAATCAGCTAGCGCCGCGGCCCGATCTGGTGCTGATAAGCGGTGATTTAGTCGATTTTGGTCATCCAGAAGAGTACGCCACCTTCAAACAGATTCTTGCTGAGTTAACCCTGCCCGTGTACCTGATCCCTGGCAATCATGATGACCGCCAGCACCTGCGTGCTGCTTTTCCTGAGCACCGCTACCTTTTTCAGCACACAGACTATTTACAATGGGAGGTTAATGACTATCCGGTGCGCATTATCGGGCTAGACTCATCGGTACCAGGTAAACCCCATGGCGAGTTATGCAGTACAAGTCTTCGGTGGCTGGATGCAACGCTGGCAGAGCAACCCGAGAAACCTACCCTGGTGATGGTGCATCACCACCCTTTTGTGAGTGGTATCGACCATATGGATCGACAGCCTCTTCAACATGCAAACACTTTAGCGGAAGTGATTCGCAAACACCCCCAGGTAGAGCGCGTGCTCTGCGGGCACCTGCATCGTTCGATCCAAGCACGCTTTGCCAACACCTTGGCGATTAGCTGCCCGGGCGTTTCCCATCAGGTGAGCCTAGATCTCACTCCAGATGGCCCTTCGAGCTTTCAACTAGAGCCACCGGGGTACTTGCTGCACCAATGGTCAATCGCTAACGGCATGGTGACTCATCAAGGGTTTATCGAACACTACCCTGGCCCTTTCCCGTTCTATGATGCAAACGGATTAATTGATTAAGACATTAAGCTGGGAGCAAGCGCCATGTCTTCTATTTGTGCCCACTCCCAGGCTTGGACTATCTGCTTTTTCTCTAAACCCCAACGATAGCCACCAAGCGCGCCGCTTTGTTGAATCACCCGGTGGCAGGGAATCCACAGTGCTATTGGGTTAGCACCCACCGCATTGCCTACTGCCCGGGAGGATTTAGGAGTGCCAAGCGCCTTAGCAATGTGGGAATAACTGGCAAGCTGCCCTTCTGGAATGGTCAGCAACGCTCGCCACACCGCAATTTGAAAATTGGTGCCAGTAACATGCAGCGACAAACATTCAGCCGGCTGTTCAGGTTTAGTAAATAGCCTTTCCACCGCGAAGCGGGTGGCCTCAGGGCAATGGTGGAATGTGCCACGCGGCCACTCTTTGGCAAGCCGTGCCAGTAGCTCGTCAGCACAGGTGGCATCGACAAACCCCATACGACAGATACCGCGAGGCGTGACGGCGACGAACATACTGCCTAAGGGGGTTTCATGAACGCCGTAATTTATTTCCACGCCTTCACCCTGACGCTTGTACTCACCGGGGGTCATCGCCTCAAACTGCACAAAATGATCGTACAGCCGCGAGCTACCACTAAGCCCAAGAGTATGGGCAATATCCAGCAGCGAGGTGGAGGGCTGCATCAGTTGCTTACCTCGCTCTAGCGTCAGCGCCTGCAAAAAGCGTTTGGGGCTAATACCCGCATAGCGGCAAAATAGCCGTTGGAAGTGAAAGGCGCTTAAATGCACGTGAGCCGCCACTGTTTCCAAGTTAGGCTGCGCCGCTGCGTGAGCCACCATATAGGCCATCGCTTTTTCGATACGCGCATAATCGTTCATTGTGGTGTCTCTTTTGTCATCGCATTAAGGGCTGCACCAATCGTTATACTGCAGCCTATGCGATGAACGCTTCGTTGCCGACCCGAATCTTGCTCTCTGTTATCTTGCCTCTATCCCGAGCTGGCAACGTTAAATATGGCGATAAATGATAATCGGAGAGCAGCCTAATAAGCGTTGCAGCGTATTGACCTGCTCGTTATCTATTTGGCCAATGCGGGGATTAACCGCGGTGAGCGTGAAACGCGAGAAACCCTGAACAAACGAATACTGCAGTTGGTTGACTGACGCTTGCTCGCCACAGCATGGTAAGTGATAGCAGCGTAATTGAAAGCCATGTTCAAGGTCGTAATCTTGATCCATTAAATCGTGCCACTGGGCAATGCTGAGCTCCTCCCCACACTCGCTACAGCGAACGTATTCAAAATTGCTGCCACAATCACGAAACTCTACGTTTGCAGATATTTCATCTTCAATTGCCTCAACTTCTGGCATCCATTGCCGCAAAACCTCTTTCACCGCCGCAACCTGATTGGCAGTAGGCAAATAACGAGGCTCTGCAGGAATAATAACGATGTGGTTATCGCTCATTTAGCCCCCTTATCGCATGCTTAAACGCAACAACAGCAAGTAGTTAGCACTTATATAGCGTTGTCTGTCAGCAACTGTAAAGCAGACAGCCCTGCTGTTTTCCGCTAGGGTAACGCCTCGCCCCAATTGACGATACTTGAATAAGCCCATGCAAGACTTAATCAATGACATAGCGGCTGCCATGGCGAAAGCAGAGAAGCGCGGCAAAGTCGCCGACTATATTCCCGAGCTTGGCCATGTGGATCCCAACAAGTTCGCCATCTCGCTGGCCACCGTCGATGGCAAGGTTTACTCAGCGGGCTGCGCCACCACACCCTTCTCCATTCAAAGCATTTCCAAGGTATTTACCCTCACCATTGCGCTAGGCAAGATGGGCGACTCACTGTGGTCAAAAGTAGGCCGTGAACCCTCCGGTGACCCTTTCAACTCCATCGTTCAACTTGAACACGAAAGTGGCAAACCGCGGAACCCTTTTATCAATGCCGGTGCGATTGCCGTAGTTGACGCGATCATGATGGGCCATGAGCCCAAAGAGACACTGGGTGAAATTCTCAATTTTGTGCGCTATATCGCTGATGATGACAGCATCTGCTTCGACCAAGCGGTGGCTGCATCAGAGATGGCTAACCGCGACCGTAACGCATCGCTAGCGCATTTTATGAAAGCCTTTGGCCGCCTGCGACACGATGTTGATAAGGTTTTGGGCACTTACTTCCATCAGTGCGCAATTGCCATGAACTGCGAGCAACTCGCCCATGCCGGGCTGTTTTTAGCCTCCGATGGTATCAATAAGCCTAGCGGTATCCGCGTGGTAGCACCTCAGCGGGCGCGGCGTATCAATTCGTTGATGATGATGTGCGGGCACTACGACGCCTCAGGAGAATTCGCCTTTCGCGTTGGACTCCCAGGCAAAAGTGGCGTCGGCGGCGGCATCCTCGCCATTGCACCAGGGCACGGCTCGATTGCCGTATGGTCACCAGGATTAGATGACTACGGCAATAGCTTACTTGGCACCCAAGCGCTTGAAATGTTTGTGCAACGTACAGAGTGGTCAGTGTTTGGGCATTAATAGTTTAGCTTTTGGTGCATTGGCTTTTTGAGGAGCATTCACCTCAATTTTGTGCAATACGCACCGGTCACGCCAATACACACTCCTGGCACTTTTCAGGAGGATCATCATGAGCGCTTCATCACTACTTCCCTTGCTGTTATCCATGTCCGCCTTTGCCCTTGCCGCCTCTATTTCCCCTGGACCGGTGAATATCGTCTGTTTGAGCAGCGGTACTCACTATCCCATCGCAAAAGGGCTTGTATTTGTTACCGGTGCCACGCTGGGGTTTGTTTTGCTGTTTTTATGCATCGGTGCAGGTCTTTACTCACTACTCAATGTGGCGCCGCTGTTTGAAGAGCTACTGCGCTGGGCGGGCATACTATTTTTACTTTATCTCGCTTACAAATTAACTCAGCATGATGGGCGCGTGCAGACACAAAGTGCCGATAAAGCACCAGGATTCATGACAGGCGCCATGATGCAGTGGCTCAATCCCAAAGCCTGGCTAGCATCTGCTGCTGGCATTGGTGCCTATACAAGTGCTAACGAACCTTATCAATTATGGCTATTCGCAGTCCTATACTTGCCCATTTGCTGGTTATCCCTGGCCAGTTGGGTATATGCGGGCGCCTTTCTCAAACGCTATGTCCACCGCCCTATTATCCTGTTAACGATCAATCGCACGCTGGCTGTTTGCCTGGCCGCCAGTGCGCTGTTCCTGTTATTTGAGTAGTGGATAACGGTATTGGTTAGGCGTTGCTGCTACCAGACGCTTGAAGGTTCGTTGAAAGTGCGGCTGATCATTAAAGCCTGCGTTCAAGGCCGCCTCCACAATAGGCAGGCCACGTTTAAGCGCCTTCTGCCCCAACTGAATACGTTGATTTATTAGGTAGGCATGAGGTGTTAGGCCAAAGCGCTGTTTAAATGCGCGAATAAGGTGCCCTTCACTATATCCAAACTGCTGACATAAGCCTTCAAGCGAAACATCAGCACTACAATTCGTACGTAAATAAACGGCAACCTGGTCGAGCGTGCTCGACGCTTGAGGCAATACGGCGGGCGACTCTTGAGCAAGCATTTGCATCACCCGAACCAGATAGTCAGTCAGTACCACTTGCTTACCCTCAATAGCTTGATGCTCATCCAGCAGGCAGGCCGCCATATCGCCATATCCGGCAAACAATTCTGGCTGGGTAATCACAGCGGTGGCGATGTCTTGCCAATGAGGAGCATCCAGCAGCCCCATTTGGTAGCGCAACTGACTTAACCACTCTGCGTCTACATAAAGCATTACGTAGGCCCAGGGCTGGTTCTCAATCGGGTTGCAGGCATGTACCCAATGCGGATTCATCATGACCAGATCGCCAGCGGAAATCTGATAAGTGGCATCGCGATAGCTAAACGTGCTTTTACCTGCTGTTACTGCCCCAAGCGACCAATGCGCATGACTATGCAGCGCATAACATACTTGTCGGGCATCACTAATTTTGCGCAGCTCCACATAGGGCATACGCGAATCGCGCCAAAAAATTGGTTTAGTAAAAGCCGTCATGACGTTAAAGCACTCTTAAACAGGCTAGCCAGGCAAATAATTTGCTTCCAGCAGAATCAACTAAACAATAGCATACAGACTCAATGTGGCTTAACTGCAAGCAGCATTGAAATATCGCAACGCCATTGTTTGTCAGGAGGACATCGTGGCTATCACATCAAAGCGAGCCAAACAGTGGTTCGAGCGCATTAACGGCTCGAAGCATATGTTGTGGTTAATTAGCACCCTCTCTTTCCTGGAAACCATTATTCTACCGATTCCCATTGAGTTGGTACTGATACCGTTGATGGCTGTCAATAAGCAGCGGGTCTGGATGATTGCTACGGTTACCACCGGTGGTTGCTTAGTGGCATCACTCGTTGGCTACGGCGTGGGTATGGCATTATTCCAGTCAGTGGGAACGTGGTTTATTGAATTTATGGGGATGCAGGACAGCTATCAGTCGTTCCAGTCATTTTTCAACCAGTATGGTTTTATCGCCATTCTTTCGATTGGCATTCTACCCATTCCTTTTCAGGTAGCGATGATTACGGCAGGGCTATCAGGCTACCCAATTCTGCTCTTCGTGCTAGCGGCGTTACTTGCGCGTGGCGTACGCTATTTTGGCTTGGCTTGGTTGGTTCATCGTTTTGGACATCGCGTAGAAGAGATGTGGAAGCGACATGCCTTAATGACCAGTTTGGTGGGCGGACTGTTAGTGCTGGTGATTGCGCTGGGGATGCAGATGTTGGCTGGGGTGGTGATGTAAATAACCAACCCTTACAGGCATAGAGACCTGGCAATTAAAGAATGACTCCGCACAACCAAGACTTTTCATCGCTGCTCGTCATTCCAATATGCTAATTTTTCTTATCGGCTGTCAATTGGAGAATGTATGGAACTGATGTCGTTGATCATCTTTGCTGGTGCTCTCGCACTTAATGCTGGCACCCCTGGACCCAGCATTGCGGCACTGGTCTCACGCGTTATTACTAATGGCTAGCGCGATATCACACCCTTTGTTGCTGCGCTTTGGGTAGGGGAGCTGATATGGCTTACCATGGCAATGGTGGGCCTAGCGGCAATAGCCCAAACC
Organism: Halomonas sp.; assembly: GCF_011050415.1. Taxonomy (GTDB): domain Bacteria; phylum Pseudomonadota; class Gammaproteobacteria; order Pseudomonadales; family Halomonadaceae; genus Vreelandella. The sequence goes on from NZ_DRFS01000003.1 coordinate 98,188, forward strand.
TTCCAGCTAGGATTCCAGGTATTGAAGTGGCTTGGTATCGCCTATCTGTGCTGGCTGGCCTTCAAGATGTGGCAGCAACCAACCAGCGGCGAAGATAGTTTACCCCAGCGCTCCTCACCACTTTCGATGTTTGGAACCGGTATAGCACTCACCCTAGGCAACCCCAAGATTATGGTGTTCTACCTCGCGCTACTACCTTCACTAGTGAATCTTTCCACAGCAGGCCTTCGTGAATGGGTCATTCTTGCCACTGTGGCTATCAGCACACTGGCAGTTATCGACCTGGCATGGACGTTTCTAGCTCATAAAGCTCGGCTTTTGTTGCGAACACCTAAAGCAACTCGAATGGCCAGCCGAATCGGCGCTGTGGCACTTGGCGGGGCGGCGGCGGCCGTAGCAACTCGGAATTAAACCACTACTAGATAGAATAAGAAGATGAGGGGGCAACGAGCAGTTAGGGCTCTAAATGCGTTAAATCACCTACAAGCGCAGCGTCATAAAGCAGCTATTGGGGTCGAGTGTGTAACTGCCAAACGGCTCGCAAGGCTTAAAACCGAATTTCGCGTAAAGACGTCGCGCAGGTTCAAAAAAGGCCATTGAACCCGTTTCTAAACTCACCGTTTGATAACCACGTGACCGTGCCAACTCAAGAATATACGTCAGTAGCGCTGCCGCAACCCCTTGATTACGCGCACTGGGCGCTGTGCGCATTGACTTCAGCTCAGCCTGCCCTTCTCCCAGTGTTTTAATTGCCGCAAAGCCTAGTAATTCGCCGTTACGGCGCGCGCTAAAGAAGGTAATCTCAGGCGCTTTTAGCGCAGTGACATCTAGCGCATGGACACTTTCCGGCGGCGATGTAGCATACATATCTGCCATATGGGCTTCTAAAAGCGCAATGACATCTTCTGCATCCAGTGTCTCAATGCCAACCTGCATACTGCTTCCTTAAATAGCCTTATTTGCTCTTAAATAACTATACAGAAACTTCTTAAATACCGTAATCACGCTCTACTTTAGCTATGCGCGTTTTAAAATGTTTATACCACTGCTGGTGCCCTAGCCGCTGGGCTTCTTGATGTTCGGCATGGGCTTTCCACGCCTTGATAGAGGGCAAATCTGCCCAATAGGAAACGGTCACCCCCACCTCGTTTCTGGCGGATTCAACGCCTAGAAAACCCGGCTGCTGAGACGCCAACTCAACCATGCGTGTAGCCATGTTGTCATAGCCATCCTCCACGTCGGTGCGTAGCGAGGTAAATATAACAGCGTAATAAGGGGGCTCAGGGGTGGTGGCGATTAAAGGCATTAGTTAAAAGATTACCCCTCGTGTTTGTCAGCGCTTGGCGCCGTCGATGAACGCTTAGCCTTCATGTCCCTAAAGGCCTCCATGATATCCATGGGCAACGGGAAGAAAATCGTCGACGCGTTTTTATTGCTCATATCGCTCATGGTCTGTAGGTAGCGAAGTTGTAGCGCGGCTGAGTTTTCCTGCATTACATTGGCTGCCTCAACCAGTTTTTTCGACGCCTGCAATTCGCCTTCTGCGTGGATGACCTTGGCGCGACGCTCTCGCTCTGCCTCAGCTTGGCGGGCAATGGCGCGGATCATACTCTCATCCAAATCCACATGTTTGATCTCAACATTCGCCACTTTAATACCCCACGCTTCAGTCTGAGCATCGATAATTTCCTGAATATCGCTATTAAGCTTATCGCGTTCGGATAGCATTTCATCTAGGTCATGCTTACCCAGCACTGAGCGAAGCGTGGTCTGGGCCAACTGGCTGGTAGCCTGGGTGAAATTCTCGACCTGGATAATCGCTCTTTCAGGATCAACCACGCGGAAATAGAGTACGGCATTAACCCTAACCGTTACGTTATCCCTAGAAATTACATCCTGCTCCGGCACGTCCATAGTCACAACGCGCAGATCGACTACCTCCATCTTCTGGATACCGGGAATCACCATGCCCAACCCCGGTCCTTTTACCTTCTGGAATCGACCAAGAAAGAACACCACGCCGCGCTTGTATTCCGGCAAAATACGAATCGAGGCCGCAATCAACAGCAGCACCAGTACCACAGGAACCAAATACGAAATAATCATGGAGCACCTCCTCTAGCAGATGGTCTGTCACCCAGAAGCTCTCGAAAGCTGCGAGCTCTAATGGGGTGAGACATATACCGTCAAACCTTCAAGCCGCACCACTGTTAGCTCATCGCCCTGCTTAACGGGAACATCGCTCACTGCGTTCCAACGTTCGCCGTGCAAGCGCACATGACCCTTGGTAGCAAAATCCTCCAGAGCAACGGCGTTTGCACCAATCAACTGCTCAGCGCCCGTCAGTACTCGGCGGTGACGAAGCTTTGCAAAACGCATCAATGTCCATAGCATCAGTCCTGCGGAAACCAGCGCCACGCCAGCGATAAGCGGCAATGAAATGGCGAAATACTCTACATCCATCAGCATGACCGACCCGAGCACAAAAGCGACGATGCCTCCCACGCCCAACACGCCAAAGCTCGGCAATAATGTCTCCCCCACCATCAACGCTAATCCCACTATGATTAACGCAAGCCCAGCGTAATTAATTGGCAGTACTTGAAACGCAAACAGTGCCAGCAACAGACAAATGATGCCGATAGTGCCAGGGAATAAGCTGCCCGGGCTGGAAAGCTCAAATATCAGTCCGTAAAAACCTAGAATCATCAAGAAGTAGGCGATATTAGTGTTAGTGATCAGAGAAAGCAGCAGAGTCCGCCAGTCCGGATCAAAACGTTCAATAGAGAGGTCGGCGGTAGCTAGAGTGTATTCTCCGCTCTCCATCACCACCGTCATGCCATCGATCTGCGACAGCAGGTCGTCTAGATTGCGCGCAACCACGTTAATAACGTTTTGCTCCAATGCTTGATTTGCGGTGAGATTTACTGCATCGCGCACAGCTTGTTCTGCCCAATCGGCATTGCGACCATGACGCTCAGCCAAGCCTCGGATAAAACTCACCGCGTCTTCCATTACTTTACGCTCCATGGCGCTGCCTTCATGGCTCCGCTGCTCTGTAGCGTTTTCATCCTCGGTAGAACCATTGCCCGTCAGCCCGCCTCCGCCCATTTGAACAGGCGTTGCAGAGCCTAGATGTGTCGAGGGAGCCATGGCGGCAACATGACTGCCATATAGTAAATAAGTGCCCGCGCTAGCTGCTCGCGCACCACTAGGGGATACGTACATTACCACCGGAATCTCTGAATTGAGCATTGCGCGAATCATATCCCGGGTGGTGTCTACCAGCCCACCCGGAGTATCGATTTCCACAATCACCACTTCGCTCTGCCCTTCACGGGCATTGCGCAGGCCGCGCTCTAGATAATCTTTGGTCGCTGGGCCAATGGCGCCTTCTATACTAAGCACCACAGCACCAGGAGGAGTGGTTTGTGCAATAGCCTGCCAAGTGAATGACAGAACGGCCATAAACAGGCCAGCAATTAATAGCCAGAGCCAGTGCGATTTTAGAGAAAGGGCAGTCATACTCACTCCCCACGCTCGGCAACTTGGAAACGATCATCTAACCGTCATAGGCCATCTGAGCGTCAAATTTACAGACTGCGAAGAAAGCCGAGGGTTATATACACAACGTAGCACCACCATCGCGCTACGTCATATCAATAGGCACAACAGAGCGTTATTGGAGGGAAACCTACTTTACTACTGTACGTAATAGCCGCTAACCCGCCAAGCATCACCGTCTAAATGCGGAGTAACGGTTTCAATCCTACGGGCGTGATTCGCAAACCGAGTTTGAAAGGTAAAAATCATATAGTCGCCATATGGCGCGCCTGGCATAGACCTTTCGCTGGTTACTCGCACACGCTGACGGGCCTCTACCGGTCCAAAATCGCGACGGGCAGCGCCAATCGTGCGCTCCAGCATGCTGGGAGACAGCGGTATTTGCAGCAAGGGAGAGGAGCTTTCCCAAGCTTGCTCATACAGGCCGTTATCGATAGCCTCCAGCCATGCTAATGCCGCCGCTTCCGCCGCATTGGTATTTGAATGGGCATAAGTGGAGAGTGTAAGGAGCAAGGTAGCGACGATTGAGGAGACTGTTTTGGGCATGGCGAACTCTCTTGGCATTTGGCAGTGACCAGAGAAATTTCGATGGTCTTAGGTACATATCGGTAATCGGCGGAGTTTCTTTAGCGCTGATGGGAATTTTGAATAGCTGTACAGTTATAGCGACACTCGCTTCTCAAACCTTACCCGCTCGTTTACTATGCGCCACCCGCTACCTTCCAGCTACTATCAGGCCACTATGTCCGCCAACGCGCTTTATACCGATCTTTCTGGCTACTACGATTTAATGTGCGTGGATATTAACTACCAAGCGCAAAGCAACGCCATTCGTAGGCTCCATCAAATCTTCGGTAACGGCGGCAATAACCACCTAGATTTAGCCTGTGGCACTGGCCCACACGTGCGCCATTTCATTGGTTTTGGCTTTAATAGTAGCGGGCTGGATATCAACCAACCCATGCTGGATATCGCCGCGACACGCTGTCCAGAGGCTCAATTTACCTTGCAAGACATGGGTGATTTTACAGTTGATGCACCCCAAGACTTAATCACCTGCTTTTTATACTCTATTCACTATAACGATGGAATCGACAAGCTAAAAGCGTGCATTACCAGTGCCTGCCGCGCCTTAAAAATGGGTGGCGTTTTCTATTTCAATGCGGTTGATAAGCATAAAATCAACAATGCCTTATCTGTGAAACATACCGCTAAGCAAGCAGATGATACTTTTACCTTCCGCTCTGGTTGGCACTTCAGCGGGCAAGGTGAGCAACAGTCGCTTAGGCTTAGTATTGAGAAAACCAACGCGGAAGGAATGCAGGTGTGGAACGACGAGCACCCTATGGTGGCCGTCACTTTTTCGCAGTTAATCGCCCTATTGGAGCCCGAGTTTGAGGTTCATGTGTTCGAGCACAACTACGAGACCATCCAACCCTGGGATAACCAATCTGGGAATGCAATTTTCGTCTGCGTGAAACGTTAATCCTCAGTACGGCTCAAATGTCCGCCGCAATGCAACGGCCCTCTCAGCGCTTAACCTTATGAGGGTTTGACCACCAATCTTGGCCAGGTTTGCAGCCAACGTTTGCGGTGTATTCGGTCCACAAAATCTGCTCGTTTTGGCCGCTTCGGATTTAGTGTAATGCTCAAGTCAAACAGCGGCTTCACACCAAAGGGAGCCACCATAATGACTTCGCCATCATCACCCAAAGAAGCACCCACAGCAGTCTCTACTTCAACCCAGAAACTCATGGCATCTTCAGTTGAGGTATACGGGCAGTCCCTATTCCGCTCGTGCATTCTTGCCTGATTCTTTACCGACCACGGGAGCTTCGAAGCGGCCCTCAACTCACGTCCAATTTCCCGATCACGAGAATCACTCATCTCTTGCTGATCGAAATAAATTAAATCAATGTCGTTTAGCGGCGTACTCGATGAAAAGCCATGTAGTTTGTCCCATGCCAAATTTCTAACAAATCCGGCGGCGAGGCACCAACCCGGCAGTTTTTGAGCAGCCGCTATCGTAAGCGCCTCCATGCGCACCGGATCATTCGTCATCCAATGTTTGATCACCGCTTCATGATCCATCTCAATACCTAACTTATCTGCCTGCTTCTAGCTGTTATTCAGCCGACACCCTAATTGAACAGATATCGCTTTAGATGCTCAGCACCGCGGAGTGCGCGAAGACCGTTCAAGGCACATAGACAATGACAGCTGCTTACGCCTGCAAATAGAGTAGTTACACATTTTCGAGCTGTTAACATTGAAGTATTTTGGCAAAAGGCTAACTCAACTCAAAATCAGCTGGTGGTTAGCCTTTATTAAGCGCTGAAATTAGGATTCCGAACCTGAACTATCTTGGCTTGGGCGTAATTGAAGCTGAATGCCGAGTAAAAAATTGCGCAGCACCTGATCTTTACACTCTCGATAATTTTTATGACTCGGCTTGCGGAAAAACGCACTTAATTCATGGTTACTTAAGCGAAAACCCGCCAATTCATAAGCTGCCAAAATATCCTCAGCTTTTAAATTCAACGCAATGCGCAGTTTCTGAAACACCATATTGTTGTTCAACTGCGATTCCGGCGCAGGCTGCGGGCCTTCGCGCTTGCCACGTTTAAAGCTAATAAAGCCGTTCAAGAATGACGCAAACTCTTTGTTCTTCATTGTGACAAAGGCGTCGTCTTCATCCTTTTTCAGCCATGCTGTGACCTGTTGTTGAGTCACGCTGACCTCTGCCAAAGCGAAGATATCCACGATGGTGGCGTCTTTTAAATCGAAGGTGTAGCGTATACGGCGGAAAATATCATTATTCGTCAAAATAGCGTCCCTAGTCTTAGGCAAACCCAGCACAAACAGGCTTTATGTGCATTATCGTCGATCTCACTGACATCAGCAGCTTAAACATTAACCTGCCGTTAGTTTTTCTAGAAGCTGATCAATTTCATCTCTAAGCTCGCCATCTTCAATTTTATTGGCGGTAATTTGAGCATTTCTAAGGTTATTGATGGCCGCGTCGGTCTGGCCTAACTCGACTTGCAATTTTGCCATGGAGAACGCGATAGACGACATATGATCTTTCGAATTCACCGCTACGGCTTTTTCAAAAGCTTTTTCGTATACAGCCAGCGCCTCATCTAACTCTTCAGTAAAATCGGCCAGGGTTTCCCACTGCTCCGGGTGATCTTTATCGCTGTGTTCATTCTCGGTACAAATAGCTTCCAACTGCGCGTAGAGCGCATCGAAAGCCTCTCTATCCTCTTTATCAGCAGCCTTCATGAGTTTTTCAGCGAGTTCGTAAACCGCCTTGTATATTTTGGTGTTAATCATGAACGACTACCTTTTCTCTATTAAAAACAGTAACAAGTAAAAACCTGCTGAAAATCAACGTTTGCAATTCAGCCACAACTCCGTGGCCAGTGGGATTATACCCTTTGCGGGCGGCCCTAAGGTCGTTCATTTCTCCGCTTTCGTTTACCAGTAGCACTTGCTACTGATCAGCTTCGTGGTTGATCCCATCACTGACAGGAATATTATCCAAGTCAAACGGATTAACGCCTTCCAAACATCCAATATTGAAGCCATAAATATGGGGATGAGAGCGCGTTTGGTGGTGCGTATAAATGCCACAGTTAGAACAGAAATAGTGCTTTGCAACGCCCGAATTGAATTGGTAAAGCGCCAGATGCTCAGTGCCGCTGACAACGCGAAGGCTACTCAACGGCACATACGCCATAACCGCGCCTTTGCGACTGCAAATCGAACAATTACACCTTTTTGCTTCAACAAGGCCATCGTGCAAATCGAGCTCAAGCACTACCATGCCGCAGTGGCACGTCGCCCTATGCTTGCGCTGGATCTCTACCCCGCCTACATGCTTGATCATTGCCATGGCGTTCAGACCGTGGTTATGGGATTTGAGACTCTACATTGCATTCAGCATTGGTACGCTGCAACGCTTCATGAAGTGATTTCAAACTATCTGGACCGCCAGCTAGCCGAACACAGCTGCCTGCCTCTTGCGTCCATGTTGCCGCTGAAGAGAGATGCAGATGAACAGAAATTTGAGAGAACGTCGCACCATCAAGCAAACCTGCTGGAACCCATATCAAATCAGTGTCTCTCAATTTATTGGGTACCGGGCTGCCGCAGACCGAACAAAAATCACTTCGGTAGCCGGTTGGCTTTTGAAAAGATCGGATATTCGACTGGCCTGACATCCATCGAAAGCTCTGCTCATCGACAAAGGTGGCAGCGTTAGCGGCAGACCCAGTCGCTTTGCGGCACAAGGAGCAGTGGCATTGATAAAGGTTGGGTAGCTCACCCTCAATTTCAAACGCCACCCCTCCACAGAGACATTCACCTCTCATAGAATACTCCTGTAATGCCGCTAACCATTATTAACAGTAATGCTCCATGATGAACTCGCGATGGCCAGTATGTTCATCAATTTGCTCAAGGAGTGGAATAAATCCATGCTGCTTATAAAAATGGATACTAGGCGTATTGTCACTGTAGACACTTAGCTGTAGACACTCCCTTCTGCTCTTGGCATCATCCATCAACATTGAGCCTATCCCCTTTCCTTGTAAGCCTGGAGACACAAAAATCGCAGCTAGCGTATTTCCGTAGAGGCTATAGAAGCCAGTGACTTGCCCCTCAGATTCAAATACAAAAGTCTCCGACGCAGGAATGTATACATCACGCATTTCGCTAACTTTTGATTTCCAATATTCTGAACCAACAAACGAGTGAGCTTTGATCGATGCTGAAAGCCAGATATCCAAAATCTGCTCAATATCCGACTCTCGGTATTTGCGAATCATCTAGATGTTCCTACTGATGGCCAACGGCGTTAAAGGTGTTACCAAAAAGCTGTTTCGCCCTGGAAAAAATGGCAACCTATTCTAAGGAGAGACAACATTATAAAAGTAAGTCTGAAATGTTTCGAACCTTATCAAAATTTTTATTTTCAATGAATTAGCTACCGGAACTCACCTTCTGATAATTTTGATCTCATTCCCATCGAGAACGCTAGCATTTTAACAGCATATTCAAAGGGTCTTTTACTGTGCCAGTAAAATCTAAATCCACCACAGAGAAGCGCCTGCTGAAAGTGCAATTAAAAACTTTTATGTCACGAATTTCTGGCCGATTAGCGCCACCCGCTGTCCTAAATAACGTGCGGCAAGTAAGTCTGTTTCATCTAAAACGCTGTCTATGGAATGAGCGATAAGTCCAGATTGTGCACCCAGCCTGTTACGCATTGCTGGATCGTAATTACCCGGTATATCCAAGCCAGCCCATAGCATGCCATGCTGATTCGCGAACACTTGCATGTATTGAAGCGTATTCAGCTGATCGCCACTTAAGTTGGCACCAATGGTAAAACCAGCGGCAACCTTGTTTGCCCAAGATTGCTTTGACCACAGCTCACCAGTGGCATCACTAAAGGCTTTAAACTGGGCTGACACGCAGCCCATATAGGTGGGTGAACCGAAGACTACTACATCGGCACTATCTAATTGCTGCAGTAGTTTTGTATTACAAAAACGCCCCTCCACAATATCTGCCCCAACGATCTCTATTTGAATTACATCAACGCCAGGCTGCGCTGCCGCGCCCTCAGCGACAGCCTGTGCAAGTTGCTTAGTACTGCCCGAAGCAGAATGAAAAACAACGGCGACGTTCATTACACCTCCCCCCTCCGTTGCTGCACTGCTTGTTGCTGTGCATCTCCCTGTTCTGCTGATGGCAAAGCATCGCGGTTTAAATTCCGTTCCGCCGGGATATCACTCAGATACTCGACAAACTCCACCTCAAACCCAGCTGGATCGACAAAATAGACATTCTTGCGAAACGGCTCTACAGCCCCTGGTTTCGCAATGGCAAAACCCGCGTTATTTAACCTAGCAACAACGGCATCAAGGTTATCGGTCACATAGGCAAAATGGGCCAAGCCAACGCTGTGGCCTTTCAAGTCGCGGTTCTCCCCTTCGCCGTGATCGCTTAGCGCCAGGTAATGCTCATCGTCACCAAAGTGCACCCATTTACGCGGTTTGCCATACCACTCGCCATGGCCTTCATCGCGCACCCGCCAATGCGGGAATACGGCGCGGTAAAAGTCCAGCATGGCATCCATATCATCAACGACTAGATTCACGTGTTCCAAGTACATAAGTGTCTCCTTGCATTAAGTGAAATGGCAGGATAAAACCTCAACTTAACTTTAGGTAAAGCTGTTTTTGGAAAAAAATGGCAAAAAAGATTCAGGAGTGCGTGATGGCAGAGGCAATTTGGAGTGTTGGCAAGGTGGCAAAGCGCTGCGGCATTAACGTCAGTACCTTGCACTTTTATGAGCAGCAAGGCCTGATCCACAGCTGGCGCAATGCGGGCAATCAGCGCCGCTATAAACCAGAAGTGCTTAGGCGGATTTCGGTGATCAAAGCCGCGCAGAAAGTCGGCGTGAGTCTGGAAGAGATCAAGCGAGCCTTTGAATCACTGCCCAATAACCGCACACCGACGGTTGAAGACTGGCAGCAGCTTTCAAAACAATGGCAGCAGATGCTCGATGGCCGGATTGCTTATCTGCAAAAGCTACGCGATAACCTAGCGGGTTGCATAGGCTGTGGTTGCCTGAGCATGACAAATTGCCCGCTCTATAACCCTGACGACAAGCTGGCTGAATCTGGTAGTGGACCAGTTCTTCTGGATCAGGCGGAGCAGAAAGCGAGAGCCCAAAACAAGCCAAAAGGTGAATAATCGCCCTCAAGCCTTAAGTTTCAGACTCATTACGTCTGGACTCAGTTTTTGTTTAGAGCGATAGCAGGCAATATTTGCTCCAAAGCTTCATCGTTAGGCGCCTGCGTAACGTCACTCATGGGGTGAACGCCTGCTCAGCAAATCGTTGAGATGTGAGCGCACTTCCGGCCATTCCCCCTGATGTAGGCTATACATGACGGTATCGCGGATTGTGCCATCGCGGCGCAGCTTGTGGCCACGAATCACGCCATCTTTCTTCGCGCCCAGGCGCTCAATAGCCCGCTGGCTCGCAAAGTTAAAATTATCGGTGCGCCAACCGACTACGTTACAACCCAGCGTTTCGAAAGCATGTGTCAACAGTAGTAACTTACACGTGGTGTTAACATGCGTTCGCTGCACGCGTTTGGCGTACCACGTATAGCCAATTTCCACTCGCTTTTCAGCGGGTAGAATATCGTGATAACTCGTGGAGCCAACCACCGTACCACTAGCCTCTTCAATGACAGCGAAAGCGAGGTGGTGGCCTTCCTCAAAGCTTTTTAGCGCAGTATCAATGTAGCCCCGCGTCTCCTCGGGCGCAGGCACCGATGTGATGCGGAGGTTCCACAACTCGCCATCCGCAGCCGCAGCGCGCAGGCCGGGTTCGTGGTCGAGTGTTAATGGCACCAGCTTAATACCGTGCGCGGCTAGCGTAATAGGTTTAACAAAGGCCATGGCAACCAATTATCTCTTCGTGGGAAAAAGGAAGAACTGCCGCGACTCAGCACGTGCGGTTTAGTAATCAGTTATTTCAATAGCATAGCGTATAGGTATAAAACAACCCGTTAGGTTGTCTTGAAGTGCCAATCAACATTAAACACTATCATCGATATGAGAACCGACCCTCTCTATAAATGCGTCAGCTTCCTTGGGGCTTCTCAACCGAATGAAGCTTATGTGGCTTTGCCGGAATGAGCGATCTAAAGCTTCATATTTAACTTTGTTTCTTTTATAGCATCGAAAGAACCAAATAAAGATTGAATCTTTTGACATAAACGCCCTTCTGAATGACTCCCTATTTCCCGTACCTGGCCATAACTCTTCTTTTGTCACGGCCCGTGTGACCGTACGGTTTAGTAGCTGAAACAACGTCCTATGATATGAGTAGTCTAGCCAGATGACAGTGTCAGCATTGGCCCACTTGATTTGGTTGGTTCTACTATAGTTACCATCCAAAACCCATGTCTCGCCCGAAACCGCTATCTCCACTTTCGGAAAGAACTCTTCGTCACTTGATTCGACCCACTCCGGTTTCCAGAAAAGCTGATCCATATGGATACAGGTATACCTAAGCTTATCAGCCAACCGATTAGCGAAAGTTGATTTACCACTACCGGTGGTTCCGATAACGTTTATCTTTTTCATGTGCTAGACGTTACTCTTGCGTGCCTAAATGCCTTTGGCTCGATTAATTTCCCTATCGAAAACACTTCCCGCAGTTCTCTTCACAAATACGCGTCTTCGATGGTAGCCAGCTTTGTAGTGAGCCGTAGATAACAGCTGCCCTCTATATTTTGCGTGGCGTGTTGTTTTGCGTGACGTGGCCTGGTATGTATCTACGGTTCAATGCGAATTGGAGTTCCGTTTGGCACTGCGCGCCAAATCTCTTCCATCGCAACATTAGTAACCGCGATGCAACCATCGGTCCAATCCCACCGTTGGAGCAGGTGACCCAACCAGCCAAATCCGTTCATCTGACCATGGATCATGATCATTCCCCCAGGCGAAACACCACGCACCTCCGCCTGCGCTTGATCATGCTCGTTTGGGTATGAGACGTGGAGAGACAGATGAGCCATGCTGTTAGGGTTTCTCCAGTCGAGTACATAGTCGCCTTCAGGTGTCCGCTGATCACCTTCTTCCTGTTTGTGTCCAACCGGATTCCCCCCTAGCGCAATCCCATATTCACGGTAGGGCTCCCCATCTCTTAATAGATAAAGTTTCCGCTCTTCCTTAACAACCAGTACTGCCTCTGCCTGCGGAAGTTCTTCAGCAAACAACGCTGGCAAGCGGGAATCTGCAAAGTACACACCCACCCCAAGAGCCAGAACAATTAACAGGATTGCTATAAGTCTGTGACGCACTTTAACCGCCTTAGGCAAACGCCGTGCGCATTCGCACGAACTTATGGTCGCCGCTGGGGCCACAGGCCCCAAATGACGCACCTTGTTAGACTCGTACTAATGATGCAAAAGTACTTACAGAGCATCATTAGCAACTTGATTGTTTTGTAACCACTGAACCGCTTGACTCGAAATAGTGATACGGCAAACGTGTACTTCTTCTTGAACCGAATAATTCAATTCCATAACGAGCTATTTAATAAAACTGAATTATAACTCAAAGATACAGCACGCAAAATTAATAAACCAGATCATAAAAAGCAAAATCTTCTATAAAAAATCACTTACCATTCATTTAATGAATGCCTTTAATTTCACCAAAAAAGTCGCCATTCGGTACTAGGAAGCTAATTGCACAATTCGAGCAACGAACGACTGCTTTTACGCTATAATGCATCATTTTTTATTTTCGACACACCTTACGACGATCTGTCAGGGCGCCTTATGCCATTTGCAAAGCTAGGATTATCCACGCCTCTTGTTCAAGCGATTACCGAACTAGGTTACAACACCCCAACGCCCATCCAGGAACAAGCGATTCCTGCCATTCTTTCGGGTAACGACTTAATCGCCACCGCACAAACAGGCACAGGTAAAACCGCTGCCTTTGTTCTGCCACTGCTAGAGCGATTCAGCAATGCAGGGACATTACGCGGAAAACGCATACGTGCGCTGATTCTCGTGCCGACCCGTGAGCTAGCGGTTCAGGTCGAAGCCAATGCGGCTCAATACGCAAAACACACGCACCTAACCTCTATGGCAGTGTATGGCGGTGTGGATACCGACGCTCAAAAAGAGCGTCTAATTAAAGGGGTGGATATTCTGGTCGCCACGCCGGGCAGATTGCTTGATTTGGCGCATCAGCGTGCGCTGCACTTTGATGAACTTAAGGTCATGGTACTGGACGAAGCGGACAGAATGGTCGACATGGGGTTTGTCGACGATATCAAGAAAATCATAGATCGCCTGCCTGAAGAACGTCAGAACCTACTGTTTTCGGCCACCATGACCGACGACGTTCGCGCCCTCGCTTACGATTTTTCAGATAGCAAGATGACCGATCTGGCGGCTGAAATATCCATTTCTCCCAACATCCGCGCCGCCACGAATATTAAACAGTGGCTAATTACAGTAGACAAAGACACCAAGTCCGCCTTGTTGAGTCACTTAATCAACGAAGAAAAGTGGGATCAGGCGCTTATTTTTATCGAGACAAAACACGGTGCGGCCAAGCTGGTTAGTCAACTAGCAAAACGCGGCATCACAGCGGATTCCATTCATGGCGATAGAAGCCAAGCGATGCGCGAAAAGATTTTGGATCAGTTCAAATCTGGCGAGCTAAAGTACTTGGTCGCCACGGGGGTTGCCGCCCGTGGTCTGGATATCGGTGAACTGAGTCGTGTGGTGAATTACGATTTACCTTTCAAGCCAGAAGACTACATCCATCGCATTGGCCGAACCGGCCGTGCGGGCGCCTCAGGCGAAGCCATCTCTTTCGTCACCCTGGGCGACTTTAAAAATCTTTGTGCCATTGAAAGGCGATTAAAAAGCATTATTGAGCGCAAAGAGATTGCAGGCTTTCCTGTTCGAAAAGCAGTACCTGAATCAAACTTAAATTATAATAAAAACAGTAATCGTTAAAAATTTACCCAAGAAGCTCACCTCTTAAAAAAGGTGAGCTTCTTTATTATAGGCACTTCACGAATCGGGTAAAAACACATCTAATAGCTCGGCATTAGTGGGATGTTTATCCAATAACTCAAGTAACTTCTGCGCGCCTTCTACTGGCTTAAGCGTTGTCAAACCTCTACGCAACGTCCTTACTTTTTCAATATCCTTTGCATCAATCAAAAGCTCTTCACGACGGGTACTGCTTTTAGCAATATCGATCGCCGGAAAAATCCGTTGATTGGCCACATCCCGGGATAACACCAGTTCCATATTGCCCGTGCCCTTGAACTCCTCGAAAATCACCTGATCCATACGGCTTCCCGTATCTACCAGCACGGTGGCCAGAATGGTTAGCGATCCCCCGTTTTCGATCTTTCTCGCGGCACCAAACAGTTTTCGAGGTATTTCCATGGCTCGGGAATCCAGTCCACCCGACATAGTGCGACCATTGCCCCGCTGCTCGGCATTATGAACGCGCGAGAGTCTGGTGAGAGAGTCGATCACGATCATCACATTATGACCGTCACCCGCTTGCTCACGAGCCTTCTTAAGAAGCTTATCTGCCATACTTACATGGTGTGTGTAGCTCTCGTCTGAGGACGATGCATGGACTTCTGCCGAAACGCTGCGCTTAAAATCCGTCACTTCTTCAGGGCGCTCATCAATCAGCAAGGCATACAGCTTTATATCAGGATGAGCCTCGGCCACGGCCTGACAGATATGTTTTAACATCGTCGTTTTACCAGAGCCTGGCGGCGCAACAATCAACCCACGCTGCCCCATCCCAATGGGCGTAATCAAATCCATCGCTCGCACAGTGCGCTGCTGAGAACCAGGCTCTAAATAAATGCGTGGGGAAGGATGAATAGCGACGCCATTTAAAAAACGTTTTTCGGGATCATTAGGGAATTGATCTTCCACTTCATCGGCGGGCTTGGCATCTATCTCTCTTTTCGCCTTCAAACCTAGTATTTGTCTCGCCATAATATTGTTGGGTCGCCTTTAATAGCCTGACTTTATGGAATATTGAATTTATGAAATAGCTGATCATAGACAGCCGAGCGGTCTCATCGTTGCGGTACTTGGCATGGAAAATGGTTAAGTCTAATTTGTGCGCAAACAGGTGATACACCGCGTGCTCAAAGGTACCGGGTTGGGGCTGATCTTGGTAGTTGATCACCACCAGAAATTAGCCGTCTACGGCGTTTTTCTACAGCCTCAATGACCGAGCTTTGCGGCAATTTTGGCGCCGCCCAGTTAGAGAAAGCGATAGAGAAATTGTCCGGCAACAGCGATTGGTTACGCATCATTCATAGTGGCTCCAAAGCCGGAGGACTTTTACCACTTGCTTATCTTCGAGTACTTGGTACACCAAACGATGCTGGATATTGATGCGACGAGAATAAGCTCCCGCAAGATCGCCAATTAGCTTTTCAAACGGAGGCGGTTTGCGGTAAGGGTCTTCAGCAACGAGTTCCAACAACTCCTGAGCTTTTAGCTTGAGACCACTAGAGGCTAGTTTCTTTGCGTCTTTCTGAGCTTGTTTGGTGTAGATCAACTTCCATGTCACCAGTCCAGCTCCTCATCGCACTCATCCACGGGGGTATCCATCCCCTCACGAATAGACTCACGCATTCCAGGTACAGATAGCAGGAAAAGTGTTTCTTGAATGGCTGACCAGTCTTCTTCGGATACCAAGACAGCCTTGTTCCGCTTGCCCATAATGACAATTGGTTGATGGGACTCGGCAGTTTCGTCAATCAACTTATAAAGGTTGCTGCGCGCCTCAGTCGCTGTGATTCCAGTCATGACGCACCTCTATGCGTGATTAACTTTTAATCAAGTGTACGCTTTAGAGCACGTACGTCAAGACGGACGCTTTGTATAGCGTGGAGGCCACCGCCGCGGCGAGGCTTTATCGCGCAGCGTCCGATGGACCTATGGGTTATGCGTCATGTGGTTTTTCCAGTCGAGCTCGAAGCTCGCCTTCTGAGGCGAAGCGCTCCACTTCGACATTTCCATTTATGTGGCGATACAGAAACGAATGGCTTAATGCCGCAGGAGCCGCACCCGATCCAAAAACAAAATATTCGTTTGGAGACTTCATTTCGAGGTGCACCGATACACTTTCAATCTTGTGCTCTTCAGCGAGGGACGCAAGCTGGTTACTCAACAATGCGCGTTCCTTCTCGCGGTTTAAATGCTGTGAAGCGCAATCGAAGTAGGCGATCAAAGCACTTTCGACAATCAGTCCCTCCTCCTTCGTCGGAATTTCGTCAATCATTGAATTGGCGACCACGAAGTGCAACCCGCAAGCATCATTATTTGCGTTCGACAGCACCTTAAATAGATTTATGAAGACGAAAAAGTCGTTCTCCTCATTCGACACGTTGTAAAGCGTGTCAGTGATGCCGCGATGCTTTCGGCTAAGAGGTCTGACAGCGGGGTCTTTTGTAATCCCGACATAGTGCACTTGGGTGGCTATACCCATCCCAATATCGAAAGCTTGAAGAAAATCGTGAACCGAGAATGTTTCGGATACATTGTCGCTGTGAGTAATGCGAATAAAACGCTCTGAAACTTCAACTCTAGGCGTTATTGGACAGCCATCTGGGCCGCAGAATTTGATCTTTATTGTGTGGCGCTTCCTATCTCTACCCACCAGAAGAGTAATGACCAGCCATTTCTTCCAAAATGAGTACTTAGGTGGGCGGGTCGTATCAAAGCGGACCTTGACCCGGGAAGCGAAGAAGTAGATAAATCGTTTCTCGAGTGTCTGTTCAACCCTGGCCCTGAGGTGTTTGAGTTGCGACGAAATACTGTCTTTTGTGTCTACAAAATCCGGGGGGTTAACAATCAGGTCGTACCAGTAGCAAGAGGACTGCACAAGGGTGACATACCAGTCTTTTGTCGACCCAGCGTAGGCTGGATTGGATGCGAGATTACCAAGATAACCACGAGACACTGGCACTGCTCCTATGACGCATAACGAGGCTGTAGAAAACCCGATTTCGAGCCGTCTCCACCGCCTCTCATCCTAATTTAATTACTCAGCCAGTCATCTGGCTGAGTAATCTTAATATCGAAATTTAGCCACTTGAGCGCCCAGCTTAAGCTTGTTGAAGACGGTCTGTTGCTCTTAAAAAGCAACTTATCCCGCTCTAGACCCTTCATGACGCGACCAAATGACCATAATTCGCTAACTTCTAAATATTGTGCGCCAAGCAATAGAGCTGCCACTGACCTTGCACATTTTTCTTATCCGAAGACTGAAGTGGTTCAGTCTTTTCGTTGTGCCATTGTTGCCAAAGACGGGTTCCACGACTGACATACGATGGCTGTAAATTTCCTTGCCCTTCAGGCTATCTACCCGGTGTTTCATCTAGTCGATGTAATTGGATAAGCATTTGTTCTCGATAATAAAAAACACTTGTCGCCCTGCTCCGTCGCGATGGTCGGCCGAACTAGGGTTCTACATGCATCGGCATTTCTTTGGACAGTGCCAAACCGACCTGTCGCGTCGTTGCGATACCAGGGTATGGAAAACAGACAAGTCGAGTTTATGCTCGATCAGGTAATGCACTGCGTGCTCAAAGGTGCCGGGTTGGAGTTGATCCTGGTAGTTGATCACCACCATGGCATTTTGATCGTGATTATAAGGCTTGAAGCGCGGCATACTGACCACTCCTCGTTTGTTTTCTCGATCCTACCAAAACTTAGCCGTCAGTGGGTTTTTTCTACAGGCTCAACGCTTCAAACACTGGCGCAGCTTTGCTGCGTCCGAGTGCTTTGATTTGTTAAAGCTTTCTCCGATGTATTTTCGATGTCCTCGAAGAATAAAAAAGGTCACTTATTTAAGTGCTCTAACCGATATAAGCATATGATATAACCATTGCAGCGGCCCTTCAATCGTAGCGGATCGCATATCAAGCGCGCATGACCTTGTTCCAATCTATACTATGACCAGCCGCTTCGAGTTCGCGCGCAAGTGCCTGCTTCCAGCCACCATTGCTGTCCATCGTCTCCCAGACGACACCCGCAAAATCACTTGGAATTTCTAACGTACCGCGTTTTAGGGCGCATACTTTGTCTCGGCCCAAGCGACCTATGAAGTAGCCCAGCTCCAACAATACGTTTTGCCGAGCACGTGGTTCAGGTTTACCTCCCTTTGCGCAGCCCTCATCATCCGGTGTGAGAAGGACTACCGCAAACCCAACCTCGCTGTTTGCAACGACTTTTTCGATAATGGTTCGTCCTTGATTGGCCTGTTCATGGAGAATGATGGCCTCCAAACCAATGCGTTCCAGAAAGCGAGCCACTGTTTCGCGCGCACCATCGTCATGGCCGTGAACAATAAATATCTTGCGTGAAAATGGTGGCCTTAACACAGTTTCAGTACTTCCCTTCAATTGGATATAGTTTTTGTAGTCACGAACGAAGGGAATGATGAGCTGCCCAGTAAGCGAGTGGATGCCGGCAATGATTTTCTTCCCAGAATAGAAGAAATGATGGCCGAAGCTGGTAGCGTAACTAGGGTCGTTGGCCAGTTTCTCGATCAAAAGCAACGTTAACCCCATAGTCTTTTTATGGTCATCTGGCCAGGCAAGCTGCGCACTGCCAACCATGCTGCCGCCGGTTTTTTCACTTTCCGCAATAAAAGCATCGAGATCAACGTCTTTTGTCAGCTCATCGTTGTAAGGCTCAAGCTCGGGATGCCGCAACAATTGGGCCAGTTTCTTCAATGGACGTTCGTACGTCTGTAGCTGCGAGTTCTGTAAGTCTAAGACAGCGTTGTTAATTTCTCCGAAAATATCGTGAGCCATCATTCATCCTCGTCAGACTGCAATCGAGCCTCAGCGGCTTTCTGGAGAATATTTTCTCTATAGCTTTCTTTCATTTGGTCGGCGAGCGATCCGACAATAGGGTTGTCAGCGTATGGTTCAATACGGCTTTCAATCATTCGCATAACTGACTGGATGGCATCTTCAATACTGGCAGGATCGTCAGGGTTAAAGTTAACGACGCCCAACTCGCCATCTAATCCATTCAATGCTTGCTCTGCTTCTTTTAGTTCTTTCTGTAGCTTATCGAGCCCAGTGATTTTAAGCATGATTCCCCCTTATTTATGACGTACTAGCGACTTTTCGCCCCTGAACCAAGTAAACCAAGCCCATAATGTTTTGACGCTTTAACGTCGAAATCAGCCGCGCGCTTTTTGCGTCGGCTGCATTTCATTGTTAGCTTTATATGACTCTTCGATCTTGTCGATCAAATTTCGCTCCACTTTACGTTTAAAGCTCTGCCCAACTGACGTGTGAACACTAACTTTCAAAGTTTTGATTAGCCTAGGGGAACCATCTCCCACTATGTATTTCGGAAAGCGTACTACCCAATCTTCGCCTCCTCCTGAGTAGAGAAAGGGAATCATAAAGCTTGCTTCTTCGCCTTCGTAAAGTGTTTTAGGTACATCATCGAACCCCGGATATCCAAAAGTTTGCAGCATGTACTTTTTATTACGCCACCGGCCCACCTCCCAGCCTACATGTGTAATTTTAGCCGGGCGAAGGCCGACATTGACTACTTGAATAGAGCAATAGTCTGGGGTTTCTTTAGAGCCTGGCGTAACGAGAATTCGGTGACCTGCAGAAACTTTCAGCTTTATCGTGTTCTGGTGCAGCGCAAACCAAAGTGAAGTTACTACAGCACCTACGGTTCCAATCCCCGCAACCCACGTACCGATAACTGACCAAAGTTGAAGTGTTGTAGTATCCATATTCACTCTAAGCTAACGCATTGCTAATTGGCTGCCGCAGCGAAGCGGAGGCAGTCCAGTGGAGGCCACACTTTTTGTGGCTGGAACGAAATTAAGCAACTTGTTATGTGAACTCAACATAGATTGCAGCCACAGCCCCTAAAGTTACTGTAACTCTCGCCAAATAAGTCCATACCTTAGATGAAGTATTTGGTGCACACTTCCAAACTACGAAGACGGACCATACAAAATAAATAATTAACGTAATTAAATAGGCAATTAATACAAATTTATTACCAAGCCCCAGCAGTAAATCTGCCAAAGCAGTTAATGCGTAATTACCAACAACAAAAAATAACCAATAGGCTTTCCATAGTTTTTCTTCACCTGCCCACAGTGAAACATAAATGTTTCGTTTTTCTGGTTTCACTATATCCGTTTGCATGCAGATCCTTCAAAGTTCACATAACAGTGATTATACGCCCGGCTGCATAATATCAATGAATGTGCCAGCGCGTTTATTGACATTATCTAGCCAGCCACATACTCATAATCCATTGTTTTACAATGCATCAACCTAATCATTTGGCAGCATATACAAAACTCGCGTGCTGGCCCGTTTTTACGATTCAATCATACTTTATTGATAAATTTGGCTTAGGTCACGTGACTTTGCAGAAAAGTTGAGCTGGAACAGGCTTTGGGCAGCTGGCGCTGCCTTCGCGGGTGCCTTTTGGCTCGTTCCTCGCCAAGCGTTACGCCGCGCTACAAGTGTGCAATCGATTGGTTTTAGGGGTTTTGCAGCGAAGCGCACTCGCAATAGTGGCCTGGCACTCTATTGGGCTGGATTGTTTATGGGGCGGGGGCTTCGCGCGTTGAAGCGCCCTCCCACAACACCAAGTCAACACCACTAATGCTGTGGTTGGGTTTGTGGGAGGCGCTTTGGCTTTACGCTTTCAGGACGTAGCGGAGGGTTTCAACCACTTGATCGGTAGTGGTGCACCAGGCTTGCGCACCAGCATCGACTTCTTTCAGCGGGTGGACGATGTCTTCGCTGTGCAGGGTGATGTAGGGCTTGGCAAGAGCGGCGCAGTAGCCTGCGTCGAAGGCGGCGTTCCACTGTTTGAACTGGTCGCCGAAGCGTACAACGACCAGATCCGCCTGCTCGATCATCGTGCGGGTGCGGATGGCGTTGACCTTGGATGACTGATGGTCGCGCCAGAAGCCATTTTCCGGCTTGCCCAGGTGGTCGCCGGCGGCGTCAGAGGCGGCGTGGTCGGTCACCGGTGCGGTAAACACGATATCCAGGCCCGCGGCCTCGGCTCCGCGCTGGATCTCATCGCGCCAGTCTGTGTGGATCTCGCCAGAAAGATAAACGTAGAAGCTCATGGTTTTTCCTTACTATTTGCTAGGGGAATGTTGCGATATTTTATGGAAAAATATTCCATATTCATACCGGCGCTATAGCAAGGGCTGTCTGGCCAGCAGGTAAATATCCATTATCCAGCCGTGGGTGTCGCGTAGCGCTGCCCGGCGCTGGATGATCTGATCGCCGACGTCGCTTAGCCAGCCTTTGATCAAGCACTGTTTATCCATGCCCAGGTAGGCGCCCCACCAGATGTAGGCGTCACCTTGCGGCAGCGAGGTAAAGGCCCCGCCGCTATCCAACATTACGGCTACCGTGGCGGCATCGTTGGGCCAGCCGCGCTCCCGCAGGCGGCGACCGGTGGTGATTTGAACTGGTTCTGCAAGCGCGTTAAGGGGGATTTTATGTTCAGCAGTGAGCACTTGCAGACTGGTGATGCCGGGCACTACCTCTACATCAACCTGCTTACCCGCCACGCCCAGGCGCTGGGTAATGCGCAGGCTGCTGTCGTAAAGCGAGGGGTCGCCCCAAACCAGCATACCTACCCGCCCGCCGTTGGGAAGATGTTCATCGATTAGCTGCGCCCAGACGCTGGCGATGGCAGCGTGCCAGTCGTCCACCGCGCCCAGGTAGTCATTGCGGCCATCTCGACTGGGGAGATCGAACTCAACGATCTTGGTGGTCACCGGCGCTTCCAGCAGCCGTTCGCAGAGTAAGCGGCGCAGATCGATAAGATCCGACTTGGCCTCGCCTTTACGGGGCAGCAGGATCAGGTCGGCGTTATTGAGGGCGCGCACGGCGGCCAGGGTGACGTGATCGAGGTTGCCGGTGCCGATGCCTATTAGCGAGAGCGTGATCATGGTTCGCTCTCTTGATCTTGGCTTGCCGTGGCAAAAGGCGAATCCGCCGACTGGGGGCGAAAGCGGCGGTCGTAGCCTACGGCGTAGAGGCTGCTCTCCTGGAAGTCTTCGCTCTCCAATACCGGCCCCACCAGAATTAGCGCGGTGCGCTGCATGGTGTCATCGATCAGCGCTTCTATGCTGGCGAGCCGCCCTCGCACTACCCGCTCATCGGGCCAGCTTGCCCGCCATATTATCGCGACCGGGCACTGCTCGCCGTAGTAAGGCGTCAAGCTTTCGACGACCTGGGAAAGATTATGGATAGAGAGATGGATAGCAAGCGTTGCTCCCGTGCGAGCAAAGTTGGCAAGCGTCTCGTCGCTGGGCATGGCGCTGGCCCGACCCGGCGTGCGGGTGAGCACTACCGACTGGGCCACACCGGGTAGCGTTAGCTCCTGGCCTAAGGTTGCCGAAGCAGCCGCAAACGCTGGCACGCCAGGGGTAATGCTGTAGGGGATAGCCAGCTCGCGCAGGCGGCGCAGTTGCTCGCCCATGGCCGACCACACCGATAGATCCCCCGAATGTAGCCGGGCGACATCCTGGCCTTCGGCGTGGGCGCGGCTGATTTCCTGCATAATGTCATCCAGCGAGAGCGGCGCGGTGTTAATCACCCGCGCCCCAGCCGGGCAGTGTTCGAGGATTTGCTCCGGCACTAATGAGCCCGCATACAGGCACACCGGGCAGGCGGCGATCAGGTCGCGCCCGCGCAGGGTAAGCAGATCCGGCGCGCCGGGGCCGGCGCCGATGAAGTGTACGGTCATTCTATGGTTCCTTCTGGTACTTCTGACAACGCCAGGGCGGCGGTGGCCTGCCTATCCGCTGAGATTACTCTTGGCCCTAGCAACGTCGCCCCAGGGCCTGCCGCTAACAGCGCCACGGCCTCGGCAACGCTGCCCGTGCCGCGGGCCTGTAAACTTTGTACTGAATGAGTCAGCGTTGTCACCGTGGGTAGCTCGGAGTCCGCTACCGCGATAACCTCGATGTATCGCAGTTGTCCCAGCTCTTCTACTAACGGCAGCATGGAGCTAGCCGCCGCTAGCTTATCGATAGCACAGTACTGCTTGGTAAGCTGATCCAACGCCTGGGCGAGGGATTCAAGCGTGGCTTCACTGCGAAAACCAAACCCCGCTATTCTTAACGCCGATTTTTTCATCGAACGCCTCGCCACTGAACGATGGGGTAGCTGGCCTTCCAGCCTCGCCGGGGGCCGATGGGGGCGGCGTTGGCAAGCTCCAGCCGTAACAGCTCGCCGCCTGCTTTGTGCTGCCAGTGCGCCAGCAGCGCTTCGGATTCTAGGGTGACGGCATTGGCGACGACGCGCACGCCCTCGGGCAGGCGCTGCCATAAATCGTCTAACAGCGCTTGAGATAACCCGCCGCCGATGAATACTGCATCTGGCAGCAGCGTATCGTTCAGTACGTCCGGCGCGCTGCCCTCTTTTACTTCCAGCCAATCAACGCCCAGGTTCCCTCCGTTGCTGCGCGCTCGCGCTGCTCGTTCCGCGTTTTGCTCAAAGCCCACCGCTTGATTATCCGGGTGAGCGAGCAGCCACTCAATGGCGATAGAGCCCGATCCGGTGCCGATATCCCATAGCCGCTGGCCGGGCATGGGGGCTAACGCTGCTAGGGTGATGGCGCGAATGGTCTGTTTGGTGATCTGGCCGTCGTGGTCAAAAAAATGATCCGGCAGGCCGGGTGTCAGGGGTAAGCCGGGGCCGTCACCGGCTACTTCCAGCGCTACCGCCAC
The DNA here is from genome assembly GCF_011050415.1 of Halomonas sp. Classification (GTDB taxonomy): domain Bacteria; phylum Pseudomonadota; class Gammaproteobacteria; order Pseudomonadales; family Halomonadaceae; genus Vreelandella. The sequence goes on from NZ_DRFS01000003.1 coordinate 122,116, forward strand.
CGGATGGGCAATATCCTGTGGCAAGTTGGCGTCGACACGACAATGGCGAATGCGCTCGTTATCGCCGCCCAGGGCTTCCAGCACCGTTAGCTGGGAATCCCCAAAGCCAAACCCGCTTACCAGGGAAGCAAGCTCAGCAACCGCTCCGCCGTCTTTTACCAGCACCAGCAAACGCCTACCGGTATGCAGGTAAGGTCGAATGCGGGTCAGCGGTTTGGCGTGCAGGCCCAGGCAAGCGCAGCGCTCCAGCGGCCAACCCAGGCGGGAAGCCGCAAGGCTGAAGGTGGAAGGCGCTGGCAATGCCAGCCACTCGCTAGCGCTAAGATGCTGCGCTAATGTTGTACCCGCGCCAAACCAGAATGGGTCGTTCGAGACCAGCATGACCACCCGGCGGCCGCGCTGATTGAGCAGTTCAGGAATGCCATCGGCAAAGGGCACCGGCCACTCAATCGCTTCGGCGTTTAGGGGCGGCAAAAGGCGTAGGTGGCGGCGCGCGCCGAACACCACCTCGGCACTTTCCAGTGCGGCGCGTCTTGCCGCCGTTAGCGCCTGTGTGCCACCCTCCCCCCAGCCTAAAAGGGTCAGCCAGGGAGCCTGACCCACTGGAGCGTGAGAAATTTCAACCATGATCAAGATCCTAATTCTCGGGGGAACCACGGAGGCCAGCGCCCTGGCCAGTGCGGTTGCCAAGCGCGGGCTTCCCGCCATTTTCAGCTATGCGGGTCGCGTCGCCACGCCTAAACCCCAGCCGCTGCCAACCCGTATTGGCGGCTTTGGCGGCGTGAGTGGCCTTACCGCATTTGTGGCCCAGGAGCGCATTACCCATATTGTTGATGCCACCCACCCTTTTGCCGCGCAGATAAGTAGCAACGTGTTAGCCGCGGCGGGGCAGTGCGGCGTTAAGGTCGTCGCTCTTACCCGGGCTGCCTGGCGACCCGTTGACGGCGACCAGTGGCAAAGCGTGGCAAGTATCGATGAGGCGGTTAGCGCTTTGGCTGCCCCGCCCCAGCGCGTGCTGCTTGCCATTGGCCGCATGCACCTTGCTGCCTTTGCCGCCCAGTCCCAGCACCATTACGTGCTGCGTTTGGTTGACCGGCCTACCAGCTCGTTACCACTGGCCGATGCCAGCACCGTGATTGATCGAGGCCCCTTTACGCTGGAAGGTGATCTCGCCCTGCTGGAAAATCAGCGAATCCAGCGCATCGTGTGTAAAAATTCCGGCGGTTATGGAGCCGCCTCAAAACTAACCGCTGCCCGCATGCTCGGCTTACCCATTGTGATGATCGAACGGCCAGCGCTGCCACCCCGCCACGAACTTCATCGTATTGATGACGTGATTAGCTGGCTTGATAGCCCCTCTTAATCTTCAGTACGCTTAATCAGCCGAGCGCGGTGTATAAACCAGCGGCGATCCACTGCGCTCTATCAATCGCGTCTGCTGAGAACCGACAATCACCAGCGTGCGCATATCGGCCATTTCCGGCGTCGCTTGCCCTAGGGTGGTGACTCGAATTGACTCTTCCGGGGTTGAAACCGCGCGGGCAAAGATAATCAATCGATCCGGCCCGCAGGCTTCTCGCAGTACCTCTAGCGTGCGCTCGAAACCCACTGGGCGCGACTTGGAGCGCGGGTTGTAAAACGCCATAGCGAAGTCGGCCTCGGCGGCCAAGCGCAGGCGCTTTTCAATCAGCGCCCAGGGCTTGAGGTTGTCGGATAGATTAATGCAGCAGAAGTCGTGCCCCAGCGGCGCGCCGACGCTTGCGCTGGCGGCGAGCATGGCGGAAATACCCGGCAGCACCTGAATATCCAGCGTGCGCCACTGGGCATCGCCTGCTTCTAAGGCCTCGAACACCGCGGCGGCCATGGCAAAGACGCCGGGGTCGCCGGAAGAGACCACCACGACCCGATGGCCTTCAAGCGCCAGCTGGAGCGCCTGCTCCGCCCGGCGGATCTCTTCGCGGTTGTCCGAGCCGTGGCGGACTAATCCAGCACGCGGCGCGACCCGATTAACGTAGGGCACGTAGCCCACTACATCGGTGGCTTCCTCCAGCGCCGCGGTTACCTCGGGGGTAATCATGGCTTCTGAGCCCGGCCCCAGGCCGACGATTTTTAGCCAGCCGCTCATGGCCGCCTCCCGTTGCCATGGATCAGCACAATCGAGAAGTACGGCACGCTCTCGCCAACGTCGCTTAATGGAAGCACTCTTTGTTGCGTCATGGCGGCGTATTCGATCAGCCATGCCTCGCCTTCACGACCAGCATGAGTCAGCGCTCGGCGAAGTTTGGCCAGGTTGCGGCCTATCTTCATCACTACCAGCGCATCGGTCTGGGCAATGCGTTCGGCCAAAGCCTCTTCCGGTAGCGTGGCCATCAGCACCGTCATAATGTCATCGCCCCAGGTAATGGGCTGCCCAGTGGCTGTCCACGCCGCCGACATGCCGGTAATCCCAGGCACTACCGAGACTGGCACACGGTTTAGCAGCCGCGTATAGAGGTGCATAAAGGAGCCGTAGAAGAACGGATCGCCTTCACACAGCACCACCACATCGCACCCGGCCTCCGCCATCTCGATTAGCTGGGCTACGCTGCGTTCATAAAAAGCCGACAGCAGCTCGTTGTAGCGCGGGTCGTCGAAGGGAATTTCCGTGGTGACCGGGTACTCCATGGGCAGCTCGGTTGCGCCGGGCGGGATCATGCCCTCCACGATGGTGCGGGCATGGCCGCAGCGGCCCTTTTTACGGAAATACGCCACGTGGGTCGCCCCGCGTATCAAGCGGTCTGCGCGCACGCTCATCAAGTCCTGGCTGCCTGGCCCAAGGCCAACGCCGACTACCGTTCCCTGGTTCATTCGATGCGATCCGCCATGGCGTTGATGGCCGCCACCGTCACGGCACTGCCACCCAAACGCCCGCGGACGATGCAGCTGGGCAGTGCCGGGTTAGCCAACAGCGCCTCCTTGGATTCCGCCGCGCCGACAAAGCCTACCGGGCAGCCGATAATCGCCGCCGGGCGCGGGCACGCCGGGTCTTCGAGCATATTGAGCAGGTGAAACAGCGCGGTGGGCGCATTGCCAATGGCGACCACGGCGCCTTCCAGGTGCGGCCGCCACAGTTCCAGCGCCGCCGCCGAGCGGGTGTTGGCCATTTCCTGGGCGAGGCCGGGCGTGCGTTCATCGTTAAGGGTGCAGATGACTTGGTTATCCGCGGGCAGCCGCTTGCGGGTGATGCCTTCCGAGACCATGCGGGCATCGCAGAGAATCGGTGCGCCCTGCTCTAACGCGGCACGGGCCTTATTGACCACATCGTTTTGAAAATGAATATGCGCAGCCAATTCCACCAGGCCAGCAGCGTGAATCATGCGTACTGCAACGGTTTCTTCTTCCGCTGAAAAGCGGCCAAGCTCGGCTTCGCTGCGGATAATCGCAAAAGACTGCAGGTAAATCGCCGGGCCGTGTGTTTCGTACTTATAGGGCACCCAAACTCTCCAAATAAACTAATTCGCAGTTGCTGGTCTGCAAGGCCTACGTGCCAGGACAGGTTTCCGCGAGGGCGCTGTGAACCCATCCTTGGGCGCTACTTTTTCGACATCTGACCGCCATGGATGGCGGAAATGCCGGAAATGTCGGGAACATTTTCCGGCCTGTCGAAAGACCCTCGCTACAACCTGCCCTGGCACTCAGCTATCCAGCATATAAGCCACTATTTTTTAATCTCGATAAACCTAACGGCTTTCGCCGAGCTTTCTAATAACATCCAACGCCTCACTCTCAGTGAGGCCTGATTTAACCGGTGTGCTATCGGCGCGGCCATTGATTATCACGTCAAAGCGACCATCGCGGCCGGTAAGACACAGCGCTGCCGGTCGTTGACGGGCGCAGCCTTTGGCACAGCCGGATATATGTACGCTTGTTTCCACCCAGCCGCTTAGCTTCCCGGCAAGCGGCTGGGTGGCGACACTCGCCTGTTCGCAGTAGGGTGCGCCGGGGCAGGCGTCCATCGCTAGGCGCGGGTCGCTATTATGCCGGATTAAGCCATCAACCGCGGGTAGTGTATCGCAATCCTTCAACAACAGGCGCCGCCAGGGGGTGACCTGCACAGCACTGATACTTGTTTGCGAGCCACTTGCCGGAAAGACCGCCTCGCGCAGCGTATCAGCCGCTACCCGGCCAAAAGGCAGGCCAACCACCATGCCTTCGCTATGTTCGCCCAGCGCCAGCTTCTCGCCATGGGAGGGGGCGGTATCAGCCGGCGCCCAATCGGGCAGTGGCGCTTTATGCCGACGCATACGGCCTGACTCCCAGCCGCCGCTGTCTACAAACCAGTGGGTTAAACGTACTAGTTGCTCAACGGCGGCATCGGTATCGCTCACCGCCGTGCCTTGCGCGTAGCCATCAGCGCGTACCAGCAAGCCGCCTTCCGTTGAGCGCTCGATACGAAAATCAGCGGCGCTGTCGCCAAGCACCGGCGCTTTTCCCGCATCGATGGCGATGCCTACCTTGCCGGGCATGGCGGCTAATTCGCTACCCCGCGCCTGCAACAAGCGGGCAATGGTATGGGTGTCATCGCCCTTTTGCCAGGCGGGTGCCAGCATCATTTGTGGCTGCCGTTCTGCTTCCGGGTCGTCGCTCACCAGTTGATGCTCGACCAGAAACGCCATCAGCGGCGGCCAGCTTGCGTCGGTTACTCCACGCAGCTGCAGGTTGGCTCGGCTGGTCAGCTCGATCAAACCGCTGCCGAAGGTCTCGGTGGCTTCGCATAGTGCCAGCATCTGCTCGCGGGAAAGCTCGCCTAGCGGTGGGCGCACGCGTACCAGCAGGCCATCGCCGGTGGCCATGGGTCGCCACGCGCCAGGGCACCAGCCTTTAATGCGCGGGCTGGGCGGCATGACCATGGGTCTCTTTGGCTTCATCCATTTCCAGCAGCAGATCCTGAAGCGCCTCACCGTGCTCGCCGGGGGCTTGCCACATGCCCCGCTGGGCGGCTTCAAGTAATCGCTCGGCCATCTCTTCCAGGGCGGCCGGGTTGTGCTCGCGCAGAAACTGCTGGTTGGCCTTATCGAGCACCAGGGCGTCGCTCACCTGAGCATACTGGTAGTCGGCAATCAGGTCGGTGGTGGCGTCGTAGGCAAACAGGTAGTCCACCGTTGCGGCCATCTCAAAGGCGCCTTTGTAGCCGTGCTCGCGCATGGCGTTGATCCATTTGGGGTTCAACACGCGGGAGCGAATCACCTTCGCCAATTCTTCTTTCAGGGTGCGAATCTTGGGCATCGCGGGGTTGGCGTGGTCGGCGTGGTAAATCTCCGGTGCCTTCCCGCTTAGCGAGCGAGTGGCGTTGGCCATGCCGCCCTGGAAGGCGTAGTAGCTGTTGGAATCGAGGATATCGTGCTCGCGGTTATCCTGGTTTTGCATCACCGCATCCAGCCCCTGAAGCTGCTGCTCGAAGGCGCCGCGTGCGGCCTTGCCCGACTCCTTAAATTGGCCGTAGGCGTAGGCGCCTGTCTCCATGTAGGCCTCGGCCAAATCGTCGGCGCTGTCCCAGGAACGGTTTTCAATCAGCCGGTTTAAGCCCGCGCCATACTCGCCGGGCTTGCTGCCAAAGATACGGTAGCTCGCCTCTTGGGCGGCCATCTCCGGGCTTAACCCCTGGTTTTCCAGTTCCTGCTGGCGGGCAAGCACCGCCTCACGAATGGTGTTGCTGTTGCCCGGTTCTTCATAGCGCGCCACCGCCTGCACGGCGGCATCAAACAGGCGAATCACGTTGGGGAAGGCGTCGCGAAAGAACCCGGAAACTCGCAGCGTGACATCGACCCGTGGGCGATTGAGCAGCATCGAGGGAATGACTTCAAAGTCGCTCACCCGTTGGGAACCCAGCGACCAGATGGGCCGCACGCCCATCAGCGCGAAGGCCTGGGCGATGTCATCGCCGCCGGTGCGCATGGTGGCGGTGCCCCAGATGGATAGCCCCAACCGCCTCGGGTAGTCGCCGTGATCCTGCAGGTAGCGCTCGACAAACGCCTGGGCGGATTTTTCGCCCAGCGTCCAGGCAGCGGGCGATGGAATCGAGCGGTTATCGACGCTAAAAAAGTTGCGCCCGGTAGGCAGCGTATCCAGCCGCCCTCGGCTGGGCGCACCGCTGGGCCCGGCGGGCACGAAGATGCCTCCGAGGCCGTCGAGCAGCGACTGAATCTCCATCTTCACGCCGCGCTGCATGGTGACCCACAGCTGGTCGCGGGCGTAGCGCAGCTGCGCTGCCGTAGCGGGGTAGTCTTGAGCCAGGTCATCCAGGCAGCCGTCTGCCAAGACGTAGTCGGCCACCCAGCGCTCAGCCAGTAGTTCCAGGCGTTCGCGGGCATCCGCCCCGGTGCGCCAGGGGGTATCGAGCTGCTGGCTTAAAATGGCCGGCTCAGGCCCCTGCCAGGGCTCGTTGTCCGTGGCTAATGGATCAAAATCCAACCCCAAATCGCTGGACAGGTTGTGCAGCAGGCCGCGGCTTGCCACCGCTTCGCCACGGGGTAGTCGCAACAGTGCCACCAAGGTACCTGCTCGCTTCTCTTCAGGCGGCAGCGTGCCGAGTATGTGTAGGCCGTGACGGATCTGCGATTCCTTGATGTCGCAGAGGAAGGTATCCAGCTCGTTGAGAATCTCGGCGTCATCAACAGCGTGGGCCAGTTCCTGGTCGATACCGGTATCACGCAGGTGGGCGAGAATCTGGCTGCGAATCAGCGCTTCCCGGCGGGGATCCATATCCAGCGCTTGATAATATTCGTCGGTGAGCGCTTCAAGCTCGGCCATGGGGCCGTAGAGTTCGGCCCGCGCCAGCGGCGGCATCAGGTGGTCGATAATCACCGCCTGACTGCGGCGCTTGGCCTGGGCGCCCTCGCCGGGGTCGTTGACGATAAACGGATAAAAGTGCGGCAGTGGCCCCAGAGCAATATCCGGCCAGCAGTCGGCGCTTAGCGCGATGCTTTTGCCCGGCAGCCACTCCAGGTTGCCGTGCTTACCCACGTGGATAACCGCATCGACCTGGTAGTGCTCACGCAGCCAAAAATAAAACGCCAGATAGCTGTGCGGCGGCGCCAGCTCCATATCGTGGTAGGACTGGGTGAGATCGTCGATAAAGTCGCGCTCTGGCTGGATACCCACAAAGGTTTCGCCTAACCGAATACCGGCGATCATCAAGCGCCCCTGGCGGCACTTGGGGTCTTCATGAGGCGCGCCCCAGCGCGTCCATACGGTTTCCTGCAGCTCGCTGGGCAGGGTTTGAAACCAGGCCAGATAGTCCTCAACGCTGATGCTCTGCCAGCAGGCGCGCTGGTCGAGGCTGCCATGATCGTTGGTCACCGCGCCCTGAAGCTGGCGGATCAACGCATCGCCATTTTCCGGCAGTTCGCTGAGCGGGTAACCCGCCTCTTTCAGGGCGCTTAGAATCTGCAGCGTCGACGCGGGGGTATCCAGCCCGACCCCGTTACCGATCCGGCCATCGCGATTGGGGTAGTTGGCCATGATCAGCGCGACACGCTTCTGCTCGTTGGGGGTCAGCCGCAGCGAACAAATGCGCCGTGCCAGCTCGGCCACAAAGGCGGCCCGCTCCGGGTGGATCACGTGGTGGGTCACCGCCAGCTGGCAGCGCGGGTTGTAGTGGGCTTCGGCTTTAAAGCCCACCGCCCGGGTGATGATGCGCCCGTCCATCTCGGGGAGCACCACCTGCATCGCCACATCACGGCTATGCAACCCGGCGGCCATGCCCTGCCAATCTTCGGTGGTGCTGCTGGCAAGGATCGCCTGGAGCACCACGGGCCTCCCAACAAACAGGCTATTTTGCAGGTCAGAAGCAGGCGTATCGCCCAAAGCATCCAACCCATCGGCATTACGATTGACCGCAAAGCTGGTGGTGTTAATCACCAGCATGGCGCCGGTCTGCTCAATCAGATGATTAATAAAATCGATGCAGGGCCCCTCTTTTAAGGAGGCCACCGCCACCGCCAAAGGCTCCAGCCCCTGGTCTTTTAGCGCCGCTATCATTCCGTCGGGCACGGCAGTATTCGCCCCCTGCAGATGGCTGCGATAAAACAGCAGCAGGCATACCGGCCGCCCCGGCACTTGACGATCACGCCACTCGCTTAGGCTTGAAGCCTGCTGATCTTGCGGCGCATAAATCACCGCTGGCGGAATCACCTTGGGCTCCTGCCAGTCGCTCAGGTGACTAGCTACACACTCGCTGGCCATACTCTCGCCAGTCATATACTGGCTGGCAACAAACCGCAGCAGCTGCTCGGCGTTATCAGTACCACCCTCACGCAGATAGCGCCACACCCGGTAGGCATCATCAAAGGCAATGGTGGAGTCTTCCAGCAGGGCATCATCCGGGACGTCGCAGCCCGGCACCAGAATCAGCTGGCGACCGGGTTTGGCTGCCGCCCAGGCAAGCAGCCGCTCGTGGCCATAGGGCCAGTAGGCCTTGCCGCCCAGCAGCGAAACTATCACCAGCTGAGCTTTTTCCAGCACCCGATCTTCGTAAAGATCATAGGCGGCGGGCTTGACCAGATTCATCCAGTTGGCCAGCCGCACCGAGGGGTACGACTCGCCCAGGCGATCAACCGCCTGGGCCAACGCCGAAAGATTGCTATCGGCGGCGGAGAGTATCACGACCTCGGCGGGGCTCTGCTGTAGATCGATGATGCCTTCATCATCGACAAAGCCCCCCGGCTTAGCGGCGAATAAGTGCATTAGCTAGCCGTTTGAGAAGACGTTTGAACCTCTGTGTCAGCTAGCGCTTCGCGCAGCGCTGGAATATCCAGGTCTTTACCAATAATCACCAGCTGGGTTTGGCGGAGTTCGTCCTGAGCCCAAAGCCGGTCGAAGTAGCCTTCCAGGCGCTCGCCCACCGCCTGAATAACCCGGCGCATCGGTTTACCGGGAATCGCCGCAAAGCCCTTGGCACGATAGATCTCGTGGTCTATCAGCAGTTGCTGCAGCTTGCTGGCCAGAGCATCGCCATCCACTTCGCCCAGGGTAATCACGCAGGAATCAAAGTTATCGTGGGCGTGGTCGTGGTGAGCGCCTTCGGCGTGGTGCTTATCGTGGTGATTGGTGATGCTATCAATGTTCTCTTCGCTGGCCGCGCCAATACCCATCAGTGCTTCCAATTGGGCGGTATCGCCGGTCACTGTCTGATCGATAAACAGCGTTTTCACCGACGCACTCACCCGCGCCTGAATCACCGCTTCCACCCGGGTGCGCTCTTCCGGGCTAAGCAGGTCTGCCTTGCTCACCAGTACCAGATCCGCTGCGCTGAGCTGATCATCGAGCAGTTCGCGCAGGCTGGGGTCGTGATCGAGGCTTTCATCGGCGCGGCGCTGGGCTTCGACCTTATCCACGTCGCTGGCATAGCGGCCAGCGGCCACGGCGGGACCATCGATCACGGTAATAATCGCATCCACGGTGCAGTGCTGGCGCACATCGGGCCAGTTGAACGCCTGCACCAGGGGTTTAGGCAGCGCCAGGCCGCTGGTTTCGATCAGGATATGGTCGATATCATTACGCCGGGCGACCAGCTTTTTCATTACCGGTAAAAATTCTTCTTCCACCGTGCAGCAGATACAGCCATTGGCCAGCTCATAGATGCTGCCATCTTCACCGTCTAGCTGCCCGCCTTCGCTACCCTCTTCACACCCCAGCGCGCAGCTGCGCAGCAGGCTGGAGTCGATATCCTGCTCGCCGAACTCATTAACGATCACGGCGATCCGCTTGCCGGTGACTTGGCGCAGAATATTGGCCAACAGCGTGGTTTTGCCGCTGCCGAGAAAACCGGTCACGACCGTGGCAGGAATCTTATTCAGCTGTACGTTATTGGGCTGCATGGGTAAATGCCTCGCTGTGTTGCGGTTCGCAGTACGCCGGGCTGACAGAAAAGAGCCTTGCCACAGCGTCGGGATTATTAGGGAAAAACAGATGTAAATAGGTTGCCGTCAGGCGCTTTTGACGGTAAATCGCCTCCCCCGGCGCGGGGTGGCGCTGGCGGCGGCCGTGAGCAATCGGCTCGGGGGTGCCTTCCGCCATGGAGCGATGATGCGCATGGCCGCGAACCGGGCCTTCCGGCAGCTCGGCGGTTTGCATCCCCTGGCAGCCTCGCCGCCCGCGCATGGCACCCTGCCCAGGCAGCAGGCCCAGCATGGTATGGGCAATATCGTCGTAGTCGGTCAGGGTTTCCAGGCAGTACAGCAGCCCGCCACACTCGGCCAGAATGGGCTTGTCGGCGCGGTAAAAAGCCTCAATGGCCGAACGCATGGCGCCGTTATCCGCAAGCGTTTGAGCGTGAAGCTCCGGGTAGCCGCCGGGCAGCCAGAGGGCGTCGCATTCGGGCAGGTGGCTATCCGTTAGCGGAGAGAAGAAACGTAGCGTCGCGCCCATCTGCTCTAACAGATCCAAATTGGCTTGATAGATAAAGCTAAAGGCGGCGTCCCGAGCCACGCCAATGGTGTGGCCTTTGAGCAAAGGCTTAACGACCACAAGCTGTTCCTGGGGGGCGGTAAAGGTCACTGGTGGCAGTGCTGCAAGCGCTTCCAGCAACCCAGCCGCTTCCAACGCTTTAGCAGCCGCCTCAAAGCGGGCTTCCAAATCCTCGCGAATTTCCGCCGCCTGCACCAGCCCCAAGTGGCGCTCAGGGAGCGACAAAGCAGGATCGCGAGGCACAGCAGCCAGCAATGGAATCGTCACTGGCAGCGCGTCTTCGATCAGCTCACGGTGGCGCGCCGAGCCGCAGGCGTTGGCGATCAACCCGGCGATATGGATATCGTCACGAAAGCTGGCCAATCCAGAGACCAGCGCGGCGGCGGTCTGGGCCATGCCTTTTACATCCATGATGATCGCCATGGGAATATCGAACAGGGCCGCCAGATCGGCACTTGAGGGCTCGCCATCAAACAGCCCCATGGCGCCTTCCACCAGGATCAAGTCTGCTTCACAGGCGGCGTCATAAAAGCGCTGGCGGCAGTAGGCCTCGCCTGCCATCCATAGATCCAACTGATCCACCGGCTGGCCGGAGGCCTGGGCCAATATCTGCGGATCCAGGTAGTCCGGGCCGGTCTTGAACACCCGCACCACCTTGCCCTGGTTGCGCAGCAGGCGAGCCAGGCCCGCCGTGACGGTGGTTTTGCCCTGGCCTGAGGCCGGGGCGGCGATAAACAGCGCGGGGCAGCGAGCGGTTGGCGTCGTCATCAGTATTCGATCCCCGCCTGGGCTTTGACGCCGCCGCGAAAGGCGTGGCGCTCGTCCTGGACAACGCTGATGGTATCAGCGATCTCCTGCAGCGGCGTGGCCATGGTGCGTCCGGTAATAATCACGTTCTGGTGCGCCGGGCGGCGCTTCAGCGCTTCCACCACCGGCTCGGGGTCGAGATAGCCGTACTTGAACATATAGCTCATCTCGTCCAGCACGATCATATGATAGGCGGGGTTCTCCAGCAGCCCTTTGGCGACGGTCCAGGCGGCCTCGGCGGCTTCGATGTCCCGCTCGCGGTTCTGGGTTTCCCAGGTAAAACCGTGGCCCATGATGTGCCAGTCAAGCTTGGGATGATCGCGGAAGAACAGGTACTCGCCGGTTTCGCGACGCCCCTTAATAAACTGAATCACCGCGCACTGCTGGCCGTGCCCCAACGAGCGCGCCATGGTGCCGAAAGCGGAGCTGCTTTTGCCCTTGCCGTTGCCTTTCAGCAGAATCAGCACGCCGCGCTCTTCAGTGGCCCGGCTGATGCGCTCATCGACCACGTCTTTTTTGCGCTGCATACGGTTTAAATGGCTAGCGTCACTCATGGGAGATACCCGGGTTGATGTACTAAAGAGGAGTCGCCAAACGAGGCAGGCCAGTAGCGAGCACCCAACTGCTCGGCGATGCGTGCGCCCTGCCCGCGTTTGACTTTGGATTGTTCGGTATCAATCACCAGGCAGTCCTCCAGCGGGGCAAGGTCGTCAACGGTTTCTCGGGTGCGGCCATCGGTAATCAAATAGGTGCGCACCTTCAGGCCGGGTTCGCGGCGCTGCCACTGGCGGATCAGCCTTTTGGCTTCAATAATCGCTTCCCGCAGGGGGGTTCCGCCGCCGCCCTTGGCGTTATCGAGAGTGGCCCGAGCGTTTTTGGGCGCACGACGGCGGGAGAGTATCGACACCACCCCGCCATTACCAAACCCCAGCACCGCCACCTGCTCCCGCGCGGCGTAGGCTTGGGTCACCAACGATTCAACCAGCCCTTTCGCCTGACCCAACAGGCGCTGGCCCAGGGTCGAGCCGGAGGTATCCAGCAGCACCAAGTGCGCTGTGGCCTGCCCCGCCCGTGCCTTACGCATTTTTAACTGCCGCCAGGGCCATTGGCCGCGATTGGCGATAATGGTCGCAAAGCCGTCCAATCGTGAAGTCGCCACCAGGGAGCGCCCCTGGCCCAATGCACCGCCTTTGCCCGCACTGGAAGCGGTATCGGCACGCTTACCCCGCTGAGCAACCCCATCGCTATCGGGCAGTTTCAGCGCTGGCTGGCTAATCGACGCTTGAGCCATGGGAGGCATGGCGCCCCACTGGCCCTGTTCACCGCGCTGACTGGACGACCCGCCGCTGGGCGTATTGGCTGACGACGAACCGCCCTCGCCTTGCGAAGGCGTTTGCCTAGGCGGCGGTGACGGCGGGTGCTGCTCAGGCGGCTGGGTACGCCGATGCGCCAGCACCCAGGGCTCAACGGTGTCGATATCCTGCTGATCCACGCTCGCCATGCCACGCCAGGCGGCATGGGCCTGGGCGGCGCGGTGCCAGGTAACGTCGGCGCGCAGGCCTTCAACCCCGGCGGCTTCACAGCGGTTGGCAATGGTTCGATACACCCAGGGGTCGGTGGTGATCTCCTTGAGCAAACGCTGGGCTTTAGCAATACGCTCGGTCAGGGCGGCCTGGGCAGACTCAAAGTGTTGCAGCGTACCAGTAGGGTCGCGGTCAAAGGCCTCCCGCTGCTGCACGATGGCAATACGCTCGTCGATGCTTATGGCGCCTTCCTGCTCAAGGCAGAGACCGAAGCGGTCGAGCAGTTGAGGGCGCAGCTCGCCTTCATCCGGGTTCATGGTGCCGATCAGGCTAAAGCGCGCCGGGTGGGAGTGGCTAATGCCATCGCGCTCAACGATATTGGTGCCGCTGGCGGCCACGTCCAGCAACAAATCAACCAGGGTATCCGGCAGCAGATTGACCTCATCCACATAGAGCACCCCGCCGTCAGCTTTAGCCAGCAGCCCGGCATGAAAGGTGGCTTCGCCATCGGCCAGCACTTTCTGCAGATCCAGACTGCCGACCAGCCGATCTTCGCTGGCACCCAGCGGCAGAGTAACGAAAGGAGCACGCTGCCCTTCGCTATCGCCAGGCAGAATGGCAGCCAGCGCACGGGCTAAGGTGGATTTAGCGCTGCCTCTTGGCCCACTAATCAACACCCCGCCAATGCGCGGATTAATGGCGTTCAGTAGCAGCGCGGTTTTCAGCGCCTCCTGGCCAACCACCGCCGCAAAGGGAAACTCACTCACCGGCACCTCCCGTGCTGGCCAAGCCCGCTAACCGATCACTATAAGCCAACTGATCTGGGGAGCCTGGGACTTGAATATGATTCATGGTAACTAGCTGAGTGATAATAAAACCATTCATAAAGAAGTGAGAATTTAAAAGGCGTTCAGTATAGAGGAAGGCATAGCGGCGAGGCCAATCTGTTGCAAGCGGTTAACTTTGCGAGGGTATATATCAGCTGACGCTAAGAATGCCGCTGGATTTTTACACGCCTTCGAAATACAATGTTATAACATTACTATTTTAGCGGGTTCTCATAAGATCCTTAGGCTTCTGTTGTTCGCTATCCACCTGCAACCTAGAATGGCCGACGTCGGTGTTCCCCCCGGAACTTAATAGAGAATCCGCCGCGGCTTGCCGCGAAACGGAACTGCCCCCGCAACTGTAGGCGGCGAGCGATGCTCTTTGATGCCACTGGACACAGCGTCTGGGAAGGCGAGCTAGCCATGACCCGTCAGTCAGGAGAACTGCCGCATATTACTTACCTCGAGCGAAGTGGCTCGGTCGGTATTTTCTGGCCGAATGCTAAGCTCATCATGCACGGGAGTGTACATGATGTTGAGATTGACCATGGCTATCGCCGCGAGCGCTGTTGGCCTTGCCCAGGCGGCTTACGCCTCCACCGACTACCCGCTTACGCTAACCAATTGTGATGTAGAGATCAGCGTGACCTCGCCCCCGGAACGGACAGTGACGGTAGGCCAGTCAGCCACAGAGATCCTCTATTCGCTGGGACTCGCTGACAGAGTGAATGGCACCTCGGTTTGGTTTAATCCGGTTTTGCCCGCGTTTACTGAGGCCAATGCAGAGATCGAGCGGATCGCCAACGATGACCCAAGTTTTGAGGCCGTGGTCAATAAGCGGCCGGAGCTGGTGGCGGTGCAATATGAGTGGCACGTAGGCCCCAACGGCAGCGTGGCCACCCGCGAACAGTTCCACGAGCTGGGTATTAATACCTATATTATGCCCGCCGACTGCGACACCAAGGATAACTCCACCGGCGGTGATGGAACCCGCACCGCCGCTTTCTCAACGGATTCAATCTATAAAGGCATTACCGAGCTAGCCCAAATTTATGATGTGCAAGACGCCGGAGAGACCCTGGTGGCAGAACTTATCGACCGCGAAGCGCGCGCGATTGAGCTGGCGAGCAGCCTTGATTTGCCACAGGATTTGTCCGCGGCCTTCTGGTTCTCATCGACGGACCTGGGGGTTAGCCCCTTTGTTGCCGGTCAGCTCGGCGCGCCGGGCTATATGATGGACAAGCTCGGTATTCGCAATGTGATTGAGTCGGATGAGGAGTGGCCCACGGTGGGCTGGGAGAGCATCGCCAAGGCTGACCCTGATGTGCTCGTGATCGCCAGCATGGATCGCCGCCGCTTTCCCGCCGACGATATTGAAGCCAAGCGTGAGTTCCTGCGCAGTGACCCGGTCACTAGCGAAATGAGCGCGGTCAAAAACAACCGCATCGTCGAGATGGATGCCCATGCCATGAGCGCGACCATGCGCACTATTTATGGCCTTGAAACACTGGCCGAGGCGCTCTCAACGATGGCATTTGACCAATGAGCATCGCATTAACTCGGCTATCCACGACGGGGTTCGGGCTGCGATGGCTATGGATCACGCCGCTGGTGTTAGTGGCAGCGTTGCTTGCGGGTACCGCCATCGGTGAGACGCCAATTCCGGTTAATACCATTCTCAAAGTGCTCGCCAATCAGCTACTGGGGGCGGATTACGCGGTAGACCGGATCGATGCAGGGATTATCTGGAACTACCGGCTTAGCCGTGCCGTTGTCGCTGCCTGCTGCGGTACCAGTCTGGCCCTGGCCGGGGTAGTGCTTCAGGCGTTGCTGCGTAACCCCTTAGCTGACCCCTACTTAATGGGTATTTCCGCTGGGGCGTCTACCGGCGCGGTCGCCGTGGCAGTGGCTGGATTAGGCGCAGGGGCGCTTTCGCTCTCCCTGGGTGCGTTTGTAGGCGCCCTCCTCGCCTTTGGTATCGTTGTCATGCTCGCTCATGCGGCCAATAGCGGTGTTGGTGGTGGCCGCGGTGCTCAGGCAGCGGGCGCGATTATTCTGGCAGGCATTGCCGGTTCGCAGCTGTTCAATGCGCTCACCGCGTTTATCATTACCAAATCGGCCAGCGCCGAGCAGGCCCGGGGTATTATGTTTTGGCTGATGGGCAATCTCTCCGGGGTGCGCTGGGCCGATGTGACTCTGGCAGTGCCTGCCGCGATTTTCGGGCTGCTGGTTTGCCTATGGCACCGTCGCTCTTTGGATGCGTTTACCTTCGGTGCCGACAGCGCCGCTTCACTGGGTATTGCCGTGCGCCCGGTGCGCGGGATGCTGATTATCGCCATGGCGCTGGTGACGGCGGTGATGGTGTCTATTGTGGGGGCGATTGGCTTTGTTGGGCTGGTGATTCCCCACGCCATGCGTTTTATTGTGGGTAGCCAACACACCCGTTTGGTACCCGCCACGGCGCTTGCGGGCGCAGTATTTTTGATTGGCTCGGATATTCTTTCACGCACTCTGATCCCCGGCCAAGTGTTACCGATCGGAGTGATTACCTCGCTGATCGGCGCCCCCGCTTTTGCGCTTATTCTTATTCGTGGCAAGAGGTCTTAATGCGTTTATCGGCTGAACAGCTCACGTGGGCGGTGCATGGCACGCCACTGCTTGTTGACGTCACTCTCACCGTCGAGCCAGGCCAGACCTTTGGCTTGGTGGGGCCCAACGGCTCGGGCAAGACTTCCCTGCTGCGCCTGTTGGCGGGTTTGAACAAGCCCAAGTCAGGACAGGTGCTGATGGGTAGCCAGCCTATGCACTCTCTTAAACAACGCACTATCGCCCAGTCCATTGCCCTGGTTGAGCAACAGGCGGACACCACCGACCGAATTACCGTGGCCCAGGTAGTGTCATTGGGACGAACGCCCTTCCTGACCGCCCTGCGCCCCTGGTCTAGCAAAGATGACGCCATTGTCGATAAAGCACTGTTCGATGTGGATATGGCGCACATGGCGGAGCGGCTGTGGCACACTCTTTCAGGCGGCGAGCGCCAGCGGGTGCATATTGCCCGGGCACTAGCCCAGCAGCCTAGCATTCTGCTACTGGATGAACCCACCAACCATTTGGATATTCGTCATCAGCTGTCGATTCTTGAACTGGTCAGGCAACTGCCGATTACGGTGATTATTTCACTCCATGATCTTAACCAAGCCATGGAGTGTGACCGCATTGGTGTGATGGATCGCGGCCGCCTGATCGATAGTGGCCACCCACATGACGTGCTCACCCCCAACAGGTTACAGCAGACCTTTGGAGTGTATACCCATGTGATTGATGACCCGGTGGATGGCAAGCAGGTTATGCGTTTTCGTAGTGCGGTTTAGCTAACGTCTGTTTGGCTTAAGTCTGTTTAGCGAAAGCTTCGTTTAGAGCATATCTGAGCGGTGCTTCGGTGGGCCGACCTCATCTTTGCTATGGTGTAATAGCTCTTTCTATCAATGAGGGGATCTATATGCGCCTTCTGTTCACCGGCGGTAGCGGCAAAGCTGGTCGCCATGCGACGGCTTATCTTCGCGACCAAGGTCACCGCGTCACCAACCTGGATTGGGTAACATCCGATGTGCCCGGCATTACCACCCTGAAGACCGATCTGACCGATGCGGGCCAAGTGTTCAATGCCTGCCAAGCTTACGCCGGATTCGACGAGCTGGAGCCAGGCACTGGCGTGCCGCGTTACGATGCAATTGTCCACTTCGCTGCAATACCAGCCATTCTGCATAGGCCGGACAACGAAACTTACCGAATCAACACCTTAAGCACTTACAATATCCTGGATGCGGCCACCAAGTTGGGCATTCCCAAGGTTATCTTCGCTTCCAGTGAGACGACTTACGGGATTTGCTTTGCTGATGGCGAGAAGAAGCCCGACTACTTGCCTGTCGATGAAGAGCACCCCACCGTGCCTCAAGATAGCTACGCCATGAGCAAGGTGGTCAACGAAGTCACCGCCCGCTCCTTTCAAGCCCGTTCCGGCATTGATATCTACGGCCTGCGCATTAACAACGTTATCGAGCCCCACGAGTACCGCCAGAACTTCCCAGCTTACATGGACGACCCTGCCCTGCGCCGCCGCAATATCTTCGCCTACATCGACGCCCGCGACCTGGGCCAGATGGTCGATTGCTGCCTGAAAACAGATGGCCTGGGCTATCAAGTGTTCAACGTTGCCAATGACGATCTATCGGTTGGCCTGACCAACGCCCAAGTGATTGAACGCTTTTACTCCGGCGTGCCGATCAAGCGTGAAATGGCTGAATTCGAAACCTTCTACTGCATCGAAAAGGCCCGTCGTTTAGTCGGCTTTGCCCCGCGCCACTCCTGGCGGGAAGAGCTGGAGCAGTAGGTATTACTCCTTTCTCGGCACAAACACCGGTGCGCCATCCACCTCTACCACCGCTAGCTTTTGGCGGTAGAGATCTTCCAGCGCACTGGGCACCATCATGCTATCCCGCGGTCCCCAGCACGCCTCTCCATTGGGATAAAGCAACAGCACATGGTCGCACCAGCGGGCAGCAAGGTTTAGGTCGTGCAAACACATGATGACCGCCTGCCCCTCAGCAGCCTGCTCTGCCATTAACGCCATCACAGCGCTCTGGTGGTGAAGATCAAGATGGTTGGTGGGTTCGTCGGCTAGCCAAACATTGGGCGCTTGAGTCAGTACCGTGGCAATTGCCACCCTCTGACGCTCACCGCCGGAAAGTGTACTTACCAAACGGTTGCTCAGATGCGCCACATCTAATCGCTCAAGCGCGGCTTCGGCACGGGCGTAGTCGTCAGCGCCTTCCATTTGCCAGGCTGATAAATAGGGATGACGGCCAATCAGCGCGGTTTCTAGCACGGTCGCGGGAAACCCATCCTGACGGTCTTGAAACACCAACCCTAACCGCTGGGCAACCTGCCGCCGGCGCAACTGACCAAGCGCCGAGTCATTGAGTTGAACACTGCCTGATCGGGGAGCATTGAGTCCGGCTAGCGTGTGCAGTAGCGTTGTTTTACCCGCGCCGTTGGGGCCAAGCACACCCCACACCTGCCCGGGTTCAATGGTTAGATTAAGCGGCGTGCCGCCTGTGCGGTTGGGCACATCGATGATGAGATCATGGGTAGCCAGTACGCTCATCAGCGGCTCCGGTGGAGCAAAAACAGGAAGGTAGGTACGCCCAACAGCGCAGTGATCACCCCTACCGGCAGTTGTTCGGGGGCAATCATGGTGCGTGCTAACGTATCGGCCAGCACCAGCAGCGTGCCGCCCGCCAACGCGCAAGCAGGCAGAATCAGCCGCTGATCGTTACCTAACAACAACCGCAACATATGCGGCACCACTAAGCCAACGAACCCAATGCTGCCTGCAGTAGTGACTGCCGCAGCGGTGAGTAGACTAGCGGTTATATAGATGCACCACTCTAATGGGCGAACCGCAACGCCCAGCGCGGCGGCCTGCTGAGGCCCGCGGGCTAGTACGTTTAAACTCCGCCCCAGGGGCACCAGCACGACACATATGGCCAATAACAAAAGCAGCGGTGGCCAAGGCGTGCGTGCATAAGAGAGGTCGCCCATCAGCCAGTAGAGCATCCCCGGCAAACGCTCGGCGGGGCTTAACGCTAACATCAGGGTAATCACTGCGCCCCATCCCGCCGCGACCACTACGCCTGTCAGCAGCAGCCGCGAAGGCGTCCAACCACCGCGACCATGGGCAAGCCCAAATACCAAGAACGTGGAAAACAGCGCGCCACCAAATGCTGAGCTGGAAATAGCGAGACCGCCGAGCCCACCAAGCATGGCGGCTAGCGCACCAATCGAGGCTCCGCCAGAAAGACCCAACACGTAGGGGTCTGCCAGCGGATTACGCAGTAACACCTGCATCAATGCCCCAGCGACAGCTAACAAGCCGCCCACGGCAAACGCCGATAGCGCTCTGGGCAGGCGCAGCTCGATCACCATCGTACGCGCCAACACATCGCCGTCGCCTTGTACGACGGCCCATATATCGGAGGGCGTTATCTGCGCGCTGCCTGTGCCCAGCGCTAACACTAGCGCGCCCAGTGCCCCCAGCAACAAAAGACCGAGCGGGACCCCCAGGCGCGATAACATTAACGGTGCTCGCGTTTTTGGCGGGCAATTTCAAGCTTTTCACACAGTAGCTGAGTGCCCTCCATGAGTCGCGGCGTTGGCCGCTGAATCAGAGACGGCGGTACAAAAAAGAGGTTGTCTTTCGCCACTGCTGCCAAGTGAGAGTACTGCTGCCAATGGTTAAGCCAGTGGCGATTCTCTTCGCCCATTCCCCCGGCAATAATGGCCTCAGGGTTAGCGGCCAGAACAGCTTCATCGTCAATGCGCGGCACCAGGCGTGCCAGCTCACCAAACACGTTTTGACCACCACAAATCTGCACTACCTGGCCAATAAGATGCTGATCATTAACACTCATGAGTGGCTCATCCCACACTTGGTAGAACGTTGGCACTGGCGCCCGGTCGCCGTAGCGATTTTCAAGGGCATCCATGGTATTGCGGAAACGGTCGGCTACCGCCTGTCCGGCGGCTTCGGTACCTGCCAGCCTTGCCAAGCGCTCAATGGCGCTCGCGACGCCTTCCATATCACGGGGCTCAATGTAAAACACCGGAATACCAAGGGCTTCAAGGGTATCAAGCTGTTCGGCGGGGTTTCCGGTCACCCAGCCAATCACTAAGTCAGGTGCCAGTCCCACTAGCCTTTCTAAATCAATCCGGGTGTGGCTACCCACCGAGGCTACTTCCTTTGCTTCAGGTGGATAATCGCTATAAGAAACAACGGCTACCACTTGGCTCCCTGCGCCAGCGGCATAGGTCAACTCCGTTGCCCCTGGCGAGAGCGTCGCGATGCGTCGGGCAGGATCATGAAGGCAGACCTCACGATCACGATCATCTACCGCGCAGCGGGCATGGTGGTAAGCCTGCGAAGTAGACACCATTAGCAAACACGCGAGGCCAATGGCCCCGCGTTTTAACGCACTTACGTTATTGACCAAAGTGAACACTCAAGAAACCTGCTCGGCCAGCGTTGATGTAATCACGCGTTGTTTCATACTCTTTATCAAAGGCATTTTCTAGCGTAACACGGGCGGTCCACAGCGGCGCAAACTGCCAGCCCGCACGTAAGTTAACCAGGCCGTAGCCACTTAAACGCTGGGTATTCGCGGCGTTATCATAACGGTGATTCTGTGCCACTAACGACCCTCCTAATGACCAATCACCTAGTTCGCGATCCGCATCCAAGCGCACGCTCTGGCTGGCACGACGGGCTAACCGGTTACCGGTATCCCGGTCTTCCGGATCCAGGTAAGTAAAGGCGGCCTGCAGTGTCCAGTCGTTCAGTTCAACGCCACTTGAAAACTCAGCACCGCGAATGCGAGCGTTGTTTACGTTTTGTGGTGCAAATAAACCGCTTGGCGTCGGCGCCCAGGCGATCAGGTCGTCATAATCGTTTTGGAAGGCCGCCAAGTCCCAGAACCACTGGTTATATTGACCGCGCACGCCTACTTCAACCGTTTCTGAGCTTTCTGGATTAAGGTCAGGATTGCCAGAATTTGGCCAGTATAAATCGTTAAAGCTTGGTGCTTTAAAAGCAGTGCCTAGGCTTGCGCGCAATGTATGGACGTTATCTACCTGATAGCCCAGCCCCACGCTGCCAGTGACTTCATCGCCATAGGCTTCGTTGTCGTCATAACGCAGGCTTGCTTGAATAGCGAACGGTGCGAAGTCGAGCAGACCTTGAGTAAACACCGCTTTGTTATCGCGACGGGTGGCATCAAAATCATTGGTGCTTGAAACACGGTCTTCACTGATTTCCGCCCCAGCGATCAGCTCATGAGCGCCGAACTGAACATTGTTCTGCCAACGGGCGGTTTGGGTACGGGTATCAATCACAGAGTTGCCAAAATTATCAATCGTATCAAGCTCATCGCGGGCTTCGCTAAGCGTTAATCGGCTCTGCCAGCGATCGGTGACAGGAAGCTCGCCGTATAGGCCCATCACCTGCTGGACAAAATCATTCTCGCCGCGGTCATATTCATTGTTACCGCGAGCCCGTAACGCGAGCAGGCCGACTTCTGTACCGCTATTAAAGGTATGCGCAATGCGCGCAAGTGCAGAGGTATTATCATAGCCTTTGTCTTCACCGCCACGGCTAACCGGCTGGCCATCGGTATTGAAATGGCTACCAGCAAAACTGTAGCGCGTGCCGCCTTCTCGACCAGAGACGCCTGCACTTAACCGCTGGGTATTGAATGAACCACCGCCCACCGAAATTCTGGGTTGCGGGCCTTCCTCATCACCCTCTGGGGTAAACAGCTGAATGACCCCGCCGACGGCATCCGCACCGTAAAGGCTGCCGCGTGGACCGCGCACGATTTCCGCTCGGTCAAACATGCGTGGGTCAAGGTATTGAAAAGCGGCGCCACCGGACGTTGCTGAACGTAAGCGAATACCATCAATCATGAGCACAGATGCATCGCTTGGCGCACCACGTAGATAAACGCTGCTGTTTTTGCCAAAGCTGCCGTTGCTAGTCACATCCACACCAGGCTGGCCACGAAACAGATCGATTAGGCTAATCGGGTCTTGGCGGCGAAAAGTGGCTTCGTCCAGCACGCTAACCGATGAAAGACTCTCGTTCGCAGTGCGCGGCGCTAATGTGGCCGTGACAACGACAGGATCAAGCGCGGCTAACTCCGTTGTCGCTTCGGCGTACTGGGCCTCAGCATGAACATGAAAGGCGAGCGGTAAGGCAGCCATACTAAACGCCGCCCGTTTGGCGGTGGTGTGGAAACGGTGGTTCATGAGGGATCCCTTGCTCGACGTGCTCACCCGCACGGCGTAGTTTTTTTGACCGAGCGCAGGGCACAACAAGGCAGTGACGGTCACCATCCATGAATCACATGGTGCCACCATCAATTGCCCAGAGAGCGCCCACCGCGTCTCGGTATGGTTTGGTTCTATTGAACCTCTACTCTCGGGCCGGTCTCCGGGCTGACGAGCGAAAGGTGTCTCTCACTAGCAGTTTATAAACGCTATTTATAGAGTCACTACTTTCCGAACGACCACCTTCCCGTGCATACGCACAGTGGCTTTTTAGCCGTTCTTATCTCGATCACCGTTGCGGGGGCAGCGTTGGACTCGCGCGAGGCGCTCACCAACTTCCCGTTTCACTAGCGGCTTTATCCACCGCCAGCACCTGAGAGTGCGCGTAAACTAGCAACTTGTTGGGGGCCGGTCAATTGGAGCGTGGCACGAAGCCGTTCAGCATTGATTTTAGAGTCACGACTTAATCACCTTCATCAATCCGTGGCGCACATACCACACCTGATCGGCTTGGGCAGCGGCGTCTTGGGTGAACCAGCCATTGAGGTCTCGTAGCTGTCGCTGTTCAGGCTGCATGGGGACAATACCGCGGCCTATTTCAGTTGCAATGATGATCAAGGGTGCGTTTCGCTGGTCGGCGCGCTGGCATAGCATTGTCATATCGGACTGCCACTGCTGGCGAAGAGTCTCAGTGTCTGCGCTGCCTAAATTAGCACGGAGCCATTCAAGCACACCCGTTATCGCTAGCGGGGTATTGGCGGCTAACGCTTGGTGGCTATCTGCGAATGGCACATCGGCAGCTAAGCGCTTCCACAGCGCGGTAGGAAAACGCTTGGCTACGGCGTCGCGTCTGCCAGCGCAGGCACCGCCGATGAAGAGCTGCATTGCCATTCCCCTTTCCCATGTTCGTCTGTTTGATAAATAAGCTGCCAGCGCCTGCCTTGGGCCTGAAGCACGGTACCGTCCCAGAAGTGGATTGTTTCAAAGCGACAACGCAGCTCTCGAATCACCCCACCGTGGGTCACGGCCAATACCTTTTTGTAGCCATCCAGGCGAG
Organism: Halomonas sp.; assembly: GCF_011050415.1. Taxonomy (GTDB): domain Bacteria; phylum Pseudomonadota; class Gammaproteobacteria; order Pseudomonadales; family Halomonadaceae; genus Vreelandella. The sequence goes on from NZ_DRFS01000003.1 coordinate 145,656, forward strand.
CTTTAGTCGCCAGATCCTGGAACCATGTATCTAGCCGTTGGCGCAGTTGAGCCGCCGATTCGCCACCGGGGATTTGCAGCTCGCCCACGCTATCAATCCAGGCGCGGTAATGGGGCAAATCTTTTAGCTCGTCATACACCTTACCTTCGTACTGGCCAAAATCGAGCTCGCGCAGACGCGGTTCAAGCGTAAGCGGCACATCCGCTTTGGCTACTTCAGCCCATTGAAGGGTTTGCTGGCAGCGTTGCAAGTCGCTTGAGTAGATGGCATCAAATCGCTCACTCTCCAACGCCTTACGCAGTGCCAACAGTCCTGCTTCGGCATCAGGAAATAGCAGCGGAATATCTTGCTGGCCCTGATAGCGGCGCTCTAAATTCCAAGCGGTGATACCGTGGCGAACTGCCACCAGCTCCATAGTAAGATCAATAGCCAAAGCTCTCCTCCTTCAATGGTGGCACCCACCATATCGCCGTTGATGCCGTTAAACAGTCGCAACATAAGCCAGCGCATTAGTACCACAAAAACGATGACCGTTAACCACATCAGCACGAGTACAGGAGCCAACAACGCGATTAATGCCAATGGCACCAGTGCGAGCGCCACATCCTGCCCGCTAAGTGACTGCTGCCAGCTCCATGCCAAGCCTTTTTGTTGAGCGCAAGGCGTCAACACCAGTAACGCAACGCCACCCCAACGCCCTAGTGCCGGCACTATTAATAGCCACCATAACGGCGCCTGATAGGTGAGCATCGCCCATAGCAGCACGCCCTTCCAGGCGAGCAAAAACAGCAGCGCCAATATCCCAAAGCTGCCGATTTGCGGATCTTTCATGATCTCCCAGCGGCGCACCAGGGGCTGATTGCTGCCCAGGGCATCGGCGATATCCATCACGCCATCCAAATGCAGCCCTCCTGAGAGCGCGACCCAAAGGCTAAGTAGCACCAGTGCGGTGATCGGCGTGGGAACGTTTTGCATGGCGATGGCTACCAGCGCCAACACGCTGCCGATCAGCAGGCCGACTAACGGGTAGGCGCGAACGGCCCAACGTCGAGTGTCGGGCGTCCAGGGGCAGGCAATGGGAACAGGAATTCGGGTAAGAAATTGCAGCGCCAATAGCAGACCAAATAGCATATTTCTCATGGCGAGCGCTCTTTCATACACTGTCTTCCCTCTGCGGTTTCCACTCCCCCTGTTTTCCATTCGATCGCGCAGCCTGCTACCACTTCAACTACCGAGTCTGCCTCCGCCGCCAGCCAGCGGTGGGCTCGCTGAAGAAAAGCCAGGTAGCGCCAGGTATCAGGATCGGTGGGTGGTAATGCTTCGTTAATATCGTTGGAGACAATCACCAAGTGAACATGGCGTGCTGTAGCGCTACCCACGGCTCTTTGCAGCAGTGCCAAGCCTTCCTCTTCACTCAGCTTGCTGGCGTATAGCACTTGGCTGGTCCATAGGGTTAAACAGTCCAGCAGCACTGCGCTGCCATCAGGTACTTGAGCCACTGCTTTATCAATCGCCAATGGCGCTTCTATGGTGACCCATCGAGGTGCTTGCCCCTGCCCGTTCCTAGCCTGTTGGTGCAGGGCAACCCGTTTGGCCATTTCATCGTCATACACGTCGGCGGTCGCAATGTAATAGCAGGGTGAACCGTCAGCTGCGCTAAGCACGCGCTGCTCGGCGAGCTCACTTTTACCGGAGCGCGCGCCGCCACTAACGAAGACAATCATTTAGTACCTTATTCAGTACATTAACTAGCCGCCGATTGGCAGGTTCGTCCCGCAGCGCAACCCTTAACCAATCGCCATCGAGCCCCGAGAAGTTGTGGGTATGACGTACCAGAATGCCCCGGCGTAGTAGCTGTTCAAACAGCGTGTCACTGGTAATACCCCATGCAGCGCTGGGCCGCATTAGAAAAAAACAGGCGTGGCTCGGCACTATCTCAACAACTGGCTCAAGCTCAAGCAATGGTTCAAGACCTGTCTCAAGCCCTAGCTGGGTGAGTGACTGCATCATGCGTGGGCGTTCAGTGGCCAACCAGCGGTGGGTTCGCCGGGCAAAGGCCTTATCCGCCAATAACGGCGCCACCAGTTCAGCCGCCAAGTGGTTAACGCTCCAGGGGGGCTGATGGGTGGCGGCGCTGTTTATAGTTGCCTCATCCGCCAACATATAGCCCAGCCGTAGCCCAGGCAGGGTATAAAATTTGGTCATTGAGTGCAGCAGCATCAAGTGCGGATAGCGTACCAGTAGCGATGCCAACGAAACCTGTTGTGGCGTCTCCCCCACCATATCGATAAAGGCTTCATCGACCACCACCCGGCAGCCAATCAACGCGGTCTGCTCTAGCAAGACTTCCATTGCTGGAAAGTCAATCAGCGTTGCCGTCGGGTTATTGGGCCGACATAGAAACAGCACATCAATACCGTTCAGGGACGCCAGCAGTGCCTCTAGATCCAGTGCAAAGTGGGGTACAGGCAGCGCAATTTCAGTGAGCGAAAGCCGATGCGCATGACACGCCCGGGCATACTCGCCAAAGCTGGGAGTAAGAACCGCCCCGCGTTTACCTGCATGCAGCGCAGCGGCAAGAAAAATCGCTTCTGCGCCGCCATTAGTTAGGAGTACCTGTTCGGGCTGAAGTTGGTAATGGGCGGCAATGGCCCGACGAGCCACGCCATAATCCGGCGAAGGGTAGCGTTCAAGGCCTGCCAGCTGATGGGTTAACCAGGTGCTAACCCAAGCGGGTGGGCCCAAAGGGTTAAGATTGGCGCTAAAATCTTCCAGGCGGTGATCGGCTGGCAAGCCATAGTGCGCTAATAGCGCCTTGGCCTGGCCACCATGCGCGGGCCAAGGAGAGCTAGGGCATAAAGAGCTGGGCGACAGAAATTGATTCATAGTAGCCCCTTAAAAATGAATGACAATCCAGCTATCACCACCACGGACAGCAACATAAATAACAGCCAGGCGCCGTGCATTAAGCGCACCGTGGCAGTTATATGCGTGACCTGAAGCACTTCAAACGGCTCACCTAGGGTAGCGCGCTGAGACACCACTCCTTGATAGTAATTGGTGCCACCCAACTGAACGCCAAGTAGCCTTGCCACCATGGCCTCCGGCCAGCCAGCATTGGGGCTGGGGTGGCGCGGCGCATCGCGACAAGTGCCACGCAGTGCGCCTTTCCAGCGCAGGTGCACAACACCTGAAATGCTCAATAGCAGGCCAGCCAGCCATAGGCATAGCACCGTTAAACGGGCGGGTATCCAATTAGCTGCATCGTCCAGCTTGGCAGAGGCAAAACCAAAATCGGCATAGCGCTGGTTTTTATAACCAACCATTGAGTCGAGAGTATTCACCGCTTTATAGGCTAGCGCTAGCGGCGCCCCTCCGACCAGGGCGAAGAATAGCGGCGCGGTGATGCCATCCACAGTGTTTTCCGCCACGGTTTCCACCGTGCCCCGGGTAATCTCTGCTTCATCCAAGTTTTGGGTATCGCGACCGACTATCATCCCGAGTGCCTTCCGCGCTGCGGGCAAATCGCCTTGGGTAAGCGGTTTGATCACAGCGCGGGCAGCCTCGCCCAAGCCTTTAATAGCAAGTGTTGTGGAGAGTAGCCACAGTTCAGCCAGAAGCGCCAGCCCGGAATGCAGCCGCGCCATCATCGCCAGCAGCAGCCAGCTAACACTCCATACACCGCCTACCACTATAATGGTTAGCACCACCCCACTTACCCGGCGTTGCTTGGCAGAACCGCGATTCCATATCCGCTCATAGCCGCTAATCACCCGCCCCATCAGCACCACTGGATGTGGCAGAGAGCGCGGGTCGCCGACGATCAGATCAATCACAATCGCGACGGCCACCATCACTAAAGTGACGGGTAAATAATCGCTCAACATGCTCATAATCCAGCGTTATCGCTAACACCGGCATCGGCAAAGGTGGCCATCTCCGCCACCATCGCGGTTGCGGCTTGTAGTAGCGGATAAGCCAGTGCAGCACCGCTCCCCTCGCCCAGCCGCATGCCCATATCGAGCAGTGGTTTAGCCTCTAACGCCTTTAGGGCGATGTCGTGACCAGGCTCTTGGGAACGGTGGCCGAAAATCAGGTAGCCACGCACGGCCGGGCAAAGGCGGCAGGCGGTAAGTGCCGCGACGGTGGCGATAAAGCCATCCACAATCGCCGGTAGCCGATGCGCTGCTGCTGCTATATAGGCACCGGTCATCGCGGCAATTTCCAGGCCGCCTAGCTTAGCAAGCACCTCTAATGGCGCCTCTGGATTGGCTTGCCGAGCGCTAATGGCTCGCTCAATCACCGCGACTTTATGGGCCTGCTGAGTGCTGTTAATACCGGTACCTGCTCCTACCACGAGGGCGGCCGGCACACCGAGCAACACCGACAGCATTGCGCTGCTAGCGGTGGTGTTGGCAATGCCCATTTCGCCGACAACAATGCAGTTAGCGCCCGTTGCTTTGGCCCGTTCAACGGCGGCGATACCAACCTTTATCGCCGCCAAAGCATCATCAGCCTGCATGGCGTCTTCTACCACCATATTGGCGGTACCCGCACGCACTTTTGCCAGGGTAACGCCAGGAATGGTTAACCTAGAGGCAACCCCCACATCCACCACCTCAATTTGGGCACCTATTTGGCGGGCAAAGACGTTAATGGCGGCCCCGCCGTTGGCAAAATTAGCCACCATCTGCGCGGTCACTTCTTGGGGAAAAGCAGAAACCCCCTCGGCCGCAACCCCGTGATCAGCGGCAAACACCAGCACAGCAGGCGGAGTAACGGTAGGCTTAAGCTCGCCAGTGATGGCGCTAAGTTGAATTGCGAGCTCTTCCAGCGCGCCTAAACTTCCCGGCGGCTTGGTTAGCGTATCCAAATAGCGGCGTGTTTCTTCGCCAGCATTGAGATCAACGGGCTGAACTTGGTCAACAAGGCGAAGCATAGCGGCTCCAGAGCAACAAAGCGGAAGAAACGGGCGAGCCGTTTCAAAGCGCAAAATAGTAACAAAATCTGCACGCTTCGGTGGGCCGCATTTTGTGTCATCCAGCAGTCGTCAGTAATTGGCTTCACTGTCTAGCTGCCAGCCGCCCCCCAACGTTTTAAAGAGAGTAGCCGCTGAGGCTAATTGTTCACGCCGTGCATCAGCTTGCTCCAACCGTGCAGAGAGCAAATTGCGCTCCGCATCCAAGCGTTCAATCTGGCTTACCTGCCCCTGGTCATACATTAATACCGCCAGGTCTCTTGCTCGCTCGATGGCGCTTATCTGCTCCTCCACGGCGTCGGCTCGCTGAGAGGTAAAGTCGTAGCTATACAGGGCATCTCGCACCTCGTTAAATGCGGTCAGCACGGTTAAGCGGTACTGGCCCTCTGCCTGTTCGACCAAGGCTTCAGCGCCCTCAACTCCTGCGCGAGTGCGGCCAAAATCAAACAGTGGGCCCATTACAGAGGCACCTATCCCCCAAGCCCTGGCTGAATCAGTAAACAAATCACTGCTACTGGCTGCCGTTGTGCCGAGAAAGGAGCTTAAGTTAAGAGAAGGCAGCCGATTTGCTTCCGCTACCCCAACTTGCGCCGTGGCGGCAATCAGCGAGGCTTCTGCGGAGCGAATATCAGGTCGCCGCTGCAGTAGCTCAGACGGCATCACACTGGGAATCTTTTTCGGCTGAGCGATGCTGGCAAGCGGCGTATTGCCGGTATCAAGGGCAGTGATGAGCTCATCAGGCGACATACCCACCAGCACCCCCAACGCGCCGCGAAGTGACTCCACCTGCTGTGCCAACGAGGGGATCTCTGATCTTAGCCCCAACCACTCCGCTTCGGCCTGTTTTACTTCCAGCTCGCTGATATCGCCATACTCAAAACGCAGTTGCTGTAAGCGATAGGTCTCTTCATAAGATGCCAGTGTTTCGTCCAGCAACTGCTGTTGGGCCTCTGCGCTTTTAAGGTTGAAGTAGGTCGTCACTACATCACCTATTACGCTTATTTCAGCGGCATCGCGGGCAAACTGGCTCTCCTGAAAAGCCGCTAATGCGGCTTCCCGCTCATTGGCCAAACGCCCCCATAAATCAAGCTCATACTCAAGGCTAGCCGCTAAGGAGTACTGATTATTGGTGGATGTGATCAGGTCTTGAATGGGCTCGAAATCGATGGGCAGCGCGGCACCTGGCGTCCGCTCACGGGTGGCTTCCGCCTGAAACCCAACCGTTGGAAATTGCTCAGCCTCGGCAAACCCCAGCTGCGCCCTGGCCTCTTGAATACGCGCCAACTGAATCGTTAATTCAAGATTATCCTGGGTAGCGCGCTCCACCAATTGGTTTAGCGCCGGGTCGTTGAACTGTCGCCACCACTGCCGCCACTCATCTCTCTCATGCTGGCTTAGGGTAATATGCTCAGGCCATGCATCCGGCAGGGCAATATCGGGCGCTTGATAATCAGGACCAACAGCACAGCCACTCAGCAACAGCGCTAACGCAAAACCAAGGCAGTAGTGTTGGTAACTTTTTTTACTTGGTACCGCCCTAAACTCGTTACTTTTCACCACCTTTAAATTAGTTTTTTGCAGCTTCCCTTGCACGCTCGCCATCCTCAGTTTGCATTATCGTTTTTGCGCTACCGCTAATAGCAAAAAACTAAACGTATGTTCGAATCTTACAAGAGTACCTATTATAGTAAGCGGATTAAACAGCGTTATTAAATGATGAGCACACGCTTACAAATGGATCAACGCCTGCAGGGAGGCAATGAATGAGGCCCCAACACTCATGGATAGTATTACTAGCAACGGCACTACTGCTCATCGGCTGCTCCAGTGATGAAGAACCCCAGGAGCCCCCTGCCCAAGTCGTAAAGCTGTTTGAAACCGGTCAACAGGATCTATTTCCCAGCCGTCGTTTTGTGGGCCGCGTTGATGCAGTTAGCACCGTCAATCTTGCTTTTCAGGTCGGTGGACGCATCCAAACGTTTTCCGCGGTTCAAGGGTCGACGGTTCCCAGTGGTGAATTGATCGCCCGGCTAGACCCTACGGATTACGCCCTACAAGTGCGTGGTGCAGAAGCAGAAGTTGAGCAAGCCCGGCGGCACCTCAACCGGCAACGCAATTTACACGCCCATAACGCCGTATCTGCATCCGTCTTGGATGCAGCCCGGGCCGATGCGGAACTCGCCGAAACGCAGTTGGAAAGCGCGAAACAAGAACTTGCTTATACTTCGCTCTACGCCCCGTTTGATGCTCTGATCACCCGGCGACTGGTGGAGAACCATACCACCGTACCGCCGAACACTGAGGTGGTTCGCATCCAGGATATTTCCGAGCTGCGTATTCGCATTAACGTGCCTGAAGCACTCATGCAGCACTTGGAAAACGACCGCGCTTTTAATGTTGAGGCGGAAATCGCGACCTTGCCCGGTGAGCGAATTCCGCTGGTCTACCGTGAGCACGTCACCGAACCCGATGAAGTCGCGCAAACCTATCAAATTGAGTTTGCCCCTGCCGAAGGTGTACCTCTTATTGCCTTGCCCGGCACTACCGCTACCGTTTTTATAGAGATGGAAGACACCCTGACCTCATCAGTGATGATAGTGCCTGCCAGCGCGCTGGATCATAGCGAGGGCGGTGATTTTCAGGTTTGGGTATATGACCCAGAAAACGAGACGGTCTCACCTCAGCAAGTCACCGTGGGTGAAGTGAGCGGTGATCACGTCATCATTATTGCTGGCCTCCAGCCTGGCGTATCGATTGCAGCAGCCGGCGTGCAGCAGTTGCGCGAAGGTATGCAAGTCAAACCGCTCGACGCAGCGCTATAGGAGGCCCTATGAATATCGCCAAGCTGTCGATTGAACGGCCTCTGTATACATGGCTCGTCGTGGTGATCTGTTTCTTTGGGGGCTTATGGGGCTTTAATAGTGTCGGTAAACTTGAAGACCCCTCCTTCACCATACCCAATGCGATTATTAATACCCCCTACCCGGGTGCCACAGCTACCGAGGTAGAGGAAGAAGTCACCGAGCGTCTTGAACGTGCGATCCAGGAAATGGAGCAGATCGATATTATCGAATCAAAATCGCTGCCCGGACGCTCTGAAATTCAAGTAGAGGTTCACTCTAACTACCGTAGCCACGAACTGCCGCAGATTTGGGATGAGCTACGCAACAAGGTGAATGATGCTCAAGGGGATTTACCTGATGGCGTGCTTGGCTCTCAGATTAACGACGACTTTGGCGAGGTATACGGTCTTTTTTACGCGGTGACCGCCGACGGCTTCACTACCCGGGAAATTCGCGACATCTCCACTTTTCTACAGCGCGAGCTACTTGCCGTACCTGGGGTTGCCAGAGTGACCACCGCGGGCGAGCGTGAAGAGAGCATCTATATCGATATCTCTAATGAGCGCCTCACCACGCTTGGCATACCGATCGATCAGATCATCAATACCATTCAAACGGAAAATGCCGTTGAGGATGCAGGTAGCCTGCGCGTTGGTGACCGTCAGGTGCGGCTAGTGGCGCGCAGCGAGATTGATAGCACGGCGCTTATTGAAGCCATCCGCATTGGCCGCCCCGGCACCACTGAGCAGATATCCCTGGTGGATATCGCGGATGTGTCTCGACAGCCCACGGAGCTACCCACCCAACTGATCCGTTATAACGGCCAAGCCGCGTTCACGATTGGTATTGCGGGCGTAGCCACTGACAACATCATTGAAGTGGGTGAGGCAGTAGAAGAGCGCTTAGAGGAGTTAAAAAGCAGAATCCCGCTGGGGGTAGAGCTTCACCCGCTGTACGAACAGCATAATGTGGTTAACGATGCCATCAATGACTTTCTGCTCAACCTACTGATGTCAGTGGCCATCGTGATTGGCGTGCTGTGTCTGGCAATGGGGTGGCGGATAGGGGTCGTGGTCGGCAGCACCCTACTCCTCACGGTACTGGGTACGCTGCTGTTTATGGGCCTGCTAGGGATCGAGATGGAGCGCATATCGCTAGGCGCGCTAATTATTGCCATGGGCATGCTAGTAGATAACTCTATCGTCGTCGCCGAGGGCATGGTGACCAACATTAAGCGCGGCCAGGGTGCTAAAGAGGCGGCTGGCAATGCCGCTAAACGCACTCAGCTACCGCTGCTGGGCGCCACTGTTATCGGCATTATGGCCTTTGCTGGGATAGGGCTTTCCGATGATGTGACCGGTGAGTTTCTTTACTCCCTGTTTATGGTGATTATGGTATCGCTGATGTTGAGCTGGTTGCTGGCCATCATCGTTACCCCGCTATTTGGCTACTATCTACTGCGCAAGACAGAGTCCTCTTCTGAGGAGCAGGCAGACGAGCAATCAGAGGAGAACGAGAGTAGCGACAGCAAACCGGATCTTTACAGCGGACTCTTCTACCGGCTTTATCGTCGGCTGCTGTTGCTTGCCCTGCGCTTGCGGATCGTCACCGTCTCCGCGCTGGTAGTCATTACCGCGGTATGCATGTGGGCGTTTACACTCATTCCCCAGTCGTTCTTCCCTGACTCCAGCACACCGCTGTTTTTTGTTAACGTCGAGCTGCCCCAAGGCACCGACATTCGTGCCACCTCCAGCAATGCAGAGGAGATAGAAGCGTATATTCTGGAGCAAGAGGGAGTCGTTTCAGTGGCCAGCTTTATCGGCCAGGGCGCCACCCGGTTTATGCTGACCTACGCCCCCGAGCAGCCTAATACCGCCTATGTGCAGTTCATTGTGCGTACCGAAGATCTTGATGTCATTCCAGAGCTTGATCGGCAGTTTTATCGTGAACTGAACGAAACGTTTCCCGGTGCGCAGGTGCGTACCCAACGCCTGCAGTTTGGCCCTGGTGATGGTGCCAATATAGAGGCCCGTTTCCAAGGACCTTCGCCTAGCGTACTGCGGGAACTGGCCGCAGAGGCACAGCAGCGAATGGATGCCAGCCCCTATTTGATTGATCAGCGCATCGACTGGCGCCAGCAGGAATTGATCGTCGCGCCACGCATTAACGAAGAGCGTGCCCGCATCGCCGGCGTCACCCGGGAAGATATTACCCAAACGCTGCAGTTCGCCTCATCGGGCATTCGTGCAGGCACCTATCGCGAAGGTGAGCACCTGCTGCCCATCGTCGCCCGGCCTCCTGCGGCAGAGCGCGATGATGTGGCACTGCTACAAGACCGCAATGTATGGAGCGGTGCCCAGCAGCGTTTTGTGCCCCTAAGCCAAGTAGTTACTGAGTTTGAACTGCAAAACGAAGAAGCACTGATACAGCGACGCAACCGGGTACGTACGCTGACGGTGGGGGCCGACCCCGCAGAGGGCTATACTGCCGCACAAGCGTTTGACGCTATTCGCCAGGAAATCGAAGCCATTTCCCTGCCGCCGGGTTATCGATTGGAATGGGGCGGAGAGCATGAAGACTCTGGCGATGCCCAGGAAGCCCTGGGGCAGCAGCTACCGATTAGCCTGCTGATTATGCTGCTGACCTCTATTTTACTGTTCGGCAAACTCAAGCAGCCGCTGATCATCTGGCTGGTAGTGCCGATGTCGGTATGCGGCGTGGTCATTGGTCTATTAGTGACCGGCCTGCCCTTCTCTTTCACCGCACTGTTAGGAATGCTCAGCCTATCCGGCATGTTGATGAAAAATGCCATTGTGCTGGTCGATGAAATAGACGGGCAAATTAAGCAAGGTACGGCACGCTTCACCGCGTTGATAGATGCCAGCGTCAGTCGTTTACGACCGGTATTTCTTGCCGCAGGCACTACCATTCTGGGCATGCTGCCGCTATTAACAGACGCCTTTTTTAACAGCATGGCGGTGACCATTATGGGAGGCTTGGCCTTCGCGTCGTTGCTGACGCTAATTGCGGTACCCACGCTTTATGCCATGCTGTTTTCAATTAAGCGCGACGAGGTGGAGCAATAATCAGCCTGCACGACCACGCCCTATGGTTCACACTATATGGTTCATACTAGAAGGCGTGGTCAATTGATTGAGCAAACCACCAATCGAGGTAGTAAAACTACAAAATTAGTTTTTATTGCCGTAAAGTCTCTTATATCGACGTCAAAAAATGTAAAATAACTACAATATTTACCCACCGTCTCTATCATGCAGAGGTCCCTATGCCGAGCTCAACACCCGCTACGTTAAATTCAACCGTTGCTGAGGTTACCCAGCGTATTCGTGAGCGTTCTGCTGAGCGTCGCGCTCTCTATGAGCAGCGCATGGCGGATCAGCACAAGCGTGGCGTGCACCGTGCTGAGCTAAGCTGCGGCAACTTAGCTCACGGTTTCGCGGCTTGTAATCCGCGTGATAAGAACGAACTCAAGCTGATGAACAGCGCCAACTTAGGCATTATCTCGTCCTACAACGATATGCTCTCGGCGCACCAGCCGCTGGAAACCTTCCCCGAAACAATTAAAGCTGCCGCACGGGATATGGGCTCCACCGCCCAGTTTGCCGGAGGCGTACCCGCCATGTGCGACGGCGTGACTCAAGGCCAGCCGGGGATGGAGCTTTCACTGTTCTCCCGTGATGTGATTGCCATGTCAGCGGCTATCGGTCTATCGCATAATATGTTTGATGCAGCGCTCTACCTGGGGGTATGCGACAAGATTGTTCCAGGGCTATTTATTGCTGCGGCGCGCTTTGGCCACTTACCCGCCATGTTTATACCCGCAGGCCCAATGCCCAGCGGCTTACCCAATAAAGAGAAGGCGCGCATCCGCCAGCTCTACGCGGAAGGCAAAGTGGGCCGTGACGTACTACTTGAGGCCGAATCTGACTCTTATCACAGCCCAGGCACCTGTACTTTTTACGGCACCGCCAACTCCAACCAGCTAATGATGGAGATGATGGGCCTACACTTGCCCGGCACTTCTTTTGTGAACCCCGGCACCGAGATGCGCGAAGCACTGACCCGCTACGCCACCGAACAGGCGATTCGCAACACTGAACCCGGCGGCAACTATCGCCCGTTCTATCAACAGATTGATGAGCGCGCCATTGTTAATGCAGTAGTCGGCTTGCTGGCATCCGGCGGTTCGACCAATCACACCCTGCACCTGATCGCCATGGCCGCTGCTGCGGGTATTACCCTCAACTGGGATGACTTTACAGCGCTTTCCGCTGTTACCCCCAGCGTGATGCAGGTCTACCCCAACGGCCAGGCGGATATCAACCACTTCCAAGCGGCGGGCGGCATGAGCTATCTGTTCAGGGAGCTACTGGGTGCAGGCTTAATTCACGGCGATATTCCCACTGTGTTCGGCACCGACTTAACTGCCTACACCCAGGAGCCTTTCCTGGAAAATGGAAAAATCGTCTGGCGCGAAGGCCCGGAAAAAAGCCTGGATGAAAATGTGCTAAGCCCAGTAGCGACCCCGTTCGCCCCCACTGGCGGCCTTACAGTAATGAAAGGCAACCTGGGCCGTGGCGTGATCAAAGTATCCGCTGTGGCAGAAGAGCACCGCATCGTTGAAGCGCCGATCAAAATCTTTGAAGACCAAAACGAAATGAAAGCCGCCTTTGAATCTGGCGAGTTGGATCGTGACGTTATCGTGGTAGTGCGCTTCCAGGGCCCTAAAGCCAATGGCATGCCCGAGCTGCATAAGCTGACCCCGTTCTTAGGCGTGTTGCAGGATCGCGGATTTAAAGTAGCGTTGGTCACCGATGGCCGCATGTCCGGCGCTTCCGGCAAAGTACCGGCAGCAATACACATCAGCCCTGAGGCGTTAGACGGCGGACCGCTGGCGAAATTGCGCGATGGCGATATTATCCGCCTGGATGCCAATGCGGGCACGCTGGAAGCCAAAGTCGACCCAGCTACCTGGGCCAAGCGAGAGCTGCAAATCGGCAATTTGGATCACTACCATGTCGGCCTGGGTCGCGAGCTGTTTGGTGGCTTCCGCCACTTGGCCATGCGCGGTGAAGAAGGCGCAGGGGTATTTGGAGGGTTTGAAGCCGATGACCTTGCCCACCAGCAGGAGCAAATCTCACAAGAGGACGCATGATGCGACCGGCGTTAATCGGTGACATCGGCGGCACTAACGCACGTTTAGCGCTAGTGTCGCCCGGTGAAGTAATACCGCACGATATTTTGAACCTGCCCTGCGCCGACTACCCCGGCGTGGTGGAAGCGGTGAAAGATTATCTAGAGCGCGTCGGCGCAACCGGTGAAAACGCACCTCAAGAAGCCTGCCTGGCGTTTGCCTGTCCGGTACATGCTGAACGGGTCAAGATGACCAATAATCATTGGGACTTTATGAAGAGCGACGTTCAGCAGGCGCTGAATCTCTCGTTATTTAAAGTCATCAATGATTTTACCGCTCAGGCACTGGGTGTCCCCCATGTGGCCACCAGTGAACTTGTGGAAATACAGCCTGGCAAGACTCAGGCCCACGCGACGCGTTTGGTTATTGGACCCGGCACCGGGCTTGGCGTTGCCGGGGTATTTCCCGGGCAACACGCCTGGATTCCACTGCCTACCGAAGGTGGACATATTACTTTCGCCCCCACGGACGATGTCGAGCAAGCCATTCTTGATGTTTTCAAACAGCGCCATCCTCGCGTTAGCGTAGAACGGGTCTTATGTGGTCAGGGCTTACTGGAGCTTTACCAAGCCTTTTGCACCCTTGACGCGGTTGAGCCGAGCTTTAACAGCCCTGCTGAGGTAACGAAGGCGGCTAACGAAGGGGACAAACTGGCGACCAAAGCCCTACTCCGCTTCCTAAAAGTTCTTGGTGATGTATGCGGCGATGCCACCTTGACCATGGGTGCCCGCGGTGGCGTCTACCTGTGTGGCGGCATTCTGCCGCGCTTATTGGATTGGCTGCCTAAAAGCGAATTACGCGAAGCCTTTATCAATAAAGGACGTATGGGAGCTTATAACGCAGACATACCCATTTGGGTAGTGACCGCCCCCTGGACAGGATTATTGGGAGCCGCCGAAGCGCTACACAACGAGGAAGTTTTCTAACCCTACTCTGTTAACTCTATTCAGTCGTATTAATAACAACAAGGAGCCACCGATGACGCCAGTTATCGCCTTTGGGGAAGCACTGGTAGACATGCTCTCTAGTCGTTTGGGCACAGCAACCGATGTCCAGGAAACCTTTACCCCCTACGCGGGCGGCGCACCAGCAAACGTTGCGGTTGCCTGCGCCCGCCTAGGCGTATCAAGTAAGTTTCTAGGTATGGTAGGTGACGATACGTTCGGGCATTTTTTGGTGCGTGAACTCAATAGCCATGGCGTAGACACCAGTGGCGTCGTATTTACTAAACAGTCGCGTACGGCCCTGGCTTTCGTTTCTCGGGATGAAACTGGTGAGCGTACCTTTGACTTTTATCGCCCACCCGCCGCTGACCTGCTTTATCGCCTTGAGCATTTGCCCCAAGGCGTATTCGAAAACCCGTCCATTCTCCACTTATGCAGCAACAGCCTGACAGACCCAGATATCGCCGACGTTACCTTAGCCATGGCAACCATGGCTAGGCGTGCTGGCTGTTTGGTCAGTGCCGATGCCAATCTTCGCCATAATCTTTGGCCGGAGGGTGCTGCCGATATAAGTTTAGTGACGCAGATGCTAGACAGTGCAGAGCTACTCAAGCTTTCCCTGGAAGAACTCGACTATTTACGCGCTGATCACCCTGCAGAGGCATGGCTTGCTGAGCGTTTGACGGCAGGTGTTAAAGTGATTTTGATTACCGATGGCCCTAACGAGGTTGTGCTCAAAGGTATTGGAATCGATCAACGCATTGCGCCTCCCAACGTTGACGCAATAGATACCACCGCTGGGGGCGACGCCTTTATTGGCGGGCTTCTGGCCGAGCTATCTGAGCACGGTATTGATGATAACTGGCAAAGCGATGCCGATTTTCTACATCGCGCAGTAGAGACCGCCTGCCGTTGTGGTGCCCATGCCGTCACCCGCCCTGGTGCTTATGCGGCGCTACCAACACGTGATGATATTGCCATCAGATAGGAAGGCAGCAAGCAATCTACACCAATCACCCATCGGGGCGTCTGATATAGACGCCCCGATGGGCGTTTACCCACCCTACTCTGACCCGCTCAAACCAATACTTAAGTCTATACCGGCTGGCTTGTTTAAATGTCAGACATTTACTAGACTACGCTCAACGCTAGCCTAACAAGAGAAGCACGATGAGCCTGGACACGCTTCCGCCTCACCAAGGTGGCGCCGGTAACTTGGCACGATTACTCGCTCAAGCATTATTAGCAGGCCACTGGCAACCGGGCGACATTTTTCCCCGCGAGTTAGACATTGGCAGCCACTTTGCCGTCAGCCGTAATCAGGTTCGCAATGCGCTAACTAGCCTGACCGCTGCCGGATTACTAGAACGCACTGCTGGTCGCGGTACTCAAGTTCGTGAAATGAGTGACTGGCACCTGCTGAACCCACTAATGAGCGAATGGATGACTGGCTTGGTCAACCTTGACCCTCAACTGGTGCGGGCAATTTATGCTTTTCGATACTCCGCCGAACCCGTCGTTGCCGGGTTAGCTGCCCAGGCGGCGGAGACTGAGGATCTACAGCGCCTCGAAATGGCGTTTGAAGGAATGACGCAAACGGCGGGCAATATTGAGGCGCGCGCCGAGCATGCCGAATACGACGTTGCTTTTCACGATGCCACTTACCGGGCAAGCCACAATTTAGTCTGGCGCCAAATGGGCCATCTACTGCGCCCTTCCATTATGGCGCTTATTCACCGCTCTCAGCACCGCACCGATACTCTAGACGACAGCTTAGCGCGCCACCGCCAAGTGCTGGATGCCATACGCAGTCGCGATGCCAACAGCGCAGAGATAGCCGCCCGAGAAGTACTTCGCCGCACCGCTATCGATCTTGGTATCGTCAATTAACAGGGATTTTATTTAATGAAAATTACCAAACTCAAGACCTGGCAAGTCCCCCCACGCTGGCTGTTTCTCAAAATTGAAACCGATGAGGGCTGCTACGGCTGGGGCGAACCGGTGGTTGAGGGCCGCGCCGCGACTGTAGAAGCCGCCGTCCACGAGCTTTCCGATTATCTAATCGGCCAGGATCCGCACCGTATTGAGCACCTCTGGAACATGATGTATCGCGCCGGCTTTTATCGTGGCGGGCCAATTTTGATGAGCGCCATTGCTGGTATTGATCAGGCGCTTTGGGATCTTAAAGGTCGCGATCTGGGTGTGCCGGTTCATCAGCTGCTAGGCGGTGCCGTGCGCGACAAGATGCGTATGTACGCCTGGACCGGCGGCGACCGGCCAAGCGATGTCGGCGCTGGCGCGAAAGCACTGGTGGAGAAAGGCTTTACTGCCTTCAAAATGAACGGTACTCCCGAAATGCAGATCGTCGACTCTCATCGCAAAGTCGATGAGGCCGTGGCCCGCGTGGCTGAAGCCCGCGACGCCGTTGGTCCTGATGTAGGTATTGGTATCGACTTCCATGGCCGCGTTCATCGCCCCATGGCCAAAGCACTACTGCGCGAATTAGAGCCGTTCCACCCGATGTTTGTGGAAGAGCCGGTCGCCCCCGAGCACTTACCCTGCTTGAAAGATATCGCAGGCGGCCTGGGCTACCCGTTGGCGACCGGCGAGCGTTTGCACACCCGCTTTCAGTTCCGCGACCTGCTGGCCGATGGCATGATCGACATTATCCAGCCGGATATTTCCCACTGCGGCGGCATCAGCGAAGGCCTCAAGATTGCCGCTTTGGCATCCGCCTACGATGTCGCCCTGGCGCCCCACTGCCCGCTTGGCCCGCTGACCCTGGCGGCTTCCCTCCAACTGGATGCGGTTTGTCACAACGCCTTTATTCAAGAGCAGAGCATGGGTATTCACTATAACCAGGGCAACGACGTCCTCGACTACCTGGTCGATAAATCCGCTCTCGCCATTGAAGATGGTTTCTGCGCCATTCCTCAAGGCCCTGGCCTTGGCGTTGAGATCAACGAGGAGTTCGTTGAAGAGCGCGCTAAAGTGGGCCACCGCTGGCGCAATCCGGTCTGGACCCATGAAGACGGCTCTATTGCGGAGTGGTAAGCCATGCCATCAAACATGACCAATGAAACACCTAAACCAGCGTCTCAGTTGGCGTGGATTGCCGTGGACTGGGGCTCTAGTAATCTGCGCGTTTGGGGGTTGGATAACGACGATAACGTTATAGCCCAAGCCAGCAGTGATAAAGGCATGCTCTCGCTTAATCCTAAACAGTATGAAACCGAGCTGCTGCGGTTAGTCAGCGATTGGCTACCCGCCAGCGGCCAGATCAATGTGATGGTTTGCGGTATGGCGGGCGCCCGTCAGGGCTGGTTAGAAGCCGCCTATTTGCCGGTTCCTACGCGACTTGATCAACTCAGCCAAGGCGCCGTAAAGCCTGCGCTTGCGAGTCATCAGCTGCGTGTTTATCTGCTGCCTGGGTTAAGCCAAACGCGCAGCACTGCTAGCCATTTCGATGTTATGCGCGGTGAAGAGACTCAACTGGCGGGATTGGTCGCTACCGATACGGCTAACTTTTCTGGCCTGGCTTGCCTGCCCGGCACCCATGCCAAGTGGGCGACCCTTGAAGACGGAACAGTCTCCCGTTTTGCGACCTATCTCACCGGAGAGCTATACCAACTGTTGGCAAATCAATCGGTGCTCAAACACTCGGTGGATGGCGATGACCTAAGCGACGCCTCTTGCCGCGATGCTCTCATCTCAGCGGTAAGCGAGATTCATGCAGCGCCAGAAACCTTTAGCAACCGTCTATTTGGCTTACGTGCGCAAGACTTACTGGACGGCCGACTGCCCTCCGGTAAAGCACGTGGAGCAGTGCTTGCCGCGAGGCTCTCGGGGCTGACCATCGGCCTTGAGCTTGCTGATGCGTGTAAAGATCACGCTACGAATAAGCGAATCACATTGATTGGCAACAAAGCGCTTTGCCACCGCTACCAATTAGCCTTGAACGCCATTGGCTTTCAGGCGCAGCAAGTGGATGGCGATGCGGCTGTGCTGGCAGGTCTTCGGCTCGCCTACCAAGCGCTTAAGGCTTAATGCTGCGAACCCTCTATGGAGAACTATCCTATGACGCTGCCTCTGATCGGTATTTTGCGCGGTGTGACGCCTGATGAAGTCATTGATATAGCCAAGGCCGTGCTTTCTTCCGGCATTAGCCAGATTGAAGTACCGCTTAACTCCCCCAAGCCACTGGAAAGCATTCGCCGCCTGGTGGACACTTTTGGCGAGCGTGCGGTGATTGGAGCAGGCACGGTATTAACCCCCGCTCAGGTGCGCGATGTCTACGCAGCCGGGGGACGCTTAATCGTCTCACCCAACTGTCGGCCAGCGGTTATTGAAGAAACACACAAGCTTGGCATGGCGAGTTGGCCCGGTATAGTGACACCATCAGAGGCCTTCGATGCACTTGATGCAGGCGCCACAGGGCTTAAGCTTTTTCCTGCGCTACAGGTCGGTTTAGAAGGTATGAAAGCGGTACGTGCCGTACTGCCTAGTGGTACGCTTTTGTATGCCGTAGGCGGCGTAGGTGTCGATAACTTTGCTGAGTGGCGTGCCGCGGGTATCGATGGCGCAGGTCTTGGCAGCGCACTCTATAAACCCGGACAAAACGCTTCTCAGGTAGCTAAACAAGCGCAGGCATTGGTTGATGCCTGGGAAGCAGGAGAACAATAAGGAGAGTCAATTACAATGACTGCAGATATGAGTGCTTCAACATGGCAGGCCAAATTAGCGGTTGATTGCCGCTGTATGCTGGGCGAAGGCCCGCAGTGGGACGCCATCAATCAGCGTCTTTATTGGTGCAATATTCTCGAAAAACAGCTGCACTGGTTAACCCCTGCCACTGGGGAAAGCGGGCAGTATGCGCTTGATCATATGGTATCCCTCGCCGCACCACTTGAAGGGGGCGGCCTGCTACTCGTTGGTGAAGATCGCTTAAGCCGTTTCGACCCGGTTAATGCCGTTGTTGAAAGGTTCTGCGATTTCGAAACCGATAACCCGATCACCCGTAGTAACGATGCCCGGATTGATCGTCATGGCAGCCTGTGGCTTTCCTCCATGGGGAAAAAAGCCGAAAAAGGCGCTGGCAGCCTTTACCGTCTGCATCGCGGTAAGCTCACTGTTTTACGTTCAGGTTTGACCATTCCTAATGCCATCTGCTTTTCTGAAAATGGCGAGTTTGCCTGGTTTACCGACACAGCGACGGGAGTAGTGATGCGCTGGACGTTAGATGGTGACGGCTGGCCACAAGGCGAACCAATGCCCTGGGCAGATTTTTCCAATGCTCAAGGTAACCCCGATGGCGCGGTAGTCGATAGCGAAGGCTGCTTATGGTTAGCGCTTTGGGGAGCAGGTCAGGTTGTGCGTTTAAATCAAGATGGTCAAATCATTGGCCGTATAGCGCTGCCGGTTAGCCAGCCCTCTTGCCCTGTGTTTGCGGGTCCCGAGCTTAAAACGCTGTATATCACCACGGCACAAGAGGGGTTTAGTGCTGAACAGCTTGCCCAGGAGCCCACCGCAGGCTCGCTTTACATAGCCAAAACCGGCATCGCAGGATTGGCTGAGCCATTACTGCGGCTGGCTTAAAACCAGCAGAGGGCGGCTGTTAAACACAAGGCCCCGCTAGTATTAGCTAGCGGGGCCTTGTTGTTACTGCATCGTGCTTTAATCAATCTATATAGTCATTAACCAGCGAAGCTTATATACATCACAATCACCAATACGACCAAAACGATACCAGCGGGTACTGCGCCTTTCCAAGGAGTTAGATCCACGTCACCGCTGTGCTCCTGCACCCAATCGCTTTCCCGTGGGCGCAGCTTACCAATGATCAGCATCATCACGACCAGCAGCACAAACACCAGTGCGACAAAGTGGAACTCATGCATAATCTGAGGAAGCAGGTTGAACGGCGGTACAAAGTAACCGGCTGCGATGAGTAGGCAGCCACCCACTAACGCTATTTTGGCGGCCATTGGCGGAACACGCTTGGTCAACAAGCCAACGATAACCACTGCCAGAATGGGAATAAAGTAGATCGCGTTCATCTTCTGCAGATAACCAAACAGGCTTTCCTGACCTGCCAACAAGGGCGCGATAATCATGGTAAGAATGGCCATGATCCAGCCAAACACCTTACCTGATTTAACTACCTGCTCTTCCGTGGCTTCTTTGTTCAGCACACCTTTATAGATGCCCAGGCTGAAAATCGTCGTGGTGCTATTGAGTGCCGAGTTAAACGATGAAAGGATCGCCCCCACCATTACCGCGGCGAAAAAACCGGTTAGATAAGGGGGCAGTACGTTAAACACCAAGTGGCCGTAGGCTTCATCGGCACGTATGCCCTGGTCGGCATAAAGGTGATAAGCAATGATCCCCGGCAGAACGAGATAAAGAGGGCCCAGCAGCTTGAACAGACCGGTCAGTAGAACGCCCTTCTGGCCTTCAGCTAGGTTCTTCGCCGCAAAGGTGCGCTGAATAATCTGCTGGTTGGTGCTCCAGTAGAACAGGTTAATCAGGAACACCCCGGTAAACAGGGTAAAGAACGGCACTTGCTGGTCAGAGCTGCCAATCGAATTCAGCTTTTCTGGATCACTCTCTTTAAGAATGCTCCAACCTTCCATCACCCCGGTACCGCCACTTACCGCCTGCAGGCCGAAATAGACGATTACAAAACCACCGATCAAAAGACCAACGCCGTTGAGCGTATCGGAGATGGCGACTGTGCGTAGACCGCCAAACAAGGCATAAACTGAACCAATAATGCCGACAATCCATACCGTAAGCCAAAGCAGCGTTGTTGAAGACTCAATCCCGGTTAGGCCCGGTAAATCGAGCATGCCCTGTAAGCCTATCGCCCCCGAGTAGAGAATAATCGGTAGCAGAATAGCCGCATAAGCCAGCAGAAAAATAATGTTGGTGATGAGCTGAGTGTCTTTATCGAAACGAATTTCGAGCAGCTGCGGGAGCGTAGCAATGCCACTTTTCAGAAAGCGCGGCAGGAAAAATAGTGCCAAAGCCACCAGCGCGATAACCGCTACGACTTCCCATGCCATTACACTCAAGCCATCGGTAAACGCAGCACCGTTGAGCCCCACCATTTGCTCGGTGGATAGGTTGGTCATCAGCAGTGAGCCCGCGATCAGCGGAAAGGTGAGCGTGCGTCCTGCTAGAAAGTAACCACTGGTGCTAGAGTGATCATCCCGACGAGTGATTCGCCAAGTGATAAAGGCGACAAGTCCTGTGAAAAACAGAAATGACGCCAGGGTCAACGCATGCATATTGACTCACCTCTTAATCGCTACAAGTTAATCGTTATGTGGCACGCATGCTCGTGTATGCGCGAATTTTAAAATGTCAGACATATCGCCCTGTCATTTTAGACGAGCTGAATATAACTTAGTTATAAGCCTTTGGTCTTACGCAGCCGGCTACGATACGCGAATGATAAAAATTCGCTACAAAAAAACCCAGTTATGTTCTTAAACAAAACGTTTAAAAAACATAACTGGGGCTAGTACTTACTGCTTAATGTTTGCAAAAATCAGCGAGTTTTAGTGGTGAAAACGCTCGGCGACCTGGCGAGCCAATTCGCGAATCCCATCCCAATCTTCTGCTTCCACCATGGCTTTAGGAGTTAACCAGGAGCCACCCACGCACATGACGTTAGGTAACGACAGGTACTCATCGGCGTTATCCACCGTGATACCTCCCGTTGGACAAAAGCGTGCTTCAGGAATTGGAGCACCAAACGCTTTAATCGCTTTTGCACCACCACTGGATTCAGCAGGGAAGAACTTAAAGCGACGGTAGCCGTACTGCCAACCTGTCATCAGCTCTGAAATGGTCGAAACGCCTGGCAACATGGGTACCGGGCTTTCAACGCCATAGCGATAGAGAGCATCTGTTGCCCCCGGCGTCACCACAAAATCAGCCCCCACCTGCTCAGCCTGACGATATTGTGCTGGGGTCAGCACCGTGCCCACGCCAATGCTGGCGCCCGGCAGCGCTTCTTTCATGCGTTTGATCGCATCCAAAGCGCAATCAGTGCGCAGAGTAATTTCGAGCACGGTTAGCCCGCCTTCTACCAGGGCACGCCCCAATGGCACAGCATCTTCTAAGCGATCAATAGTGATGACTGGAATCACTTCGGCTTTTGAACAGATGCTGTCGAGTTCAGCGGTGCGCGTAGAGGGGAGCTGTTTATCAATACTCATGGTGTGTCTCCAAAAAAATTATTATTGGCCTGATAATCAATTTTAAGGGCTTAGGGCGCCCAATAAATCGCCAGTGGGCAGGACAAAAAGGCACGGATCGGCAATTGACGCACGTCATCGCCGTTTAAGGCTTTTGCCAACACTGCGCGCTTATCTTCACCCGTGATGTGCAGAAAATGGCGGCGCGCTTGGTGTAAGCGGTCGGCTGAGAAGGTAATTCTCGGCTGTGGCTGGCTAGGCGTTCTTACCGCTACCAATAGCTCATCGGTTGCCAGCGCAAGCGTTAGCTCGGGGCTATCGGGGAACAGTGATGCTGTGTGCCCATCACCGCCCATACCCAAAATAACGACACTGGCAGGCCAAGTAAGTGCTGCCGTTTGCTTGGCAACCTCTTCTACGCCCTCTTCCGGTGTAGCAGCATCGCAAGTTAACGGTATAAAATTAGCCGCAGCCGCAGCCCCCTGAATAAGGTGCTCACGCACTAATTTTGCGTTGCTATCGCTGCTCTGCTCATTTACCCAACGCTCGTCGGCAAGCGTCACGTCAATGCGCTCCCAAGGTAGCGGTTTTGCCGCCAGCGCTTGAAAAAAGGGTACTGGCGTGGATCCCCCAGAGACAACTAACAAAGCGCGTTTTTGATGGGTTAAGTCTTCATCTAGGGCCTGAGCAACTGCTTCTGCGAGCTGCTCGGCCAGCTGTTGGCGTGCTTGGCTCATTTTAATAATCCTCGTACCAGCTGCGTCCATCTTGGGTAATCATGGCAATGGATGCGACCGGCCCCCAGGAGCCCGCCGGATATCGGCGTGGCGGGGTGTCGCGTTTTTTCCAACCGTCGATCAGTTGGTCGCACCAGCGCCAGGCGTGTTCGATTTCATCACGGCGAACGAACAGGTACTGCTGCCCTTTCATTACTTCGAGCAGTAAACGTTCATAAGCATCGGGTATCCGCGACTTGGGAAAAGCGCTGTTAAAGTCCAAATGCAGCGGACCCGGGCGAAGGCGCATGCCTTTATCCAGGCCGCTATCTTTGGTCAACACTTGCAGGGCGATGCCCTCTTCCGGCTGCAATCGAATAATCAACTTATTTGAGGCGATACCACGCTGATCCGGGTCGAAAATGTAGTGCGGCTGCTGGCGGAAATGGATAACAATCTGCGAAAGTTTTTCGGGCATCCGCTTGCCTGTACGTAGGTAGAACGGCACGCCTGCCCAACGCCAGTTAGACACTTCGGTTTTCATGGCCACAAAGGTTTCGGTTTGGCTTTGAGTATTGGCTCCCTCTTCTTCCAGGTAACCCGGCACAGACTGGCCGTCGCTATTGCCAGCGATATATTGGCCGCGCACCACATCACGCCCTAGCGCTTCGCCTACAAAGGGCTTCAACGCTTTAAGCACCTTCACCTTTTCATCGCGAATCGCGTCGGCGTCCAGATTAGAGGGCGGGTCCATAGCAATCAGGCACAGCAACTGGAGCAAATGATTTTGCACCATATCGCGCAGCTGACCCGCTTCATCAAAGTAGCCCCAGCGCCCTTCAATGCCCACTTTTTCAGCAACCGTAATCTCCACATGTGAGATATTGTTCTGGTTCCATTGGGTGCCAAATAGAGGGTTGGCAAAACGCAGTGCAATCAGGTTTTGAACCGTCTCTTTGCCTAAATAGTGGTCGATACGGTAAATCCGCGACTCGGGAAATACCTCGCCAATGGCGTCGTTAATCTCAACCGAAGAGTTCAGGTCGTAACCGATGGGTTTTTCAACCACCACACGACACTCATCATCCAGGCTTTTGCTGGTTTGAAGATGACGACAAATATCGCCGTAAATACGCGCGCCGACGGAGAGGTACACCACCATTGGACGCGGAGAACCTTGGCGCCACTCTCGAATAGCGTCGTAACCCTCGACACTGGAAAAATCGAGCTTTAAGTAATCCAGTCGGTCAAGAAAGCGCTCAAGACTCTGCTTATCCTGCTCGCTGCTTTTTAGTCGCTTTTGCAGCGCTTCGTTGACCGCTTTGCGAAATGACGCCGCATCATGCTCTTGGCGAGCCAGCCCCATAATCCGCGTGCTTTCCGGCATCAAGCCTTCACGGTCAAGGTGGTATAAGGCAGGAAATAGCTTGCGCATGGCAAGGTCACCCAGCGCCCCGAATAAGGCTAAATCAATAGCGTGTTCGGGATCACCAAGGGGGCTACCCTGGGAAGCATTTGACTGGCTCATCGTTGCTCCTATTTGTAATTAAATAATTACATGTAGTTAGATTACCTAAAATCTACCTTACAACAGGCTCTTCTCGCAATAATTCATGTAATTTTACTACAAAATATGTATTTAGTAGTCATAAATGACTTGAGGTACATACTTTACGCTTCTATAACGCAAAATTGTTTAGAGGCAATAGCGTCTGTACACGAATAATTATTCAAAGGGTCTGCTTTTTTACAGACTTTTTATGGAAGGCCGTGTTCTCTTAGCGCATGCTTAAGAATACTAAATAGCGAGCTCGGCATATGACACTATTCACACCATGGATTTATCGTAGCAAGGATGTGTACCGACACTGGGCGCCTATTTT
This sequence comes from Halomonas sp., assembly GCF_011050415.1. Classification (GTDB taxonomy): domain Bacteria; phylum Pseudomonadota; class Gammaproteobacteria; order Pseudomonadales; family Halomonadaceae; genus Vreelandella. The sequence continues at coordinate 170,439 of NZ_DRFS01000003.1, forward strand.
TAAAATTATTTCTGTCCTCTGGGTCGTGCTAGCGATGTTTATGCTAGTCCCGCTAATGGTGTTGCTAATTGAGAGTGACCCAGATGCGCCCGCTTTTGGAGTTTCTGTGCTAATAGTGCTTAGTGCTGCGGCAATAACGTGGCTACTAACCTACCGAGCACCGCTGGAACTTAAACCGTGGCAAATGTTTATTCTTACCACTGCCAGCTGGGTCACCATTAGTGGTTTTGCCAGCCTGCCGCTGATACTTGGCGCGCCCCAGCTAACAACCACCAACGCTGTATTTGAATCGGTCTCGGCGATCACGACGACAGGCTCTACCATATTAGTCGGTATTGAGCACTTTTCTGATGGGCTAAAGTTATGGCGAGGAATAATGCAGTGGATGGGCGGCATTGGCATTATCGTCATGGGTATTGCGATCTTGCCGTTCCTTAAAGTCGGCGGCATGCGGCTGTTTCATACGGAGTCTTCTGACTGGTCGGATAAAGTGATGCCACGCACCGGCGGTATCGCTAAAGCGACGCTAACGATTTATGTCAGCCTGACCCTCGTTGCGATTGGTAGTTATTGGTTCGGTGGCATGACGCTGCTGGATGCCACCGTCCATGGCATGACCTCGCTCTCTACCGGTGGCTTTGCCAATTCCGATGCCTCCTTTGGCGCCTATAGCGGGCAACCCTGGTTACTCTGGATGGCCAGTTTTTTTATGCTCAGCGGCGCGCTACCGTTTGTGCTTTATATCCGTTTTTTACGCACATCACGCATTGCTCTATGGAAAGACCAGCAGGTACGCGGGCTATTAAAGCTGCTCCTGGCTGCGATTTTGGTACTGAGCGCCTGGCGCATCACTCAGGGCGATCATTGGTTTGAGTCACTCACCCACGTCACCTTTAACGTCATTTCAGTAGTGACGACTACCGGTTACGCTTCTGATGATTACACCCAGTGGGGTGCACTGCCAGTGGTCGCCTTTTTCTATCTGACCTTTGTAGGCGGGTGCAGCGGCTCGACCAGCGGTGGAATGAAAATTTTCCGATTCCAGATTGCTACCTTAATGCTGCTTAATCAGTTGCGCTATCTAATCCACGCCAATGGCGTGTTTACCAACCGCTATAATGAACAGCCCGTCACTAGTGATATTTCACGCAGCGTAGTGGCTTTCTCATTCTTCTTCTTTATCACCATTGCCGCTCTGGCGCTGAGCCTCTCAGCTCTAGGGTTGGATTTAGTCACTGCGCTTTCAGGTGCCGCCACGGCAGTCACAAATGTGGGACCAGGTCTTGGCGATATTATTGGCCCTGCGGGTAACTTTACCCCTCTGCCGGATGCTGCCAAGTGGCTGCTATGTGTCGGTATGTTGATGGGCCGCTTAGAGATACTTACCGTCGTAGTACTCCTGACCCCGATGTTCTGGCGGCGTTAAACACTTGGATTTTTGGCAGCCTCTACTAATAAACGATACCCAACACCTGCCTCGGTCTGTAACAAGGCAGGTGTTTGCGGGTCATCCCCAAGCTTCTGTCTTAAGCGGCTAACGACAATACGTAAATAGTGAGTATCATTGACGTGCGTGGGGCCCCACACCTCTTTTAATAACTGCGTTTGGGTCATTACCCGGCCTGCATAACGGCAAAGTCGCTCAATCACTGCATACTCTTTACGAGTCAAATGCACTTCTTCATTGCGAAGCGTGACGCGGCGCAACGTTAAGTCGATAACGAGCTCTTTACTGATGTAGTAGTTTGCACTCGTTTCCCCTCTTGCCTGCTGGGAACGACGCAACACGGCTCGAACACGGGCGAGCATTTCTTGAATGCCAAATGGCTTGGTGACGTAGTCATTTGCTCCGTTATCTAGCGCTAAGACCTTCTCTTCCTCCCGCTCCCGTACGGAGACCACGATCACCGGTACGGTGCTGTGTTCTCGAATGGCTCTCAGCACCTCTTGGCCATCCTGGTCGGGCAAGCCCAGATCTAACAACACGACATCTGGCGCTTGAGTGTAGACGGCGGCCAACGCCAGCACACCGCTTTCGGCTTCGATGACCTCATAACCCTGGGACGCTAAGCTGATACGCAAAAAACGCCGGATTTGTAGCTCGTCGTCTACAATTAGGATTCGCCCACCATTCTCACTCTTCATCCATTCCTCGAGTTTCAACGCCTAATAAAGGCAGTGTAATGATAATGGAGGTGCCATGGCCCTTCTCGCCGATATCGGCTTTGATAGAACCGCCGTGCGCTCCAATCATGCCACGGCAAATAGCGAGACCTAAGCCGCTTCCATGGGCACTGCGATCACCATCTCCACCGCTGTAAAACATATCGAAGACCTGCTCACGCAGCTCGGAGGGTATTCCAGGGCCTTGATCGGTGATGCTAATGATCAACGCTGACTGTCCTTCTAGCGGCGTTGTACTTGCTTTTATCAATAGCTCCCCGCCAGGTGGAGAGAATCGCTGTGCATTATCCAGCACGTTGACGATAGCTTGCTCCACTAACGCTGGATGCACATATAAAAGCGGTAACGAGGGTGACCATAGCCTGCGAACGACAACGTGTTTAAGCGATTGGCCCAAACGCTTAATGGCAGAATTCATGAGATCATCAAACGACACCCAGTCACGCTCAAGTTTAAGCGTACCGTGACCCAGTCGCGTCATATCAAGCAGGTTTTGGATGTAGCGGTTGAGGCGTTCACCCTCCGATAAAATCCCGTCCAATAACTCACGCTGATCGTCGTCATTTAACTGTGGCTTAAGCTCAATTAAAGAGCTGGCGGCACCGATGATCGACGATAGCGGTGTGCGAAGATCATGAGAGACCGAAGATAGCAGCGCGGAACGCAGCCGTTCGTTCTCCTCAGAAACACGAGTAGCGTTTAACTCTGCCACTAGGCGTGTTCTTTCCAGCGCCATACTCAGTTGCCGCCTAAGCGTATCAATTAATGACTCACTCTCCAGCGTTAGGGCTGTCTGGCTGGCAGAAAGCTTTAGCGCCAGCATGCCGACTTTTTGCCCCTGCACCGTTAAAGGCAGTAATCGCCAGGCTTGCTTGCTCAAGGTCTGCGTACCGTGGCCGCTTTTTTTTTGGTGTTGCCAGCTCCAGACCGCCGCTTGTTTTGCAGGCATATCCAACCGTTCTGACTCAGGCCAAGCGTGCTCAATACGTACCTCACTGGCGCTTTCTGCCGAGGAGATAAAAGCAATAGGGACTGCAAAGCAGCGCGCCAATGTATCAACGCCAATTTTTGCCACACTAGCACTGTCGGTCGCCGTGGAAAGTTGTTCAGCGTAGCGCAGCAGCAACTGTGATTGGTCCCGGCTGGCACGCAAAGCGACTAACCGCTGCTTTCCTCGCCCAGCTAACTGGCCGACCACCAGGGCCACTAAAAAGAAAAAAACCACAGTGAGCAGTTGCCCTTGCTCGACCATAGCTAAGGTCAACCGTGGCTCGGTGAAAAAGAAATTAAAGATCAGAAAGCCTACCACTGCACTTAACATAGCCATGGTCGTGCCTGCCCATACTGCACTAAACAGCACGGCCGCTAGGAACACCAGTGACAAGTTAGCCAGTTCAAGCCAAGGTTCTAATAAGTGCGCGACGGCCAATGCAGCGACAAGCGCCATACCGCTTAACAATATTCTCGGCAGCGATAATGGCAGAGCCGGTAAGCCCTTGTGCAAACTACGCTTTGTCCCTGTCTTCGCTACTATGACCACATCAAATGCATCTGCCTGAACTAGAAGACGTTGGGCAAGCGGGCGTTTCCAAAACTGCCAAACGCTATAGGCCTGTCGGCCCACCACAATCGTCGTCGCATTGATTGAACGGGCGTAGTTAAGGATTTCAGTCAGTTGGCTATGCCCCTGAAGACGCAACGCTTCACCGCCTAGCCTAGCGACTAAACTATAGGCATTTTCCAGTGCTAACTGGTGTTCAGGTGATGCGTTGCCTTTATCAACATATACCGCTCGCCAAACGGCCAAGCGACGCTCCGCCATTCGGTGCGTGGAGCGAATCAGGGTTAAATCGTCTTCACTGCCATCTAATACCACCAGCAAATGTGGCCTTACCGGCCATGGCCCCTCTTTACCGCCAGCGCTCATCGCGACTTTAACGTCGGCATCAACGCGCTCCGCCATGGTCTGGATGGAAAGCTCCCGCAGTGCGTTCAAGTTCGATTCGTTGAAGTAACCTTCCATAGCAGCCCGAGCCTGCTCAGGAATATACACTTTGCCACGCCTTAGCCGTTCTAGTAGCTCTTCGGGGGTTAAATCCACCAATGAGATATCGCGGGCGCGCGACAGCAACTCATCGGGTACAGTTTCCCGCATTCGAATGCCGGTGATCCGCGCTACGTCGTCATTAAGACTTTCAAGGTGCTGAATATTAACCGTTGTCCAAACATCAATGCCTGCGTCTAAAAGCTCTTCAATGTCCTGATAACGGCGAGGATGACGGCTACCCGGAATATTGCGATGAGCCAGTTCATCCACCAATAGAATGCTGGGGCGACGCTCCAGCGCGGCGTCGAGATCAAATTCATAAAAGGTACGGGCGTGATGTTCGATGGGGGCTAACGGTAAACGTAATAATCCCTCACACAGAGCCTCTGTATCCTCGCGGCCGTGGGGCTCCACCACGCCAATCACAATATCGTCGCCCTCTTCGGCGCGCTCACGGGCAGTGCGCAGCATAGTGTAGGTTTTACCCACGCCTGGCGCGGCACCTAAAAATACACGCAAACAGCCGCGCGCCTCACGGCGCGCGGCTTGTAACAATGCATTGGGATCGGGGCGTTGATCCGCTGAATACATTTAGCTACTCCACAGGGGTGATGGAAGATGTGGTTGTGGCTGCTGGAAAACGCTCATCCAACCTCACATTCAACCGCAATACATTGACCACAGGCGACCCCAGCCAGCCCGTGTTTTCAAGCGTTTGGCCGATCAGCTCAGTGACGCTAGCTTCGTCGATTTCACGCGCCTGCGCTACCCTTGCGACCTGTAATTCAGCGGCTGGTAATGAGATATGTGGGTCAATTCCTGATCCAGAGGCGGCGATTAAATCGATCGGGATTTGCTCTACGCTCACCCCTTCCCGCTGGGCGATAGAAGTCGCGTCTGTTTGGGCACGTTCGCGGAGCGCATGATTACTAGGGGCTAGATTTGAACCTGAGACGCCACCCGCATCGTTACCAGCTGCTGAGGGGCGGCCAATAAAGTACTCGTCGCTGACAAAGGTTTGTGACACTAGGCGTGAACCCACGACCTGTCCAGAAGTGTCCCGGATCAAACTGCCCTGTGCCTGTTCGGGAAACAGCCAGCCACCTATGGTGGTGGTGACAAAGGGGTATAACAGCCCTAGCAGCATCGCCATCACCACCATGAAGCGAAGCGCGCTGCTCCAAGAGGCCTTATGTTGAAGTTCTGGCCCTTGGAGCTCTTCATCCGGGTCCGTTATTTGATGTGGCATATTCATGAGGCCTCTCCTAAATGAACAGTGCAATAAGCATGTCGAACAGCTTGATGGCAGGGAACGGTAAAAGCAGGCCACCCAGGCCATAGATCAGCAGATTACGGCGCAGCAGTTCCGTCGCTGATGCCGCTTTCACCGACACACCGCGCAGAGCGAAGGGAATCAAGGCAGGAATAATCAGTGCATTGAATAACACAGCGGCTAACACCGCCGTCGTCGGCGAATGTAAGTTCATGACATCCAGCACGCCTAGCGCCGGGAAACTGGCCGCAAATAACGCTGGTAGTATCACGAAATACTTAGCAACATCGTTAGCAAGGGAAAACGTTGTCAGTGCGCCACGCGTCACCAGTAGCTGCTTACCAATTTCCACTGCACTGATTAGCTTGCCGGGGTCGGAGTCCAAGTCCACCATGTTGGCCGCTTCGCGGGCGGCTTGGGTACCCGAATTCATTGCCAGACCAAGATCGGCCTGGGCCAGCGCCGGCGCATCGTTGGTGCCATCACCCACCATAGCGACCAGACGACCACTAGCCTGCTCTTCTCGAATCAGTGCAAGCTTACGCTCTGGGGTAGCTTCGGCGATGTAGTCATCCACGCCTGCCGTGGCGGCTATCGCCGAGGCGGTAATAGGATTGTCACCGGTGATCATCACGGTTTTAATGCCCATGGTGCGCAACTCAGCAAATTTCTCCGCCATTCCTGCTTTGATCACATCAGAAAGCGCAATGACCCCCAGCAATTGCTTATCTTCTGCCACCGCAATGGGTGTCGCGCCATCTCGGGAGATACGCTCAATTACCTGTTGGTAGTCCCTGGGTACGTTTCCGCCATTAGCGGTTACCCACGCTGCAATAGCGTTAGGGGCGCCTTTTCTTAGCTGCCGACCACTAGTGAGATTAACGCCCGATAGCCGCGTTTCAGCACTAAAGGCTTCGAAAGTAGCCCCATCCGCCTCTTCACTTAACTGGTGATCTACCCCCTGCTCTTTTGCCAGCGCAATAATCGAGCGGCCTTCTGGCGTGGGGTCATCGAGTGAGGCGAGAAACGCCACGTCACGCACACGCTGATGTGACACCTGTTGGCAGGAAGCGAACTCGGTAGCACGCCGATCACCCAGGGTGATAGTGCCGGTTTTATCCAACAGTAACGTATCGATACTGCCCGCAATTTCGACGGCTTTACCCGATTTAGCGACTAGGTTAGCGCGCATGGCACGCTCCATTCCCGCAATTCCAATAGCCGGTAACAAGCCGCCAATGGTGGTGGGGATCAAACATACCAACAGCGCCACCAGCATAATCGGTGATGTGTGGACTCCCACAAAAGCCGCCATGGGTACCAGCGTGAGCACTACAATCAGAAATACCAACGTCAGCATCGCCAGCAACACCGAAAGTGCCAGCTCAGTGGGCGTTTTCTGACGATTAGCCCCTTCAACCAGCGCAATCATCCTATCCAGCAGCGATTCGCCAGGGTTGGCACTGACTTCAATAATCAGCTGATCCGAGAGCACCTTGGTGCCAGCGCTGACCCCGCTATTATCGGTCCCCGCTTCGCGCAGCACGGGAGCAGATTCGCCAGTCACCGCCGATTCGTTGATTGAGGCCGCACCTTCAACAATTTCGCCATCTGCCGGGATAAGCTCACCCGCAACAACTCTAACCCGGTCCCCTTTGCGCAGAGCATCGGCCGTCACACTGCTGGTAGTACCATCGGCATTGAGCTTAATGGCTTTTAACTGCCCTTTGGTTTGGCGTAGCGCACCTGCATGTGCCTTACCCCGCGACTCTGCTAGTGACTCCGCTCCCGTTGCAAACAGCAAGGTGGCGAGCAGCAGCAGAGCGATGGTGAGCGCAAAACCGCCGTTTTCGCCTTGAGCAAAGGCGATAGGCGTGAGCCCAAAGCACACCACGGTGCCAATTGCCACCACCGCCATTACTGGGTTACGCGCCAATTGACGCGGTGCCAGCCCTTTAATTGCTCCGCCCGCTATCAGGCTGAAAGAGAGTGACTGCCGCGGCTGTTTAGCACCTTCTGTATATGACATCTCGTTTCTCCTAGAAGCCTTGCACGACGGCTTCTGCAATAGGCCCAAGCACAAGCACCGGTAAAAAGCCGAGTAAGTTAATAATCACAATGACGCCTGCGGTTAAGCCCATAAAGGCTGGGCTATCGACTGGTAGCGTGCCGCGACCAGCCGGTGCTGTGCGCTTAACGGCTAGCCATCCAGCCACGGCTAGCGGCACCAGCATGGACAAAAAACGACCAATAAACAGGGCGATGACACAAGTCAGGTTCCACCACAAAGTGCCATCGCCAAGCCCTTCGAAGCCGGAGCCATTGTTAGCAAAGGCCGAAGTAAACTCGTAAAGCACTTGGGATAAACCGTGAAAGCCAGGGTTTGAGATTTGCGCAGCACCGGGTAGCGCCACCGTCAGCGCGGTCAGCCCCAAAATGATTAGTGGCTGGGCAAGAATGGCGAGTGAAATCCAGCGTATTTCGCGCGTTTCTAGCGGTTTTCCGAGCAGTTCAGGCGCCCTACCCACCATCAATGAGCCGACAAAGGCCGCCAACATGAGATACAGCAAGAAGCCGATCAAGCCCACACCAATGCCGCCAAACGTTACATTGACAAACATATCCATCAATAAAACCATGCCGCCCAAGGGGTTAAAGCTATCGTGCATGGCATTGACTGAGCCGTTGGATGTTTGGGTTGTCCAACTCCCCCACAGCGCCGAAAGATCGGTACCAAAACGCAGCTCCTTACCCTCTAAATTACCGGCTGACTGGGTAAGCTCGGTGAACGCTGGGTTTGGCATTCGCTCTGAATAGACCACCAGCGATGTGGATACCAGCGAGAACGCCAGCATCACGCAGCCAATGCCCACCATTAACCGGCGTCGCCCCGTCATCACGGCAATGGCGATTAACAATGCGATGGGGATCAGCGTTAGTGAAGCGGTTTCAATCACATTCGCAAGCGGCGTGGGATTTTCAAGTGGCACACTTGAGTTAGGGCCATACCAGCCGCCGCCGTTCGTCCCTAATTGCTTAATCGCTACCATTGAGGCCACTGGCCCAACGGGTATGGACTGCACCTCTTCCACCTGTGGATCCAGCATGTCTATTTGATGGGCAGCCTGATAGCTGGCCGGTACGCCCTGCCATGTCAGCAGTAATGCCACCACTGTGGCTAACGGAAGCAGCACACGCACCACTGTGCGTGTTAGGTCGTGATAGTAGTTGCCTACGCCTTTTATCAGACCATGCGGTTTAGCCATCAGAAGAGTTCTGGCTATCGCGATCAATACTGCCAGCCCTGTGGCGGGGGTTAGAAACTGCAGCGTCACGATGGCGAAGGTTTGGCTCAAATGGGAAAGCTGCGCTTGGCCTGAGTAGTGCTGCTGATTGGTATTGGTCGCAAACGATACGGCCGTGTGCAGCGCCGTATCCCAGCGCATGCCTTCGATACCATCGGGGTTTAAGGGCAAAAAACCTTGAAACATGAAGACTAGCCAAGCCAACAGCACTAAACCGACATGCAGTTTCAAGATAGCCACCGCGTAGGCTTGCCACGTCATGGTTTGCTGACTGTTGATGCCTGTTAAGCGATAAATGGGCTTCTCGATTACCCCAAAAATGTTGTCTATTTGGCCCGGTTGTACACTAAGTGCTTTGGCCATGTAGAGACCGAGGGGAACACTTAACAGAGCTACTAACGCGTATATAGCGACCATATCGTTCATCACGATCTCCTAAAACCGCTCGGGGCATAGAAGGGCGTAAAACAGGTACCCAGACGTTGCCGTAGCGATAATCAACAGTACGATATTCATGGAAGTGCCTCCTTTTATGGGCACTTCGAGCTTAGTGATATAGCGCGTAAAAATTCGATGATGATTAAGGCATTAGGCGTTAAAAATACGTAAAAATATGGCCTGAAAGCGAATTCATGGTAGATACGGGCCAACCTCCTCTCGACAGCTTCCCCTGGAATAAGCGAACATCGAGCTACCTTTACGCCAGAGCGGCTGTATCATTAATGAAAATCATCATTCTCGGTGCTGGCCAAGTTGGCGGCACCTTGGCAGAACATCTCGCCCGGGAAGAAAATGACATTACCGTGGTCGATACTGACGCCAAAAAACTGCGCGAGCTGCACACTAAACTTGATATCCGCACCGTCACCGGGGCGGGTTCTTATCCGATTGTGTTACGCCAGGCAGGCTGTGAGGATGCCGACATGTTGATTGCCGTGACCAACAGCGATGAAATCAATATGATCGCCTGTCAGGTCGCCCATACGCTGTTTCGTACCCCGACTAAAATCGCTCGGGTACGGGCCACGGCCTACCTAACCCGTAAAGGGCTCTTCGCCCACGAAGCCATTCCCATTGATGTGCTGATTAGCCCTGAACAAGTGGTGACTGATCACGTACGTCGGTTGATTGAACATCCCGGCGCGCTGCAGGTGCTTGAGTTTGCCGGGGGCTTGGTACAGCTGGTCGCCGTGAAAGCGTTTTACGGCGGCCCCCTGGTGGGCCAGGACTTGGCCTTTTTGCGCCACCATATGCCCAACGTGGATACCCGAGTAGCGGCCATTTACCGCCGCAACCGACCGATCACTCCCCGTGGCGATACCGTCATTGAAGCCGACGATGAGGTGTTTTTCCTCGCTGCCCGGCGGGATATTCGCGCGGTAATGAGCGAGCTGCGTCGGGTCGAGCGGGATTTCCGTCGCGTTGTGATTGCGGGGGGCGGCAATATAGGTGAGCGATTAGCGGAGCATTTAGAGCACAGCCACCAGGTCAAGATCATCGAGCATAGCCTGGAGCGCTGCACCACGCTTTCTGAGCGTCTTGATCGCACCGTGGTACTCCACGGAAGCGCCACCAGTAAGCGCCTACTGGAAGAGGAGAACATCGAAGAGTGCGATATCTTCTGCGCGCTCACCAATGACGACGAGGTCAATATTATGTCGTCATTGCTAGCCAAGCGCTTAGGCGCCAAGAAAGTGCTTACGCTGATTAACAACGCGGCTTATGTGGATTTAGTGCAAGGCGGCGAAATCGACATCGCGATTTCTCCCCAGCAAGCCACCATTGGCAGCCTGCTTACCCATGTGCGCCGGGGCGATATAGTGAACGTCCATTCGCTGCGCCGGGGCGCCGCTGAAGCGATTGAAGCAATCGCCCATGGCGATAAGCAGTCTTCAAAAGTCGTGGGGCGCAGCATTGGTGAGATCGACCTGCCCGACGGCACCACCATCGGGGCGATTGTGCGTGGTAAAGAGGTCATGATCGCCCATGACGATGTGGTGGTAGAAAGCGGCGACCACGTAATTTTGTTTGTGATCGACAAGCGCCGTATTCGCGATGTGGAGCGCCTGTTCCAAGTCGGTTTAACGTTCTTTTAAAAAAACTAAAACAGGCGCTTTTACGATGGTTAAATTTCGACTGCGCGACCAATAAACTCAATGGGGCCGGTCGGCAGGCCGGTGGGTGAACCGGTTTCGTCTTCGAGCGTTAGCTCAAACAGCTGGTTATTTTCAAGCGGGGGCAATTGGTCCAAGCGCATACGAATCGGCTGGCCTGGCTCCACTAAGCCAAGTGACACTGGTGCCTGCCATTCATCTGCTTTCGTCCAGAACTCAAGCGCTTTGCCTTCAGGCACTTCAAAGGTTCCCAATGGGATTAATTGGATCTCTTGTCGGTTCGCCGCCTGCACTACCCAACCTGCTGACTGAGTTTGCGGTGCTAGTAACACCACCATAAATTCAGGCGTTGTCGGCTCGGTGACATCATTTGCAAGCATTACCCCCATCACTAACGCCGCCGCTAAGCCAAACCCGGCTGCCCCACGCCAAAGTGGCAGGCTGTGCAATAACCGACGGGGTCTGGGCGGCGCGACCGATGCAGGACGACCACGCTTCGCAAACGCCTCACGTGCTGCCAAGCTTCGCTCAATACGTGGCCATAAATAGTCGGAAGGCGGTACAGGCGTCGTGATGGCGGTGTAGGGTAAAAAACGCTCCTCCCAGTCCATCACTGCTTTTTGCAACTCAGGCTCATTGGGTAGACGCGCCTCAAGCGCCACGCGTTGCTCTAATGACAGCGTACCCAGCACGTATTCACCCGCCAAGGCATGGTCATCTTCATGATCGTTTTCATAACTGGGGCGGGTCATGCCATACACTCCCGTAGACGCTGTAAGCTGCGTTTGATCCAGGCTTTAACTGTTCCGAGCGGGGCACCAGTATGAGCAGCTATTTCGCCATGACTAAGCCCATCTACGTAGGCGTGAAGTACGCAGTTACGCCGCTCCGGTTCAAGCTCTTCAAGACAGCTATCCATCTGTTGACCGGTCTGCCAATCAAAGGCTTCCTCGACCACAAATGCATGCTGGAAATGTTCATCGTGAGTTACATCGGTGGGATCATTAATATCGTAAGTAATTTCGCGATCGCGATAACGGATGGCGTTTAATGCCAAGTGGCGCGCAACACTGAAGATCCACGCCCGAGCAGACCCTTTATTAGGATCAAAACTATCCGCCCGCTGCCAAATATTTAAACAAGCATCGTGGACAATATCCTCTGCCATACCACGATCTTTAACGATTCGTATTACTACACCTAAGATTCTTGCACCTTCGTGCACATAAAGCTGGTGTAAAGCATCATGTTCACCGTTAGCACATTTAGCTAGTACAGCAGCATGATCAAATTCTGAAGACACGTCAGTCAAACTCTAGCTCCCTAGTGACGCCGCCGACGCCTGCCGCCGTGCTCAAAGACAGCATAGCCGCTAGGGACTCGTGAAACGAGTCCCTAGCACTATTAGACTTACTCAGCAGTCCAGAAAATGTAATCTGCTTGGTAAGTAACGACCGCTTGAGCACCTTCGTTGTCAGCGCCACAGGTCACGTCTGGTGCAACACCACCTTCGGTTTCCAAGCGCTGAATGTAGCTAACGCCCGTCATAGCGCCTTCGCCTTCAGCAGGGTTAGCTTCGACTAGCTGAAGCGGAATATTGCCGTCTCCATTAGGCGAAGTGGATAACTCAGTTGCGGTAATTTTAGATCCGTCCAATGCTTCCCACGTTGCAGGAGGACCATAGTAACTACCCACTTGTGTGCCATCGCGATCATTGAGAGCGGCACTTGGTCCTTTAAAAACCCAGCCCATGCTGCCATCGTCTCTTGTCTCACACATGTAGGTAATCGCGCCCACACCTACGGTTTCTAGTGCAACACTATTGCCGTCTGGTACTTGGACATCCGCAGGCGTTTCGGCCAAAGCGGCATGACTGAAGGATGCGATCAGTGTGGCGGCCAGGGTAGCTCGCGTTAGATGATGAAGTGTCATTTCAGTCTCCTTGGGGGTTATTATCAGCCGCCGTAAATAGCGCCTGTAGAGTGAATACCCGCGAGACTCTCGTTTGGATGCAGTTGATTGGAAAAAAGTTAAAAAAATAAAAAACCCTGAGCAAGAGCTCAGGGTAATTATCAAAAAGCGTTTGGCACTTCTCCACTTCTTATGGATTAAGCCGTCGCCTGCATCGCCAACGCAGTATCCAACATACGATTGGAGAAGCCCCACTCGTTGTCGTACCAGGCCATGATTTTAACCAGGCGGCCATTTACACGGGTGTGGTTGGCGTCAAATGTCGATGAGTTAGCATCATGGTTGAAGTCGATAGACACTAGCGGTTCGGCATTCACTGCCAATACAGATGAATTCGCAGCAGCTTTCTCCATGATGGCATTGATCTCTTCTTTGGTCGTATCACGCCCGGCAGTGAAGGTTAGATCCACTAGCGATACATTGATTACCGGTACGCGCACCGCCAGCCCATCAAATTTACCGGCTAACTCTGGAAGCACTAAGCCTACGGCAGCCGCAGCGCCAGTTTTGGTCGGAATCATAGAGTGCGTTGCACTGCGCGCCCGGTAGGGATCAGTATGGTAAACATCTGTCAGATTCTGATCATTGGTGTAGGCATGCACGGTAGTCATCAAGCCGTTTTCAATACCCACCGTATCGTTCAGCGCTTTTGCCACGGGGGCTAAACAGTTGGTGGTGCAGGAAGCATTAGAGACTACCGTGTGCTCAGCGGTCAGCACATCGTCGTTGACACCATACACAATGGTGGCATCCGCATCTGGACTGGGGGCTGAAATAAGCACACGCTTGGCGCCTGCGTCTATATGCTTAGCTGCGGCGTCACGCTTGGTAAATAGCCCTGTACACTCCATTACCAAATCAATATTCATCGAGGCCCACGGCAGCTGAGCAGGATCACGCTCAGAAGAAATAGCGATACGATCACCATCAACCGTGATGCTTTCAGCATCATGCTCTACTTTAAAGGGGAAGTGCCCATGCACCGTGTCGTGTCGCAACAAGTGCGAATTTAACGACGGGTCGCCTAAATCATTAATAGCAACGACCTGAATACGGTCACGGTAGCTGTTTTCGTAGAGGGCGCGCAGTACATTGCGGCCAATACGGCCAAATCCGTTAATCGCAACTCTTATTGTCATGATGGCTCCTCAATCGATTTTAGCAGGCATTACATTTAGTAAAAAAATTACTAAAAATACGTATTTAAGCGCCATCAGGTCGATATTTAACGTTACAACCGCCCCAACAGGCTATTAATTATCCAATATGTAGTAAAATTACTATATAAACAGTATTGTCGTCCAATACTAAAAACGGATTCGCGAAGCCGATTCACGTAAGAGGGTTACGCCATGAGTGATGCAAAACCGCCTCGTCAAACTATCCGCACCTTGCAAGCGCGTAAACGTATTGCGCTGATAGCCCATGATGGCAAGAAGAGCGAAATGCTGGAGTGGGCAACCCGCTGGCAAAGCGTGCTCAGTCAGCATGAATTAATAGGTACTGGCACGACTGCCGGGCGGTTAACAGCCGCCTTAGGGCTTAGCGTGGAAGGGTTGATGAGCGGGCCGCTAGGAGGCGACCAGCAGATTGGCGCGCGGATTGCTGAACAGCGACTTGATGTACTGGTTTTCTTTTGGGACCCCTTCTCGCCCCAGCCTCACGACCCAGATGTAAAAGCACTGCTGCGCTTGGCAGCGCTTTGGAACGTCCCGGTAGCCTGCAACGCGGCCACCGCAGACTTCTTGCTCTCATCGCCCTACTTAAACGAGAGCTATGACATGCGAATACCAGATGCCAATGCCTGGGCTCACGCTAGAACGGTTTAATAACTATGACTAACGGGTATGCAGGTGGCGGTCGACTACCTGCAGCCCGCAGGTATCTTGTCCGCTCATAGCGGCTAAGGCGCAGTTAAGGGTCAGCTCGGCAATACGATCATAATCTTGTAGTGCTGAGTTCACCGGCTGGGGTAGAAAATCCAGCAGCCGATGATCACCAAAAGTGGCTAGACGAATACCTTCTGGCAGGCCTCCACGCTCCAGAAACACATCGAAAACCCCTTCCAAAAGTGCATAAGAGGCGGTGACCAGTGCATCTGCACCGCCCTGCTGATCTAACAGCTGCGCCGCTAAACGTGCACCCTCGCTGCGCTCATAGTGCGAACCACTCAAATAGAGCGGTTCAACCGCAGTACCTTTTAAAGCCGCTTGAAATCCTGCCCGTCGCTCACGGCTGATCGAAAGATCCGGCATGGCTTCAAGCCAAGCGATACGCTTCGTTGATGCTTCGATCACCGAATGAGTCAAAGCGTACGCCGCTTCCTGGTCGTTACTCACCACGCTTGCAAATAACGCCGGATTTAAACCACGGTCCATACCCACCACATGCCAGCCCTCTTCGACTAAGTCCACATAAAAGCGGTCATCGCTGGGCAAGCAACTTGCGGTAATCAGCACCTCGCATCGCTGAGCACGCAGCGCTAGCGCCAGCGCTCGCTCGCTCTCTGCGCAATCATCCGAGCTTACGATTAACAATTGATAGCCCTGCTCCCGGGCACCACGCTCCAAGCGTTTGGCTAACCGGGCATAACTGATGTTTTCCAGGTCAGGCACGATTAGCCCAATCAGACGGCTTGCACCACGACGTAGCGCAGCCGCTTGTGGGTCAATGTGGTAACGATGCTGGCGCACCACGGCCATCACTTTTGCAATCGTTGCCGTGCTGATACGCCGCTGCTCGGCCTGACCATTAATGACATAACTGGCGGTGGTACGCGAAACGCCAGCAAGTCGAGCAATATCAGCAAGTGTCATGCAGGCCCCTCTTGATGTGGCAGTCTTGAAGTACGCAGGTTGTTCTACGTTTCTTGAAGTAAGTATGCAATTTATCAGCAAGTTTACGACCATCAGACCAAAGTCTAAACACGCAACTCTTGTGTCATAAAGTGAATCGATTCAGCATAGCCACTATACACAGGTGACACGATTCATCCAGCTAGCCCTTAAGCATCTTCGACCATAGATGTAGATACGACGATGCCAGCGTTAAATTGGTGCTGAATAGGCAATTATTAGTTACCTGAACGCGTTTACAGGAGAACACTATGTTAACACTCGGCCCCGATGATATTTTGCTGGACCGCCACGCAGACGGTTGGCAAACCGCGTTAGATAGCGCCGCTCAGGCGCTTTTAGACGCAGGATTAGTGGAGGCCGAGTACCGCGCCGGGCTGCATGCCCGTGAGGCACAGTCGTCAACGTTTTTGGGCAATGCCATTGCCATTCCCCATGGCACTCCCGAAAGCCGCCAGTATGTGAAACATACGGGTGTCAGGGTACTGCAATTTCCCCAAGGCGTTGAGTGGCACGACGGCCAACGCGTGCATGTGCTGGTCGCCATTGCGGCACAAAATGATGAGCATCTGGACATTTTGCGTCAGCTCACTCATGTGCTGGATCGCGATGGTGTTGCCAAAGAGCTCGCCAGCGCTACCTCCGCTGCCGATGTCGCCCGCCTGCTTTCCAAACCAACGCTTGCACCACGCCTGGATGCCGACACCTTGAGCGTCAGCTTTCCCGCTCGGGATCTACAAGAGTTGGCACTTGCCGCGGCCGCCCGTTTGCGTCAAAGCGGCTGTGTAGATAACGCTTTCATTAGTTCCGTCGCCGCTGCTCAACCTATTTGGCTGGGTAAGGGACTGTGGCTGGCAAGCAGTGCCAAGGGCGTTAATCAGCCCGCGCTAGGGGTCGCTACGCCGGCCGATCACTCGCTGGAAAGCGCTGGCTATCCGGTGCATGCGCTATTTTGCCTGGCGGCTCATGGTGATGCCCATCGCCCGCTATTGGAACAACTGATGGCACTCCTGGATAGCGGTGCCAGCGACACTCTGCTTAGCCGCAATAGTGATCAGTTACTGGCGCTGCTAGCGGGAGAAACCGCCAATACGCAAACACGCCGGGTACGCATTCTCAACCCTCATGGCCTGCACGCCCGCCCAGCGAAACAGCTGGTGCAAGTGGCCCGAGCGCAATCAGTCGCAATTAATGTACGCCTGGAAGAAGGCAGCGCTACCCCTGTTTCAGCGGCAAGCTTAACCAAAGTCATCGGTTTAGGCGCCCGGCGCGGCCAATGGCTGGTACTTTCCGCCGAAGGCGAGCAGGCAGATCAGGCGTTAAATACCTTGGCCGACGCCATTGAGTCTGGCTTAGGCGAGAAAGTCACCCACTTTGACGGTGGCCGCGACAGCGAGCAAATGAACACTGCATCAAAAGCGGACGTGGTTTCACTGAGTGCCGACACTCCCCATACGGGTGTGGCCGCCTCCCCCGGCTTGGCCATCGCACCCGTGTTTGTGATTCGTCCGCTGACGTTTGACTATGCTCAGCATGCTGGCGATGCCGAGCATGAACTTGGCCGTCTGCGCGCAGCGCTAAAAGAGAGTGCCACACAACTGCAGGCCTTAGTGCGCAATGCACCGGGTAGCGAGGTGGCGGACATTCTCTCAATGCACGAAGAGATGTTGGATGACCCCGAGCTTTATCACGCCGCCAGCGATGCCATTCGAGAAGGCCGATCAGCAGAAGCAGGCTGGTGGGAGGCGATTGACACCGCCGCTCACGCCCAAGAAATGCTTGCCGACCGTTTACTTGCCGAGCGCGCCGCAGATCTACGCGACGTAGGCCGCCGGGTGCTCGGCGTATTGTGCGATGTCACGCTTCCCGAACCCCCAGATCATCCATACATATTGGTGATGGATGATATTGGCCCTTCCGATGTGGCTCGCCTGGACACCTCGCGTGTTCGCGGCCTGCTAACCGTGCGCGGGGGTGCAACGGCGCATAGCGCGATTTTGGCCCGGGCATTGGGAATCCCGGCCGTGGTAGGTGCCGGTCAGTCAGTGATGGCGCTGACCAACGCCAGTATGATGATTCTGGACGGTGAGCGCGGTCGGGTAACGTTCAAGCCTTCAGAAGAACGCCTACAGCGTGCCGAAAAACAGCTTTCCGAGTTGCAACAGCGCGAAGCGGACGCCTGGGAGACCCGCTTTGAAGTCGCCCAAACTCGTGACGGCCACCGAATCGAGGTCGCCGCGAACCTCGGCAATACGGCCCACGCCGCTGATGCGGTTGAGCGGGGTGCAGAAGGGGTTGGGCTGCTGCGTACTGAATTTCTGTTTATGGCTCACGCCAGCGCCCCGGATTTAGCCACCCAAATCGGCGAGTACCGCCAAGCGATTGAAGCACTGGAGGGCCGTCCGCTGGTGGCGCGCACCTTAGATGTAGGCGGTGATAAACCGCTGCCCTACTGGCCGGTTCCTCAGGAAGACAATCCCTTTTTGGGCCTACGCGGTATTCGCCTGGCACTGACCCAGCCCGACGTACTCGAAACTCAGCTCCGCGCACTGTTGATGGCTGGCAAAGACAGCCCTTTGCGCATCATGCTGCCGATGGTTAAAGACATTGCCGAGTTCCGCGCAGTCAAAGTTATTTACGACCGACTTATGCAGGAGATTCCCTCTTCCCAGCGCGCCACCGATGTGCAACTTGGGGTGATGATTGAAGTCCCCTCAAGCGCGCTACTGGCACCAAGCCTTGCCGCCGAAGTGGACTTCTTCTCGGTGGGGACGAACGATTTAACCCAGTACACCCTGGCGATTGACCGCGGCCACCCGGAGCTTTCTGCCCAGGCCGATGGCTTACACCCAGCCGTACTGCGGTTAATCCAAATGACCGTGGCAGCTGCCCACAGCCAAGGCAAGTGGGTTGGCGTATGTGGCGAGCTGGCTTCTGATGCCGTGGCGATACCGGTATTAGTAGGACTGGGCGTGGATGAACTTTCGGTCAGTGCGCGACAAATTCCGCTGGTCAAAGCACGCCTACGAGAGTTCGATCTTGCCGAGGCGCAGGCCAGCGCTCAGCTCGCTCTTTCACAGGCCACCAGTGACGAAGTGCGCGATGCGCTGGAGGCGCGCTAATGGCTCGCGTGCTATGTATCACCCTGAATCCCGCGTTGGATTTAGCCTTTAATCTTGAGGCGTTAATGCTGGGCAGCGTCAACCGGCCCACCAGTGCGCAGTTGGAAGCCGCAGGCAAAGGCGTCAACGTTGCACGGGTATTGGCTGGCCTTGGCCATCAGGTAACGGTTAGCGGCTTTTTAGGCAACGAGAATGATGCTCCGTTTGTACTCGCCTTCCAACAGCTGGGAGTAGTCGATGCTTTTGTGCGCGTTCCCGGCAATACCCGCATTAATGCCAAGCTGGCCGAGCAGAGTGGCCGCGTCACCGATATTAATGGCCCCGGCATGCCGATTGGGGCGGCGCACTTGGAAGCGTTAATTGCCGCGCTAGATGCCGAGCTTTCCAGCCCGATACCTCCACAAGCAATAGTGATGTCCGGCAGCCTGCCCCCTGGCCTTTCGCTGGCAGATTTCAGCCAGTTATTGAAGCACTTAAATTCCAGCGGCGTTCCGCTGTGGGTCGATACCAGTGGCCCGGCACTCACTACTGCTATTGCGACCCACCCTGCGGGCGTCAAACCCAATGAAACAGAACTTGCCGAATGGGCGGGCGAGGAGATGACGTCAGGGGAGTCACGTTTAAGCGCCGCGAAGCGGCTGCACAAAAGCGGCGTAGAGCACGCGTTAATTTCAGCGGGCGCCGAAGGCGTGCTGTGGGTTAACGCACAAGGTGCGTGGCATGCCACGCCGCCGAAGGTGGTTGCAACCAATACGGTCTGCGCTGGCGATACCTTTGTCGCAGGTATGCTTCACGGGCTACTTAACCAGTACGACGCTGAACAAACCCTGCGCTTCGCGACGGCGCTCTCAGCCGAAGCGGTGCGCCATGTCGGCGTGGGCAAGCCTAACGCTTCCGATTTCGACTCACTCTTACAACACACCCGGATACGGCGTCTTGATGACACCATCACCGAGGGAGCCACGCTATGAACATTATTCTGATTACCGCCTGCCCCAGCGGCATGGCGACCACCTTCCTCGCCGCCAAGCGCCTAGAGCAAGCCGCCCAGCGCCAAGGCTGGTCGGTACACGTGGAAATGCATGGCGAAATTGCCCCGCTGCAAGCGGCGACCGCCGAACAAATCGCCAATGCCGATTTGATTGTAGTGGCCGCGGATCATGTACCAGCCCCCGAGCGCTTCGAAGGCAAGCGCTTATTCCAAGCGCCCACTACCAGTGCATTACCTGACCCCAACGGCTTTCTTGCCCAGGCAAAGCGCGAAGCGCCGATCTTTAGTGCGCCAACAGGCTCAACCACACCCGTTACCTCCAGCGCAGCAGGCGGGAAAAAAATTGTTGCTGTGACCGCCTGCCCAACTGGCGTAGCGCATACCTTCATGGCTGCGGAAGCGCTAGCGGAAGCTGGAAAAGCAATGGGCCACGCCATTCGCGTGGAAACCCAGGGCTCGGTAGGTGCTCAAGACCGTTTGACTGAGGAAGAAATTGCCCAGGCTGATGTGGTGCTACTGGCCTGTGATATCGAAGTTGACCCTTCACGGTTTGCTGGCAAACGTGTTTACCGCACCTCTACTAGCAATGCGCTTAAAAAGCCCCGCCCCACCATTGAGGCAGCGCTGGAGGACGCCGCGCTTGAAAACAGTAGCTCAGCCAAGGCGTCTAGCGACAACAAGGGGATTAAAGAGAAAGGTGTTTATAAGCACTTGCTCACTGGCGTTTCCTTCATGCTGCCGATGGTGGTCGCGGGTGGTTTGCTGATTGCGCTGTCGTTTATGTTTGGCATTGATGCTTTCGAGCAAGAAGGCACCCTGGCTGCTGCGCTTATGCAGATCGGCGGTGGCACCGCTTTTGCACTGATGATTCCGGTGTTGGCAGGCTATATCGCCTACTCCATCGCTGACCGGCCTGGCATCGCGCCGGGTATGATTGGCGGCATGCTGGCGGCTAACATTGAGGCCGGGTTTATCGGCGGTATTTTGGCGGGTTTCTTAGCCGGCTATGTCTCCCTCGCGGTTATCCGCTACGTTAAGCTGCCTTCCAGCGTCGAATCCCTCAAGCCAATCCTAATTATTCCGTTCGTGGCCAGCTTGGTCACTGGTCTCGTCATGATCTATGTGATTGGCGAGCCAGTCGCCGCTATCATGGCAGGTCTCACCAGCTTCCTGGCAGCTATGGATTCTACCAACGCCGTACTGCTGGGAATTTTGCTCGGCGCGATGATGTGCTTCGACTTAGGTGGGCCGGTCAATAAAGCCGCTTATACCTTTGGGGTGGGCTTACTGGCATCGCAAACCTATGCACCCATGGCGGCAATTATGGCCGCAGGTATGGTGCCTGCTATTGGTATGGGTATTGCCAGTTTTGTGGCGCGCAATAAGTTTTCTCAACCTGAGCGAGAAGCGGGTAAAGCCTCGTTTGTGCTCGGTCTGTGCTTTATCAGTGAGGGTGCGATTCCGTTTGCCGCTAAAGATCCATTGCGTGTCATTCCAGCTTGTATCGCGGGCGGCGCATTAACTGGCGCACTCTCTATGCTGGTCGGTGCACAGCTGATGGCGCCTCATGGCGGTATTTTTGTACTGCTAATTCCTAATGCCATCACTCCGGCACTGCTTTACCTGGGAGCGATTGTGGCAGGCTCATTGGTCACGGGGCTAGGCTATGCATTTATCAAGCGTGGCGCTGCTCAAGTAGCCGTCACAAGTTAACGCTTTAACCCACTTCCACAGCAAAGGGCAGGCAAACGCGCCTGCCCTAACAGCTTGTTGCTTAAAGTTCTTAGCTAAAAGTTCGTTGCTTTACGCAGTTAACCCACTTTTTATAACCATCCAGCTCTACTCTTTCGCACTTTTTATGTAGTATTTTTACACAGCCTCATTTTTGGTAGCTACCTTCACTTATAACAAACGGATCGCCCTATGTTTCAGCTCACTCGTAGTGTTACCTGGCAGGCACTTGAACGCCTGCGCGACAAAACCGCTAACGACCGCATTCGTGACTATTTCACCAATGACCCGCAGCGCTTTGAGAAGATGAGTTTACGGGTGGGCGGGCTGTTTTTAGATTACTCCAAGCATCACGTCTCCGATGAAGTGCTCGCCAAGCTGATTGAGTTGGCCGACCACTCGGCACTGGTACAGCGCCGTGCGCAGATGTTCTCTGGCGATATTATCAACGTCACCGAGAACCGCCCGGTTCTGCACACCGCTCTGCGTCATTTAGGTGATGAGCCGGTCTATGTAGACGGCGAAGATGTCATGCCGGAGATCACCCGCACTCGCGAACAGATCAAACTGTTCTCTGAAGCCGTGCGCAGCGGCGAGTGGAAAGGCTACAGCGGTAAACGCATTAAAGATGTAGTCAATATCGGCATTGGCGGCTCTGACCTGGGCCCTAATATGGCGGTGCGTGCGCTGCTCAAATACCGCCATCCGGAGCTACATTTCCACTTCGTTTCCAACGTGGATGGCACCCATATTCAGAAGGTGCTTTCGCGCCTCGACCCTGCCACCACGCTATTTATTGTCTCTACCAAAACCTTCTCTACCCAGGAGACGCTGCTCAACGCCAAGACCGCCCGGCGCTGGTTTATCGAAAACGCTGGCGACGATGCCGATGTGGGCGCGCACTTTATTGCCGCTTCCACCAATCGCAAAGCGGCGATGGAATTCGGTATTCGTGAAGAGAATGTGTTCGAGTTCTGGGCCTGGGTGGGTGGGCGTTACTCCATGTGGTCCTCTATTGGCCTGCCGATTGCGCTTTCGATCGGTTTTGAGGGCTTTATCGAGCTGCTGGAAGGTGCCCACGAGATGGATAATCACTTTATCCACGCGCCTTTCTCAAAGAATATGCCGGTGCTTATGGCGCTGATTGGGGTTTGGTACATCAACTTTATCGGCGCCGAAACCCAAGCTATCGTGCCCTACGACCAGGCCCTTAACCAATTGCCTTCTTTTCTGCAGCAGCTGGATATGGAGTCTAACGGCAAGTCGGTGGATATTTTCGGCCACCCGGTAAATTATAAAACCGGCCCGATTGTTTGGGGGCAAACTGGCTCCAACGGCCAGCACGCTTTCTTCCAGCTGCTGCACCAGGGTACACGCTATGTGCCGATCGATTTTATCGCTTCGCTCAAGCCCGAGCCCGGCGTGGAAGACCACCACTTTGCGCTGCTGACCAATATGCTCGCCCAGGCCAACGCCTTTATGGAGGGCAGCCAGGGTGACAGTAAAGAGCTTAGCCAGCACGACCCATACAGCTGCCCCGGCAACCGCCCTTCCAGCACGCTACTCCTAGACGAGCTAACGCCCAAAAACCTCGGCGCGTTAATTGCACTCTACGAGCACAAGGTCTTCGTTCAAGGGGTGATCTGGAACATCAATTCATTTGATCAGTGGGGCGTGCAGCTCGGTAAGCGCATCGCCGGTGAAATAAGCGAACGCATCGACGCCCACGCTGCCGACTTCGATGCTTCTACCCAAGGCTTGCTGGAACTGGTGCGAGCGCACTTCTCGAGCGGTGCCCACAGCGCTGGCAGCCCAGAAAAAAGCGGCGCCAAACCGTCCACGAAGAAAAAACGCTAGAAAAACCATCGTTTTAGTAGGAGCGCTAAGCAGTACGCCTCGGCTGAAAAAGCAAGGCGTACTAATGTTTAAACGAGAGCGAAATCGTATAATGCCGGAGATACCTCTTGTTAAAATATTTTCTTTTGCCAGAACTGTGCCTTGCCCATCTTGGGATCTAACTCATAGCCCTTGAAACCGAACGAGAGATAAGCACTCTGAGCAGCTTTATTGCCCTCTAGCACCTCTAAGGTCAACTTACAGCAATTTCTCTCTTTAGCCACTTCCTGTGCTTTATCAAGAAGTTTGTGAGACAGCTTGCAACCTCGATATTTACTAGAAACGAAGAGATCATGGATATTAATCAAAGGTTGGCAAGCAAAACTTGAAAAACTCTCAACACAAATAGCGAGCCCGGCAGGCTCATTTTGTACAAACGCAAGAACTGCAAATATATGCGGTCGTTTATCAATTTCCGCTACCAAATTGTTTTTTACAAAATCTGGAAGTTCAGAAGCTCCTCCCATTTCATCTTTAGCGTAATCATTGAGAAGAGATACTACTGCCTCAGCGTGAAGAGGAGATGTTAAGTCGGCGATTACAACTTTTTCCATGATAGCTCCAGATCCAAGTTAGGCCGGCGATTAGATAATGCGGTAGATGGAATATTCAGTTTTCCAACTTAATCATTTAATTCTCGTTTCCCAGTTTTTTAAACCGGGCGCTTAGCCAGTAGCGCCCACACGCCTGCCGATGAGAGCAGCGACCCACCTACGAAATTAAAACGACGTTGAGCACGGGGAGATGTCAGCAGTTTGCGAGCCGACGTCGCGAACACTGCGTAAAGGGTTGCATTTAGAGTCGCTAAGCCTACAAACGTAGCTGCCAAAATCCACAGCTGAGTTCCAGCATCTGCATTTGGATTAATAAATTGCGGTAGGAAGGCAATGAAAAACACCATCCCTTTAGGGTTAAGTGCAGTGACAAGATACGTATTGGCAAATAGTTTCCAACGGGAGCCCGATACAACAGGGGCTTCAACGTCAGCGGAAGAAAACCCCGCCCTTAAAAGTTTAATGCCCATATAAAGCAAGTACAGCCCACCCATCCACTTAATTACTGTAAACCAAAAGGCTGACGTTGCTAGCAAAGCACCAAGGCCAAGTAGTGAAAATACTAAGGCCGTTGAGTCGCCCAACGTCACTGCGGCGACCAGCGGTATATTTGCCCGCCGCCCTTGTGCAATGGAGTAACTGATGACCGTTAAAATCGTTGGCCCAGGGATAATAAGCAAAGCCGCTGAAGCGGCAGCAAAGGCAAGCCAAACTTCTATAGACATAGGCTCTCACCTTTAAACCTGAATATAAATAGCGAACGTATCACGATTCAGCCTCATCCGGTATCAGCGCCAGCAAGTCGGTGACCTCAATATCTGAACCAGCTTGGGAGAGCAGCGTGGTTACCTGCCCGCGGTGGTGGGTTTGGTGATTGAAGAAGTGAAAAAGCAGACTTGAGAAACTGCGGATGGCCGGAACCCCTTTCATGTTGTGGTAACTCAGTACCGTCTCTAGGTCCTCATCTGTCAGCGCTGCGATCCAGTTGATAATCACGCTATCCAACCATTGACGATGCGCTTTTAGGCCCTCCAAATCATCAAACATCACTTGATCAAGGCGCTCAGGCATCGGCAACGCAACCATCACTGCAAGCGTTGCGGTTGAAGACGGATGGGTGGCAAAACGCTTAAGCCAAATAGTGTCTGCTACAACGATATGGTTGAGCGTGCCATAAATAGAGCCGAAATAGGCGCCTTTATCTGCCACAAGTTCAGCTGTACTCAGCTTGCTAGCGGCATCGTATACCTGGGCGTTCATCCACTCGTTATAAGCGGCCATTAGTTTTAAGTGTTGTTGAATTTTCATAAGTGCAAAGACCTTTCCTTGTCAAAAACAGCATCCCTATAGAACGCCTGGAATATACTGGATAGCGACGTTATCGCCCCCCAGCTACATCAATAAACGACCCGGTAACGTATGAAGCCTCATCCGAAAGCAACCAAGCGATGGTATTTGCCACTTCCTCTGCGGTACCGCCACGTTGCATGGGAATTTGTGGTGCCAGGCGATCCACTCGCCCAGGCTCACCACCATCGGCATGCATATCAGTGTAGATAAAACCGGGACGAACCGCGTTAACACGAATCCCCAAAGCGGCCACTTCGCGCGACAGCCCTTTGGTCAGGGTATCCATAGCCCCTTTCGATGCAGCGTAATCCACATACTCAAACGGCGAGCCTGTTTGGGAGGCAAGTGATGAAACATTAACGATGACGCCACCTGATTTGAAGCGTCTTACAGCTTCTCTCGAGCATAGAAAACAGCTAACCACGTTGCTATTAAGTACTTGATTGAAACGTTCAAGGTCGATATCAACCAGTTTAGATTGAGTAAACAGAACGCCTGCATTGTTGACCAAATGCGTCACAGGGCCAAAGTGCGCTTCTGTTGCATCAAATAGATGGATCACCTCAGTTTCACTGCTAACGTCCGCTTGGTGAGCAAACGCTCGACCGCCAGCATGGGTAATACAATCAACCACATCATCCGCCCGTGCGCTATTAGCAAGATAGTTGACGCACACCGCATAGCCTTTAGCCGCCAGTAATTTTGCAGTCGCGGCTCCGATACCTCGGCCTCCCCCGGTCACGATAACCACTTTCGACATATCCCCCCCTTCGATGCTTTGGTAACAAACCTAATCATCAGATTAACCCTGCGGCCGTTACTTGGGTAGCTTCCCTTTTACCATCGGCAGGCGTTGCCATTGACGCACTATTGATTTCTTTCGCTCACACAACTACTGTATATAAAATCATGCAAAAAGAGGTGGACCTATGGCATCTCTTGGCCAATCAGACCAACCAACGGTTTATAAGGGCCGCGGAGCTACCTACGATCCGCACAATCGTTTTGCGCCTACCCGTAGCGAGTCGGAAGACGACGGTTGGTGGCGGGAGGAAACATCCACCACTATCGCCACAGAAGTGCGTGAGGAAGTCAGCAAAAGCGCGCTCTCCTGGAACAAGTCGCCAGATTTACCCTTTGATCGCTCGTTGAATCCCTATCGCGGTTGTGAACATGGCTGCGTTTACTGCTATGCACGACCTTCACACGCCTATTGGGATTTATCGCCGGGGTTGGACTTTGAAACTAAGCTGATCGCTCGTAGTGGTTTAGTTGAACGGTTAACGGAAGAGTTGTGCCATCCGAACTATGTCTGTCGGCCGATTAACCTTTCTGGCAATACCGACTGCTACCAACCGCTTGAAGCCACACACCAAACTACCCGTCGGATACTGGAGCTACTGCTGGCTTGCCGCCACCCCGTCACGATTGTGACTAAAAGTACCCTGGTGCTGCGGGACTTAGAGCTGCTGTCAGAAATGGCCGAGCACCGTTTGGTCCGCGTATTTGTGAGCTTAACCAGCCTGGATGCCAATCTAAAGCGCACCCTAGAGCCACGCGCAGCATCGCCTCAAGCGCGCTTACGGGCGATTCGCGAACTGAATACCGCTGGCATTCCGGTGGGCACGCTGATTTCGCCAGTAATCCCCGGGCTAACCGATCATGAAATCGAAAGGCTTTTGGAAGCGGCCAGCCGCGCGGGCGCCCGCACCGCTGCTTGGATGCTGCTGCGCTTACCTTATGAAGTCGCGCCGCTATTCGAAGCGTGGCTAGAAGCACACTACCCAGAGCGCGCCGCTAAAGTGATGAGCTTAATGCGCCAGTGTCGCGGCGGTAAGGCTTACGACGCCAAATTCGGTAAGCGCTTTCGCGGTGAAGGGGTATTTGCGGATTTGATCGCACAACGTTTCGTCCGGGCCAGCCGCCAGTGGAACATGCAGGATCGTACCGAGCAGGGCTTAAATACGCGAGATTTTAGACCACCACGCGCGCAGGGGGATTTATTCATTTAAGCTATGAAGAACATTGATAAGCCTGCTCCAAGGAAACTGAATGCCCGGTCTTAGCAAAACAAAATCGAGTTTTTATCGCCGCTTATATGTAGCGCATTTGATTGAGCAAGGGGTGGCTAGCGTACCCATGCTGATGGAAGCCACCGGCATGCCGAGGCGAACCGCACAAGACACGATTGCCTCTCTAGCTGAGCTGGATATCGAGTGCGTATTTACGAAAGACGAAGGCGAGCGCCATAACATTGGCCGTTACCAGATACGCGACTGGGGCGCGATAGACCCCCGCTGGGTGGCACAACACGCTGAAGGGCTCAAAAAGGCGTTAGGCTATCTTTGATGAGACCGATTTAAACCGACCAATTAAGCACCTTCATCCGGTTCTGCCCACGCCAGGCGCGCGGCATTGAGAGTAACACTGAGCGAACTTGCCGCCATGGCAAGCACGGCTACTAGCGGCGGTATGACCATCAGCACCACTAGCCCAAGTGCCAGGGTGTTATAGAGCGCCGAAAAGAACAGGTTTTGAACCATAATACGTCGGGTACGCTTGGCAACGCTAAGTAGCTTCACAACACCGCCAATCCCCGGTTTCATTAGCTGCGCCGAAGCCCCTTCACGGGCGGCCTCACTAGCGCTTAGCGGTGCAATACCCACGTCGGACGCCGCCAGACTCAAGGTGTCATTTAAACCATCTCCCACGTATAGCGTTGGCGATGGCAGCCCTTGTAGTAGCCGCGCTTTAGCTTCAGGTGAACGCTGAGCGTAGCAAGCCTCCCGCGCAAGACCGACACGCTCACCTAACCAACTCACCGCACCCTGCCGGTCACCGCTAATCATCGCCACCACATACCCTGAAGCGATAAGGCGTTTAACGCTGGACTCAGCATCGCTCACCGGTTGATCGGTGAGATAGAGCGTCGCTAACCAGCCCGCCTCATCGGCCACCATCACTTGCGAAGCAAAGGCTAGAGTGGCGTCCTGCGCATTGGAAGGAAGTTCAATGCGCTGACGAGCAAGCCAGTTCGCACTACCTAGGGTTAACCATTCACCGCTACTTAATCGTACACGGCGCCCCTCCCCAGGTGATTCGTTTACTTCTATACACTGCTCAGGATGTTGGCCAGCGTGATTACTCGACCAGCGCGCTAACGCTTGTGCGAGCGGGTGTTCGCTTCCCGCTACGGCGGCACTGAGTTTGGGTTGTAAAACGGTTAGATCAACTCCCTGCCGCACCTGCCAGTGAAGCACGGTATGGCTACCGGTGGTTAAGGTACCCGTTTTATCCAGCGCGACTGAGCGAATACGCGCCAGGGTTTCAAGGGCAGCTGGGTCGCGCAGTGCAATACCCTGCTGCATCGCCTGACCACTCCCCGCAAGGCTTGCCAGCGGTACCGCAAGCCCCACGGCGCAGGGGCATGCCACCACTAACACCGAAAGTGCGCGCACAAAGGCATCTTCCCACCCCACCCCGAATAACAACGCCGCGGGCAGCGTCACCAGCGCAAGGAGGAGTGCTAAGGGACTTAACCAAGCGGCAAAGCGATCAGCGAGCTTCTGGAGCTCGCCTTTTTTAGCTTGATAACGGCGCATTTCATCGCACAGCTTATCCAACCGGCGCTTACCTACTCCCGCGCTTACACGCATCACTAAAGGCGTAACGCCGAGATAGCGGCAGCCAGCGTATACGGTCTGCCCTGCATTAAAGTGCCGCGGTAGGCTTTCACCGGTCAGTGAGGCGGTGTCGATCCACCCTGGGGCTTCAAGGATTCCATCGAGGGCCACCAGCTCACCGGGCGCTAGCTCCACGCGCATCCCCGTGTGCACTTCAGCTACAGGCCGCGATAGCCAGGCTTCTTCTTGCCAAGCCGTTATGTTCACGTCAGGCAGTGCCAGGGCATCCAGTGCTTTTAGTCCACGGTGGCGACAGAGTGTTTCCACCAACCGTCCTACCAACAAAAGCACAATCAACATGACGGCCGTATCGAAATACACTTCAGACGAGCCGCGCCAGAGAAGCCCAAATGAAACTATCACCGCTCCAATAACGCCAAGACTGACCAATACATCCATACCTGGACGTTTTGCCAGCAGGGTGCGCCATCCGGCACGATAAAAAGGCACACCAGAGAACAGCACCACGGGAAGTGAAAACGCTCCTGATACCCACGCCACTACTAGCTCGACCTGCTCACTAGGCAGTGCACCTGCGTAAATTAGTAGTGAAGCCAGCATGGTCCACATGCCAAATAGCGATCCGACCATCAGCCGAAGCGTTAAGTAGCGGCTCTCCTCGTCTAATCGCGCATGGGCGTCTGCCACCGGCTCGAGCTCAGTCAGCCGATAGCCCAGGCGTTTTACTTTTGGGGCAAGGGTTGCTAGTTGCGTGACCTCGACTGTGCCGTTGATAAAGAGGGTTGCGCTTGGATAGTGCACGCTAACATCACGCACACCATCAAGGCGTTTGAGGGAGCCCTCCACGGCAAGAGCGCAACTGGTACACCACATGCCTTGGAGGGTATAGAGCTGTTCTACCTCGCTGTGAAACGTCGTGCTTAAAGGCAAGGCGGAATGCCGATAATAGGCAGCGCCGCGAATAGTACACCGAGCGCTGAAAACAGATATAGCCCAGCGGAAACCGCTGCATTAAAGCGCAGGCGCCCTTCATGACGTTTTGCTTCGCGGCAACAACCCAAGGTTAACGCTGCTAATAACGCAATGGATACAATACTAACTAACAGAAGCATGGCGTTAACCAGGGTAAAAACACCCTGTTCGGGGGCAGGCGGTGCCACTGCACAGGCCACCGCATGGCCGCCATACACGGCGATAAACCAGATACACCAAAGGGTTAAACCAATTACGAAATGCAATGGATGGGTTAAGTGCAAGCGCTGTATGGTGGACGTCATCAGCTTAGCTCCCTATTACGCGGGGCAGTACCGCAAGCGCACCCACAATAATCCAGAATACCACTACGTTATAACGCCATAGCTGGGCCACCACCGCTGGCTCGAAAGGTGCATGAGCGCCCACATAGCCATAACCCACCCGCAAGCCCTGCATGAGGGCGAGAATAGCGCCTAAACCACCGTGTAGCAGTACATATATTAGCCCGACCATCATGATCGCATCATGGGCTGTTTCAGTGACTGCCAAGTCTGCACTTAGCAATACCCATACGGTAATCGCCACTTGAATAAAGCCCAGGGCACTAATGCTATACATGCCCATGGCTAGCCCCTCATCGCGTTTTTGGCGCAAGCCGCGCACACACTTTTCCAATATCCCAGCGCCACAGGTGAGCGACAAACCCGCTACGATAAGGGCGATCAGTGATAGCGGCGAGGTCTCGGGCATCCTCCATTCCGGCGATACCGTCCACAGGTAGAACCAGCCAAATAGGTAAGACATGAAAAATGAGCCATTGGCGAGCATGGTGATCGACATCGCCCATAAACCGGGGCCATCCATGGTGCGCGAGTGTAGCGGTGGGTCCCCTGGCGCGACCTCTGCATCAGGGGCAGCTTTAGGGTGCGCGCCGTTTTCCCATGACCAGCGCAACAGAAAGACCGCTGCCACAATCACCGCAATGCCCGCCAGCGGATAGATGCGTACCAGCAAGCTTATACACACCACTGCCAGCGCCATGGCTGCAAACAGCGGCCACCAGGAGTTGCCGGGCAGGTGAATAATTTCACGCACCTTACCCGTTAAAGGGTCGGTACCCCACATTTCCCGTCGGCCATTCGTTGCCACTGGCAGGCCATGTTTACCCTCGGCCATGGTGCGTGGCAGATCCGGGTTGTCCCATAGCGGGTGCCGGGTATCTACTTTGGGCAGGCTGACAAAATTATAGGCGCTCGGCGGCATGCTGTTGGCCCACTCAAGGGTGTCGGCATTCCAGGGGTTATGCTTGGCGGGTTTGCCAAAACGGAAATGCAGCGCAATATCCAGCAACACCATCGCAATACCCGCCGACATAACAAATCCACCCACTGAAGATATTAAGTTGAAAATATCCCAACCGGTGCCCTCTTCGTAGGTGTAGATACGCCGCGGCATACCCAGCAGGCCTGTCCAGTGCATGATCAGGAAAGTGGTATTAAAGCCGATAAAGGTGAGCCAAAAACCCCATTTGCCAATGGTCTCAGAAGGCATACGCCCTGAAAACAGCGGCAACCAGTAATATAGCCCTGCAATCATTGGGAAGAACATGCCGCCCACTAATACATAATGCATGTGCGCCACCACAAAGTGGGTGTCGTGCACCTGCCAGTTAAATGGCACCAGTGCCAGCATGACCCCGGTCAAGCCACCACACACAAAGATGACCAAGAAACCTACGATCCACAGCATGGGCAGCTTCATTTTGGGCTTACCCAGCCACAGCGTAGCTAGCCAGACAAATACCTGAATAGCCGTCGGCACCGCCACCAACATACTGGCGGCAGAAAAGAACGCCTGAGCCAGCTGCGGTATACCCACGGTAAACATGTGGTGAACCCATAAGCCAAAACTAATAAAGCCTGTCACGATAATGGCAAACACCACCCAGCCGTAGCCGACAAGCGGGCGGCCGGCAAACACCGGTATCAGCGTGGAAACGATACCCGCCGCTGGCAAGAAGATGATGTAAACCTCAGGGTGACCAAACAGCCAGAATAGGTGCTGCCACAGGATTGGGTCACCGCCACCGGCAATTTCAAAAAAAGGCATGCCTACCGCCCGCTCAAGTTCAAGCAAAATACTGCCTAAAATTAACGGCGGAAAACCCACTACGATCATCAGTGCCATGGCGAGGATATACCACGCGAAAATCGGCATTTTGTGCAACGCCATCCCTTGTGTACGCGTGCGCAGTATCGAAACGACCAGCTCTACCCCGGCAGAAACCGCAGAGATTTCAACAAAAGTGATCCCCAACAGCCAGAAATCTGAGCCTAAATCAGGTGCGTACTCGCTACTGCTAAGCGGCGTGTACATAAACCACCCGCTGGACGGTGCCATTTCAATGACCAGGCTAAACGTCAAAATGATGCCGCCAAACAGATAACACCAGTAGCCTAGCGATGTCAGCCTGGGGCAGACTAGGTCGCGGGCACCGATCATCTTGGGAATCATATAAATAGCTAGCCCTTCAAGCATCGGGATAGCAAACAGGAACATCATCACCGTGCCGTGCATGGTGGTGACTTGGTTATAAATATCCGGCGACATGAAGTCTTGCCCGGGGAGCGCCAGCTGAGTGCGCACCAGCATGGCTAGAATGCCGCCGATCAGGAAAAACACCATGCCGGTGATCATAAACCGCAGACCAAGGGTGGTGTGGTTAACGATGGTAAGTGCTTTCAAGCCCCGCGGGTTGCCCCAAATTTCATGCAGATCTTCGTGCAACCCCTGAGAGTCTTTGGGGTTCTGCGGGTCTTGGGGCGTTGCTTGGCGATTAATCGTCGTCATGGGGTCAAGGTCTCCAGCCAAGCACCCAGGGACTCCAAGGTGGCAGATTCAATATCATCGTGTGATGGCATTTTATTGCTGGGCTTAAGCGTTAGATGATTATTAAGCCAATGATTAATAGCGCCCTGTTCCATGGCTAATACCCCGGCACCCAGACTCGTGCGGCTACCGAGATCGGAAAGATCTGGCCCCACTTCACCGGTAGAGAGACCCGCTACCCGGTGGCAGCTTGCGCAATGGGTCATAAATGCCTCCCTGGCAGGTTCATGCTGAGGGTCATTAACGGCTAATGCCGTCAACTGATCCGTTTGTCGCTCAGCCAGCCAAGCGTCGTACTCTTCACGCTCAACCGCCTCTACGTAAAGATGCATATGGGCATGACCCACGCCACAAAACTCGGCGCACTGGGCGCCAAATACCGCAGGCTCGTCCGCTTCTAGACGGATTCTATTCACCCGACCAGGGATCATATCGATCTTGCCGCCCAGTCTAGGCACCCAGAAAGCGTGAATGACATCGGCACCGGATACATGAAAATCGACCGGCTCGCCAGCAGGCATAATGAGCTGATTGGAAGTGACTACTTCGCCCTCTTCCGCCCCTGGGTACCGCACTTCCCACCACCACTGGTGGCCGATAACCTCGATAACTTCCGGCGGCTCGCTCAGCGGTAGTGGCAACATGCGTTGCCCAACGGGCACCCCGAAAGCTAATAGCGCGGTAATGCTTGCTACGGGAAGCAAAATCCCGCCACCAAGAATCCAGCGACGCGCAATACGCCTTTCTTCAGCTGGCGTGCGAGTAACGTGCTTTCGTTTGAATGCATATAGCCATAGCGCAGTGACAGCAATCAGAACGACCGTGCCAAAGGCCAGCATGATCCACCAGATCAACACAACGTCACGTGCAGCCGGGCCAGCAGGGTCTAAAATAGACCTATCACCCGCACAACCCGCCACAAAAAGCGTAGTGAAAACAGTCAATACTGCTGCAAGTTGGTTGACCCGCTGGCGGGTTAAGCGTTGAATACTCAGCGGGGCAGCATCTTGCTTGTCTCGTTCCCTCATTCCTTGATTCCCTTTTTCTGCCCACAGGAAGTGACCATGGCAAAATCTCCCCAACGCTCGATTAAAAGCCGCGCGTCCCTCGCTGGCCACCCGCTGCACCCAGTGATGATTCACTTCCCGGTTGCGGCCTTGATGGCTTTGGTGGCAAGCGATTTGGCTTTTTGGTACACCAGTGATCCGTTCTGGATGCGCACCGGTCTGTGGCTCGCGGGCGTAGGTGCTTTCGGCGGCTGGATCGCAAGCGTTGCTGGCATTATTGACTTGGTAACAGTGAAGCGTATTCGTCGTCTGATTACCGGTTGGAGCCACGCCATCGTTGCCGTTGTGATGCTCTCTCTGGCCTCGTTTAACTGGCTGCTGCGCCTCAACGATCCCAGCGCTATTATGCCGTGGGGTTTGACTGTATCGCTGATTACTGGCGGTCTGATTGCCCTGGCGGGCTGGCTCGGTGGCCAGTTGGTTTATGAACACGCCGTGGGTGTTGATGTCGACGACTAACGCATTGGAAGACCTAACTGCATTCGATGACATCGCCACTAACTCCAGTCCAATGGCTTCGCCAGCACGAAGGTAAGCACTGCAATAATACCTGCCAACGCAACGAACAGCGCTACCCAGTTGGCGGGTTTCACCCATCGATAGTGGCCGAGCTCTAAGCGCAAAATGAGCCAGCCGAAGCTTCCATGAGCGGCCACCATTGCGACCACGGCCACCAGTTTAAAAATCAACCAGCCACCCAGCAAACCGTGAAGCAAAAACAGCAGCGTTCCAGAGGCAATCGCGACCAGCGCTGCTGGAGTGGCAATGGAATTGTAAAAAAAGCGCGGCATGGGTGGTGTGCCCTGGGCAAAGCCAGAGTCTTTACGAAGCTGCAGCGCCTGACTCAGCAAGGCAGGGAGATAAAGCAGCGAAGCGCACCAAATCACTAGCGCGGCAATGTGAAGCAGTTTAAGCCAGGGCATTGAAGCTTCCTTGCGTAGCATAAGGCGGGATCGGTTTACCCCGTAACCTTAGCCAAATCACCGCGCTGTGGCTAGCCCGTTTTAACTTATCTGTATCTCGTAACCCGTGAATTTACGAAGGTTAATCACCCCGCTATCAAGGATCAAATACTGTCCTTTAATGCCCTGCAGCACGCCTTCTACCAGCGGCTGTTTATCAAAATTGTGCGATACGACTTTGGCTGGGAAGACGCTAACCGGGTAATGAAAATGCTGCGCTGGTGCGTCAACAGCACGAATGGCGTCACTGCCATGCGTATCGCGCAGCTGTTTCAGCCCATCGGCTAGCAGACCCAGCAGGCGATCGCGTTCAGCAACTAAATCCATTGTGTCCACGTCGCCCTTTAACATGGCACGCCAATTGGTACGATCGGCCACCTGCTCCTTAAAAAGCATTTCGACAAATCCGGATTGCTGACGCGTATTAACTTCAAGTATCGGTAACGCCTGAATCGCGCCTTGATCTAACCAGCGTGTCGGCATTTGCGTTTTGCGGGTAATGCCAACTTTCAGCCCCGACGAATTGGCCAAATACACCACATGAGGCTGGAAGCAGTATCGCTCACCCCACTCAGGCTCCCGGCATGTACCTTCGAAAAAATGGCAGGTTTCCGGCTTCATGATGCAGGTATCGCACTGAGCTAACCGCTTAAAGCAGGGGTAACAGTGGCCCTGGGCAAAGCTTTTTTTTGTCGCCCGCCCGCAGTGGGTGCAAGCAATGGCACCTGTCCAACGCAGGCTAAGCGGCTCACCAATGCGCTCATTTAGCGCCAGCCTGTGTTCACCTGCACGTAAATGATATACCACCTGTTGATCTTGGCAGCTGGGTAAGGCAGCCGCCATTTTGCTTAAACAGCCCTGTACTGAAAAACCCGGTACTGCCGCTTCAATCACGCGAGGCATCCCGTGCCAGACCGGCCATTTCAGGCGATACACCTGCGCCAGTAGCGGCCGCCCCACAGGTACGCTGCTCTAAATACCCTACGCGGTTTTCCTCTGGCACATTATTTTCCGCTTCGTAGCGCATCACCGCTTCCAGGCACAACTCAGTCTGCTCGGGCGTTAAACGACGACCATCGGGCCATTTACGCAGCGCAACGGCCTGTTTAAGGCTCTCGTAAATCGCAGGCGTCATTTGGTTAATCATTTTCTCGAACGTCATTTCGCTCATTACAGACCTCTTAACGATTTTTCAAACGGCGGGATGAATAATACCAGCCTGTGACAAGCCCCACGAGTAGCCCACCCAAATGCGCTTCATTTGCGATATTGCCAAATCCCACACTGCCCGCCACACCGGTCAT
Source organism: Halomonas sp. (assembly GCF_011050415.1). GTDB lineage: Bacteria > Pseudomonadota > Gammaproteobacteria > Pseudomonadales > Halomonadaceae > Vreelandella. The sequence continues at coordinate 206,673 of NZ_DRFS01000003.1, forward strand.
GGTGAACACCATCCACCCCAACATAAATACCACTAACATTTGCGGCACAAAGAAACCGCTTTGTGGCACCCGCCGCGACATTAACCAAACATGCGCTAGTAAGGCATATACCACCCCAGACATTCCCCCAAACAGTACGGTGCCGGTCATGTACTGCGCTATATTCGCCCCAATGCCCGCCACAATCAGTAGCAGTAACATGGTACGACTGCCCTGCAGTGCCTCAATCTGGCGACCGAAATACCATACCCACATTAGATTAAAAATCAGGTGCATCCAGCCAAAATGCAGAAAAGCAGGCGATAGCACTCGCCATATTTGGCCCGACGTTAGCGTTTGCGACAGCGTGCCGAACACCAACTCACCACCAGCAATACCTATCGGCACAATGGTTAGGTTAACTATCAATTGGTCGCCAAAAATTCCGATCAGCGCAAACACCACTAAGCTAATCACGATCATCAGTGCTGTAACGGGCACTTTGCCAAGGGATGTGAGTGACGTATTTATGCTGTGCGGGCGTTTAGCCGTTTGCTCAAGCACCAACGGTTCACCACGCTTCCAGCGTTCTACCAGGGCGTTCAATTCATCCTGCTGGCGGGGGTCTGCAATCCATAACAGTTGTCCATCTTGTTCATCGGTAATGCGGTGACCAATGCGATGGTGCCAAAGCGCTTGGCGCAGTTCGCTTGTATCCGCGTGATCGGGCAGAAGCATCACTGGATGCATATCATCTCTCTAATCAAAGCGCTGGCGGCACGCTAGCCGCTGCGGGGGGTTGATCACATGAAAAAATTGCAAACAAAAAAAACCGGCGGTAAAAACCGCCGGGTATAAAGCAAGGGATCATTCAAGGGAACACTTACTCTGATAGCCGACAGCAGGGTTAGTTCAGCTGTTTTGCAAAAATTATGTAAAGTTATGTATCAATAGAAACACCATCCTAATCGAAGTCAATTTCCCATGGTTTCGGTAGCGCCCGCTCCTCTTTAGGAACCTTAATCCAGACGAAATGATCGGCGTTCAATGCCGCTTCTCCACTCCATCGATACGCCACCAAACGGCCATATTTAACTGCACTATAGTCCAGACACGCGATATTACTGGCAGGCAGTGCTGGAATGCCTTCACACCAGTAGTGGCCAATAAACAGCGGGGGCTGCTCGGGCCCATAGTAACTTAGCTTCTGCCGCTCTTGACTGGTCAGTTCGCGTGTTTCTAGATCACCCGGCAGGTTATCTGGCTGGAAAACCACATCGCCCCACTGCTGAGGCGCCTCAGCCCAAAAATGGGCACGGAAACTCTGCCGCGTAAAACCATCGCCAGAGTGTATTGCGATTCCCTTAGGCAGCGAGACATGAGGCCCGCGGGTTAGACGATCTAAAATCCGAAATGCCTGGGTAGAGGCGTCTGTCGATTCGACTAAAAACTGCGCGTCCATACAACAATCCGGGTGACGCTGCTTTAGTTCTTTAATCAATTCTTCATCCCAGCAGGCATGCACCACGCGAATGCCGTCTAGCTCCAAACAAAGCGGAATGGTTTTAAACCATGCCAACGTATCCTCCCACTCGTTGGTGTAGTCACGGTACTGTTCCAGAGTATCTTGAATAATCCGGTTATGGCGCGGCGTGTGCTCTCGCAACCAGCGTTTGTGGCTACCGGCGGGAGCAGGATGAGTATACGCCAGCGCGTTATACTCATGATTTCCCATCACGATATACGCCTCACCCTGCTCAACCATGCGTCGGGCGATGGTCACCGCCAAGCGAATACGTGGACCGCGATCAATCAGATCACCGAGAAAAATTACTTTGCGGCGTGGATGACGATATACACCAGCGCGATGATGGTAGCCCAGCTTTTCGAGTAATGAAGCCAGCGTTGCGCCGCAGCCGTGTACATCACCAATTAGGTCATACCCCTCCATACTCAATCCCCCAACCGATGGCTCCAGCCTAACTTGCTGCGCAGTACTTCATAGAAATTGTGACCAATTGGATGTACCAGCTGGACGCGCTCAGGCTTACGGGTAATCACTAACACATCATTAGGCTTTGCCACCGCCCGGGTTTGACCATCGCAGCTAATATGCGGATAGGACTGATTAGTTTCGCCAATATGAATGCGTATCTCGCTGGCGGCATCAATCACAATGGGGCGGCTTGATAGCGTATGGGGAAACATGGGCACCAGCGTCACTACATCCAGTTTGGGATGCATAATGGGCCCGCCCCCAGAGAGTGCATAGGCCGTAGAACCGGTAGGCGTGGCCACAATCAAGCCGTCGCTGCGCTGGCTGTAGACAAACTGTCCATCGATAAATAGCTCAAACTCAATCATGCGCACCGCTTTGCCAGGATGCAGCACCACTTCATTTAAGGCCTCGCCATTACCTACCGCCACGCCATTGCGATAAAGCACTGCATCGAGCAAGAAGCGTTGCTCAACCTCAAACTCCCCTGCTAAGACTTCACCTACGCGCGTTTCAAGCTCATCAGGAGAAATATCGGTTAAAAAGCCGAGCCGACCTCGATTAACACCTAGAATCAGTGTGCCGCTTCGGCATAGGGCGCGAGCGGCTCCTAATAAGCTGCCATCCCCCCCCACCACAATGACTAAATCACACAGTTCCCCCAGCATTCGGCGACTTGCTTCCGGCTGGCCATGATGCGGCAAGACCGTGGCGGTACGATCCTCTACCAATACCTTGTAATTATGCGCGACAAGATAGGTCACCAGTCGCTGAAGGGAATCGACCACCTTTTCGCTACCCAAGCGACCAATCAGACCAATCGTTTTAAATGGCGTGCCTGATCGGCCGTTTGAAGGCGGCATGGATAGTGATTGTAAGGTGTTACACATGGGCCGACTCTCGCGAACATAAGACACCATTATGGAGACACCTTACCTAACGGGCAAATAGCCTAATTAACGGCCACTTGGTGACGCTGGCACCACCAATGGTTTAACCATAACGAGGCGCCCATAATAAGTGCGCCAAGCAATAGACGCGGAATATCTGCATCACGGTTCCATATGACTAGATTGACGATTAAGCCTGCCGGCACCAAGGCATTGTTCATAATCGCTAAGGTACCAGCATCCACCTTGGTGGCGCCTTGGTTCCAAGCAAAATAGCCCACGCCTGAAGCCACTAAACCAAGCCAAGCCAATACACCCCACTGCAGCGATGTGGTTGGCAGTGCCCCACTATTACCAAAGAGAAGATAAGCGGGCAGTGCCACTAACATAGCGCCAATAAAGAACCAGCCAAAAACATTGTGCCAAGCTAACGTGGGGGGTAAATCGGCCGCTAGTCGACGATAGCCCACTTGCCCAAGAGCAAAACAAAGGTTTGCACCTTGCACGACTAAAAACCCCGCCCAGAAACCGCTATCAACGCCGTCATAACGTATAACGGCCGCACCTACTACCGCGAGCAACGCGGTGACTAAGTAGATCGGGGTAAAGCGGCCAAACAGCAAATCATCCAGCAAGGCAATATATATAGGGGTGAAAATAGTGAAAAGCAGAACTTCTGGCACCGATAGCAGCAGAAAGGATTGATAGAAAAAGGTGTACATCACCCCCAACTGAATGGCGCCTAATCCCATTAAGGCCAAGCGCTGCTTACCACGCAGCAGGCTGGGCCTTAAGAAAGGTAAAAACACCAGCATGGCGAGCGTCACGCGAAGCAGAACGGCAAAGTAGCTATCAACTTGCCCTGCTAAGTAAACCCCTATTAATGAAAAGGAGAATGCCCACAGCGCCGTGACGCCAATCAAATAACTCATTGTAAACCTCGTTTTATAGAGCGGTTTACACGAATTATACGCACCTAATCAAAAGTGCCAAGCAGTAAACGCAACGGCATCAATATAGTTAACGGCGTTGAATCCATAACCATGCATAGATAGCGCCGGGCACCCACCCTGCTAGCGTCAATACCGCACTGATCATCACCCGCTTACTACCACCGCTGGTTAGCCCTACGGCGAGTGGCGGGAGCAGAATTGCCAATGCCTGATAGCCAAGCGTTAAGCCAGCTGGCTCCGGCATGGTTTGCTGTGCTGGTTGTACCGGGGCGACATCTTGAACTGGGACTGTCTCCACTTTTGGCGGTGGAGTGAAGTGTTCCACCGTGCTAGCCACGGGCTGCGCTGCTGTTTTTACCGCCCGCTCTTGGGCGAGTCGATGAGCCTCTTTATCGAACTTTTGCTCTAGCGTTTCTGCACCTTCAGCCAGGTCATCGTGATGGCGCTCCCAATCCTCCCAATCGTGGGGCGTACCAGATTTAGGACGCTGGTGGCCAGAGCCACGTGCCCGCTCCCAGGCCTTCTCTTCCAACGTATTGGGACGGTCAGGATCACGGTCCAGACCCACTCCTGTACGGTTTAGATATTCGCGTGCATCCATCAGAGGCTCCTTAAAGCGTTGAATAAAGCCAGGGTGCTAACTCTACGTTGTTCGGGTAAATCACCTACAGTAAAGAAGTCGATACTGCATTAGGGCCAACAAAAGCCGATTATCAGACAATAGCGCCTGTGATGCACTTATCTACCGATAGCTAACAATATGGCTTGAATACGTTAGCTGAACACGATGCGTAAGGAGTGCTTTTTTATGAATACAACAACACCCCACATCGTCCGCGACATCATGTCCCGAGATTGCTATCGCGTCTCACCGGATGCTTCAATTACTACCTTAGCCCAGGGATTAGCCGTCCATCGTTTGCCAGGGGCGCCGGTTGTTGATAGCGCTGGACGTCTCGTTGGCTTTATCTCAGAACAGGATGTGTTGGGCCGCGTGCTGGATAGCATCTATCATGATGACGAAGCCCCCTTAGTTAGAGAGCTAATGCGCCATGAAGTCCTCAGCGTATCACCCAATAAAAGCATTACTGACTTGGCTCAGGAAATGCTAGGTGCCAAACCCAAGGTGTATCCGGTCATTGAACAGCAGCGGTTAGTAGGGATTGTTACCCGACGTGATATCCTAATCGCCCTACTGACTATTCGTCGCCACTAACTATCTTACTAACTTTCAAACAACTTATTGATTGACCAAAAAAAAACCGCTACTCAATGAGTAGCGGAAGCAAGGGATCAAAACAAAAGAGCCAGAACAACAACTTTAGCGACTGCTATCGCGATGTTGTCTGTACTAACTCAGACACGCTGTGAAGGAAAAGTTCGTAAAAAATTAAAATTTTTCGTACTAAGCAGCATGCGGCGTATAATTAAGTGGCTATTTTATTCACTGAGATCGCTTGGGAGCACAGCGAATGGCGCTGTATTTATTAGTATTGGGAGTATGCTTGTTGGTGCTCGGCTCCGTCATGTTGGTACTAATGACCTCAAGCACACCACGGTATCGCACTGAGCCTAAAGATTTAATTGCCCTGTTTGATAAAGCGTTAGCCAGCCAAGTAAGCGAAACCGAGTGGAATACCATTATTGGCTACCCGATCCGTCATAATGAGTATCTAGATGGCATTAGGCGTCGCGCAGCCCACTTAATGGATCAGCACGGTAGGCGCTGGTTGATTGCTCAAGGTAAACCGCTACTCAATCAAGAGGGGCAGGCAGAGCTTAAAGCGCTTCGCGATCACTTGTCTGCCCATACTGCTCTCCGCCAGCAGTAGCTATCAAGGTTTAAGAGGCCTGCTATGCCCAGCATCATTCGACAAATTCCGCTAGCCAGTGCAACCCACCACCACTCTCACGATTTCCATCAGATCGTGATTACCCTGTGCGGTTCATCGGAATTTGAAATCGAGGGGTTGGGTGGTCGGGTTAATGCGTTTTCGGGCTGCATCGTCCCAGCTAACCACGAACACTACTACTCAGGTAATGGGCATAATCGGCAGTTAATTCTCGACCTACCTGAGGATGCGCCTGCGTTGACCGGTGAAAACCGTGAGCTAGTCGCGCTATTCGATGCGCCACGTTTTTTTGCGCTGGATAACGCACTGCGCCACTACCTGGCCTTTATGGAAAGCGAGCTTGCCCAAGGCTTTGACACTTCAGACGTATCTTTTCAGCAAGATCGTTTAGCAGCCACTCTGCTAGGCTCATTGAAAGCGCGGCTTGGAACCACCCAAGGTGCTGCACAGCAACGATTAGACTTATCCCGTATTGACCGCTTTATACGTCAGCATTTAGCCGATGAGCTACGAGTAGCAGATCTTGCGCGCTTGGCTTGCCTAAGCGAGGCACACTTTTCCGACTGTTTTCGTGCCCAAACGGGATTATCACCCTGGCAGTATGTGAAGCGCCAGCGCCTTCATGCGGCGCGCCAACTGATTTTACAGAGCCGTCTCCCCCTCACTGATATTGCGATTCAAACGGGCTTTGCCAATCAGAGCGCGCTTTCCCATGCGTTTCGACGCAGCTATGGCCTGTCTCCCCGTAAGCTGCGCCAATGCGATGCGCCGCCGGTTGCAGCCAACGCATCAAAACGTCCTTTAGGCCCGCTGGCAGGCCAGCAAAAATTCCACTAAAGTCGTAGTGTTGCTTTTCTTACCGTGGAATTGACACGTTTTGCCTTGAAAACGGCATACACCTAACGTGACCGCGTTCTACATTCGCTTATCGTTTGGGCGCTATGCCCTTCTAGCTATTAGTTCTGTTTAGACTTTCGGGGGGCTTCAATGCTCAATGCCAAGAAAAAGCGTGCCCTTGCCATCTGGCAAACTGTTCTAGACACGCTCTCCGGCACCCCCGTGAAGCCAGTGGCTCGCACTATGTACAGCGCTTGTCACCGAGAAAACCGATTTACTAATAACACCGCTGCCTTAGGCGGCAACGCGTCGCTACTGACGCTCAAGGATGAGTGAACAACTCATACGAAAACAACCTGAAATCCTGAAAAGGAAACTATTTTATGGCGGATAATAATATAGGGAATGCCTTCACACTCGTAGCGTCTTTGCTGCTGATGATGGGCATAGGGATCAGATCGAAAAAACGCACAAACCACTTTGGTCATGACCTCCTAGGCAGTTTCTCTGCCGGGGCCAGTCACGTAAGGATTAACAAAAATTAAAACCGCTCCATTACCGGTTTCTATCTGGTGTGGCGTAAAACCTGTCGGCGCTAGGGTTGTACGAAAAGTCAGCGTGCTTAAACATTTTTCGTACATAACTTAGCTCCATTCTGACGAACTGGAGAATTTTCATGGCTACTGGTGTTTGGATTAGCTTAATTGGTTACTTTGCGCTGATGGTCGCCATAGGCGTTTATGCCATGCGCAAATCAACGTCTTCATCTGAAGATTATATGCTGGGAGGCCGAACCCTCAGCCCGCAAGTGGCAGCCTTGTCGGCTGGCGCTTCGGATATGAGCGGCTGGTTGCTGCTAGGGTTACCCGGGGCGATGTTCGTATCGGGCCTGGGTTCAGCCTGGATCGGTATCGGCCTGCTCGTGGGCGCACTTTTCAACTGGATTCTGGTCGCACCGCGTCTTCGTGAACAGACAATTCATTACGGCAATGCGATTACCATTCCGGCTTTCCTAGCCAACCGATTTCCAACCCGCGCGCTATCTTTACGCACGGTGTCTGCCATCGTTATCGTTATCTTTTTCGCGGTGTATACGGCTTCTGGCTTAGTAGCAGGCGGCAAGCTGTTTGAAAGTGCGTTTTCCGGCGTTTATAACTTTGGTGATATGAGTAACTACTCGATGGGTGTCATGATCACACTCGGCGTGGTGCTTATTTACACCGTTGTAGGTGGCTTCCTAGCCGTGAGCCTGACGGATTTCGTGCAAGGCTGCATCATGATGTTAGCGTTGGTGATCATGCCTCTGGTGGTGCTATTCGGCGAAGGTGGCGGCGGATTCTCCCAGGCGTCAGAAACTCTTAATGAAGTTGATCCTACGTTATTATCCTGGACGGCAGGGCTAACCTTCATAGGGTGGCTGTCTGCCGTTACCTGGGGGCTGGGCTATTTCGGCCAGCCGCATATCATTGTGCGCTTCATGGCGATCCGGTCTCAAAAAGATGTTCCTATTGCCCGCAACATTGGCATGGGCTGGATGCTTATCTCCCTAATTGGTGCTGTTTCTCTGGGCATATTTGGTCGTGCCTATGCGATCCGAAATGGTCTTGATATCCAGGACCCCGAAACGATCTTTATTGTCCTCGCTAATTTGCTGTTCCATCCGCTGATCACCGGCTTCCTCTATGCAGCGCTACTTGCGGCGGTCATGAGTACCGTTTCCAGCCAGCTTCTGGTGGCGTCATCATCACTCACTGAAGACTTCTATCGCCTGTTCCTGCACAAGAACGCTAGCGAACAACAGTGTGTGGCCGTAGGCCGTGTATGTGTAGTACTGGTGGGCATTGTTGCCGCAGTGATTGCCTCTGACGAAGACTCTCAGGTACTGGGGCTGGTCAGTAACGCCTGGGCAGGTTTCGGTGCGGCGTTTGGCCCGCTGATTATTCTTTCGCTGATGTGGTCGCGCACAAACGGCAATGGTGCCATTGCAGGCATGGTAGTGGGTGCTGCTACCGTCATGATCTGGATTGCCTTGGGCTGGAACGGTGAGTTCATGGGTGGTCCTGGTGTGTACGAGATCATCCCCGGCTTTATCGCGTCCTTCATTGCCATCTTAGTGGTGAGCAACATGACTGACGACTCGGGTGAATATCAGCATATTAATCGCTAGTAATACGTCGCGATGCGCTGAGCGCATTCAAAGTATCGAGAGGGCTCCTGCGGGAGCCCTCTCGTGTAGCAAGGAGAGACCCTGTATGACCGAAGCCAATCATTACCTGCAGAGCGATGTGAGTGATCTACGCTCACGTATTCGCAGCAACTACGACGCCAATGAGGCAGAGGTGCTGCACGGGCTTATCGAATGTATAAAGCTATCGGAGGATGACCGCAAGAAGGTCGCCGCCATCGGCGCCAAGTACGTAGAGCGTGTGCGCAAGGAAAGGTCGCCCTCAATGATGGAAGCCTTCCTAGCCGAGTACGGACTCTCAACCACCGAGGGCGTTGGCTTGATGTGCCTCGCTGAAGCGCTGCTGCGCGTGCCCGATGCAGAAACCATCGACGACCTGATCCACGACAAGATTGAGCCCTCCGACTGGGGCGCCCACCTGGGCAAGTCGTCCTCATCAATGGTGAATGCCTCAACTTGGGCGCTGTTATTAACCGGCAAGGTACTAGCAGAAGACCCCAAGGGGCCGACGCGAGCGCTACGCGGCTTGGTGCGCCGCATGGGCGAGCCGGTGGTACGTAAGGCCGTTGGCCAGTCGATGAAAATTCTTGGCCGCCAGTTCGTACTCGGCCAAACCATCGAAGAAGGCATGAAGAATGCCCGTGAACTCGAGAAACAGGGCTACACCTACTCCTACGACATGCTAGGCGAGGCAGCGCGTACCGATGAGGACGCCGTTCGCTATCACCAAGCTTACGCTAAGGCGATCTCCGCCATTGCTGAACAGGCCAAGGGCGATGTACGTGGCAGCCCCGGCATTTCAGTGAAGCTCTCGGCGCTACATCCACGCTATGAATACACCCATCGCGACACGGTAATGGCGGAACTGGTACCACGCGCCAAAGAATTAGTGCAGCAAGCCGCCAAGGCTAATATCGGTTTCAATATCGACGCTGAAGAGCAGGATCGTCTGGATCTATCCCTCGACGTGATTGAGGCCTTAATGGCCGACCCCAGCCTGGATGGGTGGGACGGCTTCGGTGTGGTGGTTCAGGCCTACGGTCGTCGCGCGGCCCCAGTGATTGAGACCCTCTATGAGCTGGCTGAGCGGTTCAATCGTAAGATCATGGTGCGCCTGGTGAAAGGTGCTTACTGGGATACCGAAATCAAGCTATCCCAGGAAATGGGGGTCAAAACCTTCCCTGTTTTCACCCGCAAGGTCAACACCGATGTCAGCTACATGGCCTGCGCCCAAATGCTGCTCGACCGCCGCGACCGTATCTACCCGCAGTTCGCCACCCATAACGCCCATACCTGTGCCGCCGTTGTGGAGATGGCGGGGGGTGACAAGGACAGCTACGAGTTTCAGCGCCTCCATGGCATGGGCGAGTCGCTGCATCACATTGTCAAGGAGACGGAAGGCACTCACTGTCGCATCTACGCCCCGGTGGGCGCACACCGCGACCTGCTGGCCTATCTGGTACGCCGCCTGCTAGAGAACGGTGCCAACTCCTCGTTCGTCAACCAAGTGGTGGATAGCTCGATTCCACCGAGCGATGTTGCAAGGGACCCCATTGAAGGCTTTAAGCAACTCGGCAATGAAATTTCAAGCCCCTTAATCCGCCAGCCCGGCGAACTGTTCACCCCCGACCGCAAGAACTCGAAGGGCTATCGTATCAACGAACCCGCCTCGATTCTGCCGCTTTTAAATGCACGCGAAGCATTTGCCAATGCCACCTGGACAGCTGGCCCCATGCTAGTGGGCAACCCTGCTCCCAAGGGTCCGGCGCGTGATGCCGTCTCCCCCGCCGATGGCAAGTGCGTGATCGGCAAGGTGCATGAAGCCACTCCAGAAGAGGTCGCCACTGCACTCGATGCCGCCGAGCAAGGCTTCAAAGAGTGGTCGGCGCGCCCCGTAGCCGAGCGTGCTGAGGTACTGCGCCGCACCGCCGATCTCTACGAAGAGCACATCGCCGAGCTGACCGTGATCACCACCCGCGAAGCGGGCAAGATGATGTTCGATGGCATTGCCGAAGTGCGTGAAGCAGTGGATTTCCTACGTTTTTATGCCAACGAAGGCGAGCGGCTGGAAGCTGAAGAGCCCGGCAGCGCCCGTGGTATCTTCGTTTGCATCAGCCCGTGGAACTTCCCCCTAGCCATCACCACCGGACAGATCGCGGCCGCCCTGGTGGCTGGTAACGCGGTACTTGCCAAGCCCGCCGAACAGACGCCGCTCATCGCCGCCCGTGCCGTCGAGCTAATGCGTGAGGCCGGCCTGCCGGAAGCGGCCCTGCAGCTGCTGCCAGGCGATGGTCCGACGGTGGGCGGCCCGCTGACCAGCGACCCACGTATCGCCGGCGTATGCTTCACGGGCTCTACCCCGGTGGCGCAGATCATCCACAAGGCGCTGGCCGAGAACGCAGGCTCCGATGCGGTGTTGATCGCCGAGACCGGAGGGCTCAACTCCATGATCGTGGACTCCACGGCGCTGACCGAACAGGCGGTACGCGATATCCTGATCTCCTCCTTCCAGTCGGCTGGCCAGCGCTGTTCCGCACTGCGCATGCTGTATGTACAGGAAGAGGCCCGCGACCGGCTGCTCAACATGCTCTACGGCGCCATGGACGCTCTCACCATCGGCGATCCCTGGAACACCGACACCGATGTCTCGCCAGTGATCGACGCCGATGCCCAGACCGAAATCAGCGAGTATGTAACAGCGCATGAGAAAGCTGGCAAGGTACTCAAGAAGCTATCCGCGCCAACCAACGGCACTTTCGTTACTCCGGCGGTAATCGAGGTTGGCGGCATTGAAGATCTCGAGCGTGAAATCTTCGGCCCGGTGCTGCATGTAGCCACCTTCAAAGCGCGCGATATCGACAAGGTGGTCGACGACATTAATGCCAAGGGCTACGGTCTGACCTTCGGCCTGCATACCCGCATTGATGACCGCGTGCAGCAGATCGTCGAGCGTATTCATGTCGGCAACGTCTACGTTAATCGTAACCAAATCGGCGCCATCGTTGGCTCTCAACCGTTCGGCGGCGAGGGCCTCTCGGGCACCGGACCCAAGGCCGGTGGCCCGCTCTACGTAACGCGCTTTCGCCGCACTGCGGACCCAGAGCGCCACGGGGCAGCTGAGGGGAATGCCGTACCACTCAGCGACCTCCAAGCAGCTGTTGACGGGCTGGATGCGCGTAACTGGGCGGTACGGCCCAATCGGATTGAGGTGCTGCGCAAGGCCCTCTCAGGCAAAAGAGGCGTGATTCGCAAGGCGCTTGCCGAAACGGCAGCTTTAGATATGACATCACAAACACTGCCGGGGCCAACGGGGGAAAGCAACCGATTAGCGATGTATCCCAAGGGAGTGGTGCTGTGCCTAGGACCGAATATTGATATCGCCATTGCACAGGCTGCTCAGGCTCTCGGCGCGGGCTGTGCGGCGGTCGTCGTTGCACCAGGCGCGGTTCAAGCAGTTCAACCGTTGATTGATGCCGGCGCGCCGGTGGCCGGGCTTGATGGAAGCGTTTCAGCCGAGACACTCAGCGAGGTCAAAGGTATTGCCGCAGTCGCCGCCGCTGGTGCCAGCGACTGGACCCGTGAACTACGGATTGCGCTGGCCAAGCGCGACGGTGCCATCATCCCGCTCGAGACCCAAACCATCTCACCGGATCGCTATGTGGTGGAGCGCCATCTATGTATCGACACCACCGCAGCAGGCGGCAATGCCAGTCTGTTGGCAACGGCTGAATAGGACGACGCTTCGTTCGTGAGCGGCAGCTTGATGCCGCTCACTCAGTCTCCGGTATTAGTCTCCAATTACAGCCACTACTCGATAGTGGCTTTTTTTATCTGACTTCCGGGTGCCCCTAATAGGATGCTAGCACTGCTAGGCTCTTTGCCTCTCCTAACCCTTGCCCTGGATCAATAATCCACTCCTTGGGTCTCGTTACACTGGTTTCATCGTGAAGCGGCTATCGAGAGCCGTCTAGTCTTACTATTTGCTTTAACAACAGGAGTGATCCCATGCGTAAAGCCGCCCTGCCTACTCTACTTGTATCCACTGTTGCTGCTGCGGCGATGATGACCAGCAGCCAGGTATTCGCCTACGGTGCTGGCGACTTCTTTACCCGCGTTGGTGTAGCCAAAATAGCTCCGACCAGTGACAACGGCTCACTGGCTGGCGGTGCGCTTTCTGTGGATGTACAGGATAAAACCAACTTTGCCTTCACGCTGGGCTATCGCTTTCACGATAAAGTCGGTGTCGAACTTTTAGCGGCTCTGCCGTTTAAGCATGACATCCATTTAAATGGCGATAATATTGCTTCTACCAAGCACCTGCCGCCTACTCTAACGCTGCAGTACTATCCACTTGGCGGCACGCACTCGCGGGTACAGCCTTATGTAGGTGCAGGTATTAACTACACCCGTTTTTCGGATGAACAGTTAACGATTGGCGATCTGAACCTTGATAACTCCTGGGGCGCTGCGGGCCAAGTCGGTGTCGACTTATTGATTGATGGCAACTGGGCGCTGAATGCTGCGGCCTGGTACATAGATATCGATACCGATGCTAGTGTCAATGGCGCCTCGGCAGGCACCGTGGAGATTGATCCGCTGGTTGTGATGGCGGGACTTAGCTACCGTTTTTAAGTTATCCACGGCTATAATGCCTACCTAGTATCAACCAAAAAGCCTGCTCAGCGAGCAGGCTTTGTTGTTTCAACCATATTCCGCTTTAGATAGCCATCAGCCTTCGGTTACCAGCTGGTCAACTCTCTCTACTGCGCGTACCACCAGTAGTTGGTGATGCGCGGGCACTTTCTCCTGTTGCAAATACGCCGCTACGGCAGGCGCTATCTCACATTTCGCGGGCATCGTTGCACCTGCATCAATTAATGCGTTTAAGCGTGCAATAAACACAAAGCGTATCCATTGTGGAAGCGACATTGTGTCGATGCAAAATGGCTGCTGACTGGCAAACGCCTCTGCATCGGGTGTCGGCATTCGCCATAGATTGGCAGCTTTCATTGACGCCTCAAGCTCTAGAAGCGCAGTTTGCAGTGGCTGATAAGTACTCATAAATACGTTTGCAGATACCTTTGGTTAAATGAATAAACGCCTTGGCTGACTATTATCTCTACTCAGCGATCTGCTTGCTACAGCACAGCCATGGATTAAAGTTATCCATAGACCCACAGAAAACCTGCACGAGCCTGTGGATAAACTATGGAAAGGTCTCGCAGCGCTTGCTCTCATGCGGCTTACACCCAGTTGTTTAATTTTTAACCGTATTGTCATCAGCGTTGTTAAGGCTTTGTAATAAACAGTGTGTTTTATCCACTGCGGCGGCTGACAGCGCCACATCAGCAAGGTAGAGTGCAGGCTTGAAATGCGGAAGGATGTTATGCAACCAATTCAAACCCTTGATGAATTTTTCACCCGCAGCGGTGCAGAGGTTTCTCTATACCATATGGGGCGCCATGTAACCCCTTGCCCACGCTCAACACTGACTACCTTTGAAAGGGGCGAAATGGCCTGGCCCGAACCTTGGCAAGGCCAGGCACGTTTAGCGATTATGTTTCGTCTGGGCGACATGCCCGAACCTGCCATTTGGTTCTTAGCCCTGCCCCTAGATGAGCAAGGGCTGCTAGCCCCCGCCCAGCGTGATGCGTTTTTAAATCGCCTGCTGGAAACATTAGGGCGCACTGTTTCTCAAGTTGGCCGCGAAGAAACAGCGGACGTAGAGCACTTAATGAAGGATAATCCCCTTGCCTTCACACCTAATGTCACCTTTCAAGCGATGCTTAATGCACGCGCGACGCAAGACAGGGGCCTTACCGCGAGCCAGCATTTAGAGCCGGTTGAAGCTTACTTTAGCGGCCAACAAGCCATTGATTGGCAGGCATTAGGTTTACAAGGGATAGCCGATTATGTGATCCGAATGGATCCATCTGACGCTGAGGCGTTAGCGTTTCGGCTGACCAAGCTACCCACCGCCGTTATTCATTCATTGTGCTACTGTTTAGAGCACCAGACGTTTTCCGACACGTTAGTGTCAGCGCTTCGCCTGCGTGGTGAAACCGCCGCTCAACAGGGCGATGTGGAAACATTGAGTGCCTGCATTCGCGCTGTGGGTAATGCCGATTCAGCCGAGGCCGGTGAGTGGTACAGCGCTTTGTTAACTGACACAGCCGCCAGCGGGCCGGATGTATTGGCCGCAATGGCAGGGCGCGGCTGGCAATATCTGGAAGATGGTGACCGTCTACCTCTTTTTCTACAACGTTTGGCAGAAGACGAGCGTACCGACTTTGCCAACGCAGTACGCGATTTAGCACTTATTCCCAGACTACGCTTACCGGTAATGATGGCGCTGCGTGATGCGCCTGAAGAATCCCCTATTCAACGCCGTTTAGCCATGATGATGTCACAGAGAAATGCTTAATCTGATGGTGTCACTTTTATTTGCAAGGAGTCAGCCGTGAAGGAATTACCCTATCAGGCCAAGGCGGTGATTGGTCGCCGTGAAATGGTGACGTTACCTGAGCTAAGGCTTCACCTATGCTGTAAAGCGGACACTGGCGCGCGCACATCTGCCCTGCATGCAGAAGAGATAGAGACACATGAAGATGAAGATGGTCAACTGTGGGTAAGCTTCATCACTCATAGCGCGGGGCCAACAACACCGGCTCATCGCTACAATTTACATTTACATGATCGTCGTCGAGTAACCAGTTCAAACGGACATAGTGAATGGCGCTATGTCATTCGTACCCCTATGCAGATGGGCGATTTAAATTTTCCTGTTGAACTCACCCTGACTGACCGCAGTAATATGCGCCATCCGATGCTCTTAGGACGCCGCGCCATGCGCCGCCTGCTTGTTGCACCCGGTGCCGCATTTTTACACGGTGAGCCTTAACCTTTTTTACTCGCCTTTTGCTAGGCTCGGAGCCCCTTACATGCATATCGCCCTGCTTTCGCGCAATCGCAATTTGTACTCTACTCGTCGCCTGGTTGAGGCCGCAGAGCAGCGTGGACATACCGCGCGCGTGGTAGACACACTGCGCTGCTATATGAGCATTACTTCTCACCACCCTTCGATTCACTACAAAGGTGAGGAAATTGAGCACTTTGATGCGGTGATTCCCCGCATTGGTGCTTCGGTCACCTTTTACGGCTGCGCACTGCTTCGTCAGTTTGAGATGATGGGCACCTATGTTATCAATGATAACGTTTCTATTACCCGCTCACGGGACAAACTGCGCTCTTTGCAGTTGCTTTCGCGCAAAGGGTTGGGACTACCGATCACTGGCTTTGCCCACTCTCCAGATGATATCCCTGACCTGATCACCATGGTGAAAGGCGCCCCGCTGGTGATTAAGCTGCTTGAAGGCACCCAGGGAATTGGCGTGGTGTTGGCGGAAACGAATCAGGCGGCGGAATCAGTGATTCAGGCCTTCATGGGCATGAAAGCCAATATCATGGTGCAGGAGTACATCAAAGAAGCGCGCGGCGCGGATATTCGCTGCTTCGTGATTGGCGATAAGGTAGTCGCTTCGATGAAACGCCAGGCGGCAGACGGTGAGTTTCGTTCGAATCTGCACCGTGGTGGCACCGCCAGTGTGATTCGCATTACCCCGGAAGAACGCTCCACGGCCATTCGTGCAGCAAAAGCAATGGGGCTGCGCGTTGCAGGTGTCGACCTACTGCGCTCTAATCATGGCCCAGTGATTATGGAAGTTAACTCTTCACCAGGCCTGCAGGGCATTGAGAGTGCCACCGGGCTAGATATCGCTGGCATGATCATTGAACATATTGAAAAAAATGCGGTACCGGCTCGTAAAGCGCCCCCCAAGCCTAAAGGCTAAGGCGTAAATGCAAAAATAATCCGCTCTGGGGGTGGCAAATCGGCGCTGTCACCCCCACAATCTGCGTCACCGAAGGAGGTAGACGCTCATGTTTCTCGATAATCGCCAAGTGGCGATGGACAGCGTATTGGAAGCGCTGGCCGATAGCATTGATTATTTCCAAGACAATATTGAACGACTGAGGCCCTCACTGCGTGATGCCTTAAAGCCACACTATACTGCTCGGCTTAAGCAGATGCGTAAGCTGCAGGAACTTGCGCGTGCGCATTTAAAAATGCTGCCACGGGATGCAGACGTTGAGCGTGACGACTTTTTATGGCTGTGGAGTCGCTTGAAAAGCTTTGTCGGCAACGATAGCCAAGTGCTGATCAATGAGTTATTAGAGCAAGAGCGGGTGTTGATGCAAGCGCTCTCTTCTCTTTTTACACACCCTCTGCCCGACCCCATCGAACCGGTGGTTGAAGAGTGCATGCAGGGATGCCGTAAACTTATCCGCGAGCTGTATGCGCTGCAAAAGCGAAAAACGCATCGCTAAGAATTTGAAAGGCTGATCGCTTGAGCGCTGATAAGGCCAAGCATTTAAATTATTAAGGATTGGTAAAGCGATCGTCTGGCGTGGGCATACGCAGATCCACGGGTCTGCCCTCAAGCAACTCAACCGGGTCTTGCCGTTCACCAGGCCGTCGCAATGCAATAGGCTCAGGTGCACCAAGGAAATAAGGCTCTCTCCCCCATATATAGAGATCGCCTAGGGTACCCACACGCGCTGCCCATTCCCGCAGCTTAAGCCCCCTCTCTACGCCTATTGCTTGATCATCCGCAACACAGCCGGTGACATCCATACCTAGCGCCCGACCAATATAAACGGCGCGGGGAAGATGCCAGCTTTGGGTAATCAGCAGTGCTTGGTCCAACTGAAAAACATCCCGAGCACGTGCCAGCGTGTCGTAAGTACTAAAACCTGCAAAATCCATCGTTAACTGTTCTGGCGCCACACCCCGCCGATAAAGCTCACGCCACATCGCCCTTGGCTCATTATACGCCTGGGTACGGTTATCCCCTGAAAGCAGCAAATGCTGTACTTGGGCCTTATTGATCAATGTAGCGGCGGTACGCATACGTGCATGGAAATGAGGATTACGCACGCCGCTGCGCGTCCAGTGAGACGTGCCGAAGACGATACCTATCTCATCAGGGCGGCACTGTTGAGGCTCCTGCTCAATGTACGCTGCCGTCGTCGCCAGCACCCATAAATTGCCTGCTATAAACAGCAATGTCGCCAGCAGCAATAATGCTCCTAGCGACATTAATAACCGCTTAATCCATCTCAACAAAAAGTTATGCATCCAGCTCCCCAACCGGGGTTAAAACATGCCGAGTTCGAGCTTGGCCTCGTCACTCATCATGTCACGGCTCCAGGGGGGACTGAAGACAATTTCGGTATGTACTTTACTGATTTGCGGCGCGCCCAGAATCTTATTTCGCGCATCCGCTGCAATAACATCGCCCATTCCGCATCCAGGTGCTGTCAGCGTCATGCGAATAGTGGCAATTCGCTCGCCATTGATAAGACGCTCAATACGACAGCCGTAAACAAGCCCCAGATCAACGATATTGACGGGAATCTCAGGGTCAAAGCAAGTGCGTAGCTGATCCCACACAAACTGCTCTATCTCCTCTTCTGATGCCGTTTCTGGAAGCGTGGGACGAGGTAAGGCTTCTAGCCCCAGGGCATCCAAGTTACTCCCTTCAATTAAGAAGAGACGCCCCTCAAAACCAACGCTAACCGAGCTACCCTTGGCTTGCATTACGCTGACAACGCTATCTTCAGCCAGCGTTTGCGTGCTGCCAAACGGAATGGCAATAGCCTCTACATCGCGCTGGAGCGGCAACTGTTGGCCTCGTTCGAGACTAGCGACTTGCTCAAGATCCATAACTGTCCTTAAATCACTATCTTTAAAGAGGCGGCCTTAACGCACCATGCCAATGACACGCTGGAGTGCTTCAATAAAGCGATCCACTTCCTCGAGGGTATTATACGCGGCAAACGAAGCACGACACGTAGCATCCACACCAAAATGGGCAAGCAGTGGCTGGGCACAGTGATGCCCGGTACGAATAGCGACACCGAGCTGATCGATCAGCAGGCCGATATCCTGTGAGTGCGCCCCCTCCACGACAAACGAAAGTACGCCGGCTTTTTGCGGTGCTGTGCCAAGAATGCGAAGCCCATCAATACGCCCTACCGCCTGAGTAGCGTGGTCGAGCAGCTGGCCTTCCCATGCACCAATAGCATTGATACCAACACTTTCAACCCACTCCAGCGCTCGGCCAAGGGCAATCACTTCGGCAATCGCGGGTGTGCCAGCCTCAAACTTGTGAGGGATAGCGGCAAAAGAGGTGCCCACATCAAAGGAGACGGTTTTAATCATCTCGCCGCCGCCTTGCCATGGGGGCATCGCTTCCAATAGCGCCTGCTTGCCGTAGAGCACCCCTACACCGGTGGGGCCATACACTTTATGGCCCGAGAAGGCATAGAAGTCCGCATCGATAGCCTGCACATCGATGACTTGATGAGGTGCCGCCTGAGCGCCATCAACCAGAATCAGCGCGCCATGCTGATGGGCAAGCGCAGCCATCTCTTGGACCGGGTTAATGGTCCCAAACGCATTGGATACATGGTTCACCGCCACAAGCTTGGTGCGTTCGCTAAGCAGCGTGCTATAAGCAGCCATATCCAGCGCGCCACTCTCCTCAACCGGAATCACCTTGATGGTAAAACCAATTTCAGCGGCCAGCAGTTGCCAGGGCACAATATTGGAGTGATGTTCCAACATGGAAATCAGCACTTCATCGCCGGGGGCAAGGTTTTTACGCCCCCAGCTTTGAGCCACCAAGTTAATCGCTTCCGTGGTGCCACGGGTAAAGATAACCTGGCGCGCGTCTTCCGCGTTGAGAAACGCCCGAACTTTGTGACGCGTGCCTTCAAACGCCGCCGTCGCCTCATCGGCAAGGGTATGCAGCCCACGGTGAATATTAGCGTTATAGCGGGAATAGTACTCGCTAAACACATCAATCACCTGCTGAGGCGTCTGGCTCGTCGCTGCATTATCCAAATAGATTAGCGACTTGCCATGCACTTCACGAGACAAAATCGGAAAATCCTTGCGTAGTTTAGCGACATCAAAGGCTGCTTGGGCACGCATGGGCGTCGACTCAATAACGGTGTGTGGCATTAATCACTCCTGATATAGCCCTTGAGAGCGGGTGGTTGCTAGTCATTAAGTGCGACAGCAGCTTCAACAAGTCCAGCAAGGTTAAACCGCTCCGGCAGCTTGCCCGCAACCGCCAGCTCAACGCGTTCAGCAATCGCATCCAAAGTGACTTTATCCAGCACTTCACCGGCAAAGGCGAGTGTCAGCAAGCCACGAGCGGTCGCTTCATCGATGCCACGGGTGCGCAGCGCATAAATCGCTTCTTCATCCAATTGGCCTGTCGTGGTGCCATGGGAGCACTTAACGTCATCGGCATAGATCTCAAGCTCAGGCTTGGCATCAATATGGGCGCGATCCGAAAGAAGCAGGTTTTGATTACTTTGAAAGCCTTCAATCTTCTGGCTATCGCGCTTTACATACACCTTGCCATTAAACACACCGTGGGCACGGTCATCCAAAATGCCCTTATAGTTCTCATTCGAGAACGTCAATGGCGCATTGTGATTCACTTTAGTGTGATTATCGACGTGCTGACGCCCCTGGCCGAAGAACAGACCGTAGAAATTGGTCTCAGCGCCCTGGCCATTTAAGTCGCTGATCAAGTCGTTACGCACCAAGGCGCCGCCCAAGCTCAGATTGTAGGAGGTATAGCGGGTATCACGACTCTGCTCCACGTGAATGCTCGCTACGTGCATGTCGCCCAAGGGCGCTTCCTGCAGCTTGTAGTGAGCGAGTATTGCACCACGGTCAAGCATTAATTCGACAACGACATTGGTAAAGTTAGTCGCTTC
Organism: Halomonas sp.; assembly: GCF_011050415.1. Lineage (GTDB taxonomy): Bacteria > Pseudomonadota > Gammaproteobacteria > Pseudomonadales > Halomonadaceae > Vreelandella. The sequence goes on from NZ_DRFS01000003.1 coordinate 227,222, forward strand.
GCTTTCACCTGTATAATGCTCAATCAAGGTCGCTTCGCTGCGCCCGCCGGCTTCCACCAAGACACGCGGATGGCTCATTACCGGCTTACCTGCGCGGGACAAAAACTGCAGCAAGATAGGCTTTTCGACCACTGTACCAGGCGCGATACGCACGACGGCGCCCTCTTCCATAAAGGCTGTGTTAAGCGCCGAAAATGGTGAAAAATCAACGCCGGTTAAGCGACCCAGTGGCCCGCCCACGGCTTCATGGTTGTCTACCAATGCCCTGGAAAGCGGCAACACTTGAACGCTGGACGGCAGCGCCTCCACATCTGACAGCGCCGATGAAAAAACACCATCAACAAAGGTCAGACGGTAAGCATCAATAGGCAACGTCAACGCAGCAGCACTGGCCGGTGAGAATTCAGCATCATCGGCTAGGGCAAAGTTGCCTTGAGCAATGGAGCGCACGTCGGTGTACTTCCACTCTTCATTGCGGCGGGTGGGGAAACCCAGCGCTTCAAATCGAGCCGCGCCCGCCTGACGACGAGCGGCCACCCAAGTAGGCTCAGCCTTATACCGCTGGCTGCGCGCCTTCAATGTGTCTAAAAAGGTTTGCGTATCGCTCATGCCGCAGACTCCTCAATGCCTTCGTAGCCGTTGGCCTCAAGTTGTTTAGCCAGTTCAGCGTCGCCGGTTTTAACAATACGGCCATCAACCAGCACGTGGACTTTGTCTGGAATAATGTAATCGAGCAGGCGCTGGTAGTGAGTAACTAGCAAGATAGCGCGGTCTTCAGCGCGCAGACTGTTAACGCCGTCAGCCACTACTTTCATGGCATCGATGTCCAAGCCTGAATCGATTTCATCCAACATGGCGAGCTTGGGCTGGAGAACCAACATTTGCAGGATCTCATTACGCTTTTTCTCGCCACCGGAGAAACCTTCGTTAACAGCGCGCTGCAGGAAGCTGGCGTCCATTTTCATAAAGCCGAGCTTCTCTTTCACCAGCTTCATAAACTCCGGTGCAGGCATTTCGCCTTCGCCGCGGGCTACGCGCTGGGCATTGAGCGCAGACTTCAGCAGGTAAATGTTTTTAACCCCTGGAATCTCTACCGGGTACTGGAACCCCAACAGCAAACCGGCCTGGGCGCGTTCTTCAATTTCCATCTCAAGGACGTCTTTACCTTCAAACGTAATCGTACCTTGGGTAACTTCGTAGCCATCTTTACCGGCAATCACCGCCGATAGTGTCGATTTACCCGCGCCGTTTGGCCCCATGATGGCGTGCACTTCACCCGCGTTAATGGTCAGGGTGAGGCCTTTAAGAATTTCATTACCTTCGACGGTGACGTGTAAATCATTCACTTGCAACATATTGATTACCTTCTAATCTTGGCGAGTCGCCGCAGCGACATTAATATAATTAAATGAAGTAGGCAGCTAACGATTAACCCACCGCGCCTTCCAGAGTCACGCTGAGCAGGGCTTCGGCTTCAACGGCGAATTCCATGGGCAGCTCTTGGAAGACGTCCTTACAGAAACCATTCACAATCATGCTGACCGCATCCTCTTCCGAAATCCCGCGGCTCTGACAGTAGAACAGCTGGTCTTCACCAATTTTGGACGTCGTTGCTTCGTGCTCAATCGTCGCCGTGCTATTACCAATTTCCTGATAAGGGAAGGTGTGCGCACCGCACTTGTCACCAATCAGCAACGAGTCACATTGGGTAAAGTTACGCGCTCCTTTGGCACGCGGGCCGATTTTCACCAAGCCACGATAGGACTGATTACTTCTACCGGCAGAAATACCCTTGGCGACGATATAAGAGCGTGTGCCCTCGCCAATATGGATCATCTTGGTACCGGTATCGGCCTGCTGGCGACCATTCGTCACTGCCACCGAGTAGAACTCGCCGATACTGTCTTTGCCACGCAATATGCAGGAAGGATACTTCCAGGTAATTGCGGAGCCAGTTTCTACCTGCGTCCAGCTAATGCGTGATCGATCACCACGGCAGTCGCCGCGCTTGGTAACGAAGTTGTAGATACCGCCAACACCATTCTCATCACCGGGGTACCAGTTCTGCACCGTGGAGTATTTGATATAGGCATCATCTAGCGCGACAAGCTCAACCACCGCGGCGTGAAGCTGGTTTTCATCGCGCATGGGCGCAGTACAGCCTTCCAGGTAGGAGACCTGAGCGCGGCTTTCGCAAATAACCAGCGTGCGCTCAAACTGACCTGTGTTAGCTGCGTTAATGCGGAAGTAAGTAGACAACTCCATGGGGCACGTCACGCCTTCCGGCACAAACACAAAGGAGCCATCGGTGAACACCGCTGAGTTTAGCGCGGCAAAATAGTTATCTGCCACCGGAACCACGGTGCCTAGATACTGCTTAATCAATTCGGGGTAGTCGCGAATAGCTTCAGAGATGGAGCAGAAGATAACGCCCGCTTCACCAAGCTCCTTCTTAAACGTGGTCGTTACCGATACCGAGTCAAATACGGCATCTACTGCAACGCCCGCCAATGCAGCGCGCTCATGCAAAGGAATACCCAGTTTCTCATAGGTTTCAAGCAGTTTTGGATCAACTTCATCCAGGCTCTGGGGGCCGTCTTCTGGGCGTTTCGGCGCACTGAAGTAGGAGATTGATTGGTAATCAATCGGCGGATAATCAAGATGCGCCCAGGAAGGCGCTTCCATCTTCAGCCACTGACGGTAGGCATCCAGACGCCACTCCAGCATCCACTCCGGCTCGCCTTTCTTTTTGGAAATAAAGGCTATGGTGTTTTCATCAAGGCCAGGTGGCAGGGTGTCGCTTTCGATATCCGTTACAAATCCATCTTTGTATTCGCGACGAACCAACTGTTCCATTTCTTCGCTTGCCATGGTGATACCCTCCGGGCAGTTGGGGTGGCGAGGTCATCGCCTTTAATAATAAATAAGGCCAGCTGTATGCGCGTCGTCGCTAGGCCGACGCTGCCGACAGGCTGATCGTTTGAATAGGCAGTTGCACCGGCAGCTTAATCGGTGCTGTATCGGCTAAATGCGCCAACGTTACACTCTCCAGCAGTGTGCGCATCGCCAGTGAGACCCGTTGCCAGTTGTCAGCGACGCCGCAGGTGGCAACAAGTTCGCAATCGCCCTCTGCTTGGCTACATTCGGTCATGGCAACGGGCCCTTCAATCGCCGCAATAATATCAGCGGCAGTAATTTGTGACGCTGGTCGCGCTAGCCGATAACCGCCTTGAGCGCCGCGCTGGGAGACTAACAACCCGGCCCGCGCCAGCATCTTTAACGTCTTACTCACAGTGGGGTGTGGCAACTGAACGGCCTCAGCCAACTCTGCCGCTGCATGCGATGCCTGAGAATGGCGGGCAATCTGCGCCATCACGACGGCGGCATAGTCTGTCAGCCGAGAAAGCTTGAGCATGTCGACTCCCCTTTAAGTACTCAATACACAGCTGATCAAATGGATGCTGCGCCAATTGAGTACCATTTTAGTCCTGTATAAATTTGATGTGAAGCCCTAGAGCCAAATGGTTAACAATTTATGCAAAATAACAGCACGTTCGGCGCTAATCGCATCAAAAACAACAATCATTATCATTTAAAAAAACTATGACCGGCGGATTTATCTTCATATTGCTTTGCATTGATCAATATCGTCTGATAGCGTCGAGGTGTATTAGGTGTCACTACTGTCTAAGACATCACGATATTTGAAGGAGACAAGACAATGGATGTAGCCGTCACCAACATGGTGAACGCAACGCTAGACATGAGGCAGGCACAAGCCTTCCAAGAAGCTCAGTTCAGCGTTTTTAAACAGGCCATAGACGGGCAAGCGGCGCATATAGCTGCGCTGATGGACTCAATGCCACAGGAACTACAGCTGGCTACCAGTGGCAGCGTAGGGACGCTGATTAACACCACCGCTTAAATGTAGTCGATGGTTAAAAGCAAATAGCCTCCTGGCAACAGGAGGCTATTTTTTTGATTATTGCTAATAGCTTAGGCTTTCTTAACAAATTCGGATTTAAGCTTCATCGGACCGATACCGTCAATTTTACAGTCAATATCGTGGTCGCCATCCACTAAGCGGATGCTTTTCACTTTGGTGCCCACTTTAACGACCAGTGAGCTGCCTTTCACCTTCAAATCTTTGATGACCGTGACGCTGTCGCCGTCGACCAGCATATTGCCATTGGCGTCGCGCACACCTGATGCATCACCGGCGCCCTCTTCTTCTGCCACCTTTGACCACTCATGACCGCACTCCGGGCATACATACTGGAGTCCATCGTCGTAGCTAAATTCAGAGGCACAGGCAGGACAATTAGGAAGATCACTCATCAGAAAGGCTCCATCACTTGGCTTAGATAAAGGGCTAATATAAGAGCTAAGAAAGCGATGGAGCCTACACGGGTTACACAGAAAGTCCAGCGAGCCCCTAACCAGACAATATGTCAGTCGCGCTGATATGTGCCCACTAATCGATTCATGCCTAGCAGATGTGGCTCAACTTCCTTGAGTAGCTCAGCCAACGTCAACCCTTCTGGCAACGATGTTTGATGGTCCAGCGCCAGCACCCAGAAATAATAAAGATGCAGACCATGCCCCTCCGGTGGCATCGGGCCACAATAGCCGTTATCGCCTTTATCATTCACTCCTGCCGTGCCCACAGCGGTTTTTTCCGTTAACTCCTGAAGGTCGCCAGGCAAGTTGTAAAGCACCCAATGGACAAAACCGTAGTTGCCTTCTTTCACCAAAGGCGCATCCGGGTCGTGGCAAATGACGGCATAGCCTTTGGTTCCTTCGGGCGCGCCTTGCCAAGCAAGCGCAGGAGAAACATCTTCAGCTTCCCCTGTATATTTGGCTGGAATTGCCTGATGATTAGCAAACGCTGGGCTAGTTACCTGCATGGAAGAAAGTGCAAACGCCATATGTCTCTCCTGAATTATTTTAGTGCTATGAATTATGTTAAACATTCAGTCTTTGGAGAACTTCATCGTTCATAGACTGAGTATTTCATACGTTAGCACTTCAAAGGCTAAGCTGCGTTGCGTGCTGTTGCCACCACTCCCGGGCAGTTGCAGCATTTTCAGCGTTATGTGCCGGATCAAGCACAACGCCTAATTGTATATACTCACCACGTGTTCTGATCATTAGCTGTGGGTCTTGGGTGGCCAACTGAAGCGCATAGAGCACCAACATTTGCTCATACTCATCGGTCGTATCCAGGCGTGAAAATAGCAGTGGAACGGCAGGGAGCCCGATCTGACCTAATCGTTCTGCGGCAATGTACCAAGGACGACGGTTGTCGCTCCCACCATAACTAGTCACAAAGCGCCGATCTGCTAAGCGGCTAACGTAGTAAGCCGCCTCTTCTTCCGGGCTGATAAGCAGCGGCGGTACCCAGTCACTCGCCATGCCGGTGACAGGTATTGTATTTGCAGTCGCCATATTTTGCGTGGGCTGCGCAGTGGTTACCGGCGCCTCAGGAACCGCTTGACTCGGCGTTGGTGCAGGGCGTTGCCCGCTGGCACAGCCTGCCAATAGTAAACTTCCTATACATACCGCCCAAATACTTACCACACTTCGCTGCATTGTCAGGCTTCCTATGCTAGACCTTAAGTGGGCCACCGACCCTGCTTCTGCAGGCGGCGTTTAACCCAATTATCATAAAGTGCCCGTAACCCTGATTTAATCCCCGGCAGGCCAATTATCCAGGCAACCGGCATTAATAATGGAATACGTGCCATTAACAAGCGGTAGGCATCAATGCCTTCTATCAATTGGCCTTGTGCAACTTCGATATGGAGAGAGCGCAACGCCATTGCCGGATCAACGCCCTTTTCCCGCAGGGTTTGTTGATGCTCACTCACATCAAGCCAAGCGATATCAGCTGCGCGGCTACCTGCCCAACGCTCATATCGGCGCCGCTCCTTACGACACAGCGGACACTGCGCATCGTAAAAGACGTTGATGAGGATTGTACTCGGCATATAGGCTCTCTAAACAACATTACCTAACCAGTGTGGCATTTTCAGCACTTGTCGCAAACCTTTAGCTTCATGCGTAACACCGTGGCCTTTGCTATGAATTCTGAACCAAGTAAACAGCTGTTAATTATTGCCCATGCACCTTCAGAAAACACCCGGCTTCTTCGGGATGCAGCCTATCGGGGCGCCTGCCACCCTGACCTTGAGTTTGTGGATTGCGTGGTAAAACCCCCTTTAAAAGCGGGCCCGGAGGATGTGCTTGCATGTGATGCCATACTGCTCGGCACCCCGGAAAACCTAGGCTATATGAGTGGCGCGCTCAAAGACTTTTTTGACCGTTCCTATTACCCCGTTTTAGACAAGAAACAGGGCTTGCCCTGCGCACTCTATATTCGCGCAGGCCACGATGGTACGGGGACACAGCGTGCGGTGGAAACCATCGTTAGCGGTTTACGCTGGCGCTGGGTTCAGGCACCCCTTATTTTACGCGGCCAGTGGCAGCCTGAATTTGCCGACCAAGTAGAACAACTCAGCATGACCATGGCGTTTAGTATGGAAACTGGGATTGTATAACGCTGCCTAGCCTGCCTTACTGTAGGAAAGCATTTCGTGCCAGTAGCGCGATTGAGATGTGGTGGAAATCGCTCTCAGCGTCTACTGCTGTTCACTAACGCACGTATTTTAGGTTGCCATTATGCATAACGTCATTGCCTTCTATGATGATCGCGTACTCGCCCACGAACCCAATATCGAGGCCGACTTCTTACCTGAACGCATCGATAAACGTATTCGACACCTGCTGGCAGGCCTGCCAGTGCCGTGGAAATACCCTGAGCATCCTGGCCGCTTGAAGGCCATTCAACAGCTGCTTGAAAGAGCGCCGATAAAGGGTTTACAAATCGAAGGCGGTAAACCAGCCACCCATGAGCAGCTTGCAAGAGTGCATACCACCTCTTATCTGAGCGACATTTTTAGCCTACGCGGTAAAAATGCCTGGCTCAATATAGACACTACCGCGGTCTCACCCGGCAGCGTAGATGCGGCAGAGGTCGCTGCGGGCACCGCTATTGCTGCGGTTGAAGCTGTCATGGAAAAGCGCGCTAAAAGCGCCTTTGCACTGGTTCGCCCGCCAGGACACCACGCCGAACCTGTTCGAGCACGTGGCTTTTGCTTATTCAATAATGTTGCCGTTGCGGCGGCCCATGCCCGTAGCGCACTTGGCTGCGAACGAGTGTTGATCGTTGACTGGGACGCCCATCACGGCAACGGCACTCAGGATATTTTTTGGGCAGAACCCGACGTGATGTTTTTCGATATTCATCGCGCGGCCCCCTTCTATCCAGGCTCAGGCCACCTTGAAGAGATTGGTGCGGGATTAGGCGAAGGCACGACCATCAATGTTCCGCTCCCTGCTGGCGCAGGAGACGAGGCCTACCTAAAGGCTTTTCGGGACATTCTCGCCCCGGCCACAGCGTGGTTTAAGCCCGATATAATTTTAGTCTCAGCGGGGTTTGACCCCCACTGGCACGACTTAGCGCTCAATGTTTCCTATGAGGGATTTGGCGCGCTGACGGGTTTTGTACAGCAGCTAGCTGAACAGCATTGCGATGGTCGTTTAGTGTTTGTATTAGAGGGTGGCTACAACCTTGAGTCACTGGCCAACGGTACAAGAGCGGTACTTGCCGTACTGGCCGGCAACACAGTACCGGTGCCTGATACCTGCGGCATCGCCGAAGTCCAAGCTGCAGCAGATTTCCACCGCTCGGCTTTTCAATCTGAATAGCTCCATTCTGAATGGCTTTATTCTGAATAACTTCATTGCCAATAAAAACGGCACCTCGCAAGGTGCCGTTTTTCAGAGCCGATTTGAAACTTTAAAGAGCGAGGTGGTTATTTCAGCCGTTCAAACACCGTCGCAACACCCTGCCCCATACCAATACACATCGTCGCTAAACCGAGGGTGGTATCGCGCTGCTGCATCACATTTAGCAGCGTGGTGCAGATACGCGAGCCTGAACAACCCAACGGATGCCCCAGCGCAATCGCGCCACCGTTTAGGTTAACCTTGTCGTCCATTGCATCCAGGAAGCCAAGGTCTTTCAGCACCGGAATCCCCTGCGCGGCAAAGGCTTCGTTGAGCTCAACAGTTTGAATATCGGCGGCAGATAGGCCAGCGGCCTTGAGCGCTTTTTTAGACGCAGGCACTGGACCATAGCCCATAATAGAGGCATCGCAACCGGCCACACCGGTCGAAAGTACTCTTGCGATTGGCGCTAAGCCCAACGCTTGAGCACGCTCATAGCTCATCACAGCCATAGCGGAAGCGCCCACCGAAAGCGCTGAAGACGTTCCCGCAGTCACGGTACCGTTACGAGGGTCAAATACCGGTTTGAGGCTCGCCATGGACTCTAAGGTTGAGTCTGGGCGAATGACCTCATCGCGCTGAACCATGACCCTGAAGCCACGCTGGTCGTGGCCTTCAACGCCGATAATTTCGTTATCGAAGTAGCCCTTCTCCATCGCCGCCTGGGCGCGCTGGTGAGAGCGAACGCCGAATTTGTCCTGCTCTTCCCGGGAAACGCCGTGCATTTTACCCAGCAACTCCGCGGTCAGGCCCATCATCATGGCTGCTTTGGCCGCATACTTGCTGGCCGCCGGGTTAACATCAACGCCGTGAGCCATTGGCACGTGTTCCATATGCTCAACGCCACCGATGATATAGAAATCGCCCATACCCGCTTTAATATTGGCGGCGGCAATGTGCAGTGCCGTCATTGAAGAGCCACACAAACGGTTAACGGTTTGTGCCGGCACCGTGCGAGGAATACCGGTCATAATCGCCGCGTTGCGAGCAATGTTCATCGACTGCTCTAGCGTCTGGTTCACACAGCCCCAGATGATATCGTCTACTTCTGAAGGGTCTAAATTGGGATTACGGGTGAATAGCGCCTGCATCGCCGCCGCAGAGAGATTCTCAGCGCGGACATTGCGAAAAGCGCCATTTTTAGCTTTCGCCATGGCGGTACGGACACCGTCAACCACCACAATATCTCTCGGATTCAAACTCATCTTTTATCTCCTATGGGTGGTGGTTAAGCTTGGTTGGCCGGCTTATCGCTGGAATAGAATTGCTCATTGTTTTGAGCCATCTGACGCAGCTTGTCGGTGGGTGCATAAAGCGGCCCCAGCTCATCAGCCAAGCCTTCCGCCAGCTTAACAAACTCCGCCACGCCCATGGCATCGATGTAACGCAGCGCACCACCACGGAATGGAGGGAAACCGATGCCGTAAATTAACGCCATGTCGGCTTCCGCCGGGGTAGCGACAATGCCATCTTCCAAGCAGCGCACGGTTTCCAGACAGAGCGGTACCATCATGCGAGCAATAATATCCTCGTCAGAGAACTCTTTGTGCTCCTTCACCACTTCTTTAACCAAGGCGTAAGCGGCCTCATCAGTAACTTTCTTGGGCTTACCCTTCTTGTCTTCTTCGTAGGCGTAGAAGCCCTTATCGTTCTTCTGGCCCAAGCGCTCATTATCGTACATGACCTGAATGGCAGTTTTACCGTCACGGGCCATTCGATCCGGGAAGCCTTCCGCCATTACTTCGTTGGCGTGGACAGCAGTATCCAGGCCCACCACGTCTAACAAGTAGGCGGGCCCCATGGGCCACCCGAACTTCTCCATTACTTTATCAACATGCTGGAAGTCAGCGCCCTGCTCGACCAGGAAACTAAAGCCGCCGAAATAGGGGAACAGTACGCGGTTGACCAGAAAGCCTGGGCAGTCATTGACCACAATCGGTGTTTTACCCATTGCCCGCGCGTAGGCCACGGTAGCGGCAACGGCGGCATCGGAGGTTTTTTCACCGCGAATCACTTCCACCAGCGGCATACGGTGAACCGGGTTAAAGAAGTGCATGCCACAGAAGTTTTCAGGCCGCTTGAGATTTTGCGCCAACCGGTTAATGGAAATCGTCGAGGTGTTAGAGGTCAGAATGGTGTTTTCGCTCACGCTCTCTTCAACTTCTGCTAACACAGCACCCTTAACCTTGGGGTTTTCCACCACTGCTTCGACGACCAGATCAACATTGCCAAAATCGCCGTAAGAGAGCGTTGGACGAATATTGCTGAGGCTCTCAGCCATTTGTTCGATGGTCAGCTTCTTACGCTCCACCTGCTTGGCAAATAGCTTGCGGGCCTCTTTCAGGCCCAGCTCAATGGCCTCGTCCTTGATATCTTTCATCAGAATAGGCGTGCCTTTTGACGCGCTCTGATAAGCAATACCACCGCCCATAATACCGGCACCTAGCACCGCCGTTTGCTTCACCGGCTGGGCCTGTTTTTCATACTTGCTGGCTTTTTTCTTGACCACTTGGTCGTTGAGGAACAGGCCGACCAGATTGAACGCTACGCTGCTTAGCGCCAGCTTGGCGAAAGCTTTGGCCTCAATCGCCTGGGCACGGCCGCGCTCTTCACCAGCCCCTTTCTGAATTACTTTGATCGATTCAACCGGCGCAGGGTAATGAGGGCCCGCTTTACCGGCAACAAAACCTTTGGCGGTTTCGAATGCCATCATCTGTTCAATGGGGTTGAGCTTCAGCGGGCTGGTCTTTTCAGCACGGCGCGCCTGGTAATCAAGCTCACCAGTGTTAGCACGGTCAAGAATATCCAGTGCGGCTGCTTCTAACTGTTCAGCGCTAACCACTGCATCGACGGCGCCTACTTTTAACGCAGCATCGGCACGGTTTTCGGTACCACCGGCAATCCACTCAATGGCATTATCAGCACCAATAAGACGCGGCAAACGTACGCAACCGCCCCAGCCAGGCAAAATACCAAGCTTGGTTTCTGGCAGGCCGATCTTCGCTTTTTCGCCCATCACACGAAAATCGGTGGTCAACAATACTTCACAGCCGCCTCCCAGCGCCAAACCATTGATCGCCGTTATCGTAGGGAACGGCAGGTCTTCAATGGCGTTAAAAATATCGTGTACCTTTAGATTCATCTCAACCAGGTACTCTTCGCCTTTATCGAATAACGTGTGAAACTCGGTGATATCGGCGCCCACGATAAACGCGTCTTTACCGCTAGTGATTAACAAGCCTTTTAAGCTGCTTTCGGCTTGGATAGCTTTCACAGCCTCGCCGAGCTCTGCCACTACCGCGCTTGAAAGCTTATTGACGGACTCATCTTTCAAATCGAAAGTGAGCATTGCGACGTCATTGCCATTCGTGGTGTCACGACGTGTCACCGTGATGGCGTTGCCTTGATAGATCATCCGCGCTCTCTCCACATTTCGGGCGGGCTCTAAGCTAAGAACCAGCCACACTTGTATTCAACCAATTCGGGTATTCATGCAAAACAGGGTGTATGATTTCATACGGTCGTTTGATCGCCTTAGCTTGGTTGAGTTGCTTGATAACGTCAAGCCCTGACTTTTGGCTAATCTACTAAATTATTCTGACCAGCATGGGAGCGTATCCGTTCATTCAGCACAACGTGATTAGGGCTGGCTAGTCGCTTTTAAAATGCATGATTTGCAGTAGATCAGCGTTAAGCCCAGCAGCCTGTTAGAATCACGCTTTCTATAATTTTGCGGGTTACTTTGCATGGGCGCACTGCTCACTCCAACGCGTATCGCTTCAGCTCAACAGCGTATCGAGCGTATCGTAGAACGCCTGAAGCCTTGGAGCTGGCTATGGCCGCCTATGGCGTTCGCGGCGGGCCTGGGCAGCTTCTTTCTGGTGGATCGCCAGCAGTGGTTAGGCGCAGCGCTGGCCTTAGGCTTAGTGCTTGCCTGGACACTACTGCTTTCGGAAGGTCTGATCAGCCGCTGGCTGTCACGACGCGGGCACCCCACCCTGCCACGCGGTGTCGCGACCTTTGTTGCGCAGATGATTCACCAGGAAACGCTTTTCTTTACGCTGCCGTTTATTTTGGTGACAACAGTTTGGAATAGCGGGCAAACGTTATTTGCGCTGCTGGTGGGTGGCATGGCCCTGCTATCCATTATTGATCCACTGTACTTTAAAGTCGCTGAGCGCTGGCGCAGCGTCTACTTTATATTCCATGCCCAGTGCGTCTTTCTGGTGTTACTGGTCACTTTGCCTATCATGGTGCACCTCACCACCGGGCAGAGTTTGCTGCTGGCTTTGAGCATTACTATTCTAGTTGCACTGCCCAGTTTCTGGCACCTGCTGAAACAAGGCTCTTTTAAACGCTGGTGTATTTTCTTTGGCATTACACTCGTTCTTGCCTATACCGCTTGGTTGGGTCGGATTTGGGTACCGCCCGCCAGTCTGTGGATGACCAGCAGCGCTCTTTCTCCTGCGTTTGATACTGCGCAGCGAGTACCGCAGGGCTCAATGACGCTAACGCCACAGGCAATTAGTGAAAATGGGCTTTATGTCTATACCGCTATCCGTGCCCCTAGAGGGTTAAGTGAAACCATTACCCATGCTTGGCATCATAATGGGCAGGAAATGGACGTTGTAGAACTTAATATCAATGGTGGGCGCGAGCAGGGCTACCGAGCATGGAGTAACAAACAAAACTTTCCCGCAGACCCTTCTGGAGAGTGGCGCGTCGATATCATGACCAGCAGTGGGCAGCGTTTAGGGTTAATTCGCTTCAAGGTGTCTGAGGATGAAGAATTAGCCTCACAAGCGGACGGCGTAATACGCGCCAGCGGCCTAAGCGGATTGAATTTAAGACGTTTTGTACCCAGAGGTTCTAATGATGATGAAACTCAAGCAACGGAGTGAATTGTTGAACACCTTGCATTCAGCGGCGCAGCTAATGACAATTCGCGTACTCACACTTATTGGTAGCTAATTGCTTATGGCTTCTACGGTTGGTTTTCGCATCGCACGTTTACCGCATTTATGGCGCTCCATTTTGGATCGCCGTCTTGCGCCCCTAGGCTTAACGCAAACGCGCTGGGTCACCCTTTATCACCTATGGCGGTTAGGTGAAGGGCACCCCCAGTGCGATCTCGCCCGTGCTATTGGCGTCGAGGCTCCCTCATTAGTGCGCACGCTTGGTCAGCTTGAAGAGCAAGGCTTAATTGAACGGCGTGCCTGCGACAATGATCGCCGCAGCAAGCGAATTTATCTGACCCCTGCCGCCATGCCGCTGCTGGAAAAAATCGACAGCGTTGCTCAGTTGGCCCGCAAAGAGATGTTTGCTGGCTTAACAGAAGAAAACCTTGAACAGCTAAACGAATGGCTGGCACTGATTGAGTCCAATGGTTTAGCGATACAGGCTCGCGATCAAGAAGGCCCTGCCTCATAATGATCTAGTAACGACGACGAGGCCGCTCATTTACAACGAGCGGCTTTTTATTTGGTAGGTCGGCGCAGCCCCGCAGCGCATCACGTAACTTCTGAAACTCTGGAAGATAGGTGGTGAAACGTTCTGCAGTTTGTGACTCCCACCACCAGAGTGTCAGCGTATGGGAAGTGGATTGAACCACCAAGGCGTCTTGGGGCAAACGCTCCAGCAATGATTTTAACGGCGATATAGCTGCTTCAGGCAATGGACGCAGCGGAGCAATCCGCCATCGCCATCCTGCGTAATACGGCTCTAATGCTTCACTAGCATGGCTATTTCTTACAAGCAGAAAATCCGGGCCCTGCTCATCATGGGGGTAGCGCCAGCGATAAGCGGGCATCAAACCTTTAAAATGGTGCAGCGGAGGCTTCTCCATTTTGATCACCACCCCTTGCTTAGCGATATGAGAACGCAGTGACTGCTGACGCTTCTGACGTGGATTCGGCTTTAACCACATCACCGGGGAAATAACGAACAGCAGAATAAAGATAATAATCAACCAAACCATCGCTAAATTTCCTTCAACATAAAACACTCTGAATGAGCTATTCTAATAACTATGACTCAAGTCGTTGTTAAGGCTTAACCCGTTGTTAAAACACGGCTCTCAATCTAAAGTAGAGGTCATCCTACAAAGCTACTCTTTGTACTCACCGCTAAGGAGATACGCCATGAGCTATCACCACATTTTAGTAGCCGTTGACTTAACTAAAGACTCTCACAAAATCCTTGAACGCGCCGTTGCGATCGCAGAGCGCAATCAAGGGGCAAAAATCTCCATCATGCACACCCTAGAGCCCCTAGGGTTTGCCTATGGCGGCGATATTCCGATGGACTTGACCAGCATCCAAGACCAGTTGGATGATCACGCTAAGAAGCGCCTGGCAGAAATTGCTGCCCCGCACATACCAGAAGCCGATCAATATGTTGTTGTGGGAATGCCCGACACCGAGATACACCGTTTTGCCGAAGAGCACGATGTGGATTTGATTGTTGTAGGGTCCCACGGCCGACATGGTTTCGCCCTGCTGTTGGGCTCAACTTCAACCGGCGTCCTGCATGGTGCTCAGTGCGATGTGCTGGCAGTTCGCGTGGGTAAGAAAGGTGAAAAAAGCGTCGAGTAATCTACGCTTTCCTCTCGCTAACCAAAAAGCGCCGCCAACGCGGCGCCTTTTTTGTGAATAACCCTATTCGCCTGCAGCCATGGCTTCCAGCTCCATCCAGCGTTCCATCGCGATTTCCAGCGCTTTCTGCGCTTTTTCAAGCGCTTGTAGTTTAGTAGCAATAGAATCCGCCTCCTGCTGATAAAACGCAGGATCGCCCATCTCACTCTCTAGCACTTCAACTTCGCTCTCAAGACGCTCGATCTCGGCAGGCAATGCGTCTAACTCACGCTGCACATTGTAGGAGAGTTTGATGCTTTTCTTGGCTGGCACGGCCGGTGCTTCAGCTACCTTTTTGGGCGCTTCAGAAGTGGGCTCGGTGCGTTGACGAGCGGCTCCCTCCCAAGGCGCTGGCGGCAGTTTACCACCTTGGCGAATCCAGTCGGTATAGCCGCCCACGTACTCACGAACAACGCCTTCGCCTTCAAAGGCCAGCATGCTAGTGACAACGTTATCCATAAAGGTTCGATCGTGAGAGACCAACAATAGTGTGCCATCGAAATCAAGCAGCAGCTCTTCAAGCAGCTCCAGGGTTTCCATATCAAGGTCATTGGTCGGCTCATCGAGAACCAGTACGTTAGCAGGCTGAGTAAAGAGCTTGGCTAACAACAGACGGTTGGATTCACCGCCAGAGAGCGCCTTCACCGGCTGACGCACACGCTCAGGCGTGAACAGGAAGTCCTGAAGATAGCTCATCACATGACGATCTTTACCGCCGACACTTACCCGATCACTACCTTGGGCGACGTTGTCGTAGACGGTTTTATCTAGCTCTAAACCGGCACGCAATTGATCAAAGTAAGCCACTTTCAGGTTGGTGCCCATCTGGACCTTGCCTTCACTTGGCTCCAGCTCACCCAGCAATATTTTCAACAGGGTCGTTTTACCGGCACCGTTGCGGCCAAGGAAGCCAATACGGTCGCCGCGAAGTACTTCAAGGTTAATATTCTGCAGGATGATCTCATCGCCAAACCGCTGAGTAACACTTTGAAGCTCTACCACACGTTTGCCGGTACGCTCCCCGCGATCGACCGTCAAATTGGCATTGCCTTGACGCTCACGGCGCTGGCTACGCTCATTGCGCATCGCTTCAAGCGCCCGTACTCGGCCTTCGTTGCGGGTACGCCGTGCCTTAACGCCCTGACGAATCCAAGCCTCCTCTTGGGCAAGCTTTTTATCAAACTCGGCATTTTCACGGGCTTCTACCTCAAGCTCATGCTGCTTACGGGCCTGATACTCTTCGTACTTGCCGGGGTAGCGACCTAACTGGCCACGATCCAGCTCTAAAATATTGGTCGCTAGCTTGGAAAGAAACGCCCGGTCATGGGTAATCAGCAGTACCGCACCATTAAACGCCAGCAGTTGCTCTTCCAACCAGGCAATCGTGTCTAAATCCAAATGGTTAGTGGGCTCATCAAGCAGCAGTAGATCTGGCTCGGCAACCAAGGCACGCGCCAGCGCCACACGGCGGCGCCAACCACCGGAGAGCGAGTTCATTTCAGCTGCAGGAGGTAATCCTAAGCGGGTCAATACCGTGTCGATACGCTGGTGATACGACCAGCCATCAATGGCTTCCAAGCGAGTTTGCAGGGTCGCCATGCGATCCATATCAGGCTCGGGATCATTGATAAGGTGGTCGTACTCGGAAAGCAGCTCTCCTGCTTCCGGCAGTCCCTGGGCCACCATATCAAAAATGGTCAGGCCTGATGCCTCAGGTAATTCCTGGGCCAGCACGCCAATTTTGAGACCTGGCGCGCGCCAGATGGAGCCATCATCGGGCAGGATATCCCCCGCTACTAGCTTCAGCAGCGTGGACTTACCGGTGCCGTTGCGCCCGACCAGCGCCAGCCGCTCGCCTTTTTCAACCGTTAGGTCGGCGCGATTGAGCAGTACATGGGTGCCGTAGGCGAGTTGCAGCTGTTCGAGTCGTAACAGGGTCACGCGGTGTCCTCCTAAATCGTGAGGCGCACAGTGTAACGCATGCGCGGGCTGTGCGGGGGAACGTTATGGATAGGGATCTTTATAGAGCGTTCACCGCCAGCGTGGTAACGTTTTACTCTCAGGGTCATTAACATTTCAACCAAAATACTTTCTCTAAAATACTTTCTCTAAAGGCGGGCAGATAGTGACGGTGACCGTCTCGATGCATTTTGTAAATGAGCTGTTTAAAGGCTTATCAAACACTACTACGTCATCCAGCCTCTACCTGGAACGCGCTGGCATTTCGCCATTTTTGCTCACTGCGCCTAATGGCCGTGTCACCGTTGAGCAGTTTGCCGAGCTTTACCGTGGGCTAGTTAACGAACTCGACGATGAAACCCCAGGCTTTTTCTCCCGGCCACTGCGGGGTGGCACCTTGAAGCTACTCTGTCTAAGTATGCTTGATGCGCCTAATTTGCAGGTAGCGTTACATCGCTACACCCAGTTCTTCCGTATTCTGCTTGATGACTTTGGCTATGCATTCACTGTTGAGGGAAACTTGGCGCGAATGGCTCTGGTGGAGCATGCGCCATTAATGGGAAGCCGTATTTTAATTCATGAACTGATGCTCAAGCTATTTCATGGCATCGCTTCGTGGATGATCGCGCGCAAAATACCGCCCATTTTGATGGAGTGTGCCTATACTCAGCCGCTACATAGCGCCGATTACCTCTATTTCTACCCCGGCACGGTGCGCTTTGATCAACCCCAAACCGCAATTTATATCGACCGGGGATTACTTGATCACCCAATTCGGCAGACAAAAAAGCATCTTGGCGCTTTTCTAAAGCGTGCCCCCGCAGACTGGTTCTATGTCTCTTTTGAGGATCGCCTGCTCACTCACCGGGTGCGGGAACACCTATCACGCCATCTGACTACCTCAAGCACGGTACACAGTGTGGCCGATGCGCTACATATGTCCGCACGCACATTGGCACGGCATTTAAAGCAGGAAGGCACGCATTTTCAAGCGGTAAAAGATGAGTATCGTCGTGATGTCGCTATTCAGGCGCTTACCTGTAGCGAAAAGCCGCTTGTCAGTATCGCAGAAGCCTTGAGCTTTGAGGATTTAGCCTGCTTTAGCCGTGCTTTCAAAGCCTGGACAGGCAACTCGCCCGCCGCGTACCGTAAAGCGCGCACGGCGGGCAGTATTCGCTAGTCAGCCCATTAGGCTAAATTTCGCTACGGATACGCTTCTTATCCAGCTTGCCCACGCTGGTTTTGGGGATAACATCCACAAAGCGAATCATACTGGGGATCGCCCAGCGGTTAAGTTTGCCCTCGCTGACAAACCGCTCTAAAAACGCCTGCACCGTTTCCTTTGTAGGTGGGTTGTTTAGATCCACAGGGACGGCTAACGCTGCGGGCCGCTCACCCCACTGTTCGTCTGCCACCCCAATCACAGCTACTTCTGCGATTCCTGGGCACTGACTGATATAGCTCTCCAGTTCTAACGACGAGAGCCACTCGCCGCCAGTTTTGATCACATCTTTAATGCGGTCACTAATAGTTAGAAAGCCCCGTTCATCAAGGAATCCCACATCACCCGTATGCAGCCAGCCATCGCGCCATAGCTCAGCACTACGTGCTTCTTCTTTGTAATAAGCCTGGGTTAGCCAAGGGGCTTGAGCGCGCACTTCGCCAATACTTTTACCGTCACTCGGCAGCGGCCTGCCCTCCATGTCCACCACTTGCAGTTTCACCAGTGGAATCGGCAGGCCTGCTTTGCAGCGCCATGGTAGCTGCACTGCAAAATCGGCCTCGGCGATATCACGCGGCAGAATATCCGCGGTGAGTATCGGACACGTTTCAGACATACCATAAGCACTGCGAGTATCAATGCCCAACGCCCAGGCTTTACTTGCCAGTGACTGATTTAATGCGCTGCCGCCCACCAATACTTTCCAACCGGTGAGATCGACCTGTTTCGAGGCAATCGCCTCCGCGCTAACCACCATATTCAACAGGGTGGGCACGCAGTGGGAGAAATCGACCTTCTCGCTCACCAGTAGTTTAACCAGCATTTCTGGCTCGTAACGGCCGGGATAAACCTGGGTAGCCCCCATTAATGTGGCGGTATAGGGAACCCCCCAAGCATGAACGTGAAACATGGGGGTAATCGGCATATAAACCTTGTCGCGGTTAAGCAGCTCAAAACCTGGTGCCTGGAACGCGTTTGCCTCACCCAAGGTATGCAGCACCAGTTGGCGGTGGGTGAAGAAAACCCCTTTGGGGTTTCCTGTAGTGCCAGTGGTGTAAAACAGTGTAGCCACGGCGTTTTCATCAAAGGTAGGGAAGTCGTAATGTTTAGGCTGGTGGCTTAATAGTGCTTCGAATT
The DNA here is from genome assembly GCF_011050415.1 of Halomonas sp. Taxonomy (GTDB): domain Bacteria; phylum Pseudomonadota; class Gammaproteobacteria; order Pseudomonadales; family Halomonadaceae; genus Vreelandella. The sequence goes on from NZ_DRFS01000003.1 coordinate 246,023, forward strand.
CGCCCACTAGCGGCAATGAGGTGGCGATTTCTTGTGGAGCCTCCTGACAAAGTAGGTAGCCGCGCACTTGGAGTAGTTTGTCGGCCAACGGCTCAAGCAACGGCACAAACTCTTCATGCACGATCACGAAAACGTCTTCGGCATGCTCCATGGTGTAGAGAATTTGCTCCGGAGCTAAGCGCACATTCACCGTATGTAGTACTGCGCCGATCATCGGGATCGCAAAAAAACTCTCCAGATAGCGGTGGCTATCCCAATCCAACACCGCTACCACATCCCCAGCCTTAACGCCTTGGGATGTCAGCGCGTGGGCCAGTTGATGTACTCGCTCGCGAAAGCGTTCATAGCTATGGCGGCTTTGGTCTCGGTAGACAATCTGGTTATCACCCGCCATGCGCACGCCCGACTCCAGCAAATCTCCAATCATCAGAGCGGGGTTTGTTGCAGAGGGTGCTGCAGGCAAAATTTTTGGCGTAACTGAAGACATAAGTGCTCCTGTAAACTTTTTATTGTTACGGTCAGGTCGTTCTAAATGCGCTCAATAAGCAGTGCGATGCCTTGTCCTCCGCCGATGCAAAGCGTAATTAATCCGTAGCGCCCTTGAGTACGCTCCAGCTCGTGCATGGCTTTCAGAATTAAAATCGCGCCTGTGGCGCCCACCGGATGACCTAATGCCACCGCTCCGCCGTTGGGGTTTAGCCTGTCTAGCGGAAAACCGAGCGTTTCCGCCACTGCCATAGCTTGGGCAGCAAAAGCTTCATTGGACTCAATCACATCGATATCGTTAATGCTTAGCCCCGCCTGCTGCAGGCAGCGTTTCACTGCTGGAATTGGCCCAAGGCCCATCAGCGTTGGATCAACGCCAGCGGTGGTGGCGACGCGCAGATGGGCTCTGGGTGTTAGCCCGCGCTGTGCGGCTTCATCGCTATGGGCCAGCACTAAGGTGGCCGCGCCATCGTTAATTCCCGAGGCATTGCCGGCGGTCACCACACCGTCTTTTTGGAAGGCGGTTTTAAGCCGCGCTAAATCGCTAAGCTGGACGCCTTCGCGCACGTGTTCATCGCGGGAAAATTGGCTGGTTTGCTTACCTCGCATAACCTCCACCGCTACGATTTGCTCGTCAAAGCGGCCTTCAGCAATCGCCCGTGCCGCCTTTTGATGGCTCTCCAGGGCAAATTGATCCAGCTGTTCGCGGCTTAAGCCATACTGTTTAGCAATGTTCTCGGCAGTGCAGCCCATATGGCCACTGCCAAAGGGGTCGCTAAGCACACCCAAGGTTAGATCCTGGATATTCACATCACCCATGCGCACTCCATTGCGCGCCTGGGGAGGCAGCAGATAAGCCCCGCGTGACATTGATTCAGCGCCCCCTGCTAGCGCTAAGCGGCTATCACCCATGGCAATCTGTTGGGCGGCAGACACCACCGCCTGTACGCCGGAGCCACACAGCCGATTGACGTTGAATGCGCCAGCCTCTTTCGGCACTCCCGCTTCAAGTGCAATATGCCGCGCCAGATAGGCATCCTGAGGGCCGGTGGTAATAATGTGACCGTATACAGAGTGGTCAATATCACCACCCTCGACGCTTGCCCGCCTTAGTGCTTCTTTGGCGGTTATTGCCCCCAGCTCAAACGGTGCCATTGCTGAGAGTGAACCGCCAAAACCACCAATCGCGGTACGTGCGCCGCCTAAAATCACTACATCATCCAGCCGCATGGCTCTCTCCTGTCTTCAATCTGTGCTTTGTGTGCAAACACCTGGCTAGGCCACTTTTCCCAGCAGTGAGCGGGCCACCACTTCTTTCATAATTTCTGAGCTACCGGCATAGATGGTTTGTACTCGGGCATCCAGATAAAAGCGTGAAATGGGGTATTCGTGGGTGTAGCCGTAACCGCCAAATAGCTGCAGGCAACGATCTACCGCTTGGCACTGAAGCTCACTTAACTGAAGTTTTAGAATCGCGGCGTCAGTGCTGCTCATGGTGCCCTTGCGGTACTTTTCCACGCAGTGCTCAAAGTAGGCGCGCGCCACATCCAGTTGAGCTTTGATCTCAGCCAGGGTAAAGCGGGTATTTTGAAAGTCCGCCACTCGCTGACCAAATGCATGACGCTCTCGCACATACGCTAAGGTAAGTGCTAAAGCGCCCTCCACGGCTCCAAGGGCTTGCGCCCCTACGCCTAAACGCTCCCGAGGTAGCTCCTGCATTAAATAGCGAAACCCAGCGCCCTCTTCACCCAATAGCGCATCATGGGGTAGCTGCATCTGCTCAAAAGCGAGCTCGGCGGTATCACTGGCATGCTGTCCGATTTTTTTAATCGGTTTACCTCGTGAAAAACCGGGTAGATGGGTATCGACTAAAAACAGCGAAACCCCTTTAGCACCAGCGGAAGGGTCGGTTTTGGCACACACAATCACTAGGTCAGCAAACTGGCCGTTGGTGATAAAAATTTTGCTGCCGCTTAACTCCCAGCCCTCGTTAGTGCGTTTAGCCCGGGTCCTCATGGCGGCAAGATCACTACCGGCGTTGGGCTCGGTCATCGCAATAGCCCCAAGACACTCGCCACGCACCATCGCAGGCAGCCAGCGCTCATGCTGGGCGGTGGATCCCAGATTTTGCAGATAGGGCATAACAATATTAGCGTGGATATTATAAGCGCTGGCTAAACCACCAAAGCCTTGGCGAGATATCTCCTCCAGTGCCAGTTGCGTTATGGCGATATCAGCCCCCAATCCACCATGCTGTTCGTTAAGGTCAATACCGAGCAGACCCGCAGCGCCCAGCGCATGCCACAGCGAGCGCGGCATTTCGCCTGCCGCCTCCCAATCATTGTAGTAAGGCGCGACTTCCTGACTTAGGCAACGCTTGATCATGGTGTAAAACAGCGCGTTAGTTTCCTCGTCCATACTCACTCCTTGAGATCCTGGCGTAGATGGCGCTTGAGGATTTTGCCTGCGGTGCTCTTGGGTAAGGCATCGGTAAAGATAATGTGCTTAGGTACTTTATAAGGGGCCATTAACATTTTGGCGTGTTGGATTAGTTCTTCTTCACTCACCTGTTGTCCCTCTTTAACAACTACCACTGCGGTAATAGCTTCGATCCACTTTTCATCAGGCTGGCCGATCACCGCCACTTCCGACACGGCCGGATGCTTAAATAGTCCCTCTTCAACCTCACGGCTTGCCACCAGGATACCCCCGGTATTAATTACGTCTTTAATGCGATCAACGACATACAAGTAGCCCGCTTCGTCGAAATAGCCTACATCTCCAGAATGGAACCAGCCGTCCTGAAAAGCCTCTTCCGTCATTGTCGGCTTATCCCAGTATCCTTTCATAAGCTGTGGCGAACGGTGAACGATTTCCCCGTGCTCACCAGCAGGTACATCATTCATTTCCAGATCTACGATGCGGGTCTCTACGCTTAAAATTGGTCGCCCTGCCGATGCGGGGCGCGCCGCATGCTCTTCAGGGCGCAATACGGTCGCCAAAGGAGCAATTTCACTCTGCCCGTAGCAGTTATAGAGACCTACCCCTGGGATACGCTGCTGCAACTCTTCCAGTACCGGCACTGGCATAATCGAAGCACCGTAATAGGCTTTATTGAGCGTCGTTATATCAAAGCGGTCGAATTCAGCGTGGCGCAGCAGGCTGATCCATACCGTGGGCGGCGCAAAAAAAGAGGCAATTTGGTGGTGAGCTATGGCGCTTAAACAAAGCTCCGGCAGCGGAGCCTCAAGCAAGTAGACCGGCGCCCCTAACAGCAGCGCTGGCATTAAGAAAACATGCATTTGCGCTGAGTGGTAAAGGGGCAATGCGGCCAGCATGGCTTCATTGCCTTTAATGTCCAACTCAACCATGCAGGCCATGTATTCAACCATTAGCGCCTGATGGGTCATCATGGCGGCTTTGGGTGCGGCGGTGGTGCCCGAGGTATAGAGCAACTGGGCCAGATGGGCACCATCGATGTCTATTTCAGGCTCTTCGCTATCTTGCTCTGACGTTGCATACGCTAATACATCAAAACTGTTAGCATCTTGCGCCTGGTCGGCATGCAGGGTTCCTATTAGCGCTAATCCTAAGCCGTCGGTCGCCGGGCTTACTTTTTCAGCAAGGCTCACATCGCTAAGCAAACCTGCGGCTCCCGACTGCTCAAGAATGTAGCGCAACTCATCGCTACTTAGCGCAAAGTTGATCGGTACATGTACCAACCCAGCCTTGGTAGCCGCTAGCCAAGTAATCACATAAGCATCTGAATTTTTGCCATACACCGCTAACCGGTCGCCGGGCGCCAGTCCGGCGGCCAGCAAGCCCTTGGCGACACGATTAGCAGCTTGGTTGAGTGCTTGATAGCGCCACTGGCGTTCGCCAAATACTAGGGCCAACTGCTGTGAATATTTTCGTGCACTGCGGTTTAAAGCAGCCCCAATGGTGTTTCGCTGAATAAGTGTCGGTGTCGTCATGCCCACTCCTGTAGCTTGTTATTGTGAATTGATACCCCTTTAGCTGTTAACAAGTGGGCAAACACTTTCTGAAAGCGGGCGAAACGCCTCTTCCGCCGGAATTGTGCGGATGATATGGAACAGGTCATCCTCATCTTGTGACTCTTCAGGTGTTTTCACTTCCACTAAATACATATCGTGGACCATGCGGCCATCTTCACGGATATAACCATTCGTGGCGAAAATGTCGTTAATGGGGGTATCGGCCATTTGTTGGCGTACGGTTTGCGTATCATCCGTGCCGGTGGCTTCAATAGCTTCTAGATAGTGTCGCGTGCTGGAGTAGAGACCTGCGTGCACCATGGTCGGCATACTGCCGGTGCGCTCACGGAAACGCTCCGCCCATGCGCGGGTCTCGTCGTTTAAATCGTAGTACCACGCTTTAGTAAACTGCAGGCCTTGAGCATTCTCTAAGCCAATACTGCGCACATCAGTACTAAACAGCACCATGCCCGCTAAAATCTGCCCAGCTTGGGTAATCCCAAACTCGCCCGCCGTTTGCACGGCATTAATGGTGTCGCCACCGGCGTTATTTAATGCAATGACATCGGCACCCGAAGCTTGCGCCTGGAGCATAAACGAGGAGAAGTCACTGCTGGGGAAAGGGTGACGGGCGCTGCCCACAATGGTGCCGCCATTTTCAGTAACGACCCGTGTAACGTCGGCTTCCAAAGCGTGACCAAAGGAGTAATCGGCACTCAGTAAGTACCAGTTTTTATGTCCCTCGTCGGTAATCGCCTTTGCCGTGCCATTGGACATCGCCCAGGTGTCATACACCCAGTGGATATGGTTGGGCGAGCAGTGTTCGTTAGTAATGCCCGATGAGACCGCACCATTGACCAGGCCGAGTTTATCCGCTTCTTCTAACAGGCCCACCGCCGCCAGAGTGACAGAAGATGCCACCAGCCCAGTGACCATATCGACGTTGCGTTCATCAATCCATTCACGCACCACGCTTGAACCGACATCAGGGCTATTGCGGTCATCTGCGCTAAATACCACGATATTGGCACCGTTGACGCTCCCACCAATATCTTCAATCGCCATCTTGATGGCATCTTCTCCCAGCGGGCCAATGGGGTCGCGGTAAACGCCAGACATATCTGCCAAGTAGCCGATCCGTATTTCATTATCGGAAATGCCTTCAGCGGCAACGACAGCAGGTACATAGCTGGCCAATAGGATGGCAGCGGCAAGGGTTGAGGTAGCAAAACGATGAGATAAACGATCAGATAATTGCATTGTGATGCGGCTCTCTTTTGTTGTTATTAAAGGGCGTTATTGAATCAGTCGTAGTGGTCCAGTGCGCCTAGCGTGATTTTATCTTAGGCGGTAATGCGCCTTGCCTGTTTACCTATCAAGCCAGATTTTTTGCAATTCGTGCCAATCGTTTAGGCTTACTGCTGTTAATACACCATTAGTCGATGAAGGCGCATGCCGTTACAATGGTGGCTTTACATCTTGATGGGGAGTCACGTTTGGCTACTGCTTACGCGGATGATTTTTTACCCGAAGCGCTACAGTTTCGCCCTAACACACCGTTGGTGGATATTGGCGCAAATCTGACGCACGAAAGCTTTACGCGCGATTTTGAGGCGGTTATTCAGCGAGCTCAGGCGGCTCAAGTATCCACCATGATCGTCACCGGCACCGACTTGGCCCACGCTAAGCAAGCGGTGGCGTTAGCCAAACAGTATCCTGGCCTCTACGCTACAGCAGGAGTGCACCCGCATGATGCTAGCCATTGGGATACTAACCTTGAGCGCGCCATGGAGGAGTTGCATGCCATGCCAGAAGTGGTCGCGGTGGGTGAATGCGGTCTTGATTTCAATCGCAACTTTTCGACGCCACAAGAGCAGGAGCGTGCCTTTGAAGCGCAATTGGCCCTAGCGGTTGAAAGTGGCTTGCCGCTTTTTTTGCATGAACGTGATGCGGGCCAGCGTATGCGGGAAATATTGCATGCTTGGCGAGACGATATCAGCCAAGCGGTCGTGCACTGCTTTACCGCTGACCGCGATACCCTGTTTGGTTATCTCGACCTAGACTTACATATAGGTCTAACCGGCTGGATTTGTGATGAGCGGCGGGGCCATCATTTACGCCCTTTGGTAAGCGATATACCCCTTGAGCGTTTGATGGTAGAAACCGACTGCCCTTACCTACTACCGCGGAATCTGCCAGCGAAACTAAAGGGCCGCCGACACGAACCGGCATTACTGCCGTGGATAGTGCGTGAAATAGCCCAGTGGCAAGGCATTAGCGAAGCTGAGCTAGGAGCGGCAACGACGCAAACCGCTCAGCGTTTTTTCCGCCTTCCTACGGAATCTTAAAAGGAGTACGAGCGTGGCCGACTACCCAGGATTTATCGCTATTGAAACGGGCGAAGATGATGGTTTGCCGATCACTATTGCTTGGTCGCTGCCGGATGGCCGTGTTAAGCAAACACTGATACAGCCGGATGATAGCTGGATCAAAGAAGATACCAATGCATTAGGTGCTTACACCATTGAGGAGCTGGAAAGCCTTGGTGTTAGCCCGCTGGAAGTGATCCGAGAGCTTGAGAACGATCACTTCTCTGCAACCCTTTACACTAGCGATAACGGTGATGACGAGGCGGCTCTGGCGCGACTGTTTGATACCTATGGGTTAGACCCCTTCGTTGAGCTTGCTCCAGCGTCAGTGCTCTACCCCTCTATCACCCCAAGCGAGTGGCATCGCCAGCGCCGCGAAACATTCAGCGAGCTCGGTTTAGAACCCATGCGACCAGAGCATGAGCTTGAGGTAATGCTGTCAATGCACCAGCGTTTGACGGAAGAAGATTAGGCAAAGGTCGTCTCATCCCTTTGATCCAAGCACATACGCCCCTCGGCAACGGCTGCTGCGAGCGTCTTCTGTTGGTGATAAAAGCCTCTTAGGGCTATACAGAAGGCGTTAGCACGGGTAGGTAGCCCCTCTTCTAGGTAACGTTGCGCGCGGGCCTCAACCTGCGCAGCAAAGGCGCTAAAATCCACCTCTACCTCCCCGCCTAAATTGTCAACGCTAACGTGAAACTCGCGCCCACACGCATGGGTTAAAATTGACTCTAACGCTTGAGGAGCAATTTCAGCCTGCTCAAATGCTTTCTGTTGCTTGGCATTACGACCATCGGGACAGTACCAGTAGCCGTAATCTTCTTGTTGGCGACGCTGCTCCCCTGCAATACACCAATGGCTGATCTCATGTAGCGCGCTGGCGTAGTAACCGCGCGCAAATATCACCTGATGGTAAGGCGTTTCAGCATTCGCGGGGCGATAGAGAGGTTCATCCCCGCCGCGGATTAAACGGGTTTGATAACGCTCAGCAAAAACACCGTCAAAAAGCGCGGTAATATCCTCAAGCGTCCATCGATCCTGCGTGTCACTCACATTGACCTCATTTGTCATCAATTTTGGTGCATTATACCCGCCCCGTTACTGCAAGCTAACGTCTAGCCTCCAGAAGAGAGTCGAGCCTGCTAATATAACGATCTTTCGTAAATAACCTTACCCATTAGGAGCCATCAATTGGGCGGCTTTACTCAACAAGTTAAATCGGTGTACTGGCCAGAAACCCGTACGCTAGTGCATTTAGCACTACCTATTTGCGGAGCTCAGTTAGCTCAAGCGGGCATGGGCGTTGTCGATGTGATGATGACGGGGCGACACAATGCAACGTCTCTTGCGGCGGTTTCTGTGGGTTCAAGCCTGTGGATGCCGCTAATGCTGTTTATGACCGGCACCTTGATGGGGCTTACTCCCATCGTTGCGCACTTGCTTGGCGGCCAGCGTCACACGGCTATTCGTCCCGCCGTCCATCAGGCGCTATGGGTCGCGCTACTCTTAGGCATCGTTGCGGCCATATTGCTCTGGACAGCAATAATGCCAATATTTGAATTAATGAACGTACCCCAAGCGGTAGCGCGTGAGTCTGCTGCCTACCTTTCTGCCGTTGCATTTGGCATGCCAGGGATTGCTCTTTTCCAGGCACTACGTGCCTTTTCTGATGGCATGAACCATACCCGTCCAGCACTCTGGATTAGCTTGGTAGGCCTAACGGTCAATATTCCTGCCAACTACGTATTGATCTATGGCGGCGACGGGTTAGCGGACCTATTGGGCACCTGGGTGCCGGAAAGCGTGCAGCAACTACCCACCTTAGGGGCGTTTGGCTGCGGGGTAGCAACTGCGCTATCCATGTGGACGATGGCACTGGCAATGGCTTATTACACGCGCAAGGGGCGTACTTATCAAAGTGTGGCTATCTGGCAGCGCCTTACCCTTCCGCAGTGGAAAGGTATTCACGAGCTAGTCGTAGTAGGTGTGCCTATTGGCGTCGCCATTTTTGTCGAAGTAACTCTTTTCACCTTTATCGCGCTGTTTATTGCAAGCTTCGGGGAAATCACCGTCGGGGCCCATCAGATAGCGCTAAGTTTCACGACCATACTGTTCATGTTGCCGCTGTCACTCAGCATGGCACTCACCGTCCGCGTGGGTAATACATTGGGGCAACAGAACTTTGCTTTAGCCCGCACGGTAGCTTGGAATGGCATAGTGGTTAGTGTCATTCTGGCAGCGGTAAACAGCGTCCTGCTGTGGATAACGGCCGAAACGGTTATTGCACTTTATACCTCTAATAGTGAAATACAGGCGTTAGCGCTCTCGATAATTGCTTTAGCGGTCATTTTCCAGCTGTCTGACTCACTACAGGTTAATTTAGCGGGTGCTTTACGAGGCTATAAAGATACCCGTATCGTGATGATTATAACGGTGCTTTCTTACTGGATTGTTGGTTTAGGCGGTGGACATTGGCTAGGCTCTCAGGGGATTGGTGATATGGTGGAGCCATTAGGGGTTCACGGCTATTGGATTGGCTTAATTGCCGGGTTAAGTGTCGCCGCTCTACTACTGGCTTGGCGCTTACAGAGCATTAGCCGCTGGAGGTAGTTATGACCCAACGGGGTTGGCTCGCGAGTTTACTCATCTTGAGTGTCGCCTTGCTCGTAGGCTGCGGTAGCGACGACCCCGCTGATCTGCCATGGGAGACATATCATCAACAATTGGCTGATGAGCTATCAACAAGCGATATAGAGCGCACGGCGCCCGACAATATCGACGCTTTTCCTGAGCGTCAAAATAGGCTTATTGATATCCCGGAAACCCGCGATAGCATGCTCAATGTTTACGCGTTACGCGAGTGTCAAATCACGTCGTTGGTGGCTGCACGTAATAATCAGCTTGGTCGTGTCGCCCCGCCCAGCCAACAGTGGTTATATGAGCGCACCCTATGGCAGCGCTTAAGCGCCTGCTGGAATAGCGATGCTCCTAACCAGCTGAGTGACGAAAACAGAGCACGCTTACATTATCTAACAAAGACTAAAACTGCACAGCTACCTCTGGTTAGCTGGAACGCTATTTTTGACTCTAGTGAGTGGGTTAAAAGCTTTTCTCGCGCCAGTCAGCCTTTAACTGAAATTGAAGAAAGTACTTTTTTGCGCCACCTAGCGGCGATTGGCTACCTTATAGAGATGACGAATCACCAATTTGATCTTCATTGGCAGCAAGACTCCTCAACCCTTGAAAATCATCTAAAAACGCTACAAGAACGGCCATTAACTGCAGAAGTGTTGCGAGCGCTATTACTGGCTACTCAACGCTTAACCGAAGCAAATGCCTTACTTGCCCAGCAAAGCGACGAGGCTGACGCTTGTTTAAGCCCCGGGCTAGCCCTTCCATCTGAGCACTTCACGAGCACAGCGCAGCGTTGGCTATCGGCGATCAACCAACTCATTGATGTTCAGCCCGTAGTTAAGCCTAACGCTATTCAGGAGTATCAAACACGCTGGCTATCTCTGCAAAATGCTCAAGCCCCATGGGCGCAATTGCAGCAGGCAAAGCGTGAACATGCAGCGCTTAGGAACCGCTTCGCTTCTTGTGAGCGCAATTAAAAATAGCAGAACCCTTAACCTTATGAGCAACTTGTGCTATTGGTGGATATAAGAGGTGAATAAGTAACGATAATAAAGAGGCAAGCTAGCACCTGCTTCGCCACTGTCATGACCACGCAGCACAAGGAGGGACACAATGGGCGCATCCCTGTCACCCCGCTCTGCCCAGGTCATCGACCTGGAAACTGTGCGCCAACGTCAGCAGGCGCAAAAGTGTTTAGTTCGTCTAGCGCCTGAGCTAGATGGCCTAGAGATGGTTTACCAGCTCGCTGCGAGTCCTGACACCTACTATGGCATGCCTATTTTAGCCTGGGGGTTAAGAGAGGACGGGAGTGTTATTGGCTTAGTACCGTGGATGGAAACATTGGCTGCCTGCCACGATGTGAACAGTCAGGAAAATGGTTACTTTGTGGGTTATCGTGATCCTGAAACTGAAGAAATATTCGATACACCACCTGATCATAAATACCACGAGCTCGTTGCAGCTGCTGATTATTTTGATTATGAGGCCTCCGGCGAGGTTACTCTGATTCAGCAAATACCCGACACGCTGGGCACTCATGCGCTGTGCATGAATCACCCAAACTCACCCTGGCACATGAAACCCGTTTACGGCTGGCGTCTCTACAGCGACGGCAGTCTTGACGCGCTGCTTGCTAATGAACAGAAGGCAAAGATGACACCTATTTTATTAGGCGATAAATGCCTGTATAGCGCTCACGCACGTCATAAAACGGTTTATTTTTTCCAACGTCATATTGCTAATCGAATATTGGAAGAAGACCCCGCAACACTGGATGCATTAGCCATGATGGTAGTCGCAAGCGACTAATTCTGCTTGGCGGGCAGATTGATAGCGAGGCCAGCTCCTGATAAATGATGTGGGCCTCGCTTGTACCCATAAGACTGCCTTTTGGGGACTAATCTTTTTATTGATTCGTCTAAAAGGTTAAACCAGATAGCTCATCCAAATGACTAATCCCAATAGCTAGGCTAAACGAATAAAGTAGAGGTAGGCATCCGCAGATGACGTATCCTGCTCTATTAGTTCATGGCCGAGAAACTGGCAAAATTTGGGCACATCGCGCGTTGTAGCGGGATCAGTAGCCACTACCTTAAGCACTTGGCCAGAAGACATATCGCGCACCTTATTATGCATTAACATAATCGGCTCGGGACAATACAGACCCGAGGTGTCTAATAGCGCATCGTAAGTAGGTAATGTACCCGTATTATCAGCCATTAATATCCTCGACGTAGGAAACGGAGCGTATGATTAAAGTTATCATCGAACGGCGAATTATGCCCGGCCTTGAAGAAGAATTTGAGCAAGCTGCCAGGGAGGCAATGCGGGTCTCCCTAGGCGTAAGGGGCTTCATTGGAGGTGAAACCCTTGTTGAACTTGGTCATACCGATCGCCGCCTGATGATTACCAAATGGCGCGACATCCGCGCCTGGAAGGAGTGGTACTCTAGCGAAGCCCGCTCGACAGCGATGCAGCGCATTTTACCACTACTCACTGAAGACGAGACTATACGTATTTACGAGCCCGGCTATTAAGCCTAATAATGTCGAATGTGTTAATTTTTCAGTTTTACATGCACCGTCACTTCTTCACGATCATGGTAGAGGTGACGGCATGACACATTGGCATGCACTCCCGCTTTCTCCAGCGATGCTTCCAGTGTATTTAAACAACGTGTTACTTCATCCCAACGTTTTTTCATGGGCAGTTTGAGGTTAAAAATAGCTTCTCTACACCATTTTCGAATTAACCACCGCTCCACCATGGCTAATACACGCACGGGCTTATCCACAATGTCGCAAACCAGCCAATCCAAACGCTGCGGTGGCTCCCAGGTAAAACCATCCTCTTTCAGATGATCTATCTGTCCGGTCTTCATCAATTGAGCATCCATCGGGCCATTATCGATGGCGTACACATACATCCCTCGCTGAACTAACTGCCATGTCCAGCCGCCTGGAGCAGCACCTAAATCAGCCGCCTGCATATGGGGCGCAAGCCGATCTTCCCACTCTTCCTTAGGGATAAACTCGTGCCATGCCTCTTCTAATTTTAACGTTGAACGACTGGGGGCCCTGGACGGGGAGCGCAAACGGCGGATACCATTAATCAAATCGCTACGATTACCTGGAAAGCTTATTGCCAACTGCACCCGGTCACCATCGGTCCAGAAGATATGCAGCCGCCTAGCGCCCGCGCTGCGCCTTAACGCCCCACGCTTTTTCAGCATGCTTTCCAGCGGTTTGGTCAGCGCTTTAATAAGACCCGCCAGGGCTTTACCATCATTAGTATCCGGCGTCTCATGCCAAATCTCTTCGAAGCTCCAGCGGCTGGCTTTTACCTGCTCCAAAATAGCCGTTAGGCGGTCATCACGTGATAGGGTGAGTGCTGGAAGCGCCGCTAAGCTTTGACGTGCAAAAATCAGCTTTTTAAACGCCGCTTGACGGTGTAAATCGTTCACCGGCTCGCCATCAATACGCGTTAAGCTTACCCACCCCTCGCCATAAGAGGACTCACAGGCCACGTCGTTTAATGCTGCGTGATGCTGCAGTTCAGCTAATGCATCATTTTCAAAACCGGGACGGCAGTAAACGAGCCACGAAGTGGGTACTATTTCACTCACCCTTTCACCTCAAACTTTGAATATCAATATGATGGGGTATGTTGCATCGCATAAGTAATGGATGAACAACCCTCAACGGCTAACCGCGGCCCGCATCATAGCATTTTATCTTGCTGTTAAGGTCAGCTATGCGCCGACTATAGTCATTGAAGCGAACATCGTCTTTTATCTTGAAGTGGCGTAGAATCTTTATAACAGCTCTTTCTTATTTTATGGAAAGAGCTGTTTTTATTAACTATTAAGAAACTGTCTAGATAACGTTTCATGCCGCTGATTGATAGCGTGCATTTTTGCCAAGGAGAGCAAAATGGGGCAGCGTCCACCCCTTCTAATTAACCGGCTTGATGCCGAACGCTTACAGCGCTTGATTGATGATGCTTCAGAAAAGGATCAAGCCGTGGCGGACATGCTTGAAAACGAGTTGAGCCGCGGCGTGGTCGTTGATCCACAGGAGATCCCTGAGAATGTGGTCAGCATGAATAGCCAGGTTCAGTTCACCGACCTTACCCGCGATAAACAGATGATTCGGACACTGGTTTATCCGCATGCATTAAGCAGCACCGAAGACGGACTGTCTGTGATGGCTCCAATTGGAGCAAGCCTTATCGGCCTCAAAGTGGGCGATATTATTGATTGGCCGCTACCCAATAACAGCCAAACGCTGTTGCGAATTGATGCGGTACTTTGGCAACCGGAACGCGAAGGGCAGTTTCATCGCTAACCGCTAATATAAAACTCCCAGTCTTTAATCACTGGGAGTTTTTTTAGGAGGCAGCTTTAGCTCGCGACTTTTCATATCATCATAAAAAAATCCCCCAAGGCGTCAGCCCTGGGGGATTTTTGATATAAGTGCCTGACGATGTTCGGGCAGGCCATCCTGAGGGCGGCGCTCCGATACTCTCCATGGGGAGACCCTTTGCTATTTCCACACAAACAAAAAACCCAGCCGGATGGCTGGGTTCTTCGTTAAATAAGTGCCTGACGATGACCTACTCTCGCATGGGGAGACCCCACACTACCATCGGCGCTAAGCGGTTTCACTTCTGAGTTCGGCAAGGGATCAGGTGGTTCACGCGTGCTATGGTCGTCAGGCGTAACTGGCTATGTATATCATGCTGACTAGCGTGCTATCGTTGCGCGCTACATTGTGTGCGTCTCATTGCCTGCCGCCCTTGCGCTCTGTTGCCTGGGCCACACGCTGCATATCCGGCATCGGTTGATCTCTCAACCTTTACGTTATCACTGTGAGCAGACCCCTTGGGTGTTATAGGGTCAAGCCTCACGGGCCATTAGTACACGTTAGCTCAACGCCTTGCAGCGCTTCCACACCGTGCCTATCAACCAGCTGGTCTCGCTGGGCCCTTCAGGAGGCTCTAGGCCTCAGGGATGTCTCA
>NZ_DRFS01000004.1 GCF_011050415.1 Halomonas sp.
GAAGCAATGGGGGAAAGGGGGAAGTGTGTCTGAACGCCGGAAAGTGGTTAAAAAGTAGCCGATGTAAGTCGAGCCAGTAGGTGTTTAGCGGTGTTACAGCCTGAGTGCGGTACTGGCTGAGGTACTATGAGAAATCCAGGCTAGCATTTCATGCCACTCATGATGCACTGACAGGACTGGGTAACCGCGCGCTATTTGAAGATCGTCTACACCAAGGTGTGGAGCTTGCCAAACGTCATAACCAGCAACTGGCCGTACTGTTTATTGATCTGGATGAGTTCAAACCGATCAACGATACGCTGGGGCATTCGATAGGTGATCAAGTACTTATCCACGTTGCCAGGCGACTTGAAAAAGTAGTTAGACCCTCTGATACCTTATGCCGCTTTGGTGGAGACGAGTTTGTACTGCTTTTGCCAGATCTCAATAATGTTCAGCAAGCAGAAGAAATTGCCGAACGGTTGCTCGTTGAGCTTGCCTTACCCTACCGAATTGAGCGCCATGAACTCTATTTATCGGCAAGCATCGGCATGGCACTTAATGACGAACGGTTACTACACCCAGAGGAACTGCTTCGACAAGCCGATATGGCGATGTATAAAGCAAAGCAGCAAGGCCGCAATAACTTGCAAACTTTCACGCAGGATATTAACCAAAAGCTCACGCAACGGGTGACGCTGCGCAATGATTTGCAGGAAGCTATTCTCAACGAACAGTTTGAATTGCATTATCAACCCCTATTGACTCGCGAAGGCCGTGTTAAGGGGTTTGAAGCACTCGTTCGATGGAATCACCCGTCTAAAGGGTCAATATCGCCGGGGCTATTTATTCCGATTGCCGAAGAAACAGGGCAAATTATTACCCTGAGTCAGTGGGTCATGGAGCGAGCCGCTAATGACTTTCTCGCCCTCCAAGCGATACTTCCCAATCACTGCCGTATAGCGGTTAATCTTTCCCCCATGCAGTTTCATCGACCTAGTTTTTTAAACACACTGCATAGCACGCTGGAAGCCACAGGGCTCAGTGCTCACTCACTAGAACTGGAATTAACGGAAGGCATTTTGATGAATGACACTGAGGCCGCAATTGAAACGCTACATGCGTTGCGGACGATGGGGATCAGCATCGCCATTGATGATTTTGGCACAGGCTTTTCAAGCCTGAGCTACTTACGCCATTTACCAGTCGACAAAGTAAAAATTGACCGCAGCTTTATTGTCAATATTGCTGAGAATGGCAAAGATGCCGCCGTGGTGCAGGGCATAATCGCCCTCGCTCACCACCTTGATTTATTGGTAGTCGCAGAGGGAGTGGAGACTTCCGAGCAGCGGCAACAGCTCATCGCATTAGGATGTGATGTTTTTCAAGGCTATTTATTTGCCAGACCCATGCCTTTTGAGGCGCTTAAGAGCTGGCTTGAAGAGCAAGAAATACTAGTCTGAGCTGAAGTTGGCGTAACACTGCTAATTTATGAAAATATTTTCCAAAAACTATTCACACCAAACTGATTCTGCGTCATACTAGACCTTAGTCACATACACTAATGTCTAAGACCGCTGTTTAAGCTCGATGCTTAAAAGTCTCTAGGAGTTCGCAGAAAATGAAATATCAAGATCACTTCCCGACAATTTGGGACACGCCTAGCAAAACCAGCACTAAACCTGCTACTCAAACACCTGCCAAAAAAGCGCTGACGCCGGTCAAAGAAGCGTTTTTATCTATCTGGGATGCCCCGACTAAGCGTCAACCTAGCGCCTAAATAGCCTGGGGGTCACATCGGCAGCACGGCGATGATGTGCGACTCTAAATGTTGCTCTGGCACCGTATCCTGCGACACCGCAAAGCTACGTACACTGATACCTTTGCGATGTACACGCTCAGCATCATTACTAAGTAGCGGGTGCCATCCTGCTAGTTTACGCCCTTCTGAAACACGCCTGTAGCCACAGCTCTGTGGCAACCAAGTGAACTCTTTCACCAACGCGGGCGTGAGCTGGGTGCAGTCGGGCACGCTGTCAAAGCGGTTGGGGTAATCACTGCACTGGCAAGACTCAATATCCAGCAAACGACAGGCGACATTCAGCACCGCCAGCTCTTGGGTATCTTCGTCGTGGAGCTTTAACAAGCAGCACTGCCCGCAGCCATCGCACAACGCCTCCCACTCTTGAGGAGTTAGTTCTTCAAGCGTAAAGCGCTCCCAAAAACGTTCGCGCATCGTGGTTTCCATTTTAATCTCCTTCAACATTACGCGAACAGAATTACATGAACAGAATTACAGAACATAGCCACTCCGCCATTTAAGCAGACGTATCGGCAAGCCCTAATGTACTGAATAGCTCGGGCCACAAGGTCTGGAAATCTTGCTCAAGTGCTTGATAATCATGCTGTAGCCAAGGGACTAATGCAGCCAAATGATTGGGGCCGGACAATCGACGCCCAATACCCGCGACAGCACGACAGGTAAATTCAAAGTCAGCATAACCTCTTAGCCAATCATGCTGCACCAGCAGTGGCATCATACTCGCTAACCGGTTAGGCGCAGAGCGCGCCGAAAGCAGTCGATAACAACGCTGAACAATCTCCTCCTGCGCTACCATCCCCGCGGTATCTCTCGCGAGAAAATGATCCCACACCATATCTAACGCAATGCCTGCATAGCGACGCTGAGCAGTTGGAGCGCGACGCCTTGCTCCGGCAACGTTTGGGTGCCGATCTACCCAGGCATCCACACGACGATGATGCTGAATGCCCTGGGCAGTGGCATCAGGCCAAGCGCTTAAATCCTGTCCTTTGACACCATCGGCAATGAGGTTGCCATAAAGAAAGTCATCGCTGCCTGCGCTGACTAACCAAGCATGCGCTAGAAAATTCATAACCGGCGGGGTTACGCTTTATCAGCATGTGCATTATCGTGCGAGGCAGCATAAGCACGATGAATATCAAGCAGATAGGGCTCTTTAGGTGGCGGCATTTGCAAATAGAAGCCTTTATCTTTAATACCTTCCACCACATCCGCTGCGCTTACACGTGACAATTTTTTATCAGCGGTCAACAGCATGGTAAAAACCGGCACGGGTTTGCCAAAGGTTTCCATCAGTAATTCTGGCACCGCTGTTAGCCCTTGACGTTTATCGACGTATAAATACATCTCATCTTTGCGCGAGCTTTTGAAAACCTCGCAAATCAGCTTGTCACTCATGACATTCGCTCCATAAGGGCTTCAGAAAGCGCGGCATTTAAAAAATCACCTCGCCAGCCGCTAGGCAAGGCTAAAGGCTCGCCTGCCAAGTCCTGCATAACGAGTGTCTCGATGTCACGGCGTCGCATTAACATTTCAGGCGCCACGCCCAAGTCGCTCGCTTTTGCAGTAATCACTTTCTTAATCGCCTTAAAGCGCGACTTAAAAGCCGGGTGCATAGGGTCTGGCCAGCGCGTAGGCAGTTTCACTTCATCGCAATGTTGGGCCTGCTTGACCATCGCTAACAAGGAGTCACCCTCCTTTTTAATCAGCATGGGCTTAACGCCATCCACCTCGGCTAATTCAAAACGGTTGCTGGGCATTTTTTCAGCGATTGCAAACAGTAATTTATCGCTGACCAGCCAGTTGCGTGGCAAATCACGGCGGCGTGTCTCGCCTTCACGCCAGGTCGTCATCAGCCGATACGCCTCCATTTGGCGAGGCGTCAAACGCCATAATTGACGTTGACGGGTGTACCACTGTTGATCGTTATCAACGCTACGTCCAGCTTGCTCAATAAGACTGGCGCACTCAGCGTCTACCCACTCGCGTCGCCCTAATATAGCGAGCTTTTCTTCCTGGAGCGTCCACACTTTTAATAGATAAATAACATCCAGCGCTGCGTAGTGGCACTGTGCTGACGTCAAAGGACGTACTAACCAGTTAGAGCGCGTTTCCTCTTTGGGCAGTGTTTCTCCCACCCAAAATTCCACCAACTTTTGGTATCCCATACCAGGATTATCACCCAAAAATCCCTGAACGACTTGAGTATCCATCAGCGGCGTAGGCAGCACTCCCGCCCAGTGTTGAAATACTTCTAAATCTTCACTGCAAGCGTGCAGTAACTTAATTGCGCTATTTTGCAGCAGTGAACGGAATTTATTGGTACATGATATGGCAACTGGATCGATTAAATATGCCTCTTCACCCGCGGTAAATTGAATCAGTGCAGGAACGGGGAAAAACGTGTTCTCTCGAAAAAACTCGGTATCCAGCGCAATAACAGAAGCATCGGCTACTTGCTCGCACGCTGCATCGAGCGCGTCTGGGGTATCAAGCCATTGAAATGAGGGAGTAAGAGAGGACAAAAGTATTCTTCCAAGTTGGCACACAATCGCTAAGGCGTTTGCGGGTGGGGAACCACTGATTGAGTAGGTTTATTCGCTGGCAAACGGTTGGCGGCCATTAAACGCACGGCTTAAGGTGCCGCCGTCGACATACTCCAATTCACCGCCCATAGGCACACCGTAGGCTAACCGCGTTAGCTTGACACCATATTCGGCAAGCTGAGAGGCAATGTAGTGGGCAGTGGCTTCACCTTCTATGGTGGGATTGGTCGCCAACACCACTTCTTTGATCAGCCCTTCTGCCACCCGCGCTTCCAATAAGTCTAAGCCTATCGACTCGGGGCCAATACCATCCAGTGGGGAAAGATGACCATGCAGAACAAAGTAACGCCCTTTAAAGCCACCGGCTTCTTCAATCGCTAATTGGTCAGCAGGAGATTCCACCACACACAGCAGCGCATCATCTCGGCGTGGGCTTTCACACAGTACACATATCTCAGCTTCAGTTAGGGTGCGGCAGCGCTGACAATAACCTACTTCTTCAATGGCCTGCTGAATAACGGCTGCAAGACGCTGCCCACCGGGGCGCTCGCGCTCAAGTAAGTGCATCGCCATACGCTGGGCCGTTTTCGGCCCAACGCCTGGCAACACGCGAAAAGCATCCATTAACTGCTCAACGAGAGGGGAAAAGCGCATTCTTAGAACGGCATCTTAAAGCCAGGCGGCAAGTTCAAGCCGGACGTTGCTTCTTCCATTTTGGCCTTGGTGCTAACTTCTAATTTACGCACTGCGTCATTTACCGCCGCCGCTAACAAATCTTCTAGTAACTCTTTATCCTCTTCCATCACACTAGGATCAATGGTGACGTTCGATACGTCGTGACGACCATTCATCGTGACTTTAACCATACCAGCGCCGGCCTCACCCTGTACTTCAGCCTTGGCTGCTTCTTCTTGAGCGCGCTGCATTTTTTCCTGCATCTCTTGGGCTTGCTTCATTAAGTTGCCCATTCCACCTTTAAGCATGGTGTAACCTCCAATGTAATTTACAAGATACGTCTATTGTTAAACGCTAATGCTATGAAATACGTCTCAAAAATAGCCAATGAAAAGAGCTTAGCGCACTCCATCGGCTGGCTTAACGCTGGATTCTATCAGCTTTGCCCCAAACGCCTGCTGTAACTTTTGTACATTGGGGTCATGATTGAGTAGTTCAACCGCCTCAGCATGACGCTCCTTAGTGAGTCGCTCTTCGCGCTGGCGGGGAGTTTCCACACTGCTGGGTAATTCAGCAACATAAAACGCAACCCGACGCGGCATCCCTTGCTCCTTCAACGCACGCTCTATACGCGTTTGATGCACCTCCGCCTGCATGGCTTCTTGGCTTGGATCGAGGCGAAGCGTAAGGAGTGCACCATCATCACTTTCTACCAAGCAGTTGCCCGCTAAATTGCGCGTTAACCCTCCTAACCCCAACGAATCAAAGCATAGTAGCCATTGCGAATTATCCAGCCTAGCCGAGGCGTTTTCTGCCGCAACCGCACGCGGTGGCTCTGGTTCAGGGACAGGTTCTGGTTCAGGAACAGGTTCTGGCTCAGGAACAGGGTCCGGCTCAGGGATTGTTTCTGGCTCGGGAACAGGCTCCGGCTCTGGAACAGGTTCTGGCTCGGGAATAGGCTCCGGCTCTGGAACAGGTTTTGGCTGTGGCTCTGGCTTTAGCGCTGGCTGAGGAGCGCCAGCCTGAGTATCTACTGTCCAAGGCGGCGGCTCTTGAAGGGGCGGCTCTTGAAGGGGCGGCTCTTCTTGAACCGGTGGAGTAGTGGGTTGCTGCTCTCCTATCGTGAGGGATTTAGCAGGTGCCGTCTCTTGCGACAGCGCTTCACGAGGCGAGGGCTCGCGCTGCAGGGGAAGCGGCGTGCGGGGCGGTTTCGGTACACCCTGAGGGCGAAACGCCAGCATGCGCAACAGCGTCATCTCAAGTGCGCTGCGCAAATCAGGGGCGTGAACCATATCGCCCCGCCCCTGAATACCAATTTGGTAATAAAGTTGAATATCTTCAGCAGTAAAGCGGCTCGCCAATTGCAGAATAACATCACGGTCACCGTGACTGTTATCCACAGCGTCGGGCACCATCTGAGCAACGGCTAAGCGATGTAGCATGCTTGAAAGCTCATCCAACACAGCCGCAAAGTCTGGCCCTTGCTCTGCCAATTCAGCCACCTCTGCGAGCAGGCGCTGCACATCCACATCGGCCAGAGCCTCTACCAACCCCAGGATGTGGCGATGATCCAACGTACCGAGCATGGCAGCCACATCCGCATGCCTTACCGCTCCTTGCCCAAACGCAATGGCTTGATCGGTCAAGCTCATTGCATCACGCATTGAGCCTTCCGCCGCTTTACCTAGCAGCCATAGCGCACTTTCATCAAACTCAACGCCCTCTTCACCCAATACATAGGTCAAGTGCTCAACCACACGCTCTGGTGGCATATGCTTGAGGGTAAACTGGAGGCAGCGGGATAGAACCGTTGGCGGCAGCTTTTGTGGATCAGTCGTCGCCAGCAGGAATTTAACGTGCGGGGGGGGCTCTTCCAAGGTCTTCAGCAGCGCATTGAAACTGCTGGTAGAGAGCATGTGTACCTCATCAATCAGGTACACCTTATAACGCCCTTGTGTAGGTGCATACTGCACATTATCGAGCAGCTCACGAGTATCTTCTACTTTGGTTCTTGAGGCGGCATCAACCTCAATTAAATCGACAAAACGACCTTCATCAATCGCTTGGCAGCTATCGCACTGACCACAGGGGGTAGATGTAATACCCTCATCGCCACGTCCGTTAGCAGTACAGTTCAGACACTTAGCAAGAATACGCGCCAACGTGGTTTTACCCACGCCGCGCGTTCCCGTAAACAGGTAAGCATGATGCAAACGGCCTTGGTCAAGAGCATTTACCAAGGCGCGTTGAACATGGGCCTGACCCACGAGTTCGTGGAATGTGCGAGGCCGCCACTTGCGGGCCAGAACCTGATAGCTCATGAAGCAGTATATCCTTGGACTGGGTAATGCTTAGGCGTTATCGCCACCTTCCGCCGTACCTGCACGCTGGGCAGCGGCTTTAACCAGCTTTTCCAGTTCTCCGTTTTGATGCATTTCTACCACGATGTCACAGCCGCCAATGAGCTCGCCTTCCACCCACAGTTGCGGAAACGTCGGCCAGTTGGCAATTTTCGGCAGTTCAGTGCGAATATCTGGATTATCTAAAATATTCACAAACGCAAAACGCTCCCCACAGCTCATCAATGCCTGCACCGTTTGGGCAGAAAAGCCGCACTGCGGTAGTTGCGGTGATCCCTTCATGTAGATCAAGATCGGGTTTTCGCTGATCTGGCGCTGAATGTTTTCGGCTGTTGTGCTCATACAATCTCCTCGCATTTAAGTGACCGATGCCTCCCCAGTACTTGGCACTGGCTTGAAACAAGTACCTGAGTGAAGCGCTCGGTTTTAACGTGTAGACATTATTCTACGCATGCCGTCCGCGTTGCGCATCCCCTGCTGCATAGCTAGGATAGGGTTTTTGCGCGGAGAGAAGCCCTCATGGCGACACGCCATTTCCTAACTTTGCTAGATTTGACCCCGGATGAGCTGGATTATTTAATTCAACGCGCCATTACGATCAAGACCAACCTAAAAGCGCAAGGTCCTGTTTATACGCCATTATCTAACCGAACCCTGGCGATGATTTTTGAAAAATCCTCCACACGCACACGGGTATCGTTTGAAACGGGAATGGCCCAGTTTGGAGGCCATGCGCTGTTTCTCTCCCCCCGTGACACGCAATTAGGTCGTGGCGAACCCATTGAAGACACTGCTCGCGTTTTGTCTGAAATGGTCGACGCCGTAATGATCCGCACCTTTTCACACGCCGGGCTGGAAACTTATGCCAGCGCCAGTAGCGTGCCAGTCATTAACGCTTTGAGCGATGATTATCACCCCTGCCAGTTGCTCGCCGACGTGATGACCTGGACTGAACTACGCGGCAGTGTCAAAGGTCGCACGGCGGTATGGATTGGTGATGGCAACAATATGTGCCACTCGTGGATTAACGCCGCCCGCCAGTTTGACTTTCACCTGCGCATTTGCTGCCCGAAGGGTTACGAGCCTCGTGCCGATATCATGGCTGCCGCGGGCGATCACGTCACTCTGCTGCACGACCCACAGGCAGCGGTGAAAGATGCCGACCTGGTGACCACTGACGTATGGGCCTCTATGGGTCAGGAAGAGGAACAGGCTAAACGTGAGGCAGATTTTGCAGGTTTCCAGGTAACAGAAGCGATGCTTGATCAAGCCCACCAAGACGTCCTCTTCCTCCACTGCCTACCGGCCCATCGTGGCGAAGAGATCAGCCATACACTGCTCGATGACCCACGCGCGGTAGTTTGGCAGGAAGCTGGCAACCGCTTGCATGCACAGAAAGCACTGATTGAGTTTTTACTACTTGGCAAAGTCGCGGCTTAAAACATCAACTTTTAGCCAAAAAAAAAGCCTCGTTTCTAAAACGAGGCTTTTTTCATTACGATCTTTTTTTCTAAAATCGTGGTGGAGCCTAGCGGGATCGAACCGCTGACCTCAACACTGCCAGTGTTGCGCTCTCCCAGCTGAGCTAAGGCCCCACGTACTGTCTTATCAACAGCGTGGCGGATACTACGTTGAACATTTACCTCGGTCAAGTTTTTGAACCATCAGCGTTAACTAATTCTCCTTTGTCGTTAGCTGTGGCACTCTATATGCAATGAATAAGATAAAGTAGCGTACAAGGCCAACGCCTGAGTCCATGATGTTTACATGCAGGAGCTTGTCCATTGATCAGTGTACTTATTGCCGATGATCATCATCTCGTAAGAACCAGCATTGCTCACCTGCTAAATGAAGAGAGTGACATTAAAATTGTGGGCGAAGTTGACGACGGCGAAAGCGCGGTAACGCAGTGTCGTCATTTAAAGCCGGACATCGTATTAATGGATATCCGTATGCCCGGCATTGGTGGCCTTGAAGCAACCAGGCGCATTCATCGCACCATGGAAGACGTTAAAGTATTGATTTTGACAGCGCATATGGAAGACAGTGTGCTGCGCCGCATGCTGGAAGCAGGCGCCTCCGGGTTCTTAAGCAAAGGCGCCGATGCGGAAGAAATGACGGATGCAATACGCCAGGTTTTCCACGGCAGACGCTACGTAAGTCAAGAAATCGCTCAGCGCCTAGCGCTTTCCCACTTCACCAATGAAGACAATCCATTTAGCCACCTCTCCCATCGTGAGCTACAGATTGCGCTTATGATTGTTAATTGCCAGCGCGTTCAAGATATCTCTGATCGCCTGCACTTAAGCCCCAAGACAGTAAACACCTATCGCTATCGACTCTTTGATAAACTACAGGTTGCCACTGACGTTGAACTGACTCATTTAGCACTGCGTCACGGGCTGGTCGAGGGGTTTGACGCTACTCAGATATAACCCCCATTTTCCCTGCTGTTATCGGGTACCGACACGCTGATATGACCTTTGATTCAAAACAGTTCCTGAGTTCGGTAAGCACCTCGCCTGGTGTTTATCGCATGCTTGATGCACAAAATAATACCCTTTATGTAGGCAAAGCAAAGCGCCTAAAAAACCGTCTGGCCAGTTATTTTCGTGGTCAGTTGAATACTAAAACTCAGGCAATGGTGGGTCGCATTGCCGATGTACAAGTCACTGTTACGCGCACCGAAACTGAAGCGCTTCTACTTGAACAGACCCTGATTAAACAGCTGCGTCCGCCCTACAATATTCTGCTGCGTGATGATAAATCCTACCCTTTCGTATTTGTCACTGACCGCCATTCTTATCCAGCGCTCGAATACAAACGCGCACGCCAACGTAGTGATGATGGTCGCTATTTAGGTCCATACCCAAGTAGTGGAGCGGTACGCGAAAGTTTGGCGTTGATGCAAAAAATATTCCTCATCCGTAATTGCGAAGACAGCGTATTTGCCCATCGTTCGCGGCCCTGTTTGCAGTATCAAATTC
Organism: Halomonas sp.; assembly: GCF_011050415.1. Classification (GTDB taxonomy): domain Bacteria; phylum Pseudomonadota; class Gammaproteobacteria; order Pseudomonadales; family Halomonadaceae; genus Vreelandella. Next base: position 10,370 of record NZ_DRFS01000004.1, read on the forward strand.
AGCGCTGCAGCGCCCCCTGCGTCGGCTATATTTCTGCAGAGGATTACCAACGCGACCTTGAGCACGCGGTGATGTGCCTGGAAGGCAAAAGTGAAAATGTTACCCAGGAACTGATGGAGGCCATGGAAACGGCCAGTAAGGCCCTTAATTTTGAGGAAGCCGCCCGGCTGCGTGACCAGGTACAGCAATTAAGGCAATTACAGCAGCGCCAATTTGTCGATACAGGTGGCGGTGACGCCGATATGTTCGCCCTCGCCCAACGCCCAGGTGCTATTGGGGTTTCAATACTAAGCGTACGTGATGGCAGGCTATTAGGCGCTCGTCACCACACGCCAAAAAACGATTTAGACCTGCCGCCTGAAACACTGCTTACCGAAGTGGTTAGCCAATACTATTTTGGCCAGCCACATAACGTGCCCAGTGAAGTCATTACCAGCCACCCATTAGATGATAGCGAATTGATTGCCGAGGCCCTCTCTCAGCAAGCGGGTAAACGCATTCGGGTGACCTATCAAGTACGCGGACACCGTGCGCAGTGGCAACAACTCGCCATAACTAACGCCGAGCAGCAATTAGCCTCTCAGCTAGCCAATCAAACGCAGCTTACCCAGCGATTTACCGCTCTTCAGCAGGCACTAGGCCTGGCAGAAACGCCTCAGCGCTTAGAGTGCTTCGACATTAGCCATAGCCATGGCGAAGCAACGGTTGCATCATGCGTGGTGTTTGATCATCAAGGCCCACGTAAAAGTGATTATCGCCACTTCCGCATTGAAGGGGTGGCTGCAGGCGATGATTATGCCGCTATGCAACAAGCGCTAACACGCCGCCTAAAGCGCGTAAAAAGCGGTGAAGCCATCGCTCCCGACATCTTAATTGTGGATGGTGGCAAGGGTCAGCTTAATATGGCCCGCGAGGTGTTTAACGACCTTGAAATCACCAATATTATCCTACTAGGTGTCGCGAAAGGCACGACCCGTAAAGCAGGGCTTGAAACACTGTTTTTGGAGACATCAGATAATACGCTTAATTTAGATCCTGCCTCCCCTGCCCTGCATTTGATCCAACACATTCGCGATGAATCACACCGCTTTGCCATTGCAGGCCACCGCGCCCAGCGCGACAAGGCAAGACGCACCTCTACGTTGCAGGAAATACCAGGGATTGGTCCAAAACGCCGCCGCGAATTACTGCGCTTTTTTGGTGGTTTGCAAGGAGTACAAAAAGCCAGCCGCGATGAACTTGCTCGCGTTCCCGGCATCAATGCAGCGTTAGCCGAAAGTATTTACCGAGCGTTAAACGGATAAACGCCCTCTTGGCATGGATGCTATCGGCCAAGGGGGATAGAATGACCCCACACATTTCGAATCCTCTGATTTTCCAGCAAGGATCGCTCCCTGCGATGAATATACCCAACATATTAACGTTAGCCAGAATAGCCTTCATTCCTCTGCTGGTGGTGCTGTTTTATCTGCCTTTCAATTGGAGTATGCCGGTTGCCGCAGGGCTGTTTGCCCTGGCATCGATCACCGATTGGCTAGACGGCTATCTAGCCCGACGCTGGAACCAATCAACACCTTTTGGGGCGTTCTTAGATCCAGTGGCTGACAAACTCATGGTTGCCGTAGCCCTGGCGCTTCTAATTGAGCGCTTTGACACCATGGTGCTAACGCTTCCTGCGTTAGTCATTATTGGTCGAGAAATTGTCATTTCAGCGCTGCGCGAATGGATGGCGGAGATGGGTAAGCGCGGCATGGTTGCCGTTTCATGGGTGGGTAAGCTGAAAACCACCTTGCAAATGGTCGCGCTGCTAATTTTGCTGGCGCTTCCCCCCACTCACGAGTTTGCAATACTGGGCGTGGTCGTGCTGTACGCTGCGGCCATTCTTACCCTTTGGTCGATGATCCAGTACCTAAAAGCCGCTTGGCCTCATCTTAGCCGTTCGATGTAAGCTGCTGATAACACAATAAGGATCCATGACTAATTCATTGATTGACAACTCGGTGGCGATCCGTATAATTCGCCCTCGAGTCGAGCGGGAATAGCTCAGTGGTAGAGCATCGCCTTGCCAAGGCGAGGGTCGGGAGTTCGAATCTCCTTTCCCGCTCCAATGACTTTTGAGGCTGGATGGCAGAGTGGTTATGCAGCGGACTGCAACTCCGTGTACGCCGGTTCGATTCCGACTCCAGCCTCCATCTTTGTGCAGCAATGATGTTTTAAAGAAGCGTTTTTTTTAATAACGCTTTTTGAAACAGCAGTGCGATGTTATGCCCGGATGGCGAAATCGGTAGACGCAAGAGACTTAAAATCTCTCGGGGGCAACCCCGTGCCGGTTCAAGTCCGGCTCCGGGCACCATTTCTTTTCTTGTTTTGCTCTCATGTAGTTTTAGACTGCTCTTTTCTGTAATACCCCCCTCTTTTTTGTGATTATTTTCATCCCACTTTTGATTGCCTCGATGCATCGCTTTTTTATGCTGAAGCTTTTTATGTTGAAGCATCGCTAAACGCTTAATGCCACGCTATGATGCCTGCCTTCTCTATTTTAGTGCTATGTAGCACTGACGACATTTAGGGTTGGTGAGATTTCGTTGATGAAAAAGGAGCGGGCATAATGAGCACGCCAACATCCGATGTACTTATCATTGGCGGCGGCGTTGCAGGGCTAACCCTTGCTCTCGAGATTGCTGATCATAGTTTAGTAACACTGGTAAGGCCCGATCAAGACGACCAGGGCGCCAGCCGCTGGGCACAGGGTGGCATTGCTGCGGTACTGTCACCAGATGACAATTTCGAAGCACACATTAACGACACCCTAATTGCCGGTGATGGTCTCTGTAACGCAGAAGCCGTCGGCTTTACCGTCACCCATGGGCCCTCGGCTATTCAGTGGCTGATTGACCAGGGCGTCCCTTTTACACCAGAGACAGGCCCCTCCGCGCGCTACCCTTATCACCTAACCCGTGAAGGCGGCCATAATGCCCGTCGCATTATTCACGCCGATGACGCTACTGGCCGCGCCTTGGTGGATACGCTATTAAACAAAGTGAACCAACACCCCAACATCACTCAATACTGTGATCTCACGGTGGTCGGTTTACTCAAGGATGACCAAGGCGCCTGCTGCGGCGCCTATGGGTGCGACACCCACCAGCAGTGGCACTCTATCACTGCAAGTTATACTGTTTTAGCGACGGGTGGGGCAAGCGGCCTTTATCGCCATACAACTACCCCCGCCCCTAGCAGCGGCGAAGGCATGATGATGGCCGCGGAGCTGGGCGCCAACTTGATGAATCTAGAATTTCAACAGTTTCATCCGACCTGCCTATTTGACCCTGAAGGGCCTGCGTTTTTGATTAGCGAGGCGGTACGCGGTGAAGGTGGATTGTTACTCAACGAAACTGGCCAGCGCTTTATGCCCGCACTAGATAAGCGTGCTGAGCTTGCCCCGCGCGATATCGTGGCCCGTGCCATTGATGCTGAGATACAGCGTGGCACCCTGGGCCATGTCTTGTTGGATATTCGCCATTTAGGCGAAAAAGCCATTCGCCATCACTTCCCCACCATTCTGGCCCACTGTGCCTCTCGTGGCATTGATATCACCAAGCAAGCCATCCCGGTTGTGCCTGCTGCTCACTATAGCTGCGGCGGAGTCGCGACCGATCTGAAAGGCGCCACGGATGTCGCTAATCTCTATGCCGTAGGTGAAATTGCCTACACGGGTTTGCATGGTGCTAACCGCATGGCCAGCAATTCCCTACTGGAGTGCTTAGTTTTTGCACGCAGCTGTGCCCAGGCATTGTTAGTAAAGACACGGGAGCAGAGCGAATGCTCTCCCATATTTGAATGTCGCCCTTCGTTGAGCGTTAACGCCCCTAAAGCAGCGCTCTCAGATATACGCCAGCGCATGCGGGCGACCATGAGCCAATATGTTTCTATTGTGCGCAGCACAGCAGGGTTAAACACTGCCCTAGAGCAATTAAAAGGGTTGTTAAACACGCTTGAAGAAATAGATGACGTATCAGTGGACCCAGAAGGAAAACGCCTACAGCAGGCACTTCAATTAGCGATATTAACGGTGCTAGCCGCACAACAGAGACATGAGTCACGTGGCTTACACTACACCACTGACTGGTCGCAGCAGCAGCCAGTGGCAGTAGCTTCTAGGCTATCAATGAAAGATTTGCCAAATAAGCGTTAACGCCCAGCACGGTGAAATAATTTTCGCACTTCTCGCAGCTGTTGCGGAGATGCGCTATCCGGCCAAAGCCATACCCGCTGGCTACCCACATAAAGCCCAATCAACCAAGGCCCCAAGTAGTCACAGCGCACTTGGTGCTGTTCGCTTAACGTTGGTTCACGCTTTACGGGCTGCGACTGGCCGCCCAGCGGCTGCCAGTGCGCATAAATAACCGACGCTGTAGAGGTGAGGCAAAGCAATCCAGTGGGCTTACGCCTATAGGCTCGCCAACTCAGACCACCTACCAATAGCATAACCACTAATGCGACGAGCCCACCTGCCACCCAATAGCCCATCATCATCAACCCAACCAACAGCGAGCATTGGGCCAGCAACCAGTACCTAGAGGGTGCGATAAGCAGAGTTATCGGTGGTTTCAGCATGATCGACAATCATTTGCACAATGCGCCGCTGACTTGGCTCTTCGGGCCACTCCCGGTGCATTAGCCAAACAAATAAGTCTTGATCTTCACCTTCAATCAGTCGCTGGTAGGCCAATTGATCCTCTTCGCTGAGATCATCAAAACGCTGCTCAAGGAACGGAATTAACAGCAGATCTAGCTCCCACATACCGCGCCGGGAGTGCCAATAAAGCCGTTTACGCAAAATGGCTGCAGGGCAATTGTCATCGTTCAACGTCAGCCGCTCCAATTATAAAAATGAAAGGCCAGTATACCTAAGCTACGGGGTCGCGCCAGCGCCCTCCTTCGCCTATGCTGTTAATGTGCCTAGAACCTTGTTTTATCTGAATTGTTTTATCCTTAATTGAGCAGTATGCTGAATTCGATGTTATTAAGGTCGAGAGCTTGTTACGGCCTTCAATCTTCGCAGGGAGCCAACCGATGACTAAATCAGAATTAATCGAACAAATTGCGATGCGTCAGCCGGAGTTGTCCGCCAAAGATGTTGAAACGGCGGTGCGTATTATCTTGGACGATATGACCGATTCACTCGCCAGTGGTGGACGGGTCGAGATCCGAGGCTTCGGCAGTTTTTCATTACACTATCGAGAGCCGCGCGTCGGGCGCAACCCCAAAACAGGTGATTCCGTTGAGCTGGAAGGTAAGTATGTGCCGCACTTCAAGCCTGGCAAGGAGCTACGTGAGCAGGTTGATGCTAGTCGGGCGCTTGGCTACTAGACGCAACTATTATGATATCAGACCTTCTGCGGGATGACGTCGCGCCTTGAGTCGTACACAATAGTGCTACCGTGAATGCCACAGACTAGGAAACTCACATGCGTTGGATCAAAGGGCTGATTCTGGCCGTCATTTTGCTGATAGTAGTGCTGGTAGGTATTTTGTTTGCCGTTAATAATCAGCAGACCATTGCCTTGAATCTCATATGGTTAGAGCTGCCAGCTGTTTCGCTTTCCGTCTGGCTGTTAGCGACCTTAGTGGTTGGCGTCTTACTGGGGATGCTCGCGATGCTAGGCGTTTATGTGCGTTTGAAGGCTAACCTGGCACGCAGTCAGCGACATAACAAGCAGCAGCGTAAAGAGCTTGATAGCCTGCGCACCCAGGAGTTCAAGGAACTGGCATAAATGGTGGATGTTGCGCTACTAAGCGTATTGCTGGTCGCCATTGCCATTGGTTACGGGCTAGGCTACCGCCAAGCCAGACGCCGCCGCTATAGCGCCCAAGCGCCTGAGGCGACGTCGCAGGCGTTATCCCGGGATTACTTCGTCGGGCTTAATTATCTGCTTAATGAGCAGCCCGACGAAGCAATCAACACCTTCATCAATGTGCTGTCAGTCAACAGCGACACCGTTGATACCCACATCGCCCTTGGCAAACTGTTTCGCCTTCGCGGCGAGGCCGACAAAGCCGTTAACATTCACCAAAATTTGTTAGCGCGCCCTGCCCTTTCGCAATATACCAATGAACAGATTCAGCTGGAGCTCGCGCGCGACTTTATGGCGCTAGGCGTCCATGACCGCGCTCAGCGACTGCTCCACACGCTTATTGAAAGCAGCAGTGATGATCATCACCGCTATGCAGCTAAGCAGTTGCTCGTTGATTTACTTGAGCGTGAAAAAGCGTGGCAGCAGGCACTTGATGTTATTCAACCTCTGCTTAAGCAACATCCCAAAATGCGTCGCCCTGCTGCCCACTGGCTGTGCGAATTGGCCATAGAAGAGATTAACGAAGCCAGCCGGGCATTGGCCAAAAAGCATCTTAAAAAAGCCCTTCAACTCGATGAAAAATGCGTCCGCGCCAACCTGTTATTGGCCGAGTTAGAAATGGATAATGGCCACTATGCTCGCGCCATTGAACGACTAGACAGCATTTCACGGCAGGAAACAGTCCATATTCCTACCATGCTACCGGCCCTAAAGCGTGCCTACCTGCGTAACGATGACGATGCTGGCTATGAAGCACATCTTTACCGGCTACTTGAGCAAGCGCCTTACACCAGTATCATTATTGCGCTAGGGCAGCTTGTCCATCACCGGGACGGCGTTGATAAAGCGATTGAACTGATTGGTGAACGTTTACGTTCGGCACCAAGTTTGGGCGGATTAGATTATTTGATCGACCTGTATATTGAGAGCCAGCGGCTTAGTGGCAAACCATCACCGGATACCCGCCTGTTACTGCTAAAGCACCACACCGATGCGCTGCTTCTCAACCGCACACGCCACCGCTGCCAACGGTGCGGCTTCGCCAGTGACGCGTTGCAGTGGCAGTGCCCCAGCTGCCGTTACTGGGGAACGATTAAGCCAATCGTTGGCGTAGAGGGTGAGTAGCCCATGGCCGGGCACAACACAGTTTTCAACTACCGCTTAATTCGGCCTCTATCGCTTCAAGCGCTACCATTGGATCTACTGCTTGGGTAACGGGCCGGCCTATTACCAAGTGCGTGCTGCCGGCCTGCATGGCGTCAAAAGGGGTCATGATCCGTTGCTGATCATTCGCTGCCGCAAAGCTTGGCCGGATACCAGGGGTGACTTTCAAAAACGCCTCACCGCACAAGGCTTTAATCTGTGCCGACTCCTGAGCCGAACAAACCACGCCATGCAGGCCACTCTGCTTAGTTAGCAGCGCCAAGCGTTCCACATGTTCTGCCAGCGGCGTATTAACCCCCACACTAGCTAAGTCATCCGCTTGCATACTGGTTAGCACAGTGACAGCAATTAAGTGAGTCGCTAAGCCGTGTTGATCTAAGCGCTGTACCGCCGCTTCCATCATCTTCTGACCACCGCAGGCATGAACATTCACCATCCATACACCCTGCTCTGCCGCCGCCTGCACCGCACTCGCTACCGTATTGGGAATATCATGAAATTTGAGATCTAAAAACACCTCAAACCCACGCCCATGAAGGGCTTCAAGCACCGCTGGCCCGCTGCGGGTAAACAACTCTTTACCCACTTTCACCCGGCAACGGGCAGGGTCTAATTGATCCGCCATGCAGAGTGCGGCGTCCAGCGAAGGATAATCTAGCGCGATAATCAATGGGGAATCAGTTGCCACAACAGTACTCCAAATACGTTTTTGGCAAGTATATCAGCCTGCCCCCTGTTATCGCTGCTTTAAGATGTAAGCCTTTTGCCATACTTCTATAGCTAAAAACTTACAAATACTGTCGTTGATCACTGACAGAATCATTCACCTTATAAAGTTAAGTTAACGGTGCTGCGACGTTCATTTTGCTCAGACACAACGCCTCATGTGGCGCTCCTCACTGCTAGAACTCGCGCATTTAAACCTTTATTTCCAACCGTCATTAAAGGATCTCGAAAATGAAAATGACACTTAAAGGAATGCTGGCTGCGCTACTGCTTAGCGTTAGTTTAGGTTTTTCCAGTGGCGTCCTGGCACAGGAAATGGCGCCCATCAATGTGAATACCGCGGATGCTGAACTGTTAACCGAACTACCGGGCATTGGCCCCAGTAGAGCCGAAGCAATCATTGAAGAGCGTGAAACCAACGGCGCTTTTGAAAATGCTGATGACCTCACCCGAGTTAGCGGAATTGGAAATGCCACTGTGGACCGCATGCGCGATCAAGTAACATTTGAATAGCCGTTTCTGAAGGCTCGCCTTTTACAAATCAACTAAGAATCGGCAATCGTTAAAAGCTGAAGCCACCTCTCACTGGTGTAACTATCAGGCTGGCAGAAGTGAGGAAGGATCTTTCTGTAAACCCAACAACACCCGGTAGTGCTTATGCGTACCGGGTGTTATTTATAACCGCTTTAAATCATCCATAAATCCATAAATTTGTGTACCGGCACTGCCTCAAGGGCTGTCTGTTGGCTGCACAGTTCTGCGATTTTTTGACAGCGGCTTGACGGAAATCGAGTGGCTAAATGGCGCTCAAATTTATCGACCAATAGGGGCATGCCCTCTTTTCGGCGACGGCGATGGCCCACCGGGTACTCTATCGCCACTTGGTCAGTGGCACTCCCGTCGCTGTAAAATACCTGCACTGCATTGGCGATAGAGCGTTTTTCAGGGTCGTGATAATCCGCCGAATACTCGCTGCTTTCCTCCACCACCATTTTGTTACGCAGCTCATCTATCAGCGGATGAGCGGCATGAAAACTGTCTTCATAGTGTTCGGCGATCAGCGAACCAAAGACAAGCGGTACCGCGGTCATGTATTGTAAGCAGTGGTCTCTATCCGCCGGATTGGCGAGTGCACCGGTTTTGGAAATAATCCGAACCGCCGAATCGTGAGTGGTGATTACAATCTTATCGATCTCGGCTAAGCGATCTTTCACTTGCGGGTGGAGCAGCACAGCGGCCTCGCAAGCCGTTTGAGCATGAAACTCAGCGGGGAAGGAGATCTTAAACAAAATATTCTCCATCACGTAACTGCCAAATTCACGCTGAAAGCGTAGCCGGCGATCAGCCGCCGGCTTCAAGCTTAAATCTTTACTGGTATGGCTAAACAACACATCGTAGAACCCCCACTGGGCCGCCGACAGCGCGCTGGGAATGCCCATTTCACCTCGTAAGGCGATATCTGCTAAGCGCACACCTCGTGAGGTAGCATCCCCTGCGGCCCAGCTTTTCCGCGAACCTGCATTGGGCGCATGGCGATAGGTGCGCAGGCTTTGTCCATCAACCCAAGCGTGAGAGAGCGCTGAGAGAAGTTGCTCACGATTAGCGCCCAAAAGTTTAGCGGCTACCGCGGTAGAGGCGACTTTCACCAACACCACGTGATCAAGACCAGCACGATTGAAGCTATTTTCCAGCGCCAGTATGCCCTGAATCTCATGAGCCATAATCATGGCGTCAAGCACATCACGCATCACCAGTGGCGCTTCGCCTTGTGCAACACGCCGCTGGGAGAGATGGTCGGCCACGGCGAGTATTGCACCAAGATTATCGGAGGGGTGCCCCCACTCGGCGGCGAGCCAGGTGTCGTTATAATCCAACCAGCGGATGATACAGCCTATATCCCACGCCGCTTTAACCGGATCAAGGCGTAGCGAGGTGCCCGGCACTCGCGCTCCAAACGGCACCACGGTGCCTTCCACTATTGGGCCAAGGTGCTTGGTACACTCAGGAAAACGCAGCGCCAGCAGCCCGCAGCCCAGCGTGTCCATCAGGCAGTAGCGAGCCGTTTCCAAAGCCTCATCGGATTCCACCTGATAATTGAGCACATAGTCGGCAATAACCTGCAATTCAGGATCATAATCGGGCCGCTCATTAGCTTCGGATGTCGCTGACATGGTGCCTCCTTCGTTATGCCCACCATTTCACTTTATGACCACCCATTCAGTATGGTCTAAAAGCTGTCGCTGGGTATGCAAACGACACCCTCCATCAACACTCGCGCGCTGCGGCTCATCACCGCCTGTTCGATATGCCAGCGCCCCTCTACCAAGCTTGCTTCTGCGCCAACCCGAAGGCTGCCGGAGGGATGTCCGAAAGTAACAGCGTTGCGCTTCACTCCCCCAGCGGCAAGGTTGACTAATGTACCCTCAATCGCTGCAGCGGCGGCAATCGCCACGGCTGCGGTTCCCATCATGGCATGGTGCAGTTTGCCCATTGAGAGCGCCCGCACCAGCAGGTCGACATCAGCAGCCTGCACGCTTTTACCACTTGATGAAATGTAATCCGCAGGCGCTCCTACAAAAGCTACTTTGGGAGTGTGCTGACGCTGAGCTGCTTCACTAATGTCACTGATTAGCCCCATCTGTACGGCGCCATAAGCACGAATTGTTTCAAACATCGCCAGCGCTTTGCTATCGCTGTTGATGGCATATTGAAGCTCTGTGCCGGTGTAGCCAATATCGGCGGCGTTAATAAACACGGTTGGTATGCCCGCATTGATCAAGGTCGCTTTGAGTGTTCCAACACCCGGCACAGCCAAGTCATCAATGACATTACCGGTGGGGAAAATAGCACCCTCGCCGTCAGCAGGATCCATAAAGGCGACCGGAATTTCGGCAGCCGGAAACGTCACGCCATCCAACTCAAAATCACCGGTCTCCTGCACTTCACCATTAACAATGGGTACTTGAGATACGATCGTTTTCTGGATATTCACCTGCCAGATTCGAACCTCCACTACCCCATTTTCAGGAATCCGTGCGGGAGCCACCAGGCCATTGGTAATGGCATAGGGGCCAACCGCCGCCGAGAGATTGCCGCAGTTACCGCTCCAATCCACAAAAGGCTTATCGATGGAGACCTGACCAAACAGATAGTCCACATCGTGATCGGCTGATTCACTTTTAGACAGAATCACCGCCTTACTGGTGCTAGAAGTTGCCGCCCCCATGCCATCAATCTGTTTTTCGTAGGGGTCGGGGCTGCCAATTACCCGCAGCAACAGCTTATCCCGAGCAGAGCCCGGCTGTTGGGCAGTTTCGGGTAGATCGCTGAGCTTAAAAAACACCCCTTTACTGGTACCGCCACGCATATAGGTCGCTGGAATTTTAATCTGAGGCGCATAAGGCATGAACATTATCTCCGGCTAAGCAGCGCTGGTGGATTCGAGGAAGTCCTGAGCAAAACGCTGCAGTACGCCACCGGCAGTGTAGATCGACAGCTCCTCGGCGGTATCCAGTCGGCACTTCACCGCTACACGCTCGCTTTCGCCCGATTGGCGATGAACGACCAGCGTTAGTCGCGCGCCTGGAGAAGCCGTGCCCTCAACATCAAACGTCTCGGTGCCATTTAAACCTAACGTCATGCGGGTAGTGCCAGGCTCAAACTCCAACGGCATGACCCCCATGCCAATCAGATTGGTACGGTGAATACGCTCGAAGCCTTCGGCGGCAATCGCTTCTACGCCCGCCAGCGCCACGCCTTTGGCTGCCCAGTCCCGAGATGAACCCTGGCCATAATCCGCGCCGGCAATAATAATCAGCGGCTGTTTACGCGCCATATAGGTTTCGATGGCTTCCCACATACGGGTCACTTCGCCCTCAGGCTCTACCCGCGCCAGCGAGCCTTGCTGCACCACGCCGTCGGCATCGCGCACCATTTCATTAAATAGTTTCGGGTTCGCAAAGGTAGCCCGCTGAGCAGTGAGATGATCGCCACGGTGGGTGGCGTAGGAGTTGAAGTCCTCCTCTGGCACGCCCATTTTGGCCAGGTACTCCCCCGCAGCGCTGTTCAACTGAATCGCATTGGAAGGCGACAGGTGATCGGTGGTGATATTGTCAGGCAGAATCGCCAGTGGCCGCATGCCCTTCAAGGTGCGCACTTTAGCCATATTGCCCTCCCAGTAAGGTGGGCGACGAATATAGGTGCTCTGGGGTCGCCACTCATACAGCGGGCTGACCTGGGCACGGGCACTCTTATCCAGATCGAACATCGGAATATAGGTTTGTCGAAACTGCTCCGGTTTAACCGATGCCTTAACAATCGCATCAATCTCTTCATCGGCAGGCCAGATGTCTTTCAACGTCACGGGATTACCCGCCTGATCGATACCCAGCACATCTTTTTCGATATCAAACCTTATGGTGCCAGCAATGGCGTAGGCAACCACCAGCGGCGGGGATGCCAAAAAGGCCTGTTGCGCATGGGGATGGATACGGCCATCGAAGTTGCGGTTGCCAGAAAGCACGGCGGTAGCATAAAGATTGCGCTCAACAACCTCCTGCTCAATTTTTGGGTCAAGCGCGCCTGACATTCCATTACAGGTGGTGCAAGCGTAGGCGACCACACCAAAACCGAGGTTTTCCAGCTCGCTCATCAAACCGGCTTCTTCCAGGTACATCTTGACCGTTTTCGAACCCGGCGCCAGCGATGACTTGACCCACGGTTTACGCAGCAAGCCAAGCCGATTGGCGTTACGGGCGATCAGCCCTGCAGCCACCATATTGCGCGGGTTAGAGGTATTGGTGCAGCTGGTAATCGCCGCGATAATCACCGCCCCGTCTGGCATTCTGCCGGCTTTCTCTTCGGCGCGTGCCGCATCAAGCCCAACGGCAATACCGCGTTGGACCAGCTCAGAGGTGGGCAAATGCGCATGAGGATTGGAAGGCCCCGCTAAGGTACGCGTCACCGCAGAGAGATTAAAGGTCAGTACCCGTTCGTAGGAAACCTCCGTCAAGCTATCGGCCCAAAGGCCGGTTTGCTTGGCATAGGTTTCTACCAGCGCCACCTGCTCATCTTCACGCCCGGTGAGCTTCAAGTAATCAATGGTTTGGCCGTCAATGTAGAACATCGCCGCCGTGGCACCATACTCCGGCGTCATATTTGAGATCGTCGCACGATCACCGATAGTGAGTGCGTCGGCACCTTCACCGTAAAACTCCAGGTAAGCGCCTACCACGCGCTCTTTGCGCAGGAATTCGGTGATCGCCAGCACCATATCGGTACCGGTAATCCCAGGCTGCAGTTTGCCAGTCAATTCTACGCCGACGATATCCGGCAGGCGCATCATGGAAGCACGGCCGAGCATCACGCTTTCAGCTTCTAAGCCACCCACCCCTACTGAAATCACGCCCAGGGCATCCACCATGGGTGTATGGCTATCAGTACCCACACATGTATCCGGGTAGGCAATGCCGTCACGGTTCTGTACCACCGGAGACATCTTTTCCAGATTAATCTGGTGCATGATGCCGTTACCAGGGGGGATCACATCGACATTCTCAAACGCCGTCTTGGTCCAGTTAATAAAGTGGAATCGGTCATCGTTGCGACGATCTTCAATGGCGCGATTCTTCTCAAAGGCGCCCTCTTCAAAGCCTGCGTGCTCCACTGCCAGTGAGTGATCGACAATCAACTGAGTCGGCACGACAGGATTGACCTTGGCAGGGTCGCCCCCCTTTTCAGCAATGGCGTCGCGCAATCCGGCCAGATCGACTAATGCTGTCTGACCAAGAATGTCGTGACAGACCACCCGAGCGGGATACCAGGGAAAATCCAGGTCGCTCTTGCGCTCAATGAGCTGTTTCAGCGCATCGGTGAGCAGTTCAGGATCGCAACGGCGGACCAGCTGCTCGGCCAATACGCGGGAGGTATAGGGTAACTGGGCATAGGCACCGGGCTGGATATCTTCCACTGCCTCACGGGCATCAAAGAACTCAAGATCCGTGCCAGGCAGCGGTTTACGGTAATCTGTATTCATAGCAGGCAGACTCACAAGCAGGGGCTGAAAAAAGCCCGGCAGTTAAGCTACCGGGCAGCACGCGGGTCAGTCTCGCGCTTCTATCGGTACCCACTCGCTCTTCTCCGGGCCAATGTAATCTGCGCTGGGTCGGATGATGCGGTTATTGGCGCGCTGCTCAAACACATGGGCCGCCCAGCCCGTCAGCCGCGACATAACAAAAATTGGCGTGAACAGTTTGGTCGGGATATCCATAAAGTGGTAAGCGCTGGCGTGGAAGAAATCGGCATTACAGAATAGTTTCTTCTCACGCCACATAACCGCTTCAACCCTCTCAGAAACCGGATAAAGCACTTTATCGCCCACATCGTCAGAAAGCTTTTTAGACCACTGCTTGATAATCTCGTTGCGTGGGTCAGACTCGCGATAAATCGCATGCCCAAAGCCCATGATCTTATCCTTACGCTCAAGCATGCCCATGATCTTGCTTTCTGCTTCTTCTGGCGATTTCCAGTCTTCGATCATCGCCATCGCCGCTTCATTAGCGCCGCCGTGCAGCGGGCCGCGTAGCGAGCCAATGGCCCCTGTTACACAAGAGTGCATGTCTGAAAGCGTTGAGGCACACACCCGAGCCGTAAAGGTAGAGGCGTTAAACTCATGCTCAGCGTAAAGAATCAGCGATACATTCATTACCCGTGCATGCAACTCAGAGGCGGGCTCGCCGCGCAGCATATTAAGAAAGTGGCCACCCACCGAGTTATCGTCGGTCTCGGTATCGATACGCACGCCGTCATGGGAGTAGCGGTACCAGTAGCAAATGATCGACGGCAGCACTGCCAATAGTCGGTCAGCGACATCCTGCTGCTGATCGAAACTCTCCTCAGTTTCAAGGTTGCCCAGCATTGAGGTCCCGGTGCGCATTACATCCATCGGGTGAGCATCTTTAGGAATCTGCTCAAGCACGGTTTTTAGCGCATCAGGTAGCCCACGCAGGCTTTTCAGCTTGGTAATGTAGTGATCCAATTCGGCTTCATTAGGTAGCTTGCCCTTTAAAAGTAGGTAAGCGACTTCTTCAAATTTGGCTTTTTCAGCGAGCTCTTTAATATCAAAACCACGGTAGGTCAGACCTGAGCCTGTTTTACCTACGGTACACAGCGCGGTGGAACCGGCACTCTGACCACGAAGTCCTGCACCTGTCACGGGTTTATCAGCCATGGTGTGTCTCCTATTACTGCTTTTATTTTAAATTGTGTATTTAATTAAACTTTCGCCAAAGCTGCCTCAGTGACGAGGGCAGGTTTCCGCGAGGGCGCTGTGAACCCATCCCTGGGCGCTACTTTTGTCATCTGACCGCCATGGATGGCGGAAATGCCGGAATGGTTGGGAACATTTTCCGGCCATGACAAAAGACCCTCGCTTCAACCAGCCCTCTCACCAGTTAGCCTTACTGGTCGTCTCCCTTTTCGGCAAATAGCGCGTCCAGTTTTTGCTCAAAGTCATGGTAGTTCAGAAAATCGTAAAGCTCGTCGCGGGTCTGCATTAACGGCACCACCTCTTTTTGGTGGCCGTTATCGAGAATACTTTGGTAGACCTGTAGTGCAGCAGCGTTCATTGCGCGAAACGCAGAAAGTGGGTAAAGCACCATGCGACAGCCCACATCGCCCAGCTCCATTTGAGTAAACAGCGGGGTCGCGCCAAATTCGGTGATATTGGCTAAAATCGGCGCATTGACCCGCTCACTGAAAGCTTTGTAATCATCCAGGGTGTGAACCGCCTCGGCGAAGATGGCATCTGCACCCGCTTCCACACAGGCATTGGCACGCTCAATGGCAGCATCAAGCCCCTCTTTTTGGAATGCATCGGTGCGGGCAATCAAATAGAAGTCAGGATCAATCTTGGCGTCCGCTGCAGCTTTAATGCGGTCTACCATCTCCTGTTGGGAAACAATCGCTTTGTTCGGACGGTGACCACAACGCTTTTGCGCCACCTGATCCTCCATATGAATCGCGGCAACGCCAGCACGCTGCATCTCTTTCACGGTGCGCGCAATATTAAACGCCCCGCCCCAACCGGTATCGATATCCACCAATAGCGGTAACTCGGTAGCACCGCAGATACGGTGAGCGTCTTCAACCACATCGTTCATGGTCGTCATGCCCAGATCCGGTAAGCCGAATGAGGCATTGGCAACACCGCCGCCGGAAAGATAAATAGCCTGATGGCCCACTTTTTCGGCCATCAGTGCGGTATACGCATTGATGGTGCCTAAAATTGGCAGCGGGCGATTAGCTTCAAGAGCGGCTCTAAAACGTGCGCCGGGCGTCATGTGCGACATGGGGAGTTTCTCCTTGTGAGTCGATCCCACCGGCATAGTCATTAGCGGTGGGTGGCATATTGTTATAGTGACGTTTTATGGCTTAGTTTTATGACTTGGTTTTTTGGATTAGCTTTATGGTTCAGATGCTGACTGTTCAAGAGTGGCCGCATAGCGGTCAGCCACATTGGCGCGAGAGGCGCTAACATGGCGACGCATTAACAGTTCCGCCAGCTCTGCATCGCCTGCTTCAATAGCATCAACAATGCGATGGTGCTCAACAAATGCGCGCTGGGGCCGCGTACCACTGGCACTGAACTGGGTGCGATATAGGCGCACAAGGTAGTAAAGATCATCGCAGAGCAGGTTCATTAGCATCTTATTGTGGCTGCCTTGCACGATGCAGTAGTGAAAGTCGAGATCACCTTCCCGCTGGTAGTAAGCCTCGCCGCGCTTTAAATCTGCCTGCCCTTCATGTAGTGCCAGCACATCGCGTAGGCCCTGAACCTCCTCCGGCGACATATGCTCAGCCGCTAGCCGGGCGGCCATACTCTCCAAGGCTTCACGCAGGTCAAATAGCTCTAACAGCTCTTTCATAGAGAGTTGAACCACCCTGGCGCCCACGTGTGGAACACGCTCAATTAATCGGTGCGCCTCTAAGCGCCGCATTGCCTCGCGCAGTGGCCCCCGGGAAATACCGTAGGTTTTAGATAGCCCCGGCTCAGTGATTTTGCTGCCAGGAGCGAGCTCACCGCGCACAATGGCATCCTGCAACTGATGAAATACCCGCTCAGCTAAGGTGCGAACTTCAGGAGCAGTCGATTCAGACAGGTGTTCAGTGGCGCTTAACGAGGAAGTTGCGAGAGAAGCCATAATTGATTGTCGACAATTGAGTAGTAAACAAACTCTAGCGCGTGCTAATTGAACCGTCAACTAACCATGTTAGCCGATTTTATTCGCCTTTCGTTGTATTCGCCGTTTTACAATCCCGCCTCCTGTCAACAATCTTCATTAAACTGGCTTTTAATGTGCGTGAGAAGTGCGTCGAAGCTTAGCGCTGGTGTGAATGATGAAGCCCCTCTAAAATGTCACGCCCTTCACTGGCTAGGCGATTGCTTAATGACCAAGGCGTTGACGATAACTGCCCTGCCCTACTCTCCCGATCCGCTGGAGATATTCGCCTGCCTACGCGCACGCCCAGGTGCAGTACTTCTCGATAGTGGCCGCCCTGTCGCTACCGGCCGCTTTGATATTATTAGTAGTGACCCAATTGCCACGCTGGAAGTTGCCAGCACTGGAGAAACGCATTTTATTTCGAACCAGCTTCAGCTTCCCTGCCACTTAGCCAACAATGCCTTTGGCCAGCAGCAGTGGCTGTTAGATCAATTGGTTACCCCCAATGAATCCAGTGAACTCCCTTTTCTCGGCGGGCTGATCGGTTATTGGAGCTATGACTTAGGTCGCGTTACGTTATCCATCCCGACCCATCAGGTCAGCGCCGTTTCACTACCGCATGCTCGACTTGGGCTTTACGACTGGTGCATCACGCTGGACCATGTGGCTAAGCAGGCTTGGTTAGTCGCCACTTCTGAGCGCCGCGAGCAGGTCAAAGCATGGCTGGCCGAACCGACGAAACGCACCGCTCCTTTTGCACTCAGCAGCGCCTTTCAGTCTGAGCTTAGCCATGACCAGTACGTCTCACGCTTTAATGCGGTGCAGCGCTATATACGCGCGGGTGACTGCTATCAGATTAATCTGGCGCAGCGCTTTTATGCTGATTATCAGGGTGATGAGTGGCAGGCTTATCTGCAACTGCGCAAAGCGACCCCCACACCTTTTTCAGGCTTTATGGCATGGGATGACAAGGCGGTCCTCTCGCTTTCACCGGAGCGCTTTATTCGATGCCGCAATCGGCAGGTTGAAACACGTCCGATAAAAGGCACCCGCCCCCGTGGAGTAACGCCTGACAAGGATCAAGCATTAGCCCAGGAGCTACTAAGTAGCAGTAAAGATCGCGCTGAAAACGTAATGATCGTTGACCTACTGCGCAACGACTTAGGCCGGGTATGTCTGCCAGGCTCCATCCGCGTGCCGCAGCTGTGCCGCTTAGAAAGCTACCCTAATGTGCACCATCTGGTTAGCGTGGTGCAGGGTACGCTGGCTGATAGTTATACACCGCTGGCCCTTCTTGAAGCAGCGTTTCCCGGTGGCTCGATTACCGGCGCCCCTAAAATTCGCGCGATGCAAATTATTGATGAGCTGGAGCCCTGCCAGCGCAGCATTTATTGCGGCAGTTTAGGCTATGTAGATGTGCGGGGCAGTATGGATACCTCTATTGCCATTCGTACCATGGTGGCAGAGGCGGGAAGAGTGCATGTGTGGGGAGGCGGAGGCTTAGTCGCAGACTCTCAAGCAGAGGAAGAGTACACCGAAACACTCGATAAAATTCGCCATCTAATAGCCGCTTTGGAATAAGCAGCACACATTCTAAATCAAAAAGGAATATAAAAGCCTAACTAAACGGTATTGGGTTTTGCTGCCTCCTGTTTGGTAGCCTAGTCGGCATGGTTACATTTTTCGATTAGGAGGCAGCATGTCCGCAGAACTTGAAGCGATTAATAGGGATTTTGCAAACAATCCTCAGGAGCTAGTTAAGTGGGCACTGGGCCAAGGCTCACGCCCTATATGCACTACTAACTTCCGCCCCTTTGAAGCCGTTATCTTACACATGGTGAGTCAGGTGCGCCCTGACATTCCCATTGTCTGGATGGACAGCGGTTATAACACCGAAGCAACCTATCAATTTGCTAATGAAGTAATTCAACAGCTCAATCTTAATTTGATCAGCTTTGTCCCCCAGCGCACCCGGGCTCACCGTGAAGCACTGGAAGGCCCGATGCCGGGCATCGATGACCCACGTCACTCGGCCTTTACGCAAGAAGTAAAAATCGAGCCCTTTGAACGCGCACTGCGTGAAATGAAGCCAGACATATGGTTCACCGCGCTACGGGCTGAAGACACCGCGGAACGCGCTAAAATGCAGCCAGTGAGCCGCAACAGCGATGGCCTTTTAAAAGTTGCCCCGCTGCTGCAGTGGAGCGCCAAAGATATGTACCAGTATCTTCAGGCACATAATTTGCCCAACAACTTTGACTATTTCGACCCCACTAAGGTAGAAGAGAAGCGCGAGTGCGGGCTGCATTTACAGCACTGACACATCGATAATTAGTATTCAGGCAGGTCTAAGCTATCAAACAGCGATTGTTCATGGCGCGGACCTGCTGTTAGCGCTTCATCAACGCGGTCACGGGTTAAATGAGGCGCAAAGCGCTCCAAAAAGTCATACATATAACCGCGCATGAAGGTGCCACGGCGAATACCAATCTTAGTCGTTGAGCTGGCAAACAGGTGACTCCCATCCAGCGCTACTAGATCTACATCTAACGCCGCATCGACCGCCATATGCGCCACAATACCCACGCCCATGCCCAGTCGCACATAGGTTTTAATCACATCAGCATCAGAAGCCGTCAGCACTACATTTGGGGTAAGTCCTTTCGCTTTGAAAGCATCGTCTAACTGAGAGCGGCCGGTAAAGCCAAATACGTAAGTGACCAGCGGATGATCCGCCAGCTCTTCAAGGGTCAGCGGGCCTTGCAGCGTAGCGAGTGGGTGGTCTTTCGGCACTAGCACGCAGCGATTCCAGCGATAGCAAGGCAGCAGGACCAAGTCAGTAAATAACTCTAATGACTCGGTAGCGATAGCAAAGTCAGCCTGTCCTTCGCTGACCATCTGGGCAATCTGCTTAGGCGTGCCCTGCTGCATATGCAGCGCCACATCGGGATATTTAAGCGTGAACTCACTGATAATAGGCGGTAACGCATAGCGTGCCTGGGTATGCGTGGTGGCTATTGCTAAGCTACCACGCCGCTCATCGCTGTGCTCTTGGGCCACCTGTTTGATATTGTCGGCAAGGCGAAGCACCTGCCCGGCCAGATCGACTATTGACTGACCGGCCGGCGTCACTCGAGTTAAATGTTTTCCGCTACGGGCAAAAATCTCAACGCCCAGCTCATCTTCTAATAGCCGAATCTGCTTAGAAATACCGGGTTGTGAGGTAAATAGACTTTGCGCTGTGGCTGAGACGTTTAGGTTATGCCGATTAACTTCCCAGATATAGCGTAGCTGTTGTAGCTTCATATCCTCACCTTATAATCTTTTCAAGAAACAGCTGAAGCGCGTGTTGCGGCTCGTTGATGCGTCTGATAAGCCGCATTCAAGATGCCACTTTATTTTTACAGCACCAGATAGAATAAAAAACAAACCAATAATACTTTTATATTATAAAAAAATCTTCCTACCAGCATCTATTAAATTCTGCTATTTAGATAACTTGCTGCACAGGAAATTTGCCAGCACCCTTCGCGCCCGCTAACATCTGCCGACGCTTATCGCGATACACATGAGGCGCGGTGAACACTAAGCTCTGTGCAAACCAGACAGTGTCAAAACCAGGCGCGATGAACGAGCGCCAATTGATCGCGTAATGACCGTTGCTCCATTTGAGGCAACGAAACAGTAAGAGCAACGCAAACGGGAGAAGCAAATGGCTAATAATGTTGATGTCACTAACGCCAATTTTGAGCAAGAAGTTCTCAACGCTGAACAGCCTGTGCTAATGAAATTCTGGGCGCCCTGGTGCGGCCCTTGCAAAGTGATGGCCCCAGTCGTTGATGAAGTGGCTGCTGAACGTCAGGATAGCCTTAAAGTAGTTAGCGTCAATGTAGACGACGCACCTGAAATTGCCGCCGAACAAGGCGTGCGCGGTGTACCTACAGTGATGCTATTTAAATCGGGTACTAAAGTTGCTTCGCTAGTTGGCGCCCAATCCAAGTCTCAACTAACGCAGTTCATTGAACAAAACGCCTAACCCGCGCAACAGCCGCCGACTCTGTCGGCGGCTACAGCTCGCTACTTTTCCTGCTCCCAAGGCGGCAGCTTCGCATCGCTAGCCTTAGCATGTTTCAACCTGCGCTTACCCGGCCCTAATAAACGGGCAATCCAACGGGTTTGCGGATGGCTATCCAAGGCAATCTTAAGCGTCATGGTCAGCACAACTGAAAGCAACATCCCCGCCGGTCCAAATATCCACCCCCACACCACCAGCGATAAAAACGCCACAAAGGTCGAAAGCCCAAGTGCCTGCCCCATTACGCGCGGCTCAATTAGATTTCCAAGTACAAAGTTAATAATGAGATACGCAGAGGCCAGCAGCAATGCTTGAAAAGCACCGCCATCTTGCGACACAAGCAGCAATATGACGGGTGGTATTGCGGCCAATGCAGAACCAATATTAGGAATAAAGTTCAGCGCAAACGCTAACACTCCCCATAGCAGCGGAAAGTCAACGCCGACAATAACGCAAGAGAGCCATACCAGCACGGCGGTCACCAAGCTAATCATTGTCTTAACGGCCAAATAACGCTTTAGGGTAAGACTAAATTCTCCAAAACGTCTTAGGCTAGGTGCGGGATTCTCGAGGGCAAGAGATACCTTCTGTCTAAAATTTAGCGTTTCAAACAACATAAAAATGGCGAGTAATCCAATAATGCCGCCCTGCATAAAGAGGTTACCTAATTCACCAATAATCTTGGGAACCCAGGACTCATCCTCTTCCATATTGAATAGTTCGCCTAACTGATCAGGGTTAATTGCAAGCCCATGAGCAGCCATCGTGTTCAATAAATTCCAGTAGTGCTCATAGAGGCGAGATTCGATGTCAGGCAGCGCCTCAATGAAGGTGCCAAAACTGTTAACCACCAGCACCCCAATCAAAGATAAGCATGCCAGTAGAACTAATAGCGTTGTAAATACCGAGGCGCGAAGACTAAGCCCCCACCCATGTAACCACTGCACCGGAGACGTACATACCACAGCAATAAATGTTGCCAGCAATAGCGGCACCAATAAGTCAGCGCCCACCTTCATCCCAGCAATGATCACCACAAGCGCGGCGAGCGCCAAGGTAGCATTGAGCGGTATACTGCGGTAATCCTCTTCCGACAATTTCGACATAACCCATCCCTAGCGTGTTATCCCACTTATTTTGGCTGCAAACACGATATTGCACAAACCGTGCAAGCAATAAGCAACTGTTTTGCGTCCATTCTTTCGCGCTGAACTTTCCTTTAAAGCGCGATTCAAAGCTGCGTCTACATTAGTTTTACCTAGCGGCAATTTGCGCTTACGTTTTGATTTAAAAGAGCTACTTACACAGGTCTACCAACTCAAGGACGTTACCTATGTTTCCAACATCTCTCCGGTCTCAACGGCCAGGCGCTCAATTAGTGCGCTATAGCCTGCTAGGCGGCGCTTTACTGGCACTGCTTAGCGCCCCGTTCGCCCACGCCTCACCGCCGCCACCTGCCCCTAGCCTACACGTTCAAGCACAATCATGGGTCGAAGTAGAACCTGACAAAGCGACGTTAAGCGCCCGACTTTGGGAGAACACTCCTGCGCTTTCCACCCTTGAAGAGAGTGATAGTAGCGCATTAAGCGATGCTCGCGAGCGTTTGGAGAGCCGTGCAAGCGAATTAATTGAGCAGATGGAAGCCACTGGCCTAGCACGCAATGCTATTAATGCCGGTTCGTTAAATGTCTACCCCGAGTATGTTCAAGGACAACGTAACGAAGACGGTGAACACGAGGCCCTTCAGCGCACGCGGCTTGAACGGCCAATCACCGTCGAGCTAACCGACCTTGATCAGTTAAGCGAAGTATTAGATGCACTCATCGCAGCAGGCGTCAACGCGCTGGATGGCGTTCAGTTCGACCTGCAAGACCGTGATTCAGCTACCGATGAAGCATTGGTCAAAGCACTGGAGAAAGCACAGCACAAAGCCAACTTAATGGCAGACACGTTAGGCGCCGAACTCGGTCATGTACAGCGCATTGAAGAGACTCAGTCCCCTATCTTCCAACCACGCATGATGGCGATGCGGGCAGAAAGCGATGCAGCCAGCCAATCGGGCGCCGCCAGTGATTACAGCCCCGGCACCATTCGTATTGATGCCGGGGTAAGCATTGAGTGGGCACTTACAGCGCCAGACGCTCCAGACCGCCCAAATAGCGACGTAGCGGCTCAGGAATAACGACCGAGCCATCCGCCTGCTGGTGATTTTCAAGCACCGCCAGCAGGCACCGTCCTACCGCCAATCCTGAACCGTTCAATGTATGCAGTAGCTGTGGCTTTTTAGCATCTGGATGACGGAAACGCGCTTGCATGCGACGCGCCTGAAAATCCTCGCAGTTAGAGACCGAAGAAATTTCCCGGTACGTCTCTTGGCTAGGTAGCCACACCTCCAAGTCGTATGTTTTGGCAGCCCCAAAGCCCATATCGCCAGTACACAACGTCACCACACGATAAGGTAGTTCCAGCGCCTGCAGGATCGCTTCCGCATGGCCGCGCATCTCTTCTAACGCTGCATAGCTCTTCTCCGGCTCCACAATCTGCACCATTTCGACTTTATCGAACTGATGCTGACGGATCATACCGCGGGTATCGCGACCGTAAGCACCCGCTTCACTGCGAAAACAGGGAGTGTGCGCCGTGAGCTTCATGGGTAGCGCCGCCAACTCAACAATTTCATCACGCACAAAGTTGGTAAGTGGCACTTCTGAGGTGGGAATCAGATGGTACTCACGCTCATCGTCTAACTTGAACAGGTCTTCACCAAATTTTGGCAACTGACCAGTGCCCATCAGCGATTCGCGATTCACCATATAGGGCACATAGCACTCTTCATAGCCGTGCTGCTCGGTCTGGGTATCCAGCATAAACTGCGCCAGCGCCCTATGCAGACGCGCAATCGGCCCGCGCATGACTGCAAAACGTGCGCCAGTTATCTTAGCCGCCAGCTCAAAATCGAGATAACCCGATTTTTTGCCCAGATCAACGTGATCCAGCACCTCGAAATCAAACTCACGGGGAGTGCCCCAGCGGTGCAGTTCAACGTTATCTTCCTCTTTTTTGCCTTCTGGTACGCTTTCGTGTGGCAAGTTAGGAATGCCACTGATGGCATCATCCCACTCTGCCTGAACGTCGGCCAGCTCACGCTTAGCACTATCGAGGCGATCGCCCAAATCGCTAACTTCATCAAGCAGAGGCTGAATATCTTCACCGCTGGCCTTAGCCTTACCAATCGCTTTAGAGCGCGTATTACGCTCATTTTGCAGCTGCTCGGTTTGCGTTAATAGCTCGCGACGGCGCAACTCCAACGCCTGTAGCGCCGCTTTATCAAGCACAAAGCCCCGGCGGGCCAGTTGTTGAGCAACCGTGTCAAGATCATCGCGCAGCAGTTTCGGATCGAGCATGAATCCTGTCCCTTGGCCTGAAAATCAATAAGAGCAACGCGACAACACGCGCGCAGAAAGGTGCCTATTGTAGGCAAAAGCGCGGCGGGGAGCCATGGCTGGTATTACGCGTTGTTCGACAACGACAGCGCGCCGTTAATATCGAGAGTAATGCCCTCCTCCCCTTATTAGCCAAAAGTGGTAGAGTGCCCGCCGATTCGATTAGCGAATCGCTGAATAATAGATTTTCACACTTTTGACAGGAGAAAGAGCGTGCAGGAAACAGCACACAAAGGAAAATTTGGCTGGTGGCGAGGTATCGCCTTATGGAAGAAGATTCTCGCGGGTTTGGCGCTGGGTATTTTAGCCGGTGCGGTGTTGGGTGAAACCGCCAGCGTGTTTAAACCGCTGGGTGATATTTTTATCAACGCCATCATGATGCTGATTGTGCCGCTGGTATTTTCTACTCTGGTGGTAGGTATTACCTCCATGCGCGACCCGCAAAAAATGGGCCGTATTGGTGCCCGCACCATCGGGCTTTACCTGGTCACTACGGCCTTTGCGATTAGCATTGGCTTGGTACTTTCTACTCTGCTCCAGCCGGGGATTGGCGTTAATTTAAGTTTCGATACCGAAGTGGCGGCTAACGACGCGCCTTCATTGGTCTCCATCCTGGTCAATCTAGTGCCCCGCAACCCGCTAGATGCCCTGGCCAACGGCAACATTATGCAGATCATTGTGTTTGCCATTGGTTTGGGCATTTCGCTGACCTTGATTGGCGATAAAGGCGAGCCAGTCATGAAAGTGTTCGATAGCTTTGCCGAGGCGATGTACAAGCTTACTGGCATTGTGATGGCGTTTGCGCCGTTTGGTGTATTTGGCTTAATCGCCCATGTTTCAGGTCAATACGGATTAGAGATTCTACTACCTCTGGCTAAGCTCATCGGCGTGGTGTACCTCGCTAGCATTATCCATGTGCTTGTCGTCTACTCCGGCTTTATCTCACTGATTGGCCGCCTGAACCCGGTGCGTTATTTGAAAGGCAGCCTAGACGCCATTGTGGTCGCTTTTTCATCGGCCTCATCAGCAGGCACGCTACCGGTGTCGATTCGCTGTGCGCAGAAAAATCTGGGCATTTCTGAGGGCGTTTCAGGCTTCGTACTGCCAGTGGGTGCCACCATCAACATGGACGGAACAGCTCTTTACCAGGGCGTTGTGGTGCTGTTTATTGCCCAGATGATCGGCGCTGATCTGACCATGATGGATTACGGCATGATTGTCGCCACTGGGACGCTGGCCTCTATCGGAACCGCAGGTGTTCCAGGGGCTGGCTTGATTATGCTCTCGATTGTAATGGCGCAGATCGGCCTACCGCTGGAAGCGATTGCGGTGGTGGCGGGTATCGATCGTATCTTAGATATGGCCCGCACCAGCGTTAATGTAGCTGGTGATTTAATGGTGACCACGTTAGTAGGTAAGAGCGAAGGTGAAATCGACCTAGCCACTTACAACACGCGCCGCTAGGCCGATTATTACTTTAAAAAATGTCATATTCGCCCGCTGCCTCAGGCGGCGGGCGTTGCCCCTCTCATTACGCAGCAGTTGTGATCCAAGCTTTTTCTCGGCAACCTAGTGTTTATATTCCAAGCTGAGTACCGCTGCCATGCCAAGCGCGTTTGACCAAACCCTTACCGCCATTGATGCCCTACATGCTGAAGACCCACGCTCCACGACGCTCGCCGACGGCACATTAATGCCCCAGGAGCTTGCCTATGCCCAACGTATGAGTGGCTGGCTAGATCGTGTGCACGATGCACCCGACGAGGTATTGCGCCTTGCAGTACGTGCCCAGCATCTGCAACGCTGGTTAGTGCCGCGAGAAGAGTATCCCGAAGGGCGTATCGGTTATTTAACCTGGCGGCGTGACCAGGGAACCCGCGCGGGTGACACCACTGCCAAGCTCATGCGCGAGGCAGGCTTTACTGCTGAAGACGCTAACCGAGCGGCAACCATTATTGGCAAAAAAGGCCTGGGCCGTGACCCGGATGTACAAGCGCTGGAAGATTGTGCCTGCCTGGTATTTCTGGAGAACTACTTTGCTGATTTCTCCCGTAAGATCGAGCACGACCATATGGTGCGCATTGTGCAGAAAACCTGGCGTAAAATGTCCCCACGCGCCCACCAGTTGGCACTAACGCTACCGATGTCGGACGCTTCAGCAGCGTTGGTAAAAGAAGCCCTGGGTGAGGCGTAAAACGCAGAGTAAGACGTTGAGTAAAACACCACCTTGAGATGCAGCCAGACAGCCGCTGCGGTAAAGTAGCGGACTCTCTTTATTGCGCCCCCGGCACTGATGGCCTGATCAACTATGATTGCATCCTTGGACACCCGTACCGCCCCGTTTGAACGTTTGGGGAAAGACTATGTACGTTTTTTAGAAGCCCTCAAAGCCCGCGGTTTTGAAGGTGAAATCGCGCTTGATTACGCTAACCGCACAGTGTTAGCGACAGATAACTCGATTTATCAGCGCCTGCCACAGGCAGTGATCTACCCCAAACATGCAGAAGATATTGAGCGCCTGACCCGGCTTGCCGCCCAAACGCCCCATCGCGGCATCGTTTTAACGCCCCGTGGTGGTGGCACAGGCACCAATGGGCAATCGCTGACCGATGGTATCGTGGTGGATGTGTCACGCCACATGAACCAGATCCTAGAAATCGACGTTGAGCGCCGCCGGGTGCGCGTGCAAGCAGGCGTTGTCAAAGACCAGCTTAACGCCGCGCTCAAACCCCATGGGCTGTTTTTCGCCCCAGAGCTTTCCACCTCTAACCGCGCTACCATCGGCGGCATGATTTCCACTGATGCCAGCGGCCAGGGCAGCTGTGAGTACGGTAAGACCCGCGACCATGTGCTGGAACTCGACACCATTTTGCTTGGCGGCCAACACCTGCATAGCCGCGCGTTAACGCCGAGCGAAGAGCAGGTCGGCCGCCAGCAGGAAGGCATTCTGGGTCGTGTACATACCACCGCCGCCGAGATTATCGATCAGCAGCGCGAGCTGATTGCGGCAACCTTTCCGCCGCTCAACCGCTGTTTAACCGGCTATGACCTGGCCCACCTGCGCGATGACGCAGGGCAGCTTAACCTTAATAGCCTGCTGTGTGGCTCGGAAGGCTCATTGGGCTTCTTGAACGAAGCAGTGCTGAATGTGCTGCCGATTCCTAAGCACTCCACGCTGGTTAACGTGCGTTACACCAGTTTTATGGATGCCCTGCGGGATGCTAAAGTTTTAAAGAGTAGCGCGGCGAATCCCACCTCTATCGAAACGGTAGATGACACGGTGCTTCAGCTCGCCATGGAAGACTTCGTTTGGGACAGCGTGGCGGAGTTCTTTCCTGCCACCGGTAGCGACCCCATTCGTGGTATTAACCTGATTGAGTTTAATGACAATGATCCCACTGCGCTTGCCGAGCGGGTACGTTCATTTACCGAGCACCTAAGCCAAGATGCCACCATAGAGCGGTTAGGTTTTACCCTTGCCGAAGGTCGCGGGCAGATTCAAAAAGTCTACGCTATGCGCAAACGCTCGGTGGGCTTGCTCGGCAACGTCCAGGGTGAAAAACGCCCGATTGCCTTTGTGGAAGACACTGCGGTGCCGCCGGAGCATCTAGCCGATTTTATTAGCGAGTTCCGCGCGGCGCTGGATGCACGCGGGCTCTCTTATGGCATGTTTGGTCATGTGGATGCTGGGGTATTGCACGTGCGCCCCGCTATCGATATGAAAGACCCCGAACAGGAAAAGCTGATTCGTGCAGTTTCCGATGAAGTAGCGGCGCTTACTCAAAAATATGGCGGCCTGCTGTGGGGTGAACACGGCAAAGGCGTTCGTTCGGAGTACGCGCCCAAGTTCTTTGGTGAACTCTACCCCAGCCTTCAGCGGGTAAAAGCGGCGTTTGACCCTTATAACCAGCTCAACCCTGGCAAGATCGCATCGCCCGCCGACGCTAGTGCGCTGATAGCAAAAGATAGCGACCCGGACCTGTTAACAATCGATAGCGTGCCCATGCGCGGCCAGTTTGACCGCACCATTGATGAGCGCGCCTGGCAGGCCTACGACGCGGCGGTTTACTGCAATGGCAATGGCGCTTGCTATAACTACGACCTTGATGATCCGATGTGCCCCTCTTGGAAAGCCACCCGGGATCGCCGCCACTCGCCAAAAGGACGTGCCAGCCTGATCCGTGAGTGGCTGCGCCTACAGACCCAGGCCGGAATTGATGTGGTGGAAGAGTCGCGTAAGAAGAAGGCTGAAGGGGGCTGGGGCTTTATCAAAAGCTTTCCGCAACGCGTCGCGAATACGCTCAGCCGTAAGCAGCATCACGATTACTCCCATGAGGTTTACGACGCCATGGCGGGCTGCCTGGCGTGCAAGTCATGCGCGGGGCAGTGCCCGATTAAGGTCAACGTCCCCCAGTTTCGTTCGCAATTTTTAGAGGTCTACCACGGCCGCTACCTGCGACCGCTGCGCGATTACGTAATTGGCGGCACTGAGTTCATGTTACCCGTCCTTGCCAAAGCTGCCCCGCTCTATAACGCGGTGATTGGTCAACGCTGGGTGGAGAAGCTCATGCGTGGCCAGCTGGGCATTAGCGACTCCCCGGCGCTTTCCCGTGCCAGCGTGAAGAAACAGCTAAGGGCTTGGGGGGTCGCCGAAGCCACCCCCACGGCACTGGCGCTACTTACCGAGCACCAGCGCGCGAGTAGTGTGATTATTGTTCAAGATGCATTTACCACCCACTTCGAAGCCACCCTGGTGATGGACGTAGTGGAGCTGCTATCACGCCTTAATCTGCGCGTATTTGTAATGCCCTTCTCGGCCAATGGCAAGCCACTGCAAGTGCAGGGCTTTTTGGGCGCATTTGAGCGCACCGCCGCTAAGCAGGCCGAACGGCTGCGTACCCTGGCACGCTTTGATATCCCCATGGTGGGTATCGACCCGGCGATGACGCTCACCTACCGCCAAGAGTACGTCAAAGCGCTGGGCAGTGAAGCAGTACCCGAGGTACTGATGCTGCAAGAGTGGCTGGCGACGCGGATCAACACCCTGGTACCGAGTCAACTCGAACTAACCGACCCAGGCTTTAAGCTACTTTCACACTGCACCGAGAAAACCAACGCTCCGGGAAGCCCCAAGGCGTGGCAACAGGTATTTGCGGCGTTTGGTTTAGAGCTTAAACCGATGGCCAGTGGTTGCTGCGGCATGTCCGGCACCTACGGCCATGAAACCCGCAACGCAGTCACCTCGAAAACAATCTATGCCCAATCCTGGCAACCCCAGGTAGAGGCGCAGGAGAATGTAGGCAAGCTGTTGGCAACGGGCTACTCCTGCCGCAGCCAGGTGAAGCGCTACTCTGAACAAGTACTGCCGCACCCACTGCAAGCGCTGCTGGTTTGCCTGCGCAGCCACTAGCATGCATGCTTAAGAGGCTTACACGTTTAGTAAGCCTCTTTTTTAAGCATAAGTTTTATGACCGATGGCTTTTGCAAAGCCATCGCTTAGCTTAGCCATTGGCTTCTGTACGTATTAATCACTAAACGGCAGCGATGAGTGGTGCAGCACAATACGTAAGTTATTGTCTTCATCTAGCTGGTAGCCCCAGCTTTTGTCTACCGTGGTGGTATTGCCATCGCCATCTACCATAGAGACATTACCCATGGTCATGGCCGCATCGCCGTTGATAAAAATAGCGGCATTATCCACCGTCACTTCTTGCCAGCCTCGCAGAGCGAAACCACTGTCTTCAGGGAACTCGTCGCTATGGCCAACAAAGTACGCTAATGCGCCTTCGGGCGTGCTGCGAAAAGTTTGCGGTGCTGCCGCTAGGGTCGGTTTAAACAGTACCGGGCCAATGTCGTAGCCGTAGGCGCTATCAATCACTGACTCAGCAAGCTCGGTGGCGGCCTGGATCCCTTTCTCTTCATACTTGTTAGCAATCGCAATCAGGGCCTCTCCCCAAGCTTGTTGTGCTTCAAGTACTTGCTCTTCGGTAATATCGCCACCTAAATGCGTCACCGGTGCCGCATTTGCAAACGAAACAACGCCTACGCCCAGACCCAATACGGTACTAGCAAGTAGTGATTTCATCATGTTAATCATTCTCCGTGGAGTAGTCATTGGCTGCTTTAAGCGTGCAGCATCACTATAACCGGGAGTAACTTTCGTTAAGATCTCACCAGTATTAACGCAGGAGGCTAACTTTATTAACGTTAGGTGAATAGACGTGCGTTATTGATTAATAGCGATTATTGATGCGGTAGCCAAAGCCACGCTGGGTGGTAATCAAAGAATCAGTTGACGGGTTGATGTCCAGCTTGCTGCGCAGCCGACGAATATAGACATTGACGATATTAGTAAGCGGATCCTCAGAGGCACCCCATACACTGGAAAGAATACGTTCCCGGCTAAACAGCTTGCCCGGCGTCGACATTAACAGCTCAAGTATCGCCAACTCCTTAGGTGTCAGCTCAATACGATGGCCAGCCCTTGTCGCGCAACACTGCTCTCGATCCAAACATAGATCACCCACCCATAGCAGCTTATCAGGTGAGCAAGCATGCCCCTCGTGCCTGCGTGTTAAAGCACCTAATCTTGCCAGCAACTCTTCAAACGCAAACGGTTTTGCAAGATAGTCATCCGCTCCGGCTTCCAGCCCAGACACCTTATCCTCCACACTATCCAGTGCTGTTAACATCAACACGGGAAACGTAATACCCGCGGTGCGCAAGTTGCGGCATACCTCAATGCCCCCTATATCAGGTAGCAGGCGATCTAAAATGATAACCGGTAGTGTGGTGTCCACTTCGCGAGCACACTGAAGAATATGCAGCAGCGCCGTTTGGCCTTCGCTAAAAGCGTCTACACGATGCCCTTCGGCCGTTAATCCCCGGTATAGAAAATCGCGGATTCGAGCATCGTCTTCAACCAATACAATATGCATAGTCAATATTTACCTAGCCTATAGAGCACATCATGTTAAGTCTGGTGTCGCGGATAACACGTAAGTCGCATGCACAGGTAAATGTAGTCGCGCGATACAGCCTCCCTTCTCCGCTCCTTCAATATGCAGTTGCCCACCGTGTAAGCGTGTTAATAGCATAGCGATGGCAAGCCCTACGCCTTGGCCATCGGGACGATGATGACGTGCATTGGGGCTACGATAACCTCGCTCAAAAATACGCTGCTCATCGCTGTTAGCCAGACCAATTCCCTGGTCATGAATACACAATTCCCATAGACGCTTACCCTGTTTCTCTGCCTGATTAGCGGCAATAAAGACATGGCCATCTGGATAAGAGTACTGAACAGCGTTATCTAGCAATATCCCAAATATCTGTTGTAGCCGTTGGGCATCGCCTAATACGGTGGTCGCTTCAAGATTTCCAGTATGCAACGAAATATTGCGCAGCCTTCCTAAGGTCGATGCCTGCCCAATAGCATCCTGTAGGCACTCCACCGGATCGAGTGGCTGACGCTGAACCTGCCATTCGACAATATTGCTACGCGCCATCGTCAACAAGTCACTGATTACATCAGCCAGATGCGCTGCGTCGCTGGCAATACGGCGCAGTGCCTGGCGATATTCCTCTTCGCTGCGTGGCTTTCCACGCAGGGTAATCTCGGCTTCGCCACGAATTGACGTGGTGGGCGTGCGCAGTTCATGACTGATATCTTCTAACAGTTGTTGGCGTTGCTGCCCAAGCTGGCGAAGTCTAGTCAACGCATCCTCTAACTCACGGGTGCGCACCTCGACTAGATCTTCAAGACGTTGTTGGCGGTCCTGCTCGGTCTGGCGATGTTGATGCAACTCAATTGCCATCAGGTTCATGCGTGCCGCCACCCTGCCAAACTCGTCACGCATACCTTCATCCAGACGATGATGAAGGTCACCAAGCTGAAACGCTCTAGCCCCCATTACCAAGTCATGGATCGGCCGCCGTAAAGCGCGAGCAAAGTACCAGAACATCCCCACAACGGTAAGTGTGAGCGTCACACTGGCTAAGATAGCGAAGGTAATGAGCTGCTGGAGTGAACGATCTGCATCGCTGCGCTGATTTGTTAGCAGCGTACGCTCGCGTGCTAAAGCATCAGCCAATATCACCTGTAGGCTCTGACCATCAATTAAATCGAATTGCTCTGCGTCAGGCGAAATAGACATAGCCAACACCGCAGCTTCTAATGCCTGAAACAGCTTATTGAAAATCGCTAACGCGGCACGACGCTCAGCAATGAGGTTGCCAGATGGTTCATTTTCAGGGGTTGACTGCGCGGCTAACCGATCACTGTTTACTTGTAGCCGCTGCAAATGAGACTGCATTTCTTGCAGTAAAAAATCACGCTGCTCTAGATCAGGTTGGGAGACATTCTGGGATTGCGCAAGCCACGCCCGAAGGCGATTTTTGCTATCTGAAAACGCCAAAAAGCCTGCGTGAAGGTCGCTGGATAGCCTCCCTAACTCGACTTTTTGTCGGGCACCATCAATTGCCCATATAGCAACGCCGCCTTGAAAAAGCGCAAGTAACGTAAGCACAACCAGCGCGAACCCAAGGCGTCGTTGGAACATCAGCAATGATTACCAAAAAAGCTTCTTCAGCGCTTGGCCAGGGTCATTTTCACGCATAAAGGCTTCGCCGACGAGGAAGCCGTTGACACGATGCTCACGCATTAGCGCAACGTCATCGCGGGTATGAATCCCGGATTCAGTAATGACCGTGATGCCTTCAGGTATGCGCGGCAGTAGATCAAGCGTCGTATTGAGGCTGGTTTCAAAGGTATGCAGATTGCGGTTATTAATGCCGACCAGCTTCAGGTCCAATGCCAGTGCGCGCGCTAGCTCATCAGCATCGTGGACTTCAACCAACACATCCATGCCTAGTTGAATAGCCTGCTGATTTAGGTCACGCAGTTGAGCGTCGTCAAGGGCGGCAACAATCAACAAAATACAGTCAGCGCCTATCGCGCGTGCTTCACAGACCTGGTAGCTGTGGGTGATAAAGTCTTTGCGAATCACTGGCAGCGAACATACGTCACGGGCAGCTATCAGATAGTCTTCATGGCCTTGAAAAAAATCAGCGTCGGTAAGTACCGAAAGACAGGCAGCACCGCCCTGGGCATAGCTCTTAGCGATATCCGAGGGGTGAAACTCTTCACGAATTACACCTTTTGAGGGTGAGGCTTTCTTGATCTCGGCGATCACCGCCGGATCACCCGCCGCAATACGCGCGTTCAGGGCGTCAATAAAGCCACGGGGAGCGCTCTGCTTTTCGCCTAAAGCAATTAGATCCGCTTCCGAAACGGCCTGACGGCGCTCTGCCACTTCCTGGTCTTTACGAGCCAGAATGCGCGTTAAAATAGTCGGCGTTGCCTGTTGAATCATGGTGGTCTCGACTTATTTAAAAACTAATGTTTAAAAACGCTGGTAAAGTGCGAAAGCTCTTTGAGCTTCTCAAGAGGCAGTTTGGAGGCTTGCGCATCCTGGGCCACCATCACACCCTCTTTTAAGGTATCCGCGACGCCTGAACAGTAGAGTGCAGCCCCCGCATTAAGCGCGACCATATCGGCAGCAGCGCCTTCACCGGAAAGGGCAGCCTTGACCAAACGCAGGCTGTCTTCTGCACTATTAGCTTTAAGCGTTGCCAAGCGTTGGCGCTCAATGCCGAGTTCTTCAGGCGTAATGGTGTACTGGGTAATCTCACCCTCTTTTAACTCGGCCACTAAAGTGGGACCTGCTAGGGAGATCTCATCCAGACCATCATCAGAGTGCACCACCATAACATGGCGGCTACCGAGGGTTTTGAGCACTTCAGCCATTAGCGGCACTAATTCAGCAGCGTAAACACCCAGCACTTGGTTGGGAGCACCAGCAGGGTTGGTTAGCGGCCCTAAAATATTAAATAGCGTGCGCACGCCCATTTCGCGGCGCGGGCCAATGGCATAGCGCATCGCTGGGTGATGATTTGGTGCAAACATAAAGCCTACGCCCACCTGTTCAATACAGCGCGCTACCTGCTCAGGTTTAAGATCAAGGTAGATACCCGCCACATCAAACAGATCAGCACTACCCGATGAGGACGACACGCTCCGGTTACCATGTTTGGCAACATGCGCGCCAGCGGCAGCGGCAACAAAACTGGCCGCGGTGGAAACGTTAAACAGATTGGCTCCATCGCCACCGGTACCAACGATATCCACTACGTTTTCTGCCTTCAATTCGACCCGCTTCATCAACTCGCGCATTACCTGCGCAGCGGCGCTGATTTCAATGGCACTTTCACCTTTCATGGCCAGGCCTACCAATAGACCGCCAATTTGCGCGTCAGATGCATCACCAGTCATGATTTGGCGCATCAAGGCGTGCATCGCATCAAAAGAGAGGTCTTCGCGGCGCATCACCGCATTAATCGCGTCTCGCATTTGCATGAGCAGAGGAGCTCCTAAAGCGTGTGAAACCGGCTATCCGCCGCGTTTTAAAAAGTTAGCCAGCAGCTCATGGCCTTGGCGGGTAAGAATCGACTCAGGGTGAAACTGCACCCCTTCAATGTCCAGTTCCCTGTGTCTGAGCCCCATGACTAAACCGGGCGTGACGTCATCGTCGCCGGTCCAGGCGGTAATTTCCAAGCAATCAGGTAGCGACTCTTTATCGACCACTAGCGAGTGATAGCGAGTCACCTCGACAGGATTATCCAGCCCTTCAAACACGCCTTGGTTATCGTGTAGCACGGCGGAGGTTTTGCCATGCATCACTTGCGGGGCACGCACTACTTTGCCGCCATAAACCTGACCAATCGCCTGATGCCCTAGGCAAACGCCCAAAATAGGCAGCTTGCCAGCAAAGTGTTCGATGGCAGCCATGGAAATACCCGCCTCGTTAGGCGTACAGGGCCCCGGTGATACAACTAAGTGTGTTGGTGCCAGCGCTTCAATCTGCTCAAGGGTAATCTCATCATTACGGTGAGTGATCACTTCGGCGCCCAGCTCACCCAGATACTGCACGATATTGAAGGTAAAGCTGTCGTAATTGTCGAGCATTAAGACTTTCTGAGCCATAACCCCTTGAAACTCCTGTAATCGGCCGTGCAATGGCTCATGCGTTACCCATCCGGTAATGTAATGCCATCTACGTTAATGCTTCGATGATACCGCAACCAAGCGCCCTCTTGCAGGGGTTAAGTGTCTCCTCGGCTCAACCGACAGGTCGCCTACTTAAACGCTGGGGTAATGCGTGCAATACCATCAACGCGACTGAGGATAAATCACGGCCTTGTGGATGACCACGCCGGCGCCGTAAAGAAGAAGCACTTCTGCCAGTCACAGCGCAAACTATGCTTAAGGAGGTGATATGACTCAGCATAGTGGCAGTGATGCTCGCGGTGAACCATCCTAAGCATATGAGCCCTAATCAATGGATTCGTATTGCAACTGGCAACCAGCCAGCGCAATCACTATCATTTGCCGTCTTTCTTGAGGGCTGTCATGTTCGATGGCTTTCTCTACAGTTTGGAGCGCGGGATGTATAAGCGGTTTACCTGGCTGAGTACGCTCTTATTCGTTGCACTGTTAAGTGCGGCTCCTGCTTACGCGACTACTTCACTCCGAGTTTTGGCGTCATTCTCAGTTCTGGAAGATTTGGTCAAGCGGGTGGCCGGTGATAACGTCAATGTTAAGGTCATTGTCCCTGCTGGAGAGGATGTGCATCGTTGGGAGCTCACTCCACCCAACGTGCTCGCGCTTGAAGAGACTAATATCGTATTTTATAACGGCTTTGGCTTAGAGCCTTGGATACACCATGTTCAAGCAATGGCCGATGACCAACTCACTTTAGTGGAAGTGGCAAAAAAAGCCGATTTCACCCCGCTAGCGATCTCGACAGGGCTTTATGAAGGAGAGCCTGACCCCCATATGTGGATGGACCCGAGAGGGGCTATGGCCTATATCGATGTCATTGCTGACACCTTAGCAGAGCACCTTCCCGAGCAAGCAGATGCCTTCTACGCCCGCGCAGAAGAAGCGCATAAAGCGCTAACTGACCTCAATCAAGTCTTGAAAGAGCGGCTCGACGGCATCCCTCACACCAATCGCACGCTTATCACCAGCGAAGCCGGTTTTGGTTATTTTGCCCGTGCCTATGCGTTTGAGGCCCAGGGAGTATGGGGAGTAAATCATGAGACCCAAGGCAGCGCTCAGGCGATGGCTAAGATGAGTGAGTACCTTGGTGAGAAACGCCCACGCCCATCCGCGCTTTTTTATGAAAGCACCACCGCTAATATTCATATGGATGCCTTATCGAGGGAGACGGGCATCGCACTCGCTGGGCCGCTGTATGTAGACTCATTAAGCCGTTCAGATGGCCCAGCCGTCAACTACCCAGCCATGATGCGTCATAATGCGGATGTTATGCACGCGGCCCTTGGAGGTGCCAGGGCCGAGTAATCGGCCCTGGTGTTTTTAGGGTTTAAAGCTAGAGATTATCTAATCCGCGTTCGGCCATTGCCACTGCGCGGAAGATAGCCCGCCCCTTATTGAGGGTTTCTTGCCACTCCATTTCAGGCACTGAATCAGCCACAATCCCTGCCCCAGCCTGTACATGCAGTTGACCGTCTTTAATGACGGCAGTGCGGATTGCAATCGCGGTGTCCATATTGCCGTGCCAAGAGAGATAGCCCACTGCCCCAGAGTAGATGCCGCGTTTAACGGGCTCCACTTCATCGATAATCTCAAGCGCACGAATTTTGGGCGCACCAGAAACAGTTCCCGCTGGGAAGGTAGCACGCAGTGCATCCATCGCCGTTAAACCAGGCTTCAACTTACCCGTTACGTTAGAAACGATATGCATCACGTGTGAGTAGCGCTCAACCACCATCTGGTCGGTTACCTCAACGCTGCCCGTTTGGCAGATCCTGCCGACGTCATTGCGCCCGAGGTCTATCAGCATCAGGTGCTCGGCAAGCTCTTTAGGGTCCGCCAGCAGTTCTGCCTCTAAAGCATCGTCTTCCTCTTCGGTTTTACCGCGCTTGCGAGTACCGGCAATAGGTCGCACGGTTACCTCACCCTCTTCCATACGCGTGAGAATCTCCGGTGAGGAGCCCACCACGTGGTGGTCGTCCAAGTTAAAGAAGAACATATAGGGCGATGGATTAAGGCTGCGTAGCGCGCGATAAAGATCTAGTGGTGACGCCTGATAGGGAATCGACATGCGCTGGGAGGGTACGCACTGCATGATATCCCCTGCCAACACATACTCTTTGATTTTATCAACCGCTGCTTTAAAGCCCTGCTCGGTAAAGCCTGAATTGAAATCGCTCTCTTTCACCGGCTGTCGACCACTGCCCGCATTATTGGGGCTGATGTGCGCTTCTCGCAGGCGGGTTTCAAGGTGTTTGAGGTGAGCCTGGCCACGTTCAAGCGCATCTGATTCGGCAGGATCGACATGGGTCCAGATGGTTAGCCGCCCGGAAAGATTGTCGAACACCACAAAATCATTGCACACCATCAATAAGATATCGGGCACATTGAGCGGGTCAGGCTTATCGGCGCCTGCGCGCAGGCGCGGTTCGATATAACGAATGGTGTCGTAGCCAAAGTAACCTACTAAGCCCCCGTCGAAGCGCGGCTGATCATCCAGCTTGGGCACCTTAAAGCGGCTCTGGAATTTTTCAATCCACGCTAGCGGGTCTACAACTTCGGCAACCCCGACGGCCTCGCCATCTTTAATATGGCGCACCGTAAAGCCGCGAACCTCAATACGCTCATGACTGGGCAGGCCAATCATTGAGTAGCGCCCCCACTTTTCGCCCCCCTGCACGGACTCAAATAAAAACGTCCAGGGTGTATTCGCCAGCTTTAAATAGGTGGATAGCGGCGTATCTAAATCGGCGAGCACATCACGGGAAACAGGAATTCGGTTGTAGCCTGCCTGGCTAAGCTCGTGAAAACGTTCCGGGGTCATCATTACGCGGTCCTTGTCGCATGGGGTGCGGGCATCAGTAATTCTGTTAACGATGTGATCACTAAGTCAGGCTGACTCTGTTCAATCGGCTCGCCGTGGTTATAGCCGTAGGGCAAAGCAAGGGTGGCAAAACCGGCGGCTTTGCCTGCTGCCATATCGTGACGAGAATCGCCCACCATAATGCATTCAGCAGGCGGTATTTGGCACATGTTAGCCGCGTGGAGTAGCGGTAAAGGATCAGGCTTCTTTTTCGCCAGTGAATCTCCGCCGATCCAAAGGGTAAAAAACGTCAACAAGTTGAAGTGTTCCAACAGTGGTTCAATAAAACGCTCAGGCTTGTTGGTAATTAACACCAATGTCAGCCCCTCTTGATGCAGCACCTGCAGTGCTTCCTTAACACCAGGGTAAAGCGTCGTAAGGGTGTTGGGCGCTGCACCGTAGTGCGCCATAAAAGCGTTAAAGGCACGGGTTT
Source organism: Halomonas sp. (assembly GCF_011050415.1). Lineage (GTDB taxonomy): Bacteria > Pseudomonadota > Gammaproteobacteria > Pseudomonadales > Halomonadaceae > Vreelandella. Next base: position 49,272 of record NZ_DRFS01000004.1, read on the forward strand.
GAAGCGCAGGCTCCGGCGCGGTTTGCAAGGCCCAGGTTAATGCTCTTTCAACTAATACAGGCGCACCATTGCCAACCCAATCGCGCACTTCCACTTCATTGGGCACGCGTAAATCAAGCTCACTAAGTGTGCGCGCCATGGCAGCGGCAAGATCGGGCACTGAATCAATCAGCGTGCCATCCAGGTCAAACGCCATCAGCCGCTTGTCTTGTAATATTGGATGAAGATTTGAGTGCACCTTACTGTCCTCTGGTTTTATCGACGGCTGAAAACCTTTACGGACACTGCTGTGCCGTTCGCTTTTACGGTAGTTCTTCAAGCTCAGCCGCTATCTTACCTGTTCAAGGCCGCCTTTCGCATTAGTCAGGAGCCTTAGAAGCTTCTATGCTGGAGCTAATTTAGCCGAGGAGTAAATGATGGCCATACCCAGAATCGTGATTGTTGGCGGTGGCGCAGGCGGATTGGCCCTTGCGACGCGTTTAGGGCACACGCTAGGCAAGCGCAAACGCGCTGAGATTGTGCTGCTGGATCGTAATACCACCCATGTATGGAAACCGCTGCTCCACGAACTGGCCACCGGGGTGCTGAACTCCAGCATGGATGAAGTGGATTATCGCGGACACTCTTCCGCCCACTTCTATCGCTACCAGCGTGGATCGCTTACCGGTGTGGAGCGCGAGCAGCAGGTGCTGCACTTGGCGCCGGTTCAGGATGAAGATGGCGAAGAGGTATTACCTGCCCGCGAACTGACTTATGACTATCTAGTGATCGCATTGGGCAGTGTCTCAAATGATTTCGGCACACCGGGAGTTGCTGAACACTGCCACTTTATTGATTCACCTCAACAGGCCAAAGCGTTTCAGCGGGATATGATCAATACGTTTCTACGCTATACAGACCCGACGCTGCGCCAGCATACCCTGCTGACCATAGGCATCGTGGGCGGTGGTGCAACGGGAGTTGAACTTGCTGCTGAACTGTTCGATGCCTCGCGAATGCTTAATGCCTACGGCGTCACCTCGTTAGATCACCAACAAATCAGCGTGCATTTACTGGAAGCAGCACCGCGCATACTGCCAGGGCTTTCCGAACGGGTCAGTCAGACGGTTCAAACAGAGTTGGAAAGCATGGGCGTGACGATCCACATCGGCACCGCTATTAAGGAAGCTCAAGCGCACCAGCTAGTCACCGGCGATGGCGAGATTATTGAAACCGATATCAACGTGTGGGCCGCGGGCATTAAAGCACCACCCTTTCTAGCAGACCTTGGCCTGACGACTAATAAGAAAAATCAGATTGAGGTGAAGCGCACCCTGCAAAGCGTGGATGACGACAGAATTTTTGCCTTGGGCGACTGCGCCAGTTGCCCAATGGGGGAAGACAGTAGCGTGCCACCTCGCGCTCAGGCGGCCCATCAGCAGGCTAAGCTGCTAGCGAGAAACCTGATAAATCAATTAGAGGGGAAGCCACTAAAGGACTTCCGCTACCGGGATCACGGCTCGCTGGTATCGCTGGCCCGCTATGACGCGGTAGGCAATCTAATGCGTAGCAGCGCCTCCAAAGGACTATTTTTAGAGGGCTGGCTGGCTCGCCAAGCCTATGCATCGCTCTACCGTATGCACCAGCTCTCTATTCATGGCGCGCCAAAAACTGGGCTCGCTTGGCTAGTCGACAAGCTAAACAAGTATTTAAAACCGCGCATGAAACTCCACTAACGAAGCATACTTATTGCTTAGCCAGCGCCGCACGCATCTGTTTGATCACGGTATCATAGCCGTGCGGATCGCTGGCTTGATGGGCGTTAAAAATGGCGGACCCCGCAACGAAAGTATCTGCACCGGCAGCAGCAATTTCGGCAATATTATCGACTTTAACGCCGCCATCAATTTCTAAGCGAATATCCAACCCTGAGGAATCAATGCGTGCCCGCGCCTCGCGCAGCTTGTTGAGGGTGCCTGGGATAAAAGACTGCCCCCCAAACCCTGGGTTAACACTCATCAGCAGCACCATATCGACTTTATCCATCACATAGTCGAGATATGAAAGCGGCGTAGCCGGATTAAACACCAAGCCTGCTTTACAGCCGCCATCGCGGATTAATTGCAGTGAGCGGTCGACATGTTCAGAGGCTTCCGGGTGGAAGGTAATGTAGCTGGCGCCTGCTTCAATAAAGTCACTGATCATACGATCGACTGGCTTGACCATTAAATGCACGTCGATCGGCGCCGTCACGCCGTGGTTGCGCAGCGCTTTACACACCATGGGGCCAATGGTGAGGTTCGGCACGTAGTGATTATCCATCACATCGAAGTGCACAACGTCCGCGCCAGCGGCCAGCACGTTATCCACCTCTTCACCCAAGCGGGCAAAATCGGCCGACAAAATAGAAGGGGCAATGAGAAAGTCATGCGCAGCGGTCATATTCGATTCCTGCATAGTCGCCAGTGAAGTGATGCGAACGCCCTTTTTCTGCCAGCAATAGCCAGCAATTAACAGCAGGGGGTTCTAATAAGGCGGCCTATCTTACCAGAGCCTGCGCATTGTCCTAGCACCTACGGCGCATCCACAGCCACTCTCCTGGTAAAGGTTGAGCCTTAAGCACACTTATATTCTTAAAAAGAATATAAAACATGATTGTAATTCCACAATGTTCGATTTAACCTTGCCATCATTGCGCCACGATGCGCTTAACGTTTTAAGGAGCTTTCCTATGGCACTGCCCATTTTCTTCCGCCGCAGTCTGATTGCAATCGCCTTAGGCGTCAGCGTCAGTGGTTCAGCTATGGCCCAAGAGCGCGAACTACTTAACTCCTCTTACGATATTGCCCGTGAGCTGTTTGCTGCCGTTAATCCTGAATTTCAAGCGTGGTGGCAAGAGGAGCATGGTGAAGAGATTGCGATCAACCAATCCCACGGTGGCTCCTCTGCGCAAGCCCGCGCTATTCTGCAAGGCCTGCGTGCCGATGTAGTGACTTTTAATCAGGTCACCGATGTACAGGTACTCGCGGATGCAGGACTGGTGGCAGAAGATTGGCAGGAAGCGTTTGAGAACAACGCATCGCCCTACTACTCCACTACCGCTTTCTTAGTACGTAAAGACAACCCCAAAGGTATTGAAAGCTGGGATGATCTGGTGAAAGAAGACGTGAAAATGGTCTTCCCTAACCCCAAAACATCAGGCAACGGTCGTTACACCTATTTAGCGGCATGGGGCTTTGCGGATAACGAATTCGATGGCGATGAAGAGCAGATCCAAGACTTCATGCGTACCTTTCTGCGCAATGTAGCTGTGTTCGATACCGGTGGCCGTGGCGCAACCACCAGCTTTATTGAACGCGGCATTGGCGATGTGCTGATTAGCTTTGAGTCAGAAGTTAATAATATCCGCAGCGAATACGGTAGCGACGATTATGAAGTTATCGTGCCACCGATGAGCATTTTGGCAGAATTTCCTGTGGCCGTTGTCGGAACGAACGCTGAGCGCAACGGTAACAGCGATTTAGCCCAAAGCTATCTCGAATACCTGTACAGTGAAGATGCTCAGCGTCTACTCGCAGGTTTCAGCTACCGGGTTCACAACGAGGCAGTCGTTGAAGAGTTTGCTGATCAATTCCCTGAAACCGAACTGTTCCAAGTAGAAGATGTGTTCGGTAGCTGGGATGAAGCGATGGAAGCGCACTTTGAAGGTGGTGCTCTGCTGGATCAATTGCAGCGCCGTTAATCCTTATTTATGAGCACGTTTGAACTATGAGTCAATTTGCACTCAGGCGTCCCGGCAGCACACGTGTGCTGCCGGGTTTTGGCCTTTCTATGGGTATCAGCGTGCTATTTATCTCGCTGGTGCTCTTACTACCGATTACCGGCCTGTTTGGGCAATTAGCGGAGCTTAGCCTCGCTGAGTATTGGGCGATCATTACCGAAGGTCGCGTGGTGGCAAGCTATGCCGTTACCATTGGCGCAGCTGCAGTCGCGGCATTGGTGAATGCCGTCTTTGGGCTACTGTTGGCGTGGGTGTTGGTACGCTATGAATTTCCTGGCAAACGCTTACTCGATGCATTAATGGACTTACCCTTTGCCCTGCCGACCGCCGTAGCAGGCATTACCTTAGCCACGCTTTATGCTGGCAGCGGCTGGATGGGGCGTTTGTTGGAACCGATGGGATTTCAGGTCGCCTACACCTGGGTGGGCATTGCGCTGGCCATGGCGTTCACCAGTATTCCTTTTGTAGTGCGCACGGTACAGCCGGTGCTCGAAGATCTGCCAATTGAAGTCGATGAGGCGGCTATGTCACTGGGCGCCACCGACGGCGTTGCCTTTCGCCGCGTGATCATGCCGCATCTATGGCCAGCGCTGGTTACCGGCACGGGGCTTGCGTTTGTGCGCTCGCTTGGTGAATTCGGGGCGATTATCTTCATTGCGGGCAATATGCCATACGAAACAGAGATCACCGCGCTGATGATTTTCGTCAAACTTCAAGAGTATGACTATGCCGGAGCATCCGCAGTTGCCTCCGTAGTGCTGTTTGTCTCCCTAGCCCTGCTGCTGGCGATTAATATCTGGCAGGGTCGCTTTGTCAAACGGCTGCATGGAGGTAAGGGATAATGCGTCGAATTGGTGATGCTCCGCTTGTTAGGCGGCTACTCATTGGCGCCGCCCTGGTGCTCTCAGCACTCTTTTTACTACTGCCGTTGGTGGCCATTTTTGCCCAGGCATTTTCCCAAGGCGTACTGGTATTTTGGGCAAATGTGAGTAATACGTTTACCCTACACGCGATTGGCTTAACGCTTATGATTGCGCTCTTAACCATTCCAATATGTTTGGTTTTTGGTGTTGCGCTGGCGTGGCTCGTCACGCGCTTCAGCTTTCCTGGTCGGCGTATTTTACAAACGTTAATTGATATTCCGTTTGCTGTATCGCCGGTTGTCGCAGGCCTGATTTATTTGCTGCTGTATGGCCGCAACGGCTGGATTGGCAGTTGGTTAGACACCCATGATATCCAGCTAATGTTCGCCTGGCCGGGGATTTTAATGGTGACCATTTTTGTTACCTGCCCGTTCGTTGCCCGTGAGTTAATTCCGTTAATGCAGGCTCAAGGCTCCCGCGAAGAGGAAGCGGCGGTGACCCTTGGGGCTTCAGGATGGACCACTTTCCGCCGCGTTACACTTCCCAATATTAAATGGGCACTGCTTTACGGCGTCATCCTTACCAATGCACGTGCCGTGGGAGAGTTTGGCGCTGTTTCGGTAGTGTCGGGGGCTATTCGTGGCCAAACCAACACGCTGCCACTCCATCTGGAACAGCTTTACCAAGACTACAACGCCGTGGGAGCTTTCGCCTGCGCGGCCTTACTCGCATTCATTGCCCTACTCACGCTCGCCGCCAAGGCAGGGTTGGAATGGCGCGCAGCGCGCCGGGAGGCATTTGCATGAGCATTCGCTTGCAAAACATTGGCAAACATTTTGGCAATACCCAGGCACTAGAGCCAATCAACCTTGATATTCACGAGGGTGAGCTAGTGGGCTTACTTGGTCCTTCGGGCTCAGGCAAAACGACGCTATTGCGTATAATTGCGGGTCTTGAAAACGCGGACCGAACGTCACAGCAGAGTAAGATTCTGTTTGGCGAGCGCGATGTTACCAACGTGCATGTGCGCGACCGGAGGATCGGTTTTGTCTTCCAACATTACGCCCTATTCCGCCATATGAGTGTTTATGACAACGTTGCGTTTGGGCTAACCGTGTTACCACGTAAACAGCGCCCTAGCAGCACTGAGATTCGCTCCCAGGTATTTAGACTGCTTGAAATGGTTAAGCTTGAGCATCTCGCCAAGCGCTACCCTGCTCAGCTTTCCGGCGGCCAGCAGCAACGCGTATCACTAGCACGTGCGCTGGCAGTTAAGCCTGAAGTACTGCTGCTGGATGAGCCCTTCGGTGCACTTGATGCAAAAGTTCGTCAGGAGCTTCGCCGCTGGCTGCGCCATCTGCACGATGAGCTTAACTTCACCAGTGTATTCGTCACCCACGACCAGGAAGAAGCGCTGGAGTTATCTGACCGTGTAGTAGTTATGAGTAACGGTCGCATTGAGCAGATCGATACCCCTGACGATCTCTACCGCACGCCAAAAACACCGCTTTGTATTTGAGTTTCTAGGTGATGTGAATCACCTGGAAGGCAACGTAAGTAACGGTGTATTGACCTGCGGTGACGCCTATTGGCACGTTGACCTGCCCGATGGACATCAAGAGTTGCTGCTGCGCCCCCACGAAGTGCGCCTAACGGAACAGCCAACCCATGAGAGTCATCTACCGGTCACTATCACCGCAATCTCGCCAGTAGGCGCAGAGGTTCGCGTAGAGCTGGAAGCTGACTGGCTAGCCCAACCGTGGCTGGCCACCGTGCGCCATACGGATTTCGAACATTTGGCACTTAGCCGAGGCCAGCGTCTATTCGCCCACCCCCGTCACTGGCGCCGGTTCCCAGACCAAGCATCAAAAACGGCTGAACAAACCCGCGTTGCATAACACCTAACCAGCCGCCCGTAACGGGGTGGCTAGGTTGAACAAAGCTTGTTATTTCAAAAACGCATTTGCCTAAAGGTTAAACTTATCCGCGGCCCAACATCTTTCTTGGTTTTAGGCAGACTGTGAAGCCAGTTTGTCTGGGTAGCCCCCTTCATAATTAACAAACTGCCATGCTCTAGGGTAAGCGACACACTCTCCCCTGACTTTTTGTGCTTAAACGAAAACTTTCTTTGCCCCCCTAAGCTCAATGCCCCGATTGAACCATTTTCGACTAGGTCTTTTTCGGCATCACTGTGCCAACTCATGCCTTCATCCCCTGAACTATAAAAATTACCTAAGCATGAATTAAAAGCATCGCCACACTCTTCTTCTACTCGCTGTTTAAGCTCACGTAACAAAGCGGGCCAAATTAGCGCTTTCTTCGTAACTCCCGAATACGTATAGGAGACCGGCCGATCCGCATACCACGCGATCTTCCTTTTGGTGACAATCTCCTTCCCATAAATGAAAGCGCGATCATGCTCCCAGTCCAATTCACTAATGCATTGATCCAAATAGATATCTGCACGATCAGTCGTTAATACTTTACCGTAATAGTAGGCAGTCCCATCCCGTGGCAGCAGGTTAATCAGCTTCATATCATCGTTTTCAAAAAGATCCATTTAATATCTCCAATACTCCAGGCCACTTGCTATAACACCCTCGAACTGCTAGATGGCGCTTACAGGCTGCGTATTAATTATATATGTACTGGCGCTCACGCTAGATTAAATAAAGCCCAAATGTCAGTCCATGCGCGCATCGTAGCGCGTGGTAACGAGCATGTGAGAGGAACGAACATGACGAGGCACCCGCGGGAGGCGGCGCCAGCTGCCCCATGGCACATAGCCAACCGTAGTCTCCACAAGCTTCGTCTATTCACATTAAGCTGCTCCACTGCATTAGCAATGACAAGCTCAACCAACTTATCCATTTCGTCATTATCTGAACCGGCTGTTTATCCATTTCATGAAATACAAAAATAGAGCAAGAAACGGGTTTTTTCGATGCCATTAAATACCAATACTGAATTTCCGTGGGGAAAAAATCATGGATCACCATAGCAAATCTCGGCAAATAACCGAAAAAGGCTAACTATTATTTTCCATACATTGGCTAAGAAAAAACTTAAAAGGGACACAATATGAAAGCATTAGATTATTTACGACTACTATCTTTAGCAGCTATTTGGGGCGCAAGTTTTCTTTTTATGCGCATAGCCTCACCAGCGATAGGGGCAATCAACACAGCATTCTTTCGAGTCTTCTTTGGGCTGATTGGTTTAGCGATCATTATATTTTTTATAAGAAAGAGCCTAGACTTTAGAGACAAATTAGGAAAAGTTTTGATATTGGGTGCTATCAACTCAGGTATACCTTTTCTTATGTACAGCATAGCTGCCACATTATTACCTGCTGGCTATTCGGCAATATTGAATGCGACAACCCCTTTAATGGGTGCGATGATTGGCTTTTACTTCTTTAGCGAGGTTTTATCGTTCAAAAAAATAGCGGGTATAACACTAGGCATTGCTGGAATTACCGTTATTACTACCGTGGGCGATTCAAATATTGCTGGTAATATCTTCATTGGTGTCACTGCCTGCATAGTCGCCACTATTGGTTACGGCTTTGCGGGCTTTCTTACCCGCAGATGGATAACCCAGCAGGGCGGTCTGGATTCAACGCTAGTTGCATTTGGCAGCCAACTAGGTGCAACCATTTTTCTCGCTCCCTTTTTAATTTGGAATATTTCATCTGGCCCTAGCATTGATTGGCTACAAGGCGATGTTTGGATTAGCCTGCTGGCCGTCGGTTTTGTATGTACTTCCCTGGCCTATATTCTTTATTTTAGATTGATCGCTGATATTGGCCCGTTACGATCGCTCACCGTTACATTTCTTGTGCCGCCTTTTGCAGTGCTATGGGGCTTTTTAGTCCTTGGCGAAACAATATCCAGTGGTTTCTTGCTTGGATCTCTGATCGTTTTAATTTCCGTTTGGCTGATAGTTAGCCCTGATACCCAGAAAAAAGCCTAGTGCATTAGGTTGTCTTCACTTTTCTCGACGATAGCCCATGTGCTTATACTAAGCGGCAGTATCAAACCACCGCTGGCAAACTGGCGCGCAGGAACATACCGCCAGCGCAGCACTCGGGGTATACTGGCATTTTAGCCATAGCGGAGGAAGACCATGCTTCGGCGTCATTTTTTACGAGTTTCAGGTGTACTGTTGGCCAGCGCTTGGTTAGCCGGTTGTGCTAGCCCGCAATATTTACAGCTTAGCCCAGAGCGCAGCGCTGATGTGCCGCAAGTGGGGTCTGGACAACAGGTGACTGTGATTGCACAAGATGGTCGTGAAAGCGACATTATTGGCAACCGCGCGGGTGGCGGCATGTCGACTGCGCATATTACGGTGAGTAGCCACGAGTTGATCCCGCGCTTGCAGGAAGAAGCAGAGCGTGCCGTTCGCGACATGGGCTTTAGTCCTACTACGGAGCAGGCCCAGGGGCGCCCAAGCCTAACCCTGGAACTCGCTAGCTTGAACTATGGACGTGGTGACAGCGGTCAGCCAATGGTCGATGAGGCGCGACTTGAAGGCGTGTTACGTGCTATTGCGCAAAATAAAGGCACAACCTATACCGGCACGTATACCTCACGTCGCACCCAGGGCTATGCCGTTCGCCCCGGTTCAGATAGCAATACGCGCATGTTAAGCGACCTACTTAGCGATGCCATGAACCGCGCGTTCAGTGACCCTGAGCTAGGCCGCTTGTTGGCACGCTAACGCCGATTACCGGCACGCTCTTTGTCTGACGCGAGTAATACGGACCGCGCCCTTAACCTTAAAGGCACCTAAAGGCGCGGTCCGCGTCGCTCCAGCCCCCAAACGCTTTCGGTTCTGCCGCGCTCATCAGGGTCGCCCTGCTCCAGAAAGGTAAGTGCAAAATTTGGTGAGAAAAGCCTTTCAATCTCACTACTAGGCACGCTGTAAGGTGGCCCCGTCTCTCCTTCTGTATGGGCTAAGCTAATCAGCAAGCCTTTTGCACCCGGCGGTACTAACTGTGCCAAATGAAACGCGTAGCGCTGACGCGTGGCAGGTGGAAGTGCAATCAACGAAGCCCGGTCATAAAAGGCACCAATTTCAGCGGCCTGCTGTATGTGCAGATGAAAAAAATCCCCGCACCACAATTCCACACTGCCTTGACGGAAAATATTAAATCCTGCCTGGCGATAGCGTGACACCGATGTACTGCGCTGAGCTAAAAACTGATCAATCGCCTCAGGGGCAAACTCAATACCGAGAACGGGATAACCCGCATCCGCTAACCAACGCATATCAAGACTCTTACCGCATAACGGCACTAGCACTTTAGTACGCGGAACAATGCCTAGTGCATCCCAATGACGCAGCAATGCCGGGTGAGCCTGCTGCAGGTGAAAGCCTATACGCCCCTCTTGCCAACGCTTGCGCCATTGATCACTCATTGTTCGCCAGCCTCGCTATTGATCGCGCCAACCTATGATACATATCAGCGTGCTAGAACCAACGGTCACGCTTTTTACGCCGACGCGGAAGATGCGGCACAATCAGACCGACTAATAGGCCAGCTCCAGCAACGCCGCCACCGTACATGAAATAGCGCATCAGGAGGTCTTCTTCCTGGGTCTCCAGGCGCGCTTGAAGCGCCCTTACCTGCTGACGCGACTGTTCAGCCTGGCTATCAAGCTCTTGATTACTTGCTTCAAGCTCGACAATACGGCGCTCTCGAACTTCTAACGTTTCAGTCATCGACGAAACACGCTGCTCCCATGCCTCGTTGATGCCATCCAATTCAGCCGTTAACTCTTCGACCTGCTCTTCCAATGCCGGTAACTGCTCAATTGCGCTGGGCGTTGGTTGAAGCTCGTCGCTCAATACCCAGACAGCATTCCCTTCACTGTTGCGTACTCGGCTGTAGTTGCCGCTGGTTTCCAGCACATCCACCTGTTCACCGGCATTTAACGTGCCGATGATGCGGTATCCATCTGTCGGGCCGCTACGCACATAAGTGCTGAGCTCATCGGTTACCCACGCTTGGTTACCCGACTGCGCATCAACCCCCATACTTGCCACACTTAACAACACGCCAGCCGCAGCGGCGTAATATCGAAAACGAACTCTATTTACGTGCATAACATCATGTCCTAATTAAAACGCTGCAAGGCGGACGAGCCAACAACGTTTGTCGCTTAACTTAGCGGTGCGTTTGTCTCATACGCTTACCCTTCTCCGCGCGGTGGCAACGGAAAGGGACGGGGGAACTCCGCTACTCGAGCATCGCTTTTAACCGCCTTCAATGGCCCCTCGCGCTCTACCTCATCAATCCGCACAATGGCGTTTAATGGTAGATAACTACGCTTAACGCCTTCGAAGGTTCGCTGCAATTTTTCAGTCGCAGGGTCAACGACTACCCGTGAAGCATCGTCAAAGACAAACTCCTCGACTTCAATAAAGCCCCAGAGTTCGCTTTGAAAGATCTCTCGGACATATAAATCCCATATTTCACCCTGCTGGTGAACCACCACACGGTAGATCGGCTTGGCCGCCATCTTGGCCTATTCCTCTTGCCATTTGTACATGAAGTTGAACCGCCTAGCTTACCATAATCGCGCCCGTACGCCTTTAGCTAACCCTCCGTTAATGCTCCGTACAATGCGCTCATTAGCCGGGCATACGTCCCGTCGTGTATGGTGGGGTGAGTAATTTGGCAATTCTGTTCACGCACCAGGTAGGAGTCATTAACATGCAAAAGGATCCAAATAAGGGCTATATCGCCTTATTAGGTTGGAGCCTCAATGCGATTGAAGCGGCTGAAAATTTTAACCGCCGCTACATAGTCGTTGCACCTGATTGGGCCGAAGAGTATTGCCAAAAACATGATATCCCCTATGTACCTTGGAATTTTGAGCGCCTTAATGACCGCTCCATTGAAATCGCCGAAACCCTAAAAGATAAGGGGGTTGATGTCGCAATCCCACTTTACGAAGAAACCGTAGAGTGGGCTGGGGCCATCAACTCTGTACTTCTGGACAATCCACGCATTTACGGTCAATCGCTTCTACTTCGCGATAAGGCGTTGATGAAACGTCGTGCTCAGCTAGGTGGCATACGCGTAGGTATCTTTGAAGAAGCTCACGATAAAGAAGACGTCGTGCGTTTCCTCAAACGCGTTAACCAGACCCTACTTAAGCTTGATGGCGATCCCAACGATCCGATTCACCTGAAAGCGTTTGATAAAGCTGGCTGCTTAGGCCACCGCGTTATTCGTACGCCAGATGAAGTGGATACCATCCCCGACGAAGAGTTCCCCGTGCTGATGGAATCACACCTGGATGGCTGGGAGTTTGCCGTTGAGGCGTGGATTCACGATGGCAAAATCGCCTTTTTAAATATCTCTGAATACGTGACCCTAGGCTACTCGGTATTTGTGCCCGCTTCTCCAGAGCTTGAAAAGTATCGTGAGCAGATTACTCAGCAGATCGAAAAGCTGATTAAAGCGTTTGATATTGAATTTGGTATGATTCACCCGGAATACTTTGTCACCAGTGACGGTGAGATGTACTTTGGCGAAGTGGCTTATCGTCCGCCTGGCTTTAAAGTATTTGAGTTGCTTGAGCGGGTTTATGGCTTCAACGCCTACCAAGCCACTTACTTGGTATTCGATCCGAAAAGCACTAAAGAAGAAGTGGCCACGTTTTTCCCGAAAGAAGTGGTCGATGCTAATGGCTTCGCCGGCTGTTTTGGTGTTTATCCGCGCCGGCGCGTGGTTAGCCGCTTGGAAATCCCTGAAGAGACCGAAGATCACCCCTACTTTGAGTCTCATGAGCTAACTTCACCCGTAGAAGAAACCGTTACCAAACGCACTGCCTTTGGTACCCATTGGGGTCTGATCTACTTCAAAGGCGAGGATGCGCATACCATCCGCGATCTGCTAAAACGCCAAGAAGACCTCGACTTCTATGTATAATCCTCGCTAATGCTGGGTTAAGGAGTCACCGTGAAGACAGATCAAGAGACGTCTTCTCAAGAAGATAGCAAGCTCAATGGACTATTGAGCAAATTTGACGATGCCGTGCGCCTGCTAACCCAGGCACCCGCTTTCTCAAAGGCCGCCAAACTGCCGCGCGTGATGGACACTGCACGGCGAGTACTTCTTCAGGATGGCGGTTGTGAAGCACTGGAGGCCCGCGCGCAAGCGTTCGAAGACGCCGGTGTTTTTTTAGGTTCCGATTGGGAAACCCCTCAATTCTTAGTGCCCACGCTAACCACCTTCGCTCTGAAAAGTGCCGATGCCAATGTGGTTGTCATTGAAACGTTAAGTGAACTCAGGCTTCTCGCTGTCGCTAAGGGCGACTACGAGCACCCTCTTGTCTCAGCAGATCATTCCCACCATTACCTCACCCAGGTGATGGCGATTAATCTATGGCTGCTTTTCTTACCCCCCAGCGAGGCGGAACGCGAAACCCAGGGGCGGCTAGCCACTATTCCGCGCCAGCTTTTCCAGCACCTCGCTGAGCGAATTGGTTACGAACATATTGTTGATCAGCTAATCGATGAGATTTGGCGCATTTTAAAACAGCGCCCAATCCAAGTAGATGCTATCAAACAGATGATCACTCAGATTGCGCTTTGTCAGGTGAACCCAGCCATTGATCTTGGCGCTAGCGGCCAGGGTGCAGATAGGCTCGTCAGCTCACTATACGGCCCCACCCAAGCTTGCCGCGAAGACCCGGGGGTGGATGTTTATCGCGAACGCTTAGAGCATATGGATCAAGCCGCCCTTCAAGCTGAATCCACGGGCTTTGCGCGAGCGATGCACGACACAGGCTTAGCATCCCCCTATCACGCCGTACTGTTACGCCACTTACTTGAAGAGGGCGATCACTTACTGGCCGAAGCAATGGGCCTGTCGTCCACTGGACGAGACTGCCTGCTCTGCTATCGTGAGTTAGTGCAAGCGCTTATACGTGGCGGCGTTTACCCTGCCACTTGCCAAGCGGTCTATGGCCTTGCACTGATGCTTGAGCGCGGCATTCTCTATGAACCCCCGGTCGCGCCAGCCATGTGGCGTCAGCTCAATCTTACGCTTTCTGAGTGGGCGCAGTCGCGACTTAGCGTGGCCTATGGCGACAGTGTTTCTCCACGTGCACGCTTAATTGAAGGCGTGCTTTGTATGCTGGGGCTGCCCTTGGGCGTTGGTCAAGGCAACAACCCGACCTGCCAATCGGCACGTGCGCTTTCCATGTGGGCGTATAACGACCCCGACTATCTGCTGCAAATGGTGGCATGGGCGGCACGTGATAACGAGATTATTATGCATTTTGAGGGACAACCCATCTCTTCAATGGAGAGCGCATCAGGGGTTGCCACTGAACTGCCGATGGATCTTGACCCTGTTTCGCTAATTGTAGTGCCCCACCTTGACCGCATTTATGCGGAAATGGGCCGACGCTGCATAGGACGTGAAGGCGATCCCCATCGCTGGGTTAATCCCGAATTTCACGGCTGGTGGTCAGGACGTGGCTTTCGCATCAATGTCGATGTAGCTACCGGGCAGCTGAGCGATGTCGATAATTTTGTGCGCCATTTCTATGCCTGCTACCACCCTTACTACAATGGCAATCAGCCATTGATCCACCCGCAGCCTGCGGGCGTTGCGGTGACCGATAGTGCAGCGCGATTTATTGGCTGGCATGCCATTACTATTTTGCGCGCCTCACTCGACCCCACTGATGTCATGCGCGTTTATTTCTACAACCCTAACAATGACAGCGGTCAGGATTGGGGAGATGGCGTCATCGTGAGCACGTCGGGCAACGGTGAGCGCTTTGGTGAAGCATCGCTACCTTTTGAACTCTTCGTATCGCGTCTATACATTTATCATTATGACCCGCTGGAACACGGGGAAGTGGCGGCGGTCACTAGTGATGAATTGGAAAATGTTAAGCACTACTTGCACCGTAGCTGGGGGGCTACCCGCATACCGCCTATTGAGCTGCAAGCAGACCAAGGCCCCAACGCGCCTCCTGATGAAATATCATAGGCCTGATTAGCGAATAATACCCTCACTCATGATACGACTTGATCAACTACTGGTCAGCCAAGGGCTGGCCAACTCTCGTACCCGTGCGCAGCGACTCATCCGCCATGGAAGAGTGCGCCTAGCTAATAGCGGCAATCTGCTAACCAAAGCCTCTGAAAAATGGCCGGAAAATACTCGCTTTCGCGTTGAGGACGATCCAGAAGAGCGCTATGTATCTCGTGCAGGACTGAAACTGGAAGCCGTGCTGAAAACGCTTGAGCTACGCTTTGACGATTGCGTTGTACTCGATATTGGACAATCTACCGGCGGCTTCACTGACTGTGCATTGCGTTTTGGCGCGCAGCATGTGGTGGGAATTGAAGTAGGTCATGGGCAGCTTGCTGCCGAGCTGCGAGGCAACCCACACGTTACTTGCCTGGAAGGCATAAATGCCCGCGACATGAGCAGCTCAGAGGCGCTCAAGAGTGTGCTTGCCATTACGCCCATTAATATCGCGGTAATGGATGTCTCATTTATATCCCAAACGCTGATTCTGCCCGAAATTGCCGCCCTGCTACCCTCTGGCGGCCAACTGATTTCACTGGTTAAACCTCAATTTGAACTAAATCCTGGCGCTTTGGATAAACGTGGGGTGGTACGCGATGCCACGCTTTTTGCAGACGTTGAAGCCAGCATTCGACGCGCCTGTGACGAATGCGGGCTGATCATTCAACATTGGCAGGAGAGCCCTATCACCGGAGGTGATGGAAATAGAGAATTTCTTCTCCACGCCATTACTAAGGTTTAAGTCGCCCCAGGCGGGGATAGCGGTGGAGTGAGCGGCTTAGCCGACTGTATTTTTACTGAGTCGCCTTTATCTGGGTGTAGCCATACGTCCATTTGCTCATATGCTATGCGCACACCGGCCTCGCGAAACAACTCATCGACACGGCAGTTGACTTCATCTGCCGCAAAGAGACGATCCAAGAGATCATTGACGAAAATACGCAGCTCAAAATTTAGACTGTGCTGGCCGTAGCTTAAGCAGAACACCTGGGGCTCTGGGTCGCTTAGCACGCGTGGATTTTCATCCGCTGCCTGACGTAACAGCTGATGAACCTTCGGCATATCTGAGCCATGCGCCACGCCGTAAGTCAGCACGACGCGAGTGACGTTATCTGATAGCGACCAATTAATCAGTTGGTCAGTCACAAATGTTTTGTTGGGGATAATAATCTCTTTACGATCAAAGTCGGTGACAGTGGTCGCGCGTATGCGTATGCGATTGACCGTTCCGTGTAGATTACCAATCGTAATAGTATCGCCAATGCGAATCGGACGTTCGAACAGGATAATCAATCCTGATATAAAATTGGCAAAAATCTCTTGTAGACCAAAGCCCAACCCCACACTCAAGGCAGCGACTAGCCACTGAAGCTTATCCCATGAGACGCCCAGTGTAGCGAGCCCCATTACTATCCCGGTACCGACAATGATGTAAGAGAGTAGTGAGCTAATGGCGTAGGCACTGCCCTGCTTCAATGTCAGCCGAGATAGCACCATCACTTCCAGCAAGCCAGGCAAATTGCGCGCCATTATAAAGGTAATAGCAATCACCAGCAGAGCGGTAAAGACGTCTGAGATCGACAAAACATCATTAACTAAATCACCTTCTTCAGCATCCCAGAGCGATACGTTGTCTAAATAGCCAAGTACTGAGAGCAAATCAGACCACACCAAATAAAGCAGTGCACTGAAACCAATCAACACAATCAGTTTGGAAAGGCGCATCGACTGGCTATTGATTTGCTCCATATCGAGTGGCGGCTCTTCAACGACTTCAAGCCCTCCTTCTGCGCCCTCTTGTACCTGGGCACGGCGGCGAGCCAGCGCACGGCGATAGGCTAGCCGACGCGCTGCTACCGCTAAACTTCTTACCAGGGTGGCTTCTACCACTACCCACAGCCCTAGTATATAAAGAGTGATGGCAAATCTACTCACTAAACGCAGCGCGGTGTATTCATACCCCCAAGCCACTAAGCCAAGCAGTATAAGCGGTACCGATGCCATAGACAGGCCCAACAGCAAGCGAAACAAGCGCACACCAAAGACGGGTATATGCGCCAATATCAGCTGCGCTAGCCACCAACTCATAGCGATCAAACCGAACGAAAATAAGCCAAAGGCGACAGGGCGCATCGCCAGTGGGGTTTCCAATTGCTCCGACATAGCGGCAATACCAATCACCGGCATCAGGGCAACACCCAAGCCACCCAGCAATTGTCGCAAACGAGCGGTATAAATAGGCGACCAGGTAAAGTGGCGTTCGGCCACACCGTCGCGCACCAACAACCTACGTACCCACGCCACCACAGCCCAGCTTAAGGCTAACTGAAGCAGTGCAGGGGCAACGCTGCTTGCTAAAGGGCCTGAGGTGGTTAATAGCCCGACTCCAATACCAGCGACGGCTAATGGGCCAGAGAGCGCCAAAAGTGCATTTAATAGCACTGCCTTGGGAGTATGCAGCTGAGTGTCGCTTTTAAGCCGACCAATCTGGGAGTGTAAATCGGCTAAGTTTGCCTTAATTTTTCGCCTCAAGGCGATTAATAATACGCTTACCAGTATAAAAGGCGCGCCCTTTAATATCTCCCATGAACCGCCTTGCCAACGCGTTGGCAAAATCGCTCGCCACTCACCCTCTTGCCACTCTAATAATAAATTACCTGGCAACTGACGCAGCCAGTTCAAATCCAGGGGACGGCTATTGGCGACCCAAAACAACTGCTCATCAATAGTTTCGCGCAGCTCACTGGTAGTCACTAATAGCTGCTGCTGATTAAGTTGTAGCTCAATAGCGGCACTCAATAAACTACCGTAGGATTGCTCCAACTGCTCGACCAGCTCTCGGCGGGATTGATAAAGCCGCGAAAGTGAATCCACTAGCCCGGGGGTTGCTTCAATGCCCGCCTCCTCTAAACGCGAAGCGGCAAACTGCTCACTTTGTCGGAGCTGATCACGCTGGCGCACCAAATCAAACTGCTTTAAGCGCAGGTCTGCGATTTCGTCCTGTAAATCTCGCCGTGGGACCACCGGGGGCAACGATTGGCGCTGCTCTCGCAGAATACGCGACAGTAACTGGCTGCCGCGTATGGCATCAATCTGCTCATTAAGGCTTCGCTGCAGCTGGCGCACATGCTCTAACTGCCGCTGGGCTTCGATATTTTCCCTTACGATACTATTAGCGCGATCCGTTGCACGCAGTAGTTCAAGGCTTAACGTCTGATTGGTTTGTTGCGCTTGCAATACAACGGGATGCCCTGCGGCAATTAAAGGATCGTCTCTAGCAGCATCGGCAATCGCTTGTTCAGAGGCTAAGCGCCGCTGACGATCAATAACCCCTTGCAGTATGCTGAGCTGCTGCTCCTGGTAGTCGATCTGCAACAGCAGTACATCCCGCCGCTGCTGAGAGAGCTCGCGCAAACGACTATTAGCGCTCAGCTCTCGCTGAAAAAAGCTTACTTCGCGGTCGGCAAGCACCCGCTCAAGGCGCCACTGAATCAATCGCGCATCATTAAGCGCGGAGAGCTGGCGATCTGCCAACAAAGCCTCGCGCTCATCGTGCTGTCGGCGTAAACTCTCTGCTCGCTGTAATGTCTCCGCGATGGATTGCTGGGCGCGTTCAGGAAGGGTTTGGGCGGCAATCAATTGTGAATTCACTTCTGCCAATTGGCTTTGCAACTGCTGAAGCTCGATCACTGCATCGGTTTGCAACGTTTCTAGCTCATCGAGTGGTCTGTCGCTCAAATTAGCCACTGAGAGTTGCTGAGCAGCCTCCTCAGCTTCGTTTAGCTCTCGCTGTAAACGGGTTAGAATCTCTGGCGCTTGCTCAACCCGAGTTTCCAAAGCGGCTAGTCGCTCACTGACGGCAGCTAATCGCTCATAGGCATCCAGCGCCGCTTCTAAGGCCTCTTTGTCGATGGTTTGTTGAGTTGTTAATCCGCCTTCCACGGCTTCAAGCTGCGCCAGACGTGATGTCAGCTCAGCCTGGTCAGGAACACGGTCAAGCGTATTGGCATAAACAGAGTTAACAGCAATGCTAATAATAAGCAGGGTAAACAAACTCTTAACTACCCATTTACAGGCGTATTTCACCACGTTACGTATGCCTCGTTGACATCGACAGCTCCGCAAATACGGATTATTTGGTTATTGTCAGGCGTTCTGGTATCTAGTGCAATCAGAGGTGTTGACTTCCGTGGGTGGCGTGATAGAAACAACGCTGGCATTTGCCACTTCATTTATTTTGCGAGTCACCTTGATGGTCACCCGAAAACTGCCGTTCTCGAAATTTATTGTCTTACTCAGCCTTACCACACTCAGTGCGAATGCCCTCGCCGAGACACAGCAAGAGATTGAGGCACGAATCCGCGCCCTGGATGCAGAACTATATCAGTTGCGCCAGCAATTACAGCAGGTTGAAAATCCAGCAGACGCTTCGCTCGACGTGCCGTTTGAACTACTGCCTGAAGAGGCGGCACGTGAAGACTTAAGTGAGCGACGTCAACTTGAGCAGGAGTCGAGCCGTAACCCATTTTCAATCACTACGCACCACACAAACTATCTGTTTCCGGTGAGCTACAACAGCAATCAGAATCGTGAAAGCTTCCGTAATATTTCTGAAGATGCACCAGCAAATAGTGCGGAGTTGAAGTTCCAATTTAGCGCCAAGGTCAATCTCGTTGAAGAGCTATTTGGTGACTACGGCGATGTCTATTTTGGTTATACCCAGCGTAGCTGGTGGCAAGCCTACAATACCGATGCATCTTCGCCTTTTCGAGAAACCAATTATGAACCCGAAGTATTTATCGATTTCGATAATGCCTGGGGGGCGCTTGGCTGGGTAAATACCCGTAACCGTATTTCCCTTAACCACCAATCTAATGGGCGCTCGTCTCCACTCTCGCGGAGTTGGAATCGGGTCTATCTTGAAAGTACTTTTCAGAGTGGCGATTGGGCATTCACTCTGGCCCCTCATTGGCGGATACCTGAATCAGACTCAGAGGACGATAACCCCGATATCGAACGCTTTATGGGCTATGGGGATGTGCGACTAGCAAAACGCTTAAACAACAATCACGAAGTCAGCGGTCAATTACGTGGTAACCCAAGCGCTGGCAATATGGGCACTCAGATTGACTACAGCTGGCCTGCCTTTAATTCCCTACGCGCCCATGTACAGTATTACTACGGGTATGGCGAGAGCATGATTGATTATGATCATCGCGTACACCGCCTCAGCATTGGCTTTAGTTTAAATCCTTTATTTAGTGCTACAGGTCTGAACCGATAGGGGCAAATACTTGTCTCTTACTATGTGGCTGCTATGCTAGTAGCTGCAATTTTATTCACTCGTCAAAGGAAGACACCATGGCTAAACGTCAGCCCCCCTACTTTTCGCAAGCAGATCAACTTAAAGATGACCTGCGCCATTTAAGCGAAACTGTCGAAGAATTGGTCAACGCTACAGCGAAGGATGCTAGTGGTGAAATGAAAGACCTTCGCAGCCGTGCTGAACGCCGTTTAAAAGATACCCGGGATCGTCTTGAAGCACGCGGTGAACGTCTTTATGACGAAACGCGTGATTCACTCACTCACCAAGCAGATGCTTGTGACCGTTATGTCCACGATAACCCTTGGACAAGTATTGGTATTGGTGCAGCAGCAGGGCTAGTTGTGGGTATGCTGCTCGGTCGTCGCTAATGGCCTTGGGTCCTACCCAACGCGTCTTCTCTGCCGTCAAACGCCTGCTGAAATCGCTAATAGCAAATAGTGAAACCCGCCTGCGTTTGGCGGTGTTTGAATTAGAAGAAGAACGTGCTCGCTTAGTCACACTAATGCTACTTGCCGGTGCAAGCCTATTACTGCTTTTATTAGGTATTGCTACGCTGACAGCGTTGGTTGTGGTTCTGTTTTGGGACACCTACCGTTTAACAGCGATTGGCATTAGTGCAGGCGTTTTAATAGGCGCAAGTTTCTTACTTGCGGTCATGGCCATTCGTCAGTCGAAGCGCCACTCCCTATTGAAAGAGACACTTAAACAGCTTTCCGCTGACAGAGCACTGCTTGAGGAGCCTAGTGATGAAACCATCCGAAAACACCGCTAAGCCGTTAAGTCGTGCTGAACGTAAAGCGCTTTTACTAGCTGAGCTTGAGCAACAGCGTGTGGATATTCTGGTTGACAGTGAATACCTGCAGCAAGCTGCGCTGCCGTTGGATAGAAGTTGGCAGAGCTTCAAATTGCCACTTTATGCGGCGGGCGGTGTCGCCGCATTTAGTTTGATGCGCCACCCTGGTGGCGCAATGGCAGCCGGTAGAAAAGCGCTTGCTGGCTATATGCTGTTCAAAAAACTTAAATTATTAGCCAAGGTGGCTACTTAATTTCGAAGCATCTGTTTGATGTTAGTGAGGTTGTTTAGCAGGATTGTCCGCAGGCAACCCCACTGGCCCACGCCCACTGAAAGTTATACCCCCCAAGCTCCCCTGTTACATCTAAGACCTCGCCGATAAAACGCAGCTGCGGCATACCGTTAACTTCAAATGTCTTTGACGATATTGCGTCGGTATTAACGCCCCCCATGGTGACTTCTGCCGTACGCCAGCCTTCGGTACCCGCTGGTTTAAGTTGCCATGCATTGAGTCGTAACGCCCATTCATCTAGCGTTTGATTGGCATATTGAGCCAGTGGGCGCGCGGGATCATGCTCGGAATACCATTCCAGCAGTGCTTGAGCCAAGCGCTTGGGGAAGCGCTCGGCAAGCCAAGTGGACAGCTGACGTTTGGGGGTTATTTGCCGTGCTTCACGCAGCGATTCAGCCACCTTTTCATTGGGCAGCAAATCAATCGTAATGTACTCCCCAGGCTGCCACACGCTGGATATTTGCAACATCGCAGGACCCGACAAGCCCCGGTGAGTAAATAGCATTGGCTCTACAAACCTACGTTCGCCAGCGCTTACCGAGATGGGGACACTCAAACCAGAAAGCTCAGCGGCACGTGTTTTCCATGTATCGCTCAAGGTAAAAGGCACTAGCCCCGGCCGCGTAGTTAACACCTCTAAACCAAATTGCCGGGCGATATCATAACCAAACCCTGTCGCTCCCATGGTGGGAATGGAAAGGCCTCCTGTAGCGACCACCACGACACCAGCCTCAATTTTTCCCATAGAAGTAGAGAGCTGCATAGCATCCCCGCACTGCTCTACTATGGTTATTTGGGTATTTAGCGCTATTTCAGCACCCGCCCACTCACATTCAGTCAGTAACGTACGGACTATTTCCTTGGCGGAGGTTGCGCAAAACAGCTGCCCAGGCGTTTTTTCAATATGCTCAACGCCGTGCCTTTCAACCAATTCAACAAAGTGCTCAGGGCGGTACCTTTTGAGCGCAGAAATACAAAAGTAAGGATTTGACGAGTAAAAGTGCTGTGGCGTTGTCCCAAGATTGGTAAAGTTGCAGCGGCCACCGCCAGACATCAGAATCTTTTTGCCCGCTTTGTTAGCATGATCAAGCACTAAGACTCGCTTGCCAGCATAGCCTGCTGAAGCGGCACACATTAAGCCTGCAGCACCGGCACCGATAATCACTACGTCATAGGTCATGATAGCTGACTCATGAGGGCTGCTCCCGCCATAAAAAAATGGCATTTTAACAGGGACGGCACGAAAAAATGCTATATATTAAAAACAATATGTACAATAAATGTACAATTAAAATCGTTTTGGTCTCAATCGCTAACTGACCCAGGCGAATAAGTGCCACTTCCTAGAAGGCCTGGGGGCACTGCCTAAATACGTTTGCTTTGCCATCTAACGCTGAGATAACTATGCATTTCCCACTACATCGACGATTGCTAACCCTATTGGCGCTCGCCCCTCTGAGCCTTTTACCCATCGATTATGTCTTCGCTCAAACACCGCCCTCTGTTATAGGTACTCGCGCGGTAATGACCACTTGGTCTGACCCCTTAGAGGCATTGGGAACGCTCAGTGCTGAAGAGAGCGTTACGCTATCTGCTACCGTCACGGAAATTGTTGCCGACATCAATTTCCGTGACGGCGAACAAGTTGATGAAGGACAACTGCTTATTCGGCTGGAAGATGCTGAAGAGCAGGCACAGTTAAGAGCATCACAGGCACTACGGGATGAACGCCGTAATGCCTCTACCCGCGCCACTCAACTACAAGATCGTAACTTAGCCGCTCGGGCAGATGTTGAGGATAGCCAATCAAGACTGCGTCAGGCGGAAGCTGATATTCAAGCGATCGAAGCAAGGCTATCAAATTATCGTATTCAGGCACCCTTCAGCGGCCGCGTAGGTTTCCGTAATATCAGTGTTGGCACCTTGGTAACGCCCGGCATGGATCTGGTGACCCTGGATAAGCTAGACGTAATGAAGCTCGACTTTAGCGTACCCGAGGTATTTCTTGGGCGACTTTCACCTGGCCTGATGCTTAACACCTCTACCGCAGCCTACCCTGACGATGTCTTTAGCGGTGAAATAGCCACCATTGGTACGCGAGTAGACCCGGTAACCCGCAGTATTAACATACGCGCTGAACTAGACAATACGGACGGACGCTTGCGCCCTGGCATGCTAATGCAGGTGATCGTTCAACAGCGCGTGCGTGATTCCGTGGTTATCCCCGAAGCGGCCATCGAACCTAGCGGTGACCGTCACTCAGTCATGCTTATTGAGGAGAGCGATGGCACCACGCGTCTGACTAAGCGCAATATTTCTATTGGTGAGCGTCGCTATGGTCAGGTGGAGGTTCTCGAGGGTTTAGCCGCCGATGAGCTGATTGTTGTGCACGGCTTACAGCTGGCTCGAGATGGGCAAGAAGCCAGATTAATCGGCATTGTTGACGATGAAACAGGTCTCCGTGCGCTGTTGGAGGCTGACCGCTAATGCGCATATCGGATATTTCAGTTCAGCGCCCTGTGCTCGCGATGGTGATCGCGGCACTGATTATTGCGTTTGGCTTAATGGCACTTAATCGCTTGCCGCTGCAAGAATACCCCACTATCGACCCGCCAGTAGTAACGATTGATACCCGTTATCCCGGCGCCTCGGCTAACGTTGTCGAAACGCGTATCACCCAAGTACTTGAAGACCGTATCGCGGGGGTGGAAGGCATTGAGCTAATTACCTCGCGAAGCGAAGATGGTCGCTCTCAGATCGAGATAGAGTTTGGCATTGATATGAATATCGATGCCGCCGCCAATGATGTGCGCGACCGTATTTCTGGCGCGTTACGCAACCTACCTGACGACGCAGACAACCCGGAAGTCACCAAAGCGGATAGCAGTGAAGAAATTGTCGTATGGCTCAGCCTTTCCGGCGAAGATTATTCCATCACCGAACTCACCGATTACGCCAACCGCTACCTGGTCGATAGTCTTTCAGTGCAGTCTGGGGTGGCGCGGGTGCGTGTGGGCGGTGGCAGTGACTATGCCATGCGTGTTTGGCTAAATCGCAACGCATTAGCCGCTCGCGGCCTTACCGTTAGTGATATTGAAGATGCCCTTCGAGCTGAAAACGTTGAACTACCGGCAGGTTCGATTGAATCAGAAGATCGCCAGTTTATTGTGCGCCTGCCCCGCAGCTTTGCCAGTGCCGATGATTTTAAGCGACTTGCCATTAATCAGGGTGATAACGGTTATCTGGTGCGCCTTGCTGATGTGGCTAGAGTTGAAGTTGGCGCGGTAGAGGACCGCTCAGTATTTCGCTCCAATGGCGTTCCCATGGTGGGCCTTGGTATGATCATGCAGTCCACCGCCAATATCATTGAGCTATCTGAAGCGGTACAGGCAGAACTTGAGCGGCTCCAAGGCACATTGCCAGAGGGGATGTCGCTAAGCCTAAATTATGATGCTTCACTTTTTGTCTCGGGGGCAATTAACCAAGTAGTCACGACGCTATTTATCGCCATGGGGCTGGTCGTGGTGGTGATCTTTCTCTTTTTGGGCAATTTACGCACCACCCTCATCCCCGCGGTCACCGTTCCCATTGCCGTGATTGGTGCTTTTACCGCCTTGGCGGCGATGAATTTTTCAATCAATCTGTTAACGCTGTTAGCCCTGGTACTGGCGATAGGCCTGATCGTCGATGACGCCATCGTCGTGCTTGAAAACATCAACCGCCGAATGCATGACTATGGCGAAACGCCACTAGTAGCCGCTTTTCGCGGCACCCGACAAATTGCCTTTGCAGTCATCGCCACAACCCTCGTCTTGGTAGCGGTTTTTTTGCCGTTAAGCATGTTGCAAGGCGATATCGGACGGCTGTTTTCTGAATTTGCGCTGACCATGGCCGCTGCCGTCGTCTTCTCTACCCTGCTAGCGCTAACCCTAACGCCCATGATGGCGTCAAAGATCCTCAAACCAGGCATGCACGATAGCCGTATTGGTAAAGGCGTGCAGTGGATGCTGAATGGCACCCAGCGCCGCTACCAAGGCGGGCTTGAGTGGATGCTCAAGATGCGTTGGCTGGTAGTGGCGATGTTTGTGCTGTTAATTGCCGCCACCGTCTGGATTGCATCCGCGCTACCCAACGAATATACCCCCCAGGAGGACCGGGGCAACTTCATCGTGATGGTCAATGGCCCCGAAGGCGCTACCTTCGACTACATGATGGATTATATGGATGAAATCGAAGCACGCATGTCCCCGCTGGTAGACAGTGGAGAGCTTGAGCGCGTTGTGGTGCGTGCACCCCGCGGTTTCGGCAATATCGAAAACTTTAATAGCGGTTTTATTATCGTCAATATGGCCGACTGGGGCAGCCGCCGCAGTGCCTGGGAGATTATGGCGGAGGTGCGCGCAACGCTGAGTACATTGCCTGGGGTGCAGGCTTTCCCGGTTATGCGTCAAGGGTTTGGTCAGCGCACCCAAAAGCCCGTGCAGTTTGTACTCGGCGGCGGCACCTACGAAGACCTTGCCCGCTGGCGCGATACGCTGATGAATCACGTGCGTGAAAATAATCCACGCTTATTGGCCCTGGAGAGCAATTACAACGAGACCCAACCGCAGCTGCGCGTCGATATTAATTATGAGCGCGCCGCAGCGCTAGGCGTCACGGTCACCGAAATCGGCCGTACGTTAGAAGTATTACTGGGTGGGCGCAATGTCACTCGCTATGTAGATGACGGTGAAGAGTACGATGTGATTTTAGAGGGAGACCGCAGTAGCCAGAACAGTCCGCGGGCACTGGATAATATACAGGTGCGTTCGTCACGCTCAGGTGAACTCATTCCTTTGGCAAGCCTTGTGACGCTTTCTGACTTTGCTGGTGCCAGCACCTTGAACCGCTTTGATCGCATACGGGCGATTACCATTGAGGCCAACTTAGCGGATGGCTATCCGCTTGGCGAAGCACTCGCTTACTTAGAGCAGAGTGCCGTGGATCTGCTACCCGAAGAGGTACAAACCAATGTGGCAGGCCCATCGCGCGACTTCCAGCAGGCCAGCGGAGCCACGACGTTTTTGCTGGTGCTTGGCGCCCTGGTCGTGTTCTTAGTATTAGCCGCGCAGTTTGAGAGCCTTATCCACCCCTTTGTGATTATGCTCACGGTACCTTTGGCAATGAGCGGGGCGTTACTTGCGCTGCTACTTAGCGGTCAATCGCTGAATATTTATAGCCAGGTAGGGCTAGTATTACTGATTGGCCTGGCAGCTAAAAATGGCATTTTAATCGTCGAGTTTGCCAATCAGTTACGGGATGAAGGCCGCGAGTTTCACTCGGCGCTGATTGAAGCGTCGGTTACCCGCCTACGCCCCATTTTGATGACCGCCGTGACCACTATGGCCGGTGCTATTCCGCTGATTGTGTCTACCGGCCCAGGGGCAGAGTCTCGCTTAGTAATAGGCACCGTTATTATGGCGGGCGTTGGCTCAGCGACAATATTCACGCTGTTCGTGGTACCTGTCGCTTACGACTTACTGGCACGCCACACTGGCTCGCCAGGCGCGGTTAAACGCCGTCTGGAAGAAGAGATAGCCAACGCGCCGGGAGAGCAACAAACATAAGCAGGTTTTTCAAAATAAAAAAGGGTGCCTAACGGCACCCTTTTTCAATAGTAAGGCAGCGATTATTCACACTCGCCCAAATACTCGCCATCAATAACCGTATTCATGCTCAGTTCACCCATAGGTGACTGGGTCAGGATATCAACACTACCTTCAATACGCTCGCCCATAAAACGCATTTCGCCATCGATGGTTGCTTCGCCACCCTCGGCACGGCATACCATGCTATAGGTAAGTCCATCCTCATTCATTTCCTGATGAAGTAACTCACAGCCTTCTTCTTCCTCAATGAAGCCAAACTCTGCGCCATCAAGCTCCTCTTGAGTTATACATTGGCGTTCAGTTTCCGTTTGATCCGGAATTTCCATTTCGCCACTAATACTGGTTGTGCTAGTAAACTCCCACTCACCTGCGGTTACATTTGGTGTTTCGGCCAAAGCGACCATTGGAAAGGCCATAACGGCCGCTACTGCCATGTTACGTAACATCATCGCTACTCTCACTGTGTTGCTTTAGGAAACCCGTGAATATCCTACCTGATTCAACCTAACGATGCCCAACCTGCCTATCACGCTGCTACACTTTGAGTACTTACTTGAGTGTATTAACAGCCTATAAAGGTAGCGAATATGCAGGATGAAGCCCTGGTTAATTACGATTTTCATTGCCCGTACTGCGACTCTCCGCTGACCTTTATCATTGATATTTCACAGGGCAGCCATGCGACCTGGGAAGATTGCCATCAGTGTTGCGCACCTATTCAACTACAGATCATTGTATCGCCTATGACAGGTGAGCTTGATAGCGTATTGGCTGGGCGCGACGATGACGTCTTATAACTCATCTCAAAATAGCATCACTAGACAGTGTCGGCTTGCTGTATTGCGATCTTCCGCTTAGCCTCATTACGACGCATGAAAAACCAGGCAAGCAAGGTTGCCAGCGACACCGTCAAAATAATTAATGTCGCCAAGGCATTAATTTTTGGTGACACGCCCAAGCGTACCGATGAAAACACCACCATCGGCAGCGTATTCGCCCCGGGGCCCGAGACAAAGCTTGCGATCACTAAATCGTCTAGCGATAGCGTAAACGCCAGCAGCCAGCCCGCTGCCAGCGCTGGAGCGATGACAGGCAGCGTTATCGCAAAGAAAGTTTTTAGCGGCGGCGAGCCTAAATCCATGGCGGCCTCTTCAATAGAGCGATCCACTTCACGCAAGCGCGCGGCAACAACCACCGCGACATAGGCACTGCAAAAAGTAGTGTGGGCAATCCAGATCGTCGCCATACCACGATCCGCAGGCCAGCCGGTTATCTGTGCCATTTGCACAAACAGTAATAGCAGCGACAATCCAGTAATGACTTCAGGCATGACTAACGGCGCTGTAACCATGCTTGAGAGTGCCGTTTTGCCACGGAAGTGACCATAGCGTGTCATGACGAAGGCTGCCACAGTGCCCAAACACACCGCCATACTGGCAGCAAAAAAAGCGATTCTTAAGCTTGTCCATACCGCGGATAGAATCTGCTGATCGCGAAATAGCTCGCCGTACCACTTGGTCGAAAACCCCGTCCATACCGTCACTAGCTGCGAGGCATTAAACGAATACACCACCAGCACAAACATGGGCAGGTAAAGAAATAGCAAGCCCAGCACCAACATAACCGTCGAGAAATTAAACCGCCGCATGGTACTCATAAGATCGTACTCACAACGTTGTACTCATAACATCAGCACTCATGAATCAAGCCTCATTATTTAAGTTCGCGGGACTGATAGCGATGAAACCAGACTATCGGTACCAGTAACAGCAGCAGCATTATCATGGCCAACGCCGACGCTACCGGCCAATCGCGATTGAGGAAAAACTCTTCCCATAAGACTTTACCGATCATCAACGTGTTTGGCCCACCCAACAACTCCGGAATCACAAACTCGCCTACTGCGGGAATGAACACCAGCATTGAGCCCGCCACGATACCGCCCATGGAAAGCGGCAAAGTCACTTTTATAAACGTATTCAGCTTGCGTGATCCAAGGTCTGAAGCGGCCTCAAGCAGTGAGTTATCCAAGCGAGTTAGATGGGCATAAAGCGGCAACACCATAAAAGGCAAGTAGGCGTACACAATGCCTATCGTGACAGCAAACTGGGTATTCATCATACGTATTGGCGAGTCGATCAGCCCTAAACCGAGTAACAGATTGTTGATTAAGCCGCTGTTACTCAGGATGCCCATCCAGGCGTAGACCCGAATTAAAAATGATGTCCATGAGGGAAGCATAACCAACAACAGTAATAGAAGTTGCCAGCGCGCCGGTGCCCTTGCCATGGCATATGCCATTGGATAACCAATTAATAGGCATACAGAGGTAGCTATAAACGCGGTTTTAATTGACCCCCAGTAAGCGGCAATATACAGCGAGTCCGAAAGCAGAAAGAGATAATTACCCAAGCTTAGAAAGATATGCAGCGTTTGATCAGCATACTCAAGCAGCGGACCATAAGGCGGAATGGCAATCGCGGCCTCGGACAAACTGATTTTGAGTACCAATGCAAAGGGCAGCAAAAAGAACAGGGTTAGCCACACCAGGGGGAATGCAATCACCGCCCGGCGTCCTAATTGCCAGCGCTTAAACAACGCTGAAACACGAGATGGCATCATTTAAAGCAGTCTCCTCCCAGAAAGAAACCCAATCGTAAGAAGCTCAATCTTGATAAAATCAGTCTTGAGAAACCCAGCCGTTAGTAACCTAGCCATCAGCGATTGAGCACAATAGTGCTGTGATCTTCCCAGTGGACATAGACGCTATCTTCCCAGGTCGGCCGATCTCCACGTCGTTCAGTGTTAGCCATACTGACCTTAATTACCTGGCCCGAAAGCGTGCGCACGTAATACAAAGAGAAGCCGCCTAAATAAGCGATATCATCGACCTTCCCTTCCGCCCAGTTATATTCCGTAGTGGGTTTTTCGCGGGTTAACCAAATTTTCTCAGGACGCAGTGCAACCCAGACACGACGGTCAACCGCTTGCGTAGTAATACCATGATCAATGTAGATTGGCCGTTCCAACGCAGGCGCCACAATGCGGCAGTGGTCAGCAGCGTCTTCAATGATTTCACCTTCAAACATATTCACAGTGCCGACGAACTCAGCCACCATTCGACTGACCGGGCTTTCGTAAATATCGATGGGTGAGCCTATCTGCTCTATCCAGCCATCGGCCATGATCGCTACCCGGTCGGCCATCGTCATGGCTTCTTCCTGATCGTGGGTCACCATAATGCAGGTCACCCCTACCTGCTCGATGATCTCAACCACCTCTAGCTGCATTTCTGTGCGCAGCTTTTTATCCAGCGCGCCCATCGGCTCATCCAGCAGTAGGAGCTTGGGTCGCTTAGCGAGCGAGCGGGCCAACGCCACCCGCTGGCGCTGGCCACCGGAAAGCTGATGCGGTTTACGCTTAGCAAAACGCTGCATATGTACTAGCTTCAGCATTTGCGCAACGCGTTCGTCAATATCTGCCTTAGGTAGTTTGTCCTGCTTTAAGCCAAAGGCAATGTTTTGCGCCACCGTCATATGGGGAAACAGCGCGTAGGACTGAAACATCATATTGATGGGTCGCTTATGGGGCGGCATGGCGGTGATGTTCTCACCAGCTAACATGATGCGCCCTTCCGAGGGGGTCTCAAACCCCGCCAGCATACGTAGCAAGGTCGATTTACCCGACCCAGATCCCCCTAATAACGCGAAAATTTCCCCGCGCTTAACCTGCAAATTGACATTATCCACCGCCAGCGCATCATCAAAACGCTTACTTAAGTGCTTCACTTCCAGCACTATATCCTCAGCAAACCGCGGTGTTTTACCGGTAGCATATAAGGCATGAGGATTAGTTGGCGAAACGGATGAAGGCTCGTTCGACAGGGGCGTAGTGACCATTCGCCACTCCCATCAAAAGGCCCGGCAAAACCGGGCAGATAAAAGGCGAACAGCGAGGCATAAAGGGAGAATACCCCAAGCTCGCCGTCGGATAAGTGTTAGCTTAACGGCCTGATTTTACGCGATTCCAAATACGCGTACGGGCACGTTGAACATTTTGAGGCTTTTCAATCGCCACGTACAGGTTTTGCATGACATCGGTTTCTGGGTAAATAGCCGGGTCATTGATAAGCTCTTCCGAGAGATATTCGTTAGCCGCTGCGTTAGGGTTGGCGTAACGCACATACTCAGTAATCTCAGCAGCAATTTCAGGATCTAGAATAAAGTTGATAAAGGCGTGGGCATTTTCAGTATTTGGCGCGTCAGCCGGTACCGCCATCATGTCAAACCAGAGGGCTGCGCCTTCTTTAGGAATACTGTAACCAATCGAGAAGTCGCGGCCAGCTTCTTCAGCACGCTCGGCGGCTTGAAAAATATCGCCTGAATAGCCTGCGGCTACACAGATGTCGCCATTGGCAAGATCGGATACGTAACGCGAAGAGTGGAAATAAGTAATATTATCGCGGATACCTGCAATTACCTCGCCGCCGGCTTCCAGGTCTTCAATATTTTCGCTAAGCGGATCCAAGCCCACGTATGCCATAGCAGGTGATAGCATCTCATCACCTGAATCAAGCATCGCAAGACCACAGCCTGCTTCACTTAATGCAGTGGTTATCTCAGGATCAAACAGCAGCGCCCAGCTATCAACAGGGGCGTCATCACCCAAAATTTCCTTTACGCGATCGATGTTATAACCCAAACCATTGGTACCCCACATATACGGAACCGAATATTCGCTTCCAACATCAATGGCTTCCAAGTTGGTCATCAATTCGGCATTGAGGTTATCTAAGTTAGGTAGTAGCTCGTGGTTGAGCGGCTGGTATACACCCGCACTGACTTGGCGGGTAAAGTAATGCGTTGAAGGCACCACCACATCATAGCCAGAGCGTCCCGCGAGTAGCGCGGCATCAAGAATTTCATTACTGTCGTAAACGTCGTAAGTCACTTCAATACCGGTACGCTCGGTAAATTTTTCAAGCGTTTCCGGGGCAATATAGTCTGACCAATTATACACCCGCACCTCATTGGCATGGGCAGCGCCAGCCGCTGCGGCAAACGAGATGGCCGCAACGGCCGCAGAAAGTTTGTGGATGTTCCCCATATTGCTACTCCTTGTTCTGGACTATTTTTCTAAGCCATTTGGCCCCGCTTCTTAGCGTAGGCGATAAAGCTGACCGTGCGAATTTTGCGGTGCAGAAAGCCCTACCGCAAGCCAATGTGAGAAATTCTTGCATTCTGTCTTTGCGGCCCCATTTAACAGTCGGTACGGGATGCCCTCTACCAATAGAGAAACCCTATTGATGGCATGGCTATTCTCAATTTTAGCCTTTAGTCGCTAGCCATTAGTATGACCATCACTTTCTAATTATTCACTGATTGCTACTGGAGATTATTTGAATGTCATTGATAAACACTGAAGTTAAGCCGTTCAAAGCAACTGCCTTTGTAAATGGCGAGTTCGTTGATGTTACTGAAGCGGACATGAAAGGCCAGTGGTCTATCTTTTTCTTCTACCCAGCTGACTTTACCTTTGTCTGCCCAACCGAGCTTGGTGACTTAGCTGACAACTATGCTGAGTTTAAAAAGCTGGGCGTTGAAATTTACAGCGTTTCAACCGATACCCATTTCACGCACAAAGCGTGGCATGACAGCTCTGAGACTATCGGTAAACTTCAGTACCCAATGATTGCTGATCCAACGCTGCGCATTTCACGCAACTTCGAAGTTCTGATCGAAGAAGTTGGCCTTGCTGAGCGCGGCACCTTTGTGGTCGATCCAGACGGCAAAATTCAGATCGTAGAAATCAACGCTGGCAACATTGGCCGTAATGCCGAAGAGCTGCTGCGTAAAGTGAAGGCAGCTCAGTACGTTCGCGCTAACCCGAATGAAGTATGCCCGGCTAAGTGGAAAGAAGGTGAAGAAACCCTAGCGCCTTCTCTGGACCTAGTAGGCAAAATCTAAACTGCCTATCAGTCTAACCTGCCGCTACTGTTTAACTTTGGTGGTAGATGATTACTCAACACCCGGGTTCTGCCCGGGTGTTCTGTTTTTACCAAAAAGCACTGTGAGGAAGTTACTGTCATGCTGGACGCCAATTTAAAAACCCAGTTGAAAACCTATCTGGAAAAAGTGACTCAGCCGTTCGAGATCGTTGCGTCCCTCGATGACGGTGCCAAGTCACAAGAACTCCTCGGCCTGCTGGAAGATATCAGCAGCCTTAGCGATAAAATCACCTTGCACAGCGACGGGCAAGATGCGCGCAAGCCGTCTTTTGCGATCAACCGCCCCGGCGAAAAGACCGGCGTGGTGTTTGCAGGTATCCCCATGGGCCACGAGTTCACGTCACTAGTTCTTGCCCTGCTGCAAGTTGGCGGTCACCCGCCCAAAACATCTGATGAACTGCTTAACCAGATCCGAGCACTTGATGGCGAGATGCTGTTTGAGACCTATTATTCGCTCTCATGCCAGAACTGCCCGGATGTCGTTCAAGCGCTCAATCTAATGGCTATCTTCAACCCGAACGTGCGTCACGTGGCCATTGACGGCGCGCTATTTCAGGACGAAGTTGAGTCTCGCGAAATCATGTCGGTGCCCAGCATCTACTTAAACGGCAAGCCGTTTGATCAAGGCCGCATGACGCTTGAGCAGATCATAGCCAAAGTCGACACCGGTGCCGCCGAACGTGATGCCAAAAAGCTCAGTGAAAAGGCAGCCTTCGACACCCTCGTGATTGGTGGTGGCCCAGCGGGTGCTGCTGCAGCCATTTACTCAGCGCGCAAAGGGATCAATACAGGTGTTGCTGCTGAGCGCTTTGGTGGTCAAGTGGCGGATACAATGGGGATTGAGAATTTCATCTCCGTTTCGCACACCGAAGGCCCTAAGCTGGTGAGCGCGCTTGAAGAGCACGTGAAAGAGTACGAAGTTGATGTAATGAACCTGCAGCTGGCTACTTCGTTTAAAGCAGCCGAAGCGGAAGGCGGACTGCACGAAGTAACCTTTGAGTCTGGCGCCAAGCTTAAGAGTAAAACCCTGGTATTAGCGACAGGCGCGCGTTGGCGCGAGATGAATGTTCCTGGTGAGCAGCAATATCGTAATAAAGGCGTTGCCTATTGCCCCCACTGTGACGGTCCGCTGTTTAAAGGCAAGCGCGTTGCGGTGATTGGCGGCGGTAACTCAGGCGTTGAAGCGGCCATTGATCTAGCCGGCATTGTCGCTCACGTGACGCTGGTAGAGTTTATGGGTGAAATGCGCGCCGATGCAGTGCTGCAGAAAAAGCTCAAGAGCCTGCCCAACGTCGATATTATTGTTAATGCCCAAACCACGGAAGTTACCGGTGACGGCAGCCGTGTTAATGGTTTGAACTATAAAGATCGCAACACTGATGAGAGCAAGTCCATCGCACTGGAAGGTATTTTTGTTCAGATTGGACTAGTACCTAACACCGAATGGCTCAAAGGCTCCCCGATTGAAATGACGCCCCGCGGAGAGATCATTGTTGATGTGCATGGTATGACCTCCGTTCCCGGCGTATTTGCTGCGGGCGATGTCACCACGGTGCCTTACAAGCAGATTATTATCGCCATGGGCGAAGGCGCCAAGGCGTCGCTGGGTGCATTCGATTATCTAATTCGAAACTGACAGTGACAAAGAAAAGCCCGCTGACGAAATGTCAGCGGGCTTTATCCTTTAAAGGCAGCCTTAGCGCGCCGCCCCACCTCATCAAATTAAGACGATGTTGGGATTTCCCCTAGCACCTCCGGGATCGTCATTTTCACATAACGCCCCGGCGCAGGTTCAATCACTTTTAACTCGCCATCACCCGGCTGGCGAACAGCGACCATTTTCTCACTATCCGCATAGCCATTTTGGGACATCCAACTCTGCCAATGGGGCCACCAGGAGCCTTCATGTGCCGTTGCGCCTTCCAGCCATGCTTCGTGAGATTCCGGCAATGTATCGTTGGTCCAGTAGCCATACTTGTTTTTCTGCGGTGGGTTGACTATACCGGCAATATGTCCGGAGCCGCCCAATACAAAGGTGCTAGGCCCTTTAGGAAGTAATGCGCCGTAGTAGGTACTGTTCCATTTGGCGATATGGTCTTCTTTGGTGGATACGAAGTAGCTGGGCGTCGACACCTTACGCAGATCAATTTTAACGCCATCCAGCTCGATACCACCCGGCTCAACCAAGCGGTTCTCCAAATACATATGGCGCAAATACCATGGGTGGGTACCCGCCGTTAGGTTGGTGCCATCGGTATTCCAATAAAGCAAATCAAAGGCGGCGGGCGTTTCACCTTTCAAATAGTTATTGATATAGAACGACCAAAACAGATCATTTTCACGTAAAAGATTAAAGGTATAGGCCATTGACCGGCCATCCAAATAGCCTTTTAACTGCACCGATTGCTCAATACCGTCGACCGCGCGTTTATTGAGGAAAACGCCAATATCGCCAGGGTCGCGAAAATCCTGCAGGGTGGCCATATAGGTAACAGATTTTACCTTTCGCCCGCGGCGCGTGCTGGTTAGGTATGCCACTGTCGACGCAGTGAGTGTGCCCCCTACACAATAGCTGAGCAAATTCACAGACTTTTCGCCGCAGGCCTGCTCAATAGCTTCCATCGCGCTAATGGGGCCCATCTGCATGTAGTCGGCCCAGGTAATATCCCGCTGCTCTGGGCCTGGGTTGCGCCAGGAGATCAAAAACACCGTATGTCCTTGATCAACCAACCATTTAACCATTGAGTTGTCTTCACGCAGATCAAGAATGTAATACTTATTAATCCACGGTGGCACCATCAGCAGTGGGGTTTTGAATGCCTTTTCCGTGGTGGGGGTATATTGAATTAGCTGTATCAATTCATTTTCGTACACCACCGAACCGGGAGTGACCGCGATATTTTCGCCTACCCCAAAGGCACTACGATCTGTCATACGGACATTAATGCCCTCTGCAGAGTTGCCTAAATCCTCTCGTAAACGCGCTAACCCATCGACCAGGTTTTGGCCGCGGGTCTCAACGGTACGGCGCATTACCTCAGGGTTGGTGGACATAAAGTTGGTTGGCGCCATCGCGTTAACCAATTGGCGTGCGTAAAACACCAAATTGCGCTTATGGGTTTCATCTAAGCCGCTTAAGCTCTCGATTAACTCATCCACCATCTGCGAAAACAGTAAGTATTGCTGCATGATCGTCATGTATTGAGGATCTTGAGTCCAGGCCTCATCTTTAAAACGACGATCATTTTTTTCAGGTGTAATAAGGGGAGCCACTTGCTCTCCCGCCATGCCACGCATGGCCTGTTGCCACAGTAACCACTGATCTTGCAACAGCCGGGTTTGGGTTTCCCACATCAATGTAGGATTTTGCATCAGCGCTTGCGCACCCGCTTCAAAGCTTTCACGCATATCGCTGTAGATTGAGTCGGCAGCTTCATTCGGGGCAATGCGAGAGAGTAAATCCTGCATTAGGCCCTGGAACTGCTCACTGATCTCTTTAAGCTGGTTGTTCCAGTCTTCGATTTCTGATGGAGATAGGCCTTCAGGCACGCCTTGAGCCAGTCCTTGCGAAAGCGCTTCTGAAAGATTTTCAGATAGCCCTGATATTGTCTGAAAAGGATTTTGCCACGCTGAATGCATACTTGCTCTCCCTACGCCAACATCAAGGCGCATTGAACGCTCTAGACCAAGTCTTACTAATAAAGTTAAACCGGCCAAGGTTACCAATGCATCGCGGCGCCCTTAGGCGCCGCGATGATGTTGTCAATTAGCTTTTACGAGATGACTGACTAGAGGCTTTAGCGGGTTGCTCGCCTTTAGCAGCGGCCTTGGCTTGGTCGGACATTTGCTGGCCGGCTTCGCTGAACATTTTTTCCATTTCAGATTTAAATTGCAGGCTCATTTCGCTCATTACCCGCGCATCTTCCTGCATCTGTTGGGAAAGCTCATTCATCATTTCAGCTTGTTTGGTGCCGAAATCACGCAGGCTTTCTGCATCTTGAATTTCAGTTGCACTGCGAATGCGCTCGGTGCCCATTTGGCTGTAGCGCTTCATTGCTTCCAACTGATACTGGGTCATTTTTTCCATATTGTTGAGCATTAGCGAATTGATTTTACGCATGGGCTCGAACATTTGGCGAGTTTGGGCGTTAAAGTTATCCATCATATTGTCTTGCATAGTGTCTGCTCCTATTACGTTCCTTGGCATGAGCCTGGGAGTGACTC
Source organism: Halomonas sp. (assembly GCF_011050415.1). Lineage (GTDB taxonomy): Bacteria > Pseudomonadota > Gammaproteobacteria > Pseudomonadales > Halomonadaceae > Vreelandella. The sequence goes on from NZ_DRFS01000004.1 coordinate 86,251, forward strand.
ATCACGATTCAAGCTTTCTTTGCTGCACTGCAAAAAGAGTAATCTCTGGCATGACGCCTTGCAACTTACTTAAGATAGCGTCCTTACCATCTACCCTTTTGCTCGAGAGCGAGAGGACGCGGTGGCTTTGGTGCTCCTCTCGCTCGACGATCCTTTACTGGCTTTAGTCTGTTGCTCCGCTCCCTGATCGGATGTGCGCTGACTTCCCGCTTTATCCGATTCAGTGGAACTGCTACTGCCCGCCTGTCGTAACATATCCAACATCATTTGCTGGTAGGTGCCGAAATTAGCAAGCCCTTGGGATAGTCCTTGAGAAAGACCCTGAGAAAGTCCTTGCTGCATCATGGGTTGCTGCAGGAAAGGTCGCATTAAACTCATCGGGTCGTAACCTTCGACCCCTGATTCCATTTGCTGCTGAATATTGTCGAGCAGATTTTTCTGGAAAGCTTCCACATCAGGCAAGCCTAAAGATTGTCGGAACTCATCCGGGGTAAGTTCGAACTCAACGTTAATTTTCATTGGCGGCTCCTGCACTTTTTTCCATGACTGTTTCTCATGCATTTGTTTTGTTTGAGTGTAGCAGCGAACGGTCAACCTTACCCCGTGGCGTTAGCGCTGCGTTAAACGCGGTGTGTCAACGCTAACATCGCCATTTTGACCGCGCTGACGTAACCAGTGATCCAGCAGCGTTATGGCCATCATGGCTTCGGCAATGGGTGTTGCACGAATACCGACACAAGGATCATGCCGCCCTTTGGTAATGACTTCTACCGCCTGACCATGAACATCAATGGAGCGCCCTGGCGTGGTGATACTTGACGTAGGCTTAAGCGCTAAGCGCGCCACAATAGGTTGGCCACTAGAAATACCACCTAATACGCCGCCAGCATGATTAGACAAAAAGCCTTCAGGCGTCATTTCATCACGGTGCTCGCTGCCACGCTGGGCAACACAGCCAAAACCTGCGCCAATCTCTACCCCTTTTACCGCATTAATACTCATTAAACCGTGCGCCAGGTCAGCATCCAGGCGGTCAAATACGGGTTCGCCCAGCCCTACTGGGACGCCTTCAGCAATCACAGTGATTTCAGCGCCCACAGAGTCTTGGTCGCGGCGCAGTTGATCCATATACGCTTCTAGCTCTGCAACTTTGTCGGGATCGGGACAGAAAAAAGCATTTTGTTCAACGGATTCCCACTGTTTAAAGTCAATTTTAATTGGTCCTAATTGACTCATGTAGCCGCGAATCTGCACGCCTTGGGCTGCCAAATATTTTTTGGCAATCGCCCCAGCGGCAACCCGCATAGCCGTTTCACGGGCGCTGGAACGGCCACCACCGCGATAGTCCCGATGACCATACTTGTGGTGATAAGTGTAATCCGCGTGGGCTGGCCGAAACTGATCTTTGATTTTTGAATAGTCGTTGGAGCGCTGGTCGGTATTCTCAATTAATAGGCCAATCGAGGTACCGGTGGTCTTGCCTTCAAACACCCCCGAGAGGATGCGTACCTGATCCGGCTCTTTGCGCTGTGTGGTATGCCGCGAGCTGCCAGGCCGACGGCGATCCAAGTCACGCTGTAGATCCGCTTCGCTTAACGGCAGCCCCGGCGGGCAACCATCAACGATAGCGCCCAGCGCGGGGCCGTGGCTTTCACCAAACGTGGTGACGGTAAAGAGTTTGCCAAAAGTATTGCCAGACATGGACGTTAATTCCTCACACAAAAGACGCCGCATGGACGTCGAGTTCAGCGGCGCTCAGGGCAAATACACCCTGGCCGCCACGCTCGAATTCAAGCCACAGGAAAGGTACGGCGGGAAACGCCGCTTCCACATGGCGATCAGAGTTTCCGACTTCTACAATCAGCCACCCTTCACTGGTTAAGTATTTCCGCGCCTCCCTCAGTATGCGCCGCACGATATCCAAGCCATCGCTGCCAGCGCCCAACGCCAATGAAGGCTCATGGCGGAACTCGGCGGGCATTAAAGCAAGGTCTCGGGCATCCACATACGGGGGATTAGAGACAATCAAATCAAAACGTTGCCCTTCCAGGCCACTGAATACGTCCGACTCAACTGCGCGCACCCGGTCACCCACATCGTGACGGGTAATATTTTGCTTCGCTACCGCCAATGCATCCTGACTAATATCAGCAAGCGCTACCTCGCAGGTAGGTAAATAGAGCGCTGTGGCAATGCCGATACAGCCCGAACCGGTGCATAAATCAAGCACCCTGGCGGGTGGCTCTTCAGGAAACCATGCGGTAAAGCCATCCTCTATTAATTCGGCGATGGGTGAACGGGGAATCAACACACGTTCGTCAACGCTAAATGGGTGGCCTGCAAAAAAACTCTCGCCCAGCAAATAAGGCAGCGGGCGGCGTGTAGTAATACGTTCACGTGCCAAACTAATGATACGCTGCCGCTCAACGGGCAACAGCCGAGCCTCTAGTACGCTAGGGTCGATATTCCAAGGGAGGTGCAGTGCGCCTAAGCAAAGCGCTACCGCCTCATCCCAGGCGGATTCAGTGCCATGGCCGTAGTGCAGCCCTGCTAGATAAAACTCACTGGAGACCCAGCGCAGATAATCGCGCAGCGTAAAGAGATCGCTCGCCAGTGCCGAATCCGGCATGGAAAGGGTTGAATGCGAATTCTCAACGTTAAGATGCGTGGTCACAGTGACTCCTGGTAAAGATACTCATGGTCGCAGCTAAAAAGCCTTATCCACATGACGAATAAAAGATTGTACCTTTCACGCCGCCCGGTTCACAGCAACGCTCAGCCCGCTATACTGTGCTCCTTTAGCTGATTCACTTTTTTAACCACCTGAGCCTGCCATGACGCGACGCCGCCACTTGCCTAATGATGACGATATCAGTGCCTTCCGCGACGCGTTAAAAGCAGCGGGCGTTCGGCCTATCGCCACAAATCAGGCGGACCCCGGCAAGCCTAAACGCGACAACCAAGCCCATGAAGCCCGGCGCACCGCTGCTGTTCAGACTAACGCCCCTCAGGCCACCGGACGCACTTCAGATGGACGCGTAGAAGCTGTACGCCCTTCTGAATATTTAGAGTTTAGCGTGCCTGACCTGCCGTGGCGCACGTTTAGCCAGTTAAAGCGCGGCCAAATGGCTTGGCAAGCGGGGCTAGACCTGCATGGCTATACGCTGGAAGAGGCGCGTAGGGAGCTTGAGAGTTTTCTGCGCGATTCCGCTAGCCAAGGCCTGCGCTGTGTACTCGTGGTGCATGGCAAGGCATGGGGTAGCACGTCTGACTTCCCGGTCCTCAAAAGTCATACGAATACCTGGCTGCGTGAATGGCCTAATGTGCTGGCGTTCTGCTCAGCGATTGATATCGACGGTGGAACCGGCGCAGTCTATATACTCTTGCGTAAACGCGGCCATTAGCCCTTTATTCAGTGGCATCTGAGGCGATGCTTGGCATGCGCCGCTCCAGCGCCTCATCGGCTAAATGGCGACCTAGGCGAATCAAATCACGCCCCCGGTGGAATTCGTAGGTACTGCAGACGGTTTTAGGGATTTCGATCAGTACATCCGGCGGGTAGCCTGCCACTTTGTACTTGGCCAGGGCAGCCTGGGTAATATCAAACGACTCCAAAATCATATCCAGCTTGCTCCACTCGCGCTTACCGCGCGCTTCAGGTGTTTCCTCCAGCACCTCATTGTCATCTGTATTGCTGCTGCCAAACCCTCCCCACAGTTTTTTAGTCGCTGCCCGCACATCGCCAATCCAGTTCCCCATACTTTGATCTCGCTGGCGCTCTTGTTCACTGCGGCTATCGGTATCTTCCTGCTCCTTTGGCAGTAACTCTTCTAATGTCACCGGCAGAGGGCTATGCGCTGTGACATTAACTGCTACGACAAAATCTGCTTCATGGGCGGCTACCACCGGCATAATAGGTAGCGGATTGAGTAACCCACCATCAACCAACACTTGGTCGCCTAAATGCACCGGGGTAATGACACCAGGCACGGCAATAGAGGCGCGAATAGCCCGCAGCAGCGAACCGTTTTGAAACCACACTTCTCGTTGACGTACGAGATCCGTCGCTACCGTTGTCACGGGGATCGCTAGGTCCTCAATTAAAATATCGCCTACCAGAGCTTCCAGCTTGCTCATCACTTTACTGGCGCGCATCGCCCCCATTGGACTCCATGTTACATCGACCAATTTGAGCACATCCAGGTAGTCGAGATTACACACCCAATCGCGGTATTCCGGCAGTTTTCCGGCAGCATAAATGCCGCCGATCAACGCCCCCATGGAACACCCTGATACGGCAATAATCTCGAAACCACGCGCCTCCAGCGCTTCAATAACGCCAATATGCGCATAGCCACGCGCCCCACCACTGCCCAGCACGAGGGCGACTTTGTTACCACTACCAACGTGGGCCAATGTGTTCATGTAGCTGTCCTTCCGTTGTGCTTACAGTCGTGTCACTTTCAGCGATAACGCCATTACCATTCAACACTGCCCCAATGATGGACGATAACAGCAGCGACTTGAGCCACTGCTCGTGGTTCCAAATGCAGATGGTGCCCACCTTTGAGTACTTCACGCGTTAACCCTTGCACGGCTTGACGCGCTTGCACCGCCGAAGAGCGCTCTCCTAAAATCCCGTCTTCGCCCTCTATCAATAGTACAGGCGCTTGAATGGCCGCCAGGAGCGACAGCACCTGCTCGGGTGTAAAGCGCACTAGGGATGGCTTCAATAACCGACTGTCTGTGCGCATTTGCACATGTCCATCGGCAGTGGGCTGAGTATTGCGTTCCACCAATGGCGTGGCCGTTATGCTATCGACGGATGTAACGCCACCGGCAACTCGTGCTGCAACCGCACTTTCGACATCTGGGTATCGCGGTGCTCGCGACAGCGGCCGACGATAAGCCGTTAACCCTTTACGCAGTTGGCTAGCGGTCTCTTCAACCGGGGTATTCAGCGCGCCTAACCCGTCAATCAGCGTTAAGCGTGCAACGCGCTCAGGCAGCGCAGCGGCAAGCAGGCAGGATACTGCCGCACCCATGGAGTGGGCTAATAAGCTGGCTTGTTCTATGTCGAGGGTGTCCATGGCATCTAATACATCGTAGCAGTAGTCCCACAGCGCATAATCCGTTCCTGCCGCTGCATGTGCTGAATGCCCATGGCCACGAAAATCCAGTGCCACAATGCGGATATCCAGCGCCTCAACCAATAGAGGGGCCAAACGGGAGAAACTCGCTGCATTGTCTAACCAGCCATGCAGGGCCAGCCACGTGGGAGCATCCGCCCGTCCCCAGCTAAGTGCGGCAAGTCGACCCTGAGCAAGTAAAAGCGGCTGCGGCGCGAAGGCGCGCACAGCCGTGGGGTTGGTATCAGACATAAAAGCAATCCTAAGCAAATAACGTCGCCTAACACAGGCACGTTGAGTCAGCCAAACAGCAGCCCCCAGATGACGACAAGAACAACAAAAGGTACCATGCCGTGCATAATGCTTCCGCTGCTTTTACTTCCACGCTTATTTTGGTGTTGCCATGAAACCACGTCGCGATACTCGCGCCCGTAATCTCGTCTTTTTTGTTGCTGTTACCAGCGCTATTGTCGTGGGCTTCTGGTTAGCCAGGTAGCTTTTAAGCTTCCCCAAGTAGTCCAAGGCTAGCCGCCGGGGCTTGGCGGCGTAGCCCGCGGGAAAGCGCATGGCCTATCACGCCAATCAGCAGGGCACCACCCAGCGGTAGGAAAACCCATAGCCCCAGGTGAAAGCGCGGCGTGAGATCCAGCCAGTAAATATAGAGAGCCCCCGTCGCGAGCTCTGCCAACACCGCGCCCATCAAACCACTGGCAAATCCTAATAAGGCGTACTCGGCTCCCTGCACCCGTGAAATCATTCGAGTGCCCGCTCCAAACACACGCAATAGCCCGCTTTCGTGGGCACGCACCGGACGGCTTGCGGTTAGTGCTGCATAAAGCACGCTAATGCCTGCCAAAAGCACCAAGGCAAGCACTAACTCCACTGCCCGCGTGACCTGGGTGAGTACATCGCGCACCTGACCTAAAATTGCATCGACATTAAGCAATGAAACACCGGGGAAATCGGTGATCAACTCGCGGATCAGCCCCTCATCCGTTTCAGGCAAGTGAAACGCGGTGATGTAGCTATGGCCGAACTGCTCCAACACGCCAGGCGGGAAAATAACAAAGAAGTTAGGCTGAAAACTGTCCCAATTCAGGCTGCGAAGACTGGTGATTTGCGTAACGATTTCATCACTGCCGATGGAAAACGTCATTTCGTCGCCAATCCCAAGTCCTAGCCGGCTGGCTAGTCCATCCTCCATCGAAATAGGCACTGGAACCGCCTGAGGCGTTGCTTCTACTGCACTCATCCAGCCTTGGCCTGGCTCAGTATTCCCTTCTACCTCTACGGCCGAGAACCACGCCCCAGCCACTACTGCGTTGCCTTCGGGTAAGTCTGATTGCCAGGTCAGGTTAAGCTCGCGGCGCAGCGAGTTATCACCACGGGCATCCGGTGGCACGGCATCTTGGGGGGACTGATCATTTATCGCAATCACCCGACCGCGGACCATAGGATACAGCGTACTTTGGGTATCTACCCGGGGCGATATCGCCGCTTCAAAAGGGTCACGCTCTGAAGGCTGAATGTTGATAGCAAAATAGTTGGGGGTGTTATCAGGCAATTGGTCTTGCCAAGTGCTTAACAGGTCGCCGCGCACCAACACGATCATCGCCATGGCAAAGAAAGTGACCGAGAATGCTAAAAGCTGGCCCAGCCCTGCTTGGCGGCGGCGAGCCAATTGGCGACCGCCCAAACGCAGCGCTTGAGACCATTCACTGCTCCCTGATAAACGCTGCACGCCCTTCAGCAAAGCACTGAGCAGAAACGCGCTAATCAACCACAGCAAGCCGAGAAGCAGCGCGCCGCCGATTAATAGCGCAATCGCCAATGGTAGGCTGCCCGAATAGAGCCATAACAAGCCGCCAAACACGGTACTGGCCACGCCCACAACGAGCCAGGCAGAGGGTGGCAATGGATCAAGCTCACGGCGTAGCACTTTTAGCGCACTGACTTGCTTAATACGCAGTAGCGTTGGCCCTGCAAACCCCACTAAAACAGCCAGAGCGGTGAATACACCCAGGCCAAGCGGCATCAGTCCCGGTGGTGGGAGTGTCATAGGTAGGAAACTTACTAACAGCCAGAGCAGAATCGCCTGGCCAACTAGACCTAACAGTGCGCCAATCACGGCGGCTACTAGTGCTAAGCCCAGCAGTTGCAGACTAAAAATAGTCACTAATTGGCGCTGACTAGCCCCAAAACAGCGCAGCAATGCGGCGGTATCCAAGTGGCGCTCCACGTAGCGGCGGGTAGACATTGCCACTGCTACCCCTGCCAATAATACGGCAGCCAACCCTGCTAACCCCAAGTAGCTTTCAGCACGTTCCAGAGCATTACCAAGCTGGGGGCGATCAACCCGCACATCACGCACTTCTACTCCGTCGCGGCGTAGCTCCGCGAGCAGCCCTTGAACCTGATCCAGCGCAGCAGGTGAACCCGCCGCTAAAATTTCAAACTCTACTCGAGATCCCTGTTGCACAAGCCCGGTCGCTTCTAGATCCGTCGTATTAAGCATTAAGCGCGGATTAAAATTGCCAAAGCCGCCAGACTGATCCGCTTCACGCTCAACAATGCCCGTCACGGTAAGCTCAGTTTGGCCTACCTGCACCCGGTCACCGAGCTCAATTTCAATCAACTGCACTAGCCGTGGGTCAGCCCAAGCCTCTCCCGGCGGTGGACCAGAGGCTATTTGCTCGGTGCCATTGCCAAAATCGACATGTGAGACCCCGTAATGAGGGTAGACATCATCAACCGCTTTCAGGCTCGCAGGCTGGAACTGGTCGCCGCGGCTGATCATCGAAACAAGATCCACCTGATCGCTTAACGTAAAGCCTGCATCTTCTAGGTTGGCCCGAAGCTCATCGGAAAAAGGGTCACGCTGTTCCAACACTAGATCGCCACCCAGCATTTGCCCTGCCTGACGCTCCAAGCCGCGCTCTAAGCGATCGAGAAAAAAAGCAATCATGGTGGAAGCCGCAACGGCCAATACTAGTGCGACAAACAGGGCTCTAACATCGGCAGCGCGCAGGTCTCGCTTGAGACTGCGCATTGCCAAGCGCCAATTCACATCACTCATTGGGTGCCCTCTTCACTTATAGCGCTGGCAGGCACGAAGGGTTCCAGGCGTCCGTGATCCAAGCGCAGGCAACGATCACAGCGGTGCGCTAACGCGTGGTCGTGGGTGACGAGGATTAGCGTAGTGCCTGCTTCACGGTTTAAGGTAAATAACAAATCAATGATTTGCGCACCGGTATCCGGGTCCAGGTTGCCAGTGGGTTCATCGGCAAAGACTAACTCTGGGTCGGTCACAAAGGCTCGGGCAACCGCCACCCGCTGCTGCTCGCCACCGGAAAGTTGTTTAGGTAAATGCTCCACCCGCTCGCCCAGCCCTACACGGGTTAGCCACTGAACGGCGGTTTGCGTTTCACCCGCACGCGGTGAAAGTTCCAGCGGCAGCATGACGTTTTCAAGTGCGCTCAAGGTAGGTAACAGCTGAAAATTTTGAAATACAAAGCCCACTCTACCGGCACGCAGCGCTGCACGGCCATCTTCATCCAAGCGGCTAAGCGCTTGCCCGAACAGCGTTAGCTCGCCATCACTGGGTGTATCTAAGCCTGCCAACAGGCCAAGTAACGTTGATTTACCCGCACCGCTCTTACCCAATATTGCAACGCTTTCACCTGCCGCTACGCTAAGCGATAGGTCATGTAAGATAGTCAGTGAGCGCTCACCGCTAGTGACTTCTTTGGAGAGTTTATCAGCGTGTAAGACGGGCTGCCCAGCAGTACCATGGGGAACCATACTGGTGACTTGGTGGTCGGTAAGATGCTGGCGATCAGCTTGAGCAGTAGAAGAATTTGCAGTTTTATCAGAGGAGTAAGGCATGAAGCGAAGCATCCCTGTAGCTTGGTGTGGACTAAACCGTATGGTACCCGTAGGAGTAGTACTACTGGTAGTCGCCTTTACCTCGTCATCTATCAACGCAGAACCCACTGGCTCAACTTCTACAAACTCAGAAGCTGTCCCTACGTTGCTGGTCATGGGCGACAGTTTAAGCGCAGCATACGGCATAGCGCGCGAAGAGGGCTGGGTGTACCTCTTAGCAGAGCGTTTAGCGGGTGATGCACGTGTTATAAACGCAAGTATCAGCGGTGAAACGACGTCTGGAGGCGCACAACGGTTTGCTGACATCATCGGACAACGCCAGCCGGATATTGTTCTACTTGAGTTAGGAGGCAACGACGGGTTACGCGGCCTCGCTCCTACTCAAATGCAGGCTAACTTAGCGGCGATGATTGAACAAAGCCAAGACGCAGGCGCGCAAGTATTGCTGCTCGGCATTGATATACCGCCCAATTACGGCCAGGCCTACCGTGATGCATTTACCGGCGTATATCACACGTTGGCCGAGGAGTATGACGTGCCATTAGTGCCGTTCTTACTTGAAGACGTTGCGCTCGAAAGTACGTTAATGCAAAGCGATGGCATTCATCCTACCGCGGACGCTCAACCGATTATTCTAGATAACGTGTGGCCCGCTTTAGAGCCCCTGCTGGAAACGACGTATCAGGCAGCTATTGAGTAGCCGTAATCTAATACACAGTTCCATCCTTTTAATTAATGGTAGTAGCACTTTTGTAAGCCAGCTTGTAACCTTAAGCAATATTCGGTGGTTACTCATGGCGACTCATGCCTGCACTCTCTAGTCAGCATCCTCCCAAATTTTCGCGTCGACAGTTCCTGGCAACTGCCGGCGCGCTGTTGTTAGGTGCAGGGTTTGGCATCCACCCAATAAAAGCGTCGGCTTTTGACCCTCAACGCTTACGCCAAAGCATGCAACAACTCTACGGCCAAGCCGGCTTAGCCGTACTAGAAGAGTGGTTTACGCTTCTGCAACAACTGCAAAATCAAGACGTTCAAGCTAAGTTACGCGGCGTTAATGACTTTTTTAATCGCCGCATCAGATGGGTAGACGATATTCAAGTATGGGGGCAAGAGGATTACTGGGCGACGCCCCTGGAAACGATGGGCAAAGGTCAAGGTGATTGTGAAGACTACTCTATCGCCAAGTACATTACGCTCAAGCAATTGTCGGTTTCGAGTCAGTATTTACGCATGATTTATGTCCGCGCACGTATTGGAAGAAGTCAAATCACTCAAGCGCATATGGTGCTGGGCTATTACTCAACGCCGGACGCCGAACCGCTAGTGCTGGATAATATCGTTCCATCTATTACTCCTGCCTCCCAGCGTACCGATCTTGACCCTCTATTTAGTTTTAATAGCGACGGGCTCTGGGCTGGTGGCTCATCGGAATCACGCGCAGACCCATTGGCACGGCTATCACGCTGGCGCAGCGTTATTGAACGCATGCAGACCCAGGGTTTCATCTAAGAGGAATTGGCAACATGTCACTTATTAAACAACTTTGGCTAGCCATTATCACCCTGCTGCTGCTGTCGTTCATTGGTAGCCTTGCTATTAGTATTGCTACTAGCCGGGATTATATCGAGCAAGAAGTACGCATCAAAAACGAAGATACTGCAACAGCTCTGGCGCTTTCCATGAGCCAGCTTGATAAAGAGCTAGTCACTCTCGAACTTTTGATATCGGCTCAATTTGATACTGGCTACTACCGCCAGATCATACTGCGAGACACCGATGGCAGCGTACTCACTGAACGCTCATCAAGTGAATATACCGGGGATGTGCCCGCATGGTTTCGGCAACTAATTGAGTTTGACGTACCGAGTGGCATGTCTACGATTCAAGACGGGTGGCGCCAGTTCGGCACGCTTGAGATCGAGAGCCAGCATAGCTTTGCCTATGCCTCGCTTTGGCGCAGTACATTAGAATTAGCAGTGTGGTTCTTGATTGCTGGCGCGATCAGCTTAGCCATTGCAACGGTGGTGGTTCGTGGCATTAAACGCCCGCTCTACCGAGTGGTCGCTCAAGCCCAAGATATCAGTGCACGTCGCTTTACCACTATTAAAGAGCCGCGCACGCTGGAGCTACGCCAGGTAACTCAAGCGATGAACGTGCTGTCAGCTAATGTCCACCAAATGCTGACCCAAGAAAGCCATAAACTTGATGAGTTGAGACGCCATTTACAACACGACCGCGTTACCGGGGCGCTTAATCGTGATGTGTTTATGGGCAAGCTTTCTTCTCAGTTGAGCAGTGATGATGCACGTGCGACGGGCATGCTTGTTATGGTTCGCGTTCAGGCACTTGAAACGCTGAACGAGCGTCTAGGCTATACCGATACCGATCATCTTTTGAACACGCTAGTCACCCAACTTGGGCAGTTGGATAAAAAATCAATGGAACCTGTCATTGGCCGACTCAATGGTAGTGACTTTATTTTCTTATTACCCCTGGTTGAAGACGCTGACCAGCTTAAGCAGCAGGTAATAGCTGCGCTGGAAAACGTGACTGCGACAGTACCTTCAGTGGAACTCTCTCTACCCACCGCTATTGTGCCTTATGCGCCTAATGATCAGCGCGCTACCTTGCTGGCAACCCTGGATAACGCCTTAGCACAAGCTGAGAGCCTTACTACCAGCGAGCAGATCGTAGTTCAGCAGCGTGAGCAAGTTTCACTCTATAGTACCCACGCGGAATGGCGTAACGCACTGGAGGCCGCTATTCGTGTAGGGCCAGAGTTAGCTTATTTCCCAGTAGTGGATGCCGAGGGTGGAATACTGCATTACGAGTGCCCAGCGCGTTTAAATCTGGCAGGAGAATGGCACACTGCCGGTGTCTTTATTCCTTGGATTACCCGCTTTGATTTGGAACCAACGCTAGATCTGGCCGTTGTCAAAAAAGCGCTTATCAACCTTAAAGCTGATCTCAGGCCGGTAGGCATTAACCTCTCCGCGGCATCTATCACCAACACCCAGTTCGTCAATGAATTGCGTGCCTTACTTGAAACACAGCCGATGCTAGCCAAACAGCTTTGCTTTGAAGTGCCAGCCACGCTAAGTACACATGAGATTGGAAGTCTACGAGGCCTATGCACAGCTTTACGCCCATTGGGATGCACTTTCGGTATTGAGCATGTCGGGGCAGAGTTTACTAAGCTTGCGGACTTACACGATGTTGGACTGGCCTACTTGAAAATGGACAGCAGCCTTATCCACTCTCTGGATCGCTCAACAGAACAGCAAACCATTGTGCGGGGTATGGCAACGCTATGCCACTCATTGGGTATTCAAGTGATTGGTGAAGGCGTTACTAATAATGAAGAACTCACTTGCCTGTTTAGGGTTGGCGTAGACGGTGCTACCGGGCCAGGCGTACGCCACGCCTAATATTTTTATTCTGATATCTACCGGTAGGTCTGATAGCGACACATGACAATTAAATTGTGTCGCTATCTCCGCCTAACAAATCAACATTGTTTTTAACCCGTAACGTCTTCCGCTCCATCACCTTGGCTTGGGCAGCTTCAGGAAGGTCCGTAAACGTAATAATTCCCTTATCAAGTAGCACCTCTAAAATATCTTCTACCACTCGCACGAAAGCTAAATCAGAGGCTAGAAAGTGCGCAGAAGAGCTTGGCTGATCGGCTAAAAAGGCCACTATCTCAGGTGAGTTAGGAGCGATCGTTTCACTACATTCAGGATTTGCTTCCTTGCTGAGCATCACGATTTCACCAGCGGTATTGCGTTTGATATAGAGCATGGCTATTTCCCGTAAGGTTTAGGTTTAGTGCAGCTAATTTCACATCACTATTTCGTTAATCGAGCGTTTTTTTCAATCGCTAGATTTTTAACATAGCCTTCATAGGTTTCGTTGTGTGTGATTGTTCTTACTTCTTTTCCCACCTGACATGCCCATTGATTCCCACCACATATTAAAGCGGCTTGCGTAATAAGGTCTACATACGAAGAACGCAGAATAAATGCGATACTGGTTTCATAATTTCCCCCTTCCCTTTCCATCTGAGTAGCAATTTGCCAATTCGAAATAGCATTCATTAGCACAGAGTTGAGGTGATCAAAATTTTTTCGGTAAAAAATGTTCCGAGGAAGTTTAATTAGTACATCAAAAAAGAGCTTATTGATAGAGTCATCGCTAACCTCTTTATCTTTATCAATCAAATCGTCCCATTTATGAGCGACATCACAAATCATTTCAATATACTCGACCGCTAATTTATCGCCTTTCATCCAGCGCAAAAGCTGTATTTCATCAAAATACATATCGCCTCCTTCACAATTGAAAAAAGCCCCACACTTTGAGTATGGGGCATTTCTTATTGCTTAACAGTGCTAATTACTGGTCTATCTTAAGCTGGCCATCCTCCAGCATGCTTTGAATAAAGTCTGAAGAACTTCCACCTTGCGGCATTTCCACATCTTTCAACACAATACGCTGGTCTGCATTGCTACCATCCAAAGCTAATCCACCATCAGATTTGACATGCAATACTGTATCGGCACCTTGCTGCTCTGCCTTGATATATTGATCCAGGTTTTCAGAATTTTCACCCTGCAACAGATCCGCAATATCGAGGCTGTCTGCAGAAGCATCCAAACCAAACCGCCCTAAAGTGAAATCCATTACCTGATCAACAGCCGGGGATTGGCTTGTACCCTGATCACCTGACTCCCATACAAAGGTATTCGCTCCGCTACCACCATACATGATGTCATTACCTGTACCACCAATCAGTGTGTCATTACCCCCTTGTCCAAATAGAAGGTCATCACCATCTCCACCAATCAGGATATCGTTACCGCCAGCCTCCGTGGAGTTGTTAAACTCGCCGTGGTTTTCTGTAATGTAATTATGGATTTGCTCAGCAGACACTTGGTTAGGATCGGTGATGCCTAATTGGCCAGCAATATAAGACTTGATTGCTGGCAACCCGTTACCATCAATACCCGTGAAGGTAACCTGATCCCCAAACAGAATATCATTACCTTCACCGCCAGAGATGATGTCGTCGCCAGACGGCAATTGGACATTTTGTCCAAGAATGGCGTCGGCAAGCTCTGCTGGATCAATATCTGACTGAACAATTCCGTCAGAGTCATATGCCCGAAGGTTGCTTTCGTTAAGGCTACTGCCTAAACCAATCGCATTGACTGAAGACATGTTATCCAGCAATGCAAATGCCTCTAGCGAGTTCTGAATTACTGTTTGTGTGGTGCTACTGCCGTTGCCACTGAGTACAGAAATTTCGTAGGTGCCATCCCCTTCAGGCATAACCTTACCGATCACACTACTGCTCCAGCTTCCACCACCACATCCAGAACTGAAGTTCCACTGTTTCACATTGCCACTGGCATCAATTACTTCCCTAACCTGACCATCAATATTCATCGAATAAGCTTGGCCGGGCACGTAATTAATGTCGTCAATAGTTAAGTTCCAGCGATTACTTGATTTAGAGCCTACTACTACACTCTCAGCCTCTTTGTCTTGATAGTAGGTAGGTAAACCATCGGTAATAAAATAGGATAGGTTCGTGCCAGGGTTATTTTGGACAACATCAGTATGGAACCAGTTAGCAGCAGTTTTAAATGCATCTTCATAGTTGGTTCCACCGCCACGCTGCAATCCATCTAATACTGACTGCAATTTCGACAATGCTTGTGGATCAGCAAGATTAACACTAACGTTTCTTCCTGCCTGAGAGTCAAACTCAACAAGGAAAATATTAACGGTTCCTGCGCTGTCCTCTCCGACACTATTTTTAAGCGTGTTGAACACTTTTGTAAGCGACGTCTTAGTATTGGCAATATCGCCAACCGACATACTACCAGAGGTATCGACCATAAAGGCAAGGTTGTAGTTTTGACCTGCCACCAACTGCAGACCCGCAACATCACCAATAACAATATCGTTTGCACTAGTACCCGAGATGTTATCTGCACCTGGCGAGCCTACTACAACATTATATTGTTCAACTGCTGTAGTATCAGTGCTTGTATTACTATCAACGACCTGTAGATTGCCAGCAGCGTCCCGATAAACTTCACTTGATGTGACAGTGGCAACAATATCGAATGCACCTGCTTCGACTGGCACTTTCATTGACAGTAACAAGTTGTTGATACTAGCCCCGGTAGGATTAGTTACTAGCCAACTGCCGTCCGATTGACTAATTACTCCAGCACCGATTAGCTCCACGCCTGCCGGAATATTCGTCAGCGTGATATCCGACAAGATTTCGCTGCCATCGGTATCTGTAAGCAGAGCGCTGAGCTCAACCTCGATGATATCGTAACCTGTTTGCGTAATTGTCGTAGTTGCATCAGATGGCAGCATGGTAGAGCCGTCACCGAATATCACTCCGCGTATATTATTGACGCTGATGGTCACCCCAGTGGCCAAGTCAGTTATGCTTCCATCGTAACCTGAGTTCTGATGCTGCTCACCGAGGTTAATGCTGTAACTGCTTAAAGGCTTGTTAAGGAAGATGTAATCTTTATCCTGACCATTGATCGAGTTTACGGCCTGATTTCCATTTACGAGCTTGTTAAAGTCTCCAATCAGTGCGATGACATCGACACCGTTTGTATTGTTGGCACTACCGGGGTTGAGATTACCATCACTGAAGGGTGGCTTGATGACTTTGCCACTTATACCTTCAGCACTGATATCCATACCATCAATAGTGATTTTGACAGTGCCATGTTCGACCGTGATAACCGAAGCACGTACTGACTCAATGGTGTCGCCTAGTGAAACGGAGATCGTTGGTGCATCCGCGACTGGCATAATGTCGATTTTAAGGATGGTTTCTTCACCCTCATTTTGAGCATCAATGGGTCGGAACTGCAACTGAGCGTAATCTGTCTGCTGGTTACCTACCTCAGAGCCGCCATATCCATCGAAGCCTGACTCGTTTGCGCTTGGCATGAAGCGCAATTGCCCTGCATCTATCTGCGCCTTACTGAAGCTTGCACCCTCTACAACACTCTGCCACTGGCCATCACTGCCCAGTGATTGAAGTACTCCAGATGCTGGCAAACGCGTAATAACTACCCCTAGATCAGCCCCAGGTGAGTCATCAGTGATGTTGAACTCGCTCCACTTCAGCGTCAGGGCTGTGTCTTCCTTACCAACAATCTGCCCGCCGGAAGCAGTGGGTGTTGCATCAATTTGATAATCGCGCGCGACATCAGCACTGTAGCTATTACCCGCCTCATCCGTACCGGTGACTTCGGCACTGATCGTCTCGTTGTCAGCCAGGAGCGATCCTGGGACGTCAATCGCAAAGGTCAGGTCTTCAGCGACGAGGCCAGTGAACGCTTGGCCGCCCACGGTCAGGGTGACGGTGTCGCCCTGACGGGCGTCGCCGCCCACCGTACCGGTGATGGTGATGTCGCCTTCGGCTTCGGTGCCGTTGATGACATCGTCACCGGCAATGGTGTCGAGGCTGATCGTGGCGCTGGCGTCGAGGTTGACGTCGTAGCCGTGGTTGGTCTCAGCGCTGTAGTCATTACCCGCGTCGTCGGTACCAGTGACTTCGGCACTGATGGTGTCGTTGTCGGCCAGCAGTGAGCCTGGTACGTCGATCGCAAAGGTCAGGTCTTCACCCACGGTACCGGTGAAGGTTGCACCGCCCACGGTCAGAGTGACGGTGTCGCCCTGGCGGGCGTCGCCGCCCACGGTGCCGGTGATGGTGATATCGCCTTCGGCTTCGGTGCCGTTGATGACGTCGTCACCGGCGATGGTGTCGAGGGTGATCGTGGCGCTGGCGTCGAGGTTGACGTCGTAGCCGTGGTTGGTCTCAGCGCTGTAGTCATTACCCGCGTCGTCGGTACCAGTGACTTCGGCACTGATGGTGTCGTTGTCAGCCAGCAGTGATCCAGGCACGTCGATGGCGAAGGTCAGGTCTTCACCCACCAACCCAGTGAACGCTTGGCCACCCACGGTCAGGGTGACGGTGTCGCCCTGACGGGCGTCGCCGCCCACCGTACCGGTGATGGTGATGTCGCCTTCGGCTTCGGTGCCGTTGATGACATCGTCACCGGCAATGGTGTCGAGGGTGATCGTGGCGGTAGCGTCGAGGTTAACCCCGTAAGCCTTGTCGGCATCGGCGCTGTAGGCATTGCCCGCGTCGTCAGTGCCGGTGACTTCGGCACTGATGGTGTCGTTGTCGGCCAGAAGTGATCCAGGCACGTCGATGGCGAAGGTCAGGTCTTCACCCACGGTACCGGTGAAGGTTGCACCGCCCACGGTTAGAGTGACGGTGTCGCCCTGGCGGGCGTCGCCGCCCACGGTGCCGGTGATGGTGATGTCGCCTTCGGCTTCGGTGCCGTTGATGACATCATCACCGGCGATAGTGTCGAGGGTGATCGTGGCGGTAGCGTCGAGGTTAACCCCGTAAGCCTTGTCGGCATCGGCGCTGTAGGCATTGCCCGCCTCGTCAGTGCCGGTGACTTCGGCACTGATGGTGTCGTTGTCGGCCAGAAGTGATCCAGGCACGTCGATGGCGAAGGTCAGGTCTTCACCCACCAACCCAGTGAACGCTTGGCCGCCCACGGTCAGGGTGACGGTGTCGCCCTGAC
>NZ_DRFS01000005.1 GCF_011050415.1 Halomonas sp.
AATGAATGGTCTGTTCCAAGCGGCTCGGTCACGGGCACGTGGCTACCGGAACGAGGCCAACTTTATCGCCATGATCTACCTGATTGGCAGCCCGGTGGGCCGCCTATTCGATCAGGCCAAATCCACGTGAAGTGACGAAGAACCATAAAATAGCTCGTAACAAGAAACGGAGTGTAGAATTCAGGTGGCTATTTTACTGGCAAGTGATCTTCCTCTTATTACGTTTATTGATATCGAGACGTCAGGGCTTGGGCCCGATAGTTACCCAATAGAGCTTGGGTGGGCCGACACACTGGGTAATGGTGAGGGCTTTCTTATTTGCCCCCGTGATGAGTGGACACACTGGGATCCTGTTGCAGCGTCTATACACGGGATCGCTCGTGATGAATTGTTCGAGCGAGGGTTACATGTCGTCGATGCCGCGGAAAAGCTGAATGACATGCTCGGCTTTGAAACGGTTTATTGTGATGCTTTGGATTCAGATCTTTTCTGGATTAGCAGGCTCTTCGATGCCGCAAAGTTAGAGCCTTCCTTTCGGGTATCCGATTTTTATCAGCTGCATAAAATGCTGAGTGATAAGCACATGCTATCGCTACGACAGATGCTCAAAAGTTTGCCGGTACTACATCGGGCGCAGGCTGATGCTGAGCGTTACGTTAAAGCCATCGTCGCGAGTTACTCGAATTATGGCATTCGCTAATGTAAGGGCCACAGCTTGTGTTCTACTCCGGATTCCTTTGTGCTGTTTTATAGATGTTAAATGTCTCCAGTCTGTCACTCGCCGCATCCGTGTTGGGGCTGAATGATGTAGCCGCGTCTTCCTTTCTAATACCGCTTTAGGGCAGGCAGTGCTTACTGGCTTCCCCTGTTCTGCTGATGATCTCCTGTATATTGAACTGGATTTACACCACTACGTGGTGAAGCGCTTCCCAGCCGAACTATTGTCTTCGGCGCCGAGGGCGAACTGACGCTCAAAAAGCAGGATTGATTTGGCTAGTACGCTTATCTCAAAGCCAGCAAAACTCATTTCAAGCCGATAACCCCCATGTTTGAGGCGTGCCACACCAAGGTAATGCCTGGATGTTACGTGGTGAGCGTCGGAAGCCACGTTATGCCACGCAGTGGGGAGAGTTAATAAAGGTGCGCGTCTAATGCTGCTGGGACTAAATCCAAAATGAGATTTTATGGGTTGGTCCCCGACGTTGTTACACAAAATGGTGCTGTGGGATGAATTCGAAAGGAAACAAAGTTTGAGCCCTCAAACTTTTTGATAGGTTGGCGACTGCCTCTGATAGTCTTGTCTCTACTAATCGGTAGTAAATAATGATACTTCGGTGGCAAACTAGCTATTTATTCTGGGCAGGAGCATGGGGACGATGGAACGGCGACCTTACCTTGCGTTAGAGACCAGCCGGCTGAGCAAGATCGTTAACGGCAACACGCAGGATAAAAACCTGTTAGAAGCAGTCTTCTTCGAGCTGAACTTTCGAAAAACAAGTGCAGCGAGACAGCTCAAGCGCCGAGTTGAACAACTGCTAGAGCTGCCTGGTCAGCAATTAGACGATTCCCATGAAGCGCCTCAGCTACAAGAAGACGAAAATAAGCATAACGAATCAATGGCTTATAGGTATGCTAAAACAAAGGAACCGAGCCGAACCATGTCTAATGAACAAGACCAGCAAGCAGCGGATAACTTCCTAAACTCGTCAGACCCTTTCGTGCTTGAGTCGCTGGAACTGATGCGCAAAAAGCTATTAGATCTCACGGCTCGAAACAGATTGTTGAATTTCCCTATTCAACAGAAAGCTGCAGCCCTGCGGATTATAGATGAAGTTCCAAACCAGCTGTGCGAAGTGCTTCTTTCTGAGCGTGAGCTTACGTTCAGGTCTGTTCCGCCTCCTACCCGGGAGGAGTTAATTGAGCATGGTTACCTTGAAGTAGATGAAGAAAATGGCAAAGACCGCCAGTTAAAAGCTAACCCTGATGCGAAGGAGTGGGCAAAGGTCCTCGGTTTTGATATTAGTTATGAGTTGCCGAGAGATGATGAGGCTCAAGGTAGTGGAAAGCATCAAGATGATGCGATTCAGGTTCTGCTCTACCCACCAGAAATGGAATCTAGATTACGTGCAATACGTAGCAAAGCTCAAACCGCGATAGAGGAAATGGGTTCAAGCATCCTCTATTTGTCGCTTGGTTTTCTGGAATGGGCAGAAAATGACAGCGGCTCAAAAACAAGATTGGCTCCGCTTTTTACAGTTCCGGTACATCTGAGCCGCGGGAAGCTAGACCACAATAGTGGAACCTATCAGTACACCTTGAGTTACACCGGTGAAGATATCCTTCCGAACTTGTCTTTAAAAGAAAAGCTGGCAGTCGATTTCGGTCTTGCGTTACCCGAAGTTGAGGAAGATGTCTCTCCTGAAACCTACCTCGATCATGTTTCTGAAGTAATTAGAATTACAAAACCAAATTGGTCTGTCCGGCGTTACGGCGCTCTTGCTCTGCTGAATTTTGGCAAGATGCTGATGTATTTGGATTTAGATCCAAAGAGATGGCCTCTCGACGAGCGAAATCTGATTAAGCATTCAATTGTGCAGCGCTTTTTCAAAAGTTCGGAAAATGGCTCGGATGAGGGGGAAGGCAATATTATGGAGTATGCCATCGATGAGGTTGAACAAATACATGATTTGTTCCCGCTAATCGATGATGCTGATAGCTCCCAACATAGTGCACTTATTGATGCAGTGAATGGTCAGAACCTCGTTATTGAAGGGCCTCCAGGGACTGGTAAATCACAAACGATAACTAACTTGATTGCTGCCGCTATGTTAAACGGCAAGAAAGTTCTATTCGTAGCGGAGAAAATGGCCGCTCTTGACGTAGTTAAAACTAGGCTAGATAAGGCCGGATTAGGTGATTTCTGTCTTGAACTACACAGCCATAAATCACAAAAGCGCAAGGTACTTGAAGATATCAGTGCTCGTGTAGTGAAGCAGAAGCATTTGAGCTCAACACAAAATATTGACGCAGAAACAATGCGTTACGAGGAGCTTAAAGAGCGACTCAATCACTATGCTCAAGAAATCAATGAAACATGGGTTAATACAGATAGAACAATCCACGAGATCTTTAGTAGTGCGGCTCGTTATCGTCAACTGTTAGAGATAAGTCCAACCGATATTCATATCGCTGGGCTGACGGGGACGTCTCTCACCGAATTGAAACGGCTTCAGCTTGTCGATCAAGTTAAAGAGTTCCAGCAGATTTATCGAGGAATGATAGAACAGGTCGGGCAAAGTGCCCAACTTCATGATCATCCTTGGTCTGGGGTAGAGAGTACGGCAATTCAGCTTTTTGACTCAGAACAGGTTGTATCTGTTCTTCGGGAGTGGCAACAGTCACTTGATCAATTGCATGAGCGCAACCAGGGAGCTGCACATACTCTCAAAATTGATGTGTCAGAGCTGTTAACGTTGGAGAAATGCGATTCATTGGCTTTGGATCTCTACGATCTACCAGCACTCTCTCGTAAAGAGCTGTTTAAGGCGCTTGATGGGCTTGATCTCAAGACGCAGTCTGAGGTCGAGGAATTGCTGAGTCTCCATCAAAGAATTCAAGAGACATTTGAGAAACTAGCACAGCACATCCTTTCAGAAAAGCTTTCAGCACTATCGCGTGGCGAGCCCTTGCCGGCATTCCCCGACTTGCATCTCCTATCTGGTGCATGTCGAGAAGAACTCTTCTCAAATATTGTGCGCGCAACCATTAAGCTTGAGAAAGTTGAGGCTGAACTGGAGGCTCTTGACCGACAGCTGCAAGAATTGAAGATCGCTTTGCCTTCGCCATTAAATACGAATTTAGAGCCGACTGTTGAGGGCCTCGAAGCTGCAATCAAAATGATTGAAGCGATTGGAGCGCTTGATAGCCGGATGATTAGCCTTCGTTCGGAGCATTTTGATGAAGATGGCCTCGATGCCACACTGGAAGCTCTAGACGTAAAGCTTCTTCACCTCAAGCCGTTGCGGGAAAGGGTGAGGCAGGTTTTTGATATTGACAAATTACCTGATTCAAAGGAATTACAAGCTTTACAAGTACAGCTATTGCGAGAGGGAATGAGTAAATGGTTCTCTGGGGATTGGTGGCGAGCTCGCAAGCAGGTTAAGGGGTTGGCAAAACAACCTGACATTAAATTAAAACAGATCAATCCTGTTCTATCTGAGGCAATAGAATATGTCTCGGGAATGGAAACATTCGATTCACGGTTGTACAAGCGTCAAATAGGGCCTGCATTTGAAGGGCTGGAAACGGATATAGAGGGGCTGAAACTTCTTCGTGAATGGTATCAGCAAATTCGCAATACTTATGGCATCGGTTTTGGTCAAACGGTGGCTATCGGAGACGGCATTTTTTCACTAGATGCTCAGCTATTCAAAGGTATTCAGCAGCTTCAACAGAAAGGGTTCGTAAAAGAACTGAGGGAGATACTCGCTTCACTAGATGATATTCAGGCGGTACTGCCCGGCATCCGGCATGAGCTTCATCAGAACCAAAATCTTACAGGCGAACAAGGCTCTTTGCTTTCGGCACACCGTCGCTTTAAAGCGGCCGTGCATGTGATTCAGCAATGGTTTAAAAACAACGAGTTTACTCTTGAAGAAATTGAGTCTTGTATAGAACAGTTGAGAACTTTACAAAAGCAGCATTCAACGTTTGAAGAGAATGATCTGCTATATAAGCTCTTCGCTCCTGAGGCTGAGTTGTCAGTAGGGCCAACAGCGGAAAACAAACTTTCATTAGAGTCTATTCGGGAAACACTGGATTTCGCAAGCTACGTCCATCGCAAGCTGCGGTTCGAACCGCTCAGAAAGGTAATCCTAGCGATCAAAACGCATGGTGAGTATGAGCGGCTAAAGGATGAAGCAGATGCTTATATTTCGGATTGGAGCGATCAAGAAGAGGCATACGAGCAGTTTAAAAGTAAGACTGAGCTGAGGCCCGAGCAATGGTTGACTAATCAAGATTGGAATATAGATGAAATCAGGCAAAGAAACCTACTAGCGATTGGAAAGCCGGAGTGGCTGAATGATTGGGTCAACTTCGTCCGAATTCGAAACGAGATGAAAGCACAAGGGCTTGAGCCACTTTGGCATTTGGTGACGAGTGGCAGGCTCAGTATCGAGAGTGCAAGGAAAGCTTTGAATTTGGCGATATTTGATCAGTTGTCCAGAGAAATCCTCTCACAAAGGCCACACCTAGGCCGTATATCTGGCAAGAATCAAGCAGCACTTCAGACTACCTTTCGCGAATATGACCAAAAACTAAAGACATTACAGCGTCAAAGAATTGCCAGTGTATTGGCGGAGCGTCATGTGCCTGGGGGCAATGCAGGGGGAAGAAAATCCGAATATACAGAAATGGCTCTGATAAAAAATGAGCTTGGAAAAAAAACAAAGCATATTCCAATTCGTCAGCTAATTAATCGTTCAAGCAACGCCTTATTAGCTTTGAAGCCGTGCTTCATGATGGGGCCCATGTCCGCCGCTCATTATCTTAAACCAGGTCACCTGCAATTTGATTTGGTCGTAATGGATGAGGCTTCGCAGGTTAAACCAGAGGATGCGCTAGGCGTCATTGCTCGTGGTGCACAACTTGTCGTTGTAGGAGACCCAAAACAACTACCACCCACAAGCTTCTTCGATCGTCAGGATATGAATGATGATGACGAGGAAAATGCTGCTATGACGCAGACAGATAGCATTCTTGATGCTTCCCTGCCTCTATTCAAAATGCGTCGCCTGCGTTGGCACTACCGCTCTCAGCACGAAAGCTTAATCGCATTTTCGAATCGGAACTTTTATGACAACGATCTTGTGATTTTTCCATCGCCCCACGCTAAGGCTCAGGAATATGGAGTTAAGTTTAACTATGTCAAAGGTGGCCGTTTTGTAAACCAATACAACGTTGAAGAAGCAAGTATTGTAGCTAAGGCCGCTGTGAAGCATGCCGTCAATCATCCAAATGAGTCGCTTGGCATCGTTGCCATGAGCTCGAAGCAGCGGGAGCAGATTGAACGTGCGGTAGAAGAAGAGTGCAAAGCAGATAGTAAAATCGCAGATGCCGTAGATTGTTTAAGGAATATGGAAGATGGCATGTTCATTAAGAACCTGGAAAACGTTCAAGGTGATGAACGAGACGTGATCTTCATTTCTTGCACTTATGGCCCAAGCGAGGTTGGGGGGCGGGTCTATCAGCGGTTTGGCCCGATTAATTCTGATGTAGGTTGGCGGCGTTTAAATGTACTTTTCACTCGATCCAAGAAGCGGATGCACATTTTTAGCTCCATGCGTGCTGACGATATCTTAATTTCGGAAACCTCTAAGCGTGGCGTGATAGCCCTTCGTGATTTCTTGGACTATGCGGAGAAGGGCAGTATGAATGGGACGCCTCTCCATACAGGTAAATCTCCTGACAGCGACTTCGAGGTCTCGGTCATCGATGCCCTCCATCAGGCCGGGTTCGAAAGTGAAGCTCAGGTAGGTGTAGCTGGGTTCTTTATAGATATAGCGGTTAAAGACCCAGGAAAACCAGGACGTTTTTTGATGGGGATCGAATGTGATGGGGCGACATATCATTCTGCCAAATCAGCACGGGATCGTGATCGCTTGAGACAAGAAGTCTTAGAGCGGCTCGGCTGGCGGATTCGGCGTATTTGGTCAACGGATTGGTTTAGTAACCCCAAAGGTGAGCTTGAGCCGATTATTCGGGAATTGCACAGTCTGAAAACTGATATGTCTGCCGATGAGGATCTCTACGAACATGATGCTGATCGTTTCGAGGAGGCCGAAGTTGAGGTAGAAGCGAATAATGAAGAAGTGTCATCAATATTAGGCAGCGAATTTAGCTTACGTGATCGCCTTGAAGCTTTTAGCAAAACTGTTATCGCAAAGCAATTCCCAAATACACCTAAAGATAGGTGCCTTCTGCGGCCCGCGATGATAGAGGCTTTGATTGAGCTCGAACCTGTATCTACGTCCGAATTCGTCGAGGTAATTCCCGAGTACCTGAGGAAGTCAACAGAGCCTCAAGAGGCGAGGCAGTACTTGGGACAAGTACTGGAGATTGTTGCAGGATCGGAGGTCGCACAGACTGCTGATCACACCATTTGAAGCGGAAGGGGTAAGCAGTGACCAAAGTGATAGCTATTGGTGATCTTTCGGTTTCGACCCAAAGCGCTCATGCCGGGAAATGCAGCAGGAGCGCGAATTTTGGCTATACTGCCAAATTTAAATTAATAGCCAGAAGAATCATGGGCTTGGGAGAATTTGGCAGGCTGTATTTGCCGGGAAAAAGTGCCGGCATGTTTATCCAATCATAGGATGGGCAGTCTAATACCTGTTACGTGTTCAACTGAGTAAATTATGGAAACAATCGAAATTAAAGAGTTTTCCGAAGAGGTATTATCAGCACTCAATATGCTGATCCCTCAGCTATCCTCGTCGGCAATGTCTCTCGATGAGGCTGCTCTTAGGGATATAATCGACAATTCGTCTAGTCACCTCGTAATGGCTAAGGAAGGCAGTACATACTATGGTGCGCTTACCTTGGCTGTCTTCCCAATACCTACCGGCATTCGAGCATGGATTGAAGACGTAGTGGTCTCAGAGGAGGCACGAGGCAAAGGAGTCGGTAAACTTCTCTCTACGTATGCATTGGAGCTAGCCAATACATTAGGCGCCAAAACCGTCGATTTGACGTCACGTCCGTCCCGTGTGGCGGCAAATGAACTCTATAAAAAAATAGGGTTTGCCCAGCGTGATACTAATGTGTATCGCTATACGCTATAGCCACACGTAAAAATCAATTGCACGCGACCAGCTTCGCTGGCGCTTGAATACGGGCGTTAGATCACAAATACAATAAGGAGGCTCGCATGAAGGTGCTTGGGATTCGAACTGCACCAAAGCAATTGAGGTTCGCGTTGTTGAGTTTTGATGGGGCCAATATCGATTTCCTCAACCAAAACGCTGAGAACCTGATCAAGGTGCCTGCTGGCGTAACGGAGGTCGAAGACATAATTCATTGGCAGAAATCCGAGATCGACAGAATACTAAGGCAAAATCAGGACATTGACTTGGTAGCAATCAAGACCAGCGAATATGCACGAAGCGATACGAAATCAACTCGACTGGCTTCGTATCTTGACGCCGCTGTTTTACTGGCCTCTAAGGATGCCAATATCCCAGTCTATACACGTCTTTACAGCCAAATCGAAGCCAAAAGAACAAACGTCAAGGAGCGCGCTGAGTCTAGAGTTGGTGCTACGGATAAGTATTGGAACGAGCAAATCGCTGATGCAATTGTGGTGGCTTGGGCGTTGAGAGGAGGAATCTAATGTCGGCGCCCAAATTCAATGCAGGAGACCGGCTGTATAAGTACCAGTTACACCATCACATTGGCGGTGGGAATTTCGGAGAAGTTTGGCTCGCGCATGATCTTACTCTGGCTAGGGATGTTGCCATAAAGATTCTCGATGAAAGTATGGCTTCGGTTGCGGAGCACCTGAATGAGGCGAAAGTCGGCAACAGGCTTGAACACGCGAATGTAATTCACGTTCACTACGCGGACGTTGTCGCAACTCCATCTGGGAATGTTGTAGCAATCGCTATGGATTATCATCCAAAGGGATCTGCAACTACACAGTTGAACCCCTCCAACTTTATACCAATGACGGAGGCGATCAGAATTACGATCGACATCCTCCGGGGGCTTGAGTACCTCCATGAATCAGGTCTTTTTCACAACGATATAAAACCCTCTAATATACTTATTGGCCCACGAGGAGAGGGGATCCTTACGGATTATGGAATTTCGTGTGCATCGCCAGAGTTAAAGCCAGCGAAGGCGCCAAATGCATATATCCTTCATAAGGCGCCAGAGACGATTGCAACTGGCAATATCACTCTATCGACTGATATATACCAAGTTGCACTGACGCTATTCAGGTTGTTGAACGGTGTCGGAACCATTCGCGATTTACGCAACAGCGTTGGAAGTGCAAAGTTCGATGAGCTAAAAGCAAAAGGTAAAGTGCCAAGAAAGCAGGACTACTTGCCATTCATTCCTCCCTCTGTAGCTAGAGTCATCGCGAAGGCAACTAAAGCTGACCCTGCCGACAGATTTCAATCAGCACTGGAGATGCGGCGAGCACTTGAAGCAATTGCCGTAGCTGGGTATTGGACGACCGACGCTACAGGAGCTTATCTTGGCGTTTCGGGCAATCAAACGTTTCGTTTTTCTCAGGAAAAGAATAAGCATGGATACAAGTTCGATGCCTTTCGTACCCGACTTGAAACCGGCAATGAGACTCGCGTGGCGAAGATGTCTGGCTCAAAGCTAAATAGTGAAGAACTCAAAAAGCATAGGAAAACGTTCATGCTATCGGTAGTAAATGGTGAGTTGTGATCTAAAAAATCGCTCCACCGGAAAAATACTCGCTGCGCTCGCATTTTCCGGTGAGCTAGGCGTTAAACAGCTAAGCTTTTGCGGTACAAATTCAAAAATACAAAAGGAATTGGATGTTAAGTACGTTTATTCGAGATATTTATGCACAACACGAGACGGAAGAACTAGCTGAAGCAATCGAAGATATCGCGTCTTCAGTTGATACAAATGGCTGGGCTTCCGCTGGCGTCTACTGTTTTTGGGATCCCAAAGAAAATGAGGTGCTTTATATCGGATTGGCACGAGACTTAAGTGTTAGGTTTAGGGAGCACAACAATCTTAAGTCGTGTCCGGCCCATAGTTGTAAACGAGATAAAGTTGCCGAATGGTTTCAGTCAAATGAACGCTTAGGATATTCGATATTAGTGCAGTCACAGCTTAGTCAGCCAGAGGTGACTAGAAATTCCAAAGGGTTTTGTCCAAGTACGGGTTCTTTTTTATATGACGCTTTGCAGGCCATAAAGATATCTGAAGGAGTATTTATCGAGGCTCAGAAACTAGCAAAAGGGAAGTTTTCGCCTTGGAACAAGGTTGGTGGCTATTACTATGGAAAAGACAAAGCAACTTCAGATCATCAGGAGTTTATCGAACTGTTTACAAATAGGCGCATAGACACTTCTGTTGCTCTGAGCTCAATTAGAGAACTTTCCTCAGACGCGACATTAGAAACTTTCGAGTTGTACTTACATGTGGTACGGCAGATGATGACTTTTTATGGGATGAGCTTCTCTCAAGCTTGGCATTTGTCTGAGGAGTATTTCGAAGAGAAAAAGCGCATCCAAGCTTCCGGCTACATTCCAAATTTGTCTGAATTGTTGAGTCAGGATTGGCATTCATAGGCATGGCTACTAGAAGAAAAATCGGGACAGACCTGTTTTCCCCGTGTGACAGAAAACGTTTAACAAGGTGTTGCAGTTCGTTCCGGGCCGAAGGCCCTCCACCGGACCGCTTTCAGCGGCCGCTGAACAACGTCGTTATATCAGAACTACCTCAAAGACCGCTTCTGGCCGAAAGCTGCCATGGAAAAACCGTACTTGGGGCGCGACGTCGACCCACGTTTCTAAAATAATAAGTATGTAAGACAACACTTTCATTCCATTGGAGGTTCCCCACGACACCGTGGAATATCCGACATCGACGGCGCATTACCGCCTACTTCAGCAAGATGGCGCGCTGCTTTTACCCACACATAGGTTTGCAACGCAGCTTGAACAATGTCTGATGGTTTATCCAAGCCTGGTTCGGCAAACTCAAATGCCTGTGCATATAAGTCATCATCAACTTCAATAGTGACTTTCATAGTTAATCCAATGAATACTATGGTTATATATAGATGAATATTTGTTTGTTACTGGACGCTCGCTTGTCAGCTATTATAAGAAGTCAAACTTATAGATCTCATCCTTGTCGAGGTCTTTCCCATTCAAGATATCATTTAGTGCTTCTTCAAATGCATTAATAGTGTTCCAGTTTTTTGGCATAAAAGCGTAGGGGTTATTTCGATAGTGATCTTCTACAACACCGTTTATTCCATGCGACTGAAGAATGTCGGAATCTAGGTCTGGTATTCCTTTAAATTGCATTATTTGTGCACAGGTCCTTCTTAAATCACGCGGTGTGAATTTCTCAAATTCTTCACCATCCATGACAGATAATGGTGAGTTAATCCACTTATTTACAGCGTCACTTAGGGTGTTAATATCAATCGGTTTTTTGCCATTTGTAGACCAAGGGTATTTAGAAATGGGGTTGATGGAATGTGCTTCTTGCAATAATTTAATTGCTCTTTCAGTAAGAGGAACTAAATGTATACGAGGTTCAATTTTTCCCTTTCGATGTTCTGTCTTCAACACTCCTCTGCGTAAATCGTAGCTTGTCCACGGCTCTCGCGCTACCTGCATGACCCTTTGTCCACCAGTGGCGATAAGAAAAAGTAAAAAACGCTTGACAACCGGGTCAACTGATTCGTACTTCAAGAATGAGTGCCAGAAATGATTGAGCTCCTTTGAGTTTAAAGATCTTTTTATGGCTTTTGTCTTGTGGTCTTTGGGTATTGATGAGACCGGGTTGCTGTCTAAGCTATAAATTGATTTTTTCTTGCGCTTAAGTGAGTGTTCATTTTTTAACCCAAACTCAAATGCTGTATGGAGATATGCCCGAACCTTTCCGGACATGCTTTTTGAGTTTCGGTCCCAAATGGGTTGTAATATCTCTATTATATCTCTTGGAGTTATTGAATTTGCTTTTTTGTTCATTATTATTTGGTGATTTCTCTTAAGCTCGTTATTTAAAACCCTTCTCAATTCCTTGATATACTCAATCCCTCTCGTTCCTTCCAGACTATCAATATAGTCTATGAATAGCTCTTCAAAGCTTGCCGTCTTGTTTTCTTCTCCAGCGGCTACTAATGCTTCTGAAAAGGCGAGTTCACGTTCACGAACTTCCAGCTCTTCAGCTTCCCTTTGCAACTCTAGATATTTCTTAACAACGCCGTGTTTAACGGCAATCGCTGACAAATCGCGTGCTTTATCGCGAATTTCTTTCAAGGTGAGACCTGATTTTTTGTCAGTGCGTTTGAATATGCCGATTTTAATTTTTGTAGATTTGCCATTCATCCGTACTCTGAAGTAAGCATCAATATCACCAGACTCGCGAGCCTCAAATATAGTGGCACCCGTCCCTCGTCCAGCTTGTGACTCTGTCACCGTTTTGCCCTTCGGGAGCGCACGAATATCGGCATTTGTGACTAGTCGTCTTTGAGAATTAGTAATTTTTTCCGTTTTCATTTTGCGTACCGTATGCGTGCCGTTTCTCGTGACACTATATGAGATCCAATGAGAGGAAACGGCATGGCAAATTACAAAATAAACCGAATTTGACACGTAGTATCAGTGGTTTATAGTGTGGTACGAAATTCTAGCTAACACAGTATGTGACTACATAAGTCATTAATTAGGTTGACTTGTAATCAGTAGGTCCCGGGTTCGACTCCTGGTGTCGGCACCACTTAATGTGGTTAAAAGCAAAACGTTAGAGAATTAGATTAAGCCGTCCGAAAGGACGGCTTTTTCGTATGCGTCCACAAAGCCGCTACTTGCTGAAATAAATGATTTATAAAGCCCTTTCTATGTCCGTGCGTATTTAGCCGTTGCAGCTGGTTAAAATATTACTATCCCCAGTTCATTTCCCCCATTGCTACTTTAGCGCCAATCTGGAGTGCCACATTAAGCTTTGCATCTGGGTAGTGACGGGTCATTGCTTCAATGAGTTCTTCGCTGTTATTCGCTTTTGCGAGTTCTTCTTCAAACGCTAATAGGTAGTCACGCGTATATTGAATCGCGGAAGCGTCAATAGCGGCATCAGGTTGCATATGACCAGGTATAACGACACTAGGAGAGCGTGCTGCCATCTCATCAAGTGCTTGTACCCAGGCAGCTCGCTGTTCAGCCGTAGGTGTGTCTGCTGTCCACACATGTAGGTCTGAGAATACCAGCACTCCCCCAAAAACAGCATTCAAGGAGGGCGCCCAAAGATAGCGACGATTAGGTAAACCCTCTACGTCAACAACCTGAATATCTTGACCGTCGACTTGCAATAAATGGCCGTCGAAAACCTCGGGCATAACGATATCATCAAGGGACTGAGGGCCATTGTCTTGCAGTTGGGGTGACCATGTGGAGATTTTTTTCTCAACATTAGCTTCGATAGCGTCAACGGTTGCTGAGGCGGCGACAATGCGTGCGTCAGGGAAGGCTGCTTTTATCGCGCCAAGGCCAAAATAGTAATCTGGATCGCTTTGGCTAATGTAGACAGTGGTTAGCTGCTTACCGCTTTGTTGGATTGCTTCGGCGACGGCACGCCCATCAGATAGGGTAAAGCCGCTATCAATTAAAACCGCCTCTGTTGTTCCCGTCACCAATACGGGGGCTCGGAAAAAACCGTGCTCTCCCGCTGGAAAGTGCTGCCAGCTAAGTTGACCTTCAGCCGCGAAGGTACTGTTAATACCACTTAGGTTGCCAGTGCTTATCGCCATGGAGACTCCTAAAACAGTTAAAGACTTTAAAAACGTGCGTCGTGTGGTCATTGCATACTTCCTTTTCACAATTGAGCGATGAGGTTAAAGGTGTCTATCAGTGAGTTATGGCGTAAACACTTTGTGGATCAATGCACTGGGAGTGGTATAGATCTCGTTAGTAGAAATACTCCTTCGAGTGTCACCCTGCTGCACAATAAAACTGGGTACTCCCCGGGCGTCGAATTCCTGCATCAGCGCTTGGGCTTTTGAAAGTCGAGCACGATTTGCGTCGACAAGCTGGTCATTGGTTTCTAGAACAAGTTCAGCAGCTTGCGACAGGCCTAGTGATTGTAGGAGTTCCACTAAAGTGGCTTGCGATGTCACGTCACGGCCCTGTACGTAGCGGGCGTATTGGATGGCTTTTAGAGTGTCGAACTCTTGAGCTGGCGCTGTTATGGCGACAGCCGTCAACGCCAGCGTGGCGGCGCTGCTATCAAGCCGTTGCCGATCGTCGCCTAACACTTGAGAGCGATATAACTGGGTAAATATTTGTCCCGTTAGGCGCTCAATACACTGGTCGTTACTCCAGGCATAAGCAGCAAATTCACTATCCATTTGCCTTCCACCGCTGTCTGAGAAAAGACCGCTTGGTAGCAGAACGACGTTCACGTCGTCAGCTGCGATCACTTCTTTAACAGCGGACGTCGCGCCATAGCAACAGCCACACAAGGGGTCGAATAGGTAATACAGGGTGTGCGTCATAGAAAAGTCTCCTTATTCATGATTGGGTCGCATGCTAAAGAGAATTTATTGACGGATAAACACATACAAAGCATATTGTGTGTATGGAAAAAGCATACAATAGAAGCGAAAGTAAGCTCGGCGATTTTAATAATTTACGTCGCCTGACTTACTTTGCTGCGGTAGTGGAAACGGGTTCTTTTACAGCCGCCGCTGAACGGCTGGGTATCACTAAGTCGGTGGTTAGCCAGCAAGTGGCACGTCTTGAACAAGAATTTAGAACGTCTTTACTCACGCGGACAACACGATCTGTACAGGTCACTTCCGCCGGTAAAGTTTTTTACCAGCGCTGTGCCTTGATCCTCCGAGAAGCTGAAGATGCCTTTAATGAACTAGGTGAGATCGCTCAGGAGCCCGCAGGCACATTGCGGTTGACGGCGCCTTTCGACTACGGCGCCACTTTTGTAGTTCCTGCCATAGCGGCCTACACCCAGAAATACCCTCAGTGCCAAGTCGATGCCACGCTGCGAGATCAAAAAGTTGATCTGATGTCAGAAGATATCGAACTCGCTATTCGCGTTGGATGGCTAAAAGAGCCAAGCGTGCAAGCAAGGAGAATTGGCACATTCCGCCAATTGCTTGTCGCATCGCCAAGCCTTGAAAAGGAGGTGTCGCAGCTCTCTAAACCGGAACAGCTATTAGGATTGCCATTCATTGCGAATAAAGCTCTTCCCCATCCACTGCAGTGGGAATTTTCGCTAAATGAGAACGAACGTCGATCCATCCATATGTGTGCCTCTATTTTCCTGGATGCGACACTGGCGGTACGTGAAGCCTTGTATGCAGGTGCTGGCATTTCGATATTGCCTGATTATGCCATTGCAGGCGACCTAGCCGCCGGGCGCCTTATTCATATTTTGCCCCAATGGAGCTTACCTTCAGGCGGCATACATGTGGTTTTTCCATTAGCACGTTTTCGCCCTGCGAAAGTTCGTGCATTTGTCGACATTCTGGCTGATAGGGAACAGCAGCGGCAGGAGGGCTTAATTGTGCAATGATGAAAATTTGGGTTAAGCCTTCTAACATTATGATTGCTAATAAAGATGCACCGCTTCAAAGCTTGCAAGCTGCTGCTCACTATCTCCAAATAGCAGTAACTGGTTACCTACGACTTGCCATTACGTCGCCTCCGTGCAACACCCGGAAATTATTGATATCGTGCTGATGAAAATGCAAAGAGCTAATAGTCTTTTCAATGTCCTATCCTTTTTCGATTATTAAAAGGAAATGTAAACACAATTTCTCTTTTCCTTTTGATATTGAAGCTAGATATAATTTTTATTATATATTTTGTTCTCTAGTTGGCTATGATCAAGCTTTTTCAAAGCGGTTTTCGACTGTTTTGAATTTTTTGTGTGTGCAATTTTTTAATATTTTTAAAATAAAGGTGCTAATTCAATAGGTTGATGTGTTATTGCCGAGTGATTTTTATTCCTTTTATATTAATTATTATCAATGATGCTTTTAAATTTCATTTGATAAAAGTTAAATATTCTATTTTATAACTTAGGTTGCTTGTTGGAAGCCATGCGTTAGCTATTATCAATATTGTCTGGTCAATAAATTCGTTTATTTAAGCGAAAAAATTAATGGTTTTGAATATTTTAAAAATATTAATAAGCTTAAATATAAACGAAAAATAACTACCAGTGGAAGGAATTTCTGGTACCTCATTAAGGAGAATTTAAAATGTTCCACCATTCTGCAAAACTGCAGTATCCGGTAAAAGTCGATAAGCCCAACCCACAGTTTGCTATGTTGCTTCAGCAAGCGATCGGCGGCGTTGAAGGGGAAATTCGGGTCGCAATGCAGTATTTCTTCCAGGCAATGGGCGCTCGGGGTGATGACCGTATTCGCGACTTGCTGATGTCGACTGCAACGGAAGAGCTATCGCATATTGAAATGCTTGGCCATGCGGTTGCGCTTAACCTGGAAGGAGCTCCCGTCTCCTATCTAGATGAGACTGCTAAAGACCCCGTTATGAATGCCATTCTAGGCGGTGCTAACCCACGGCATCTCTTGTCCTCCGGCCTTTCAGCAATGCCGGTAAACGCAAATGGCGTACCGTTTGATATGAGCCATATATACGCCACCGGTAATATCGGTGCCGACATGCTAGCCAACGTGGCAGCAGAGGCGGGCGGAAGGGTACTGGCATCACGCCTTTATAACTGGACTGATGATCATGGCATGAAGGATTTCTTGTCGTTCCTGATTGCTCGTGATACTTACCATCAGCAGCAGTGGCTAGCCGTTATAGAAGAGCTGGGTGGCATGCAAGCGCAGCTTCCGATTCCGAATTCGACGCCTGAAGAGCATGAGGCTACGCAGCACTCTTATTACTATTTAAACACCTTGCTGGATAAAAAAGCACCAAAAGGTCGCTGGTCTAAGGGCCCTTCTCTTGATGGTAAGAGTAAATATACGGCGATGGAACAGCCTGCACCTGAAGGCCAGGAGCCAACTTTAGGCAAGGCGAAACCCAATTCTGGCGCCCAAAACGAACAAATGTAGACAAGCGAACGATCGCTTAAATGTGAGATGAATAAGGAGTAGCTGCAATGGAAAGCAAGCATTTAGTAGATTGGCTACGTGATGCACATGCCATGGAAAAGCAAGCTGAGAAAATGTTGAAGTCTCAAGCTCATCGCTTAGAACATTACCCAGCGCTGCAGCGGCGTATTGAAGACCACGTCGGAGAAACGGTGCGTCAGTCTGAAAAGCTAGAGCACTGTTTGTCCCTATTAGGAACGGATACATCTACTATTAAAGACTTAGGTGCTCAGCTAACTGCCTTTGGTCAGGCTGTAGGTGGCATGATGGCCGAAGATGAAGTGGTGAAAGGTGGTATCGCGAGTTATGCGTTCGAGCATTTCGAAATAGCGTGTTATAAAGCTATTATTAAGGCTGCAGATATGGCGTCACAGCCTGAGGTATCTCAGATATGCAAAGAGATTCTTCGAGAAGAAGAAGCGATGGCGGATTGGCTCAGTCAACATCTAGATGCAACTACACAGCAATACTTAGAGCGTGACGGGGATAATCTTCGCGCTAAAACGTAATCCAAGTGTATTTTTCTGTTGTATTAAAGCCCTGTTTAATAACAGGGCTTTTTTTTAAATTATAACTTAGGTAATAATTTTTTCTTAATTTCTGTTGTTAGATAAGTGCTGATTGTTGATATTCCTAACATTTAGTTACTCAGCGCAATTAAATTTGTGTGCGAAATTTTTAATGTTCTTAACATTTGTTAATATATTTATGCGAATGAAAAAAATAATCTTGTGATAACGCTAAGTGGTTACTATATTTCACACGCTGTATTTAACTAATGTCATGTACATTACTGTGTGCTTTCGCCCTGAAAGTATAGTTCTTGTCTAGCTACAATGGAGTGTAGAGATGATAGGCAGCGCGATTAGTGTACGCCAAGATGATTTTCGGGAAAGTTCAAACTATACGCAGGTAGCTGAATCAATTGTTAAACCCGCTATGCCTATTTCACTCGAGAATATTCTAAGCAGGTATAGTGAGCTGGGATTGGAGGATCTTGAGCGCTTGGCAAATGTTCAGTGTAATCAGATGGAGCTAAAGAAAAATCAAAAACTTTACTCTTTGTGTCAAGGTGGGGCAGACATATTTGTAGTAAGGAAGGGGTGGGTAAGCCTTTATCACTCTTTAGGTAGTCGTGGGCACGATATTTGTAATGTCTATATGCCAGGCGATATAGTAGGTATTAGAGAAAGTTTTTTTGATAATCATGAAATCACGATAGTGGCGCTAGAGAATAGTGTATTAGATAAAGTGTCTCTTGAAGATATTCACCGCATATATAATGACTGCGAAGCCATTAAAAAAGCTATTATTTCTTATGTTATGGTTAACGATAATATTACAATCGAAAGGTTGCGAAGTTGTACGCATCATAAAGCAGAAGATCGAGTGGCGCATTTTTTGTTGGAAATTTTTGCAAGATATAATTTCAAGGAAATGATTGGTTCGAATGTATTTTCATTTCCTATTACCCAAGAAGTAGTGGGTGAGTTGCTTGGCATTACCAGTGTTCATGTAAGCCGCTGTATGACTGTATTAGAGCAAAAAAAAATGATTCGTAAGGCCAGAAGTACTATCAGGCTGTTGCAGCCAGAGATGATGGCTGAATTGACAGGCTTTGATGAAAGTTTAATTTATGGTTGCTTAAGAAGATCCTGATTATTTAATGATAAGATTTTTATGATTTTGCAATAGGTATCTTTAATCCCATGGTTATACTTTTTTGGGCCATAAAGTTAACTTAAATTATAGATAAATTGTCCAAACCTTCTTTTATCTAATTTTTAACTTAACACACGTTATGAAAAGCATTAATAACCTTGCATGCTGGTTTAGTTTGGCTACGCTAGTGCTTGCAATATGTTCGACCTGAAACCTAATCATACAAGGAGTGGATTAGATGACAGTCAAAAGCACACCGCTAAATTCTGTAACCGCACATAAGCAATATAGCGAAATGGCCGATACACCTAATGCTCACAGCAAACAGGCTCAGCGTACACAGGTACAGGATGCCTACCCGTCGCGTTTGGCTTATATGCCTGAGAAGCGTTGGCTCCCACGACAAGACGCAGTGGTTAAAGGGCGCCAGCTTTCTGGCCCTTTAAGCCAAGCGCAGCTTGACGAGTTCGAGCGTAAAGGGTTTTTGTTCATCCCCAACCTTATTGAAGGTGCTGAGCTGGATGAGCTGCGTCGGGAAATGCAGGCGCTGATGAGTAATGATGCCTATCGTAACGAAGATTTCAGCATTACCGAGCCAGCAAGCCAGGAAATTCGCTCGCTGTTTGCGGTGCATTTCCTATCTGAGCGCTTAGGTAAGCTGGCGACCGATGAGCGAGTCGCGGGCGCTGCACGCCAAATTATTGGCGATGACCCTTATGTGCATCAGTCGAGGATCAATTATAAGCCGGGGCTTGCGGGGCAGGGGTTTAACTGGCACTCCGATTTCGAAACGTGGCACGCTGAAGATGGCATGCCAGCGATGCATGCGGTGAGCGCTTCGCTGATCCTGACCGACAATCACGAGTTCAATGGCCCATTGATGCTGATTCCTGGTTCGCACAATAAGTTTGTGCCGTGCTTGGGTGAAACGCCGGAGGATAATCACAAAAGCTCTCTGAAAGCACAGGAAGTGGGGGTGCCAAGTCCTGAAGCACTGACGGAGCTAGTGGCTGAGCACGGTATTGAAGCGCCTAAGGGTAAAGCCGGCGGCTTGTTACTTTTCGACTGCAATACCCTGCATGCTTCGAATGCTAACCTGTCGCCAGACCCGCGTAGCAACGTGTTCTTTGTGTTTAATCGTCCAGATAACCGCTGTGGTGAGCCGTATGCTGCGGCCAAACAGCGTCCGGATTTTCTGGCCCATAGCCCGAGTGAGCAGGTGCAGCAACATCGCCAATAAATCTGGCGATGATAAATTCCTGGCTTAAGGTTGTGGAACCTTAGTATAGGTGGGGTAAACTGTTGCGCCTGTCGTTGCGAAAGCGGCACGCATAATGAGAAGGAGAATACCCGCCATGCGTTTTGTTCTACAGTTTACCGATGGCCAGGAGTTTCCCCACGCGTTGGGCAAAGTTGTCTGCATCGGCCGCAATTATGCCGACCATGCGAAAGAGCTGGATAATCCGGTACCCACTGAACCATTGCTGTTCATTAAGCCGGCGACTAGCGTAGTGGATCTTACGAAACCGTTGGATCCACCTTTTTCTCGCGGCGACGTACATTACGAAGTGGAGCTTGCTCTGCTGGTAGGTGAAACGTTAACCCATGCTACCCAGGATGAAGCCGAGCGCGCCATCGTGGGCATTGGTTTGGCGATGGACCTGACACTGCGTGATGTACAAACGAAGCTAAAAGAGAAGGGGCACCCTTGGGAAATTTGTAAAGCATTTGACGGAGCCTGCCCGCTTTCGTCGTTTTTGCCGTTAAGCCGTGTTCCTAACTGGAATGCGCTGGCTTTCACGCTTGATATTGATGGTGAAGAAGTTCAACACGGTGAAGGCTCCGATATGATCTTCGCCGTTCCTACCCTAGTGGCCGAAATGAGTCGCCACTTTACCCTAGAGCCGGGCGATGTGATTTTGACCGGCACGCCGGCAGGGGTAGGGGAACTGGTTCGTGGTTCAAAACTGCGCTTAACCTTAACCGGTGGTTTAGAAATCGAAACCAGCGTAGTCGAGTAACTCTAAGCCCAGTAGCTCTAAGTCCAGTAGCTCTATGGCCCAGCAGTTCTATCTCTGAGTCAGTGGATGGTGGAGTCACCCAGTAGTGGAGTAGATAGCACGCCACAAGCATTCGCTATCGTTAAGCTCAAGAGAAGCGCCACCCGTTAATCACGGGTGGCGCTTCCTATTTTGGGGCTGGTTAATGCAAGTCAGTTACTCAAGCTAGCCGGTCACTCAAGATAGGTATAGCCTTCCAATCCTTCGCTTAAGCTTGCCGCAAAGCGTGCTTGCTCTTCGGCAGAAAGGCCACTTGCTGCCAGTTGGTCAGTAAGCTTTTGCTTCAACACATTGGCATTGAAGTTGACGTAGGCGAGCACGTCGGCCACCGAATCCCCTGCAAGTGGATTAGACAGTGTCCATTCGCCGTCTGCATTGAGTGCCGCGTCAACGGAGTCGGTATCTCCGAACAGGTTGTGCAGGTCGCCGAGAATTTCCTGATAGGCGCCCACCAGGAAGAACCCTAACCAGCGTTCATCGTCAGATGGCCACTCGGGAAGCGGCAGCGTGCTTTCAACGCCCTGTCCGTCAACATAACTGTCAATGCGGCCGTCGGAGTCGCAGGTAATATCCTGAATTACCGCCCGCCGTGTAGGAGCTTGGTCTAGCCCGCTCAGTGGTAGCACCGGGAAAATCTGCTGAATGCCCCACACATCGGGCACGGATTGAAACAGCGAGAAATTGACGAACAGCTTATCGGCAAGCTTTTCCGCTAACTCATCCATAATCTCGCGGTGAGCACGGTTACGGGTGTCAAGCTGAGTGCGCAGTCGTGCGCAGGCAGCCATGTAAATACGCTCGCCTTCGGCGCGGGCAGTAATATTGCTCAAGCCCATCACAAAACGATCTTGCAACTCACTGACCGCTTGTAATAGGTCGTGCCACGATTCAACCAACATCCGCGGCTCTTGGGCGGTGGCAAGCTGCTCAAATACACGCCACAACAACTCCACTTGAGTATCTTCTTGGGGGTGCCGTTCAGGCGGGGTGTCATCAATGCGCTCTTCGCCAATCACGTTGGTGATGAGCACTGCGTGATGAGCGGTAAGTGCACGGCCGGATTCGCTGATTAAATGCGGCTGGGGCAGGTTCGCTTCCTGGCAAAGCTGGGCAAACGCGCTCACCACGTTACGGGCATATTCGCGCATTGAATAGTTTGCTGAGCAGAAGCTGCGTGAGCGGGTGCCTTCGTAGTCAATCCCAAGGCCGCCGCCCACGTCGACAGTGTCAATCGGCGCGCCCAGCTCCATCAGATTTTGGTAGAAGCGCGCGCACTCTCGCAGACCGCGTTGAATATCGCGAATATTGGCGATCTGTGAACCCAGGTGGAAATGCACTAACTGCAAGCTGGCCAGGGCATCCTGCTCACGCAGGGTTTCTACCACCTCAAGAATCTGGCTGGCGGTCAGGCCAAACTTGGATTTTTCACCGCCGGTATTTTGCCACTTGCCTTTACCCACAGAGGCCAGGCGAGCGCGCAGACCAATACGCGGCGTTACTTCCAGTTCGCGGGCTTCTTCTAAAATCAGCTGTAGCTCGGAGAGCTTTTCAACGACCAGGTAGACCTTATGGCCGAGCTTCTCACCCAGCAACGCAAGGCGAACATATTCGCGGTCTTTATAGCCGTTGCAGACAATCAGGGAGGAGCCGCCATCGGAGAGCGCTAAAACAGCCAGCAGCTCGGGTTTGCTGCCCGCTTCCAACCCAACGCGACCATTGCCACGCTCAGCGGTGGCTAAAATTTCTTCCACCACACGGCGCTGCTGGTTCACTTTGATCGGGTAAACCGCGGTGTAGCCACCCTGGTACTCGCAGTCGCTCATGGCAGCATCAAACGCGCCGCACAGCTGCTCGACTCGATCATGAAGAATATCGCTAAAACGCACTAATACCGGCAAACGCAGCCCGGCATTTTGCAGTTGGCGAACCAACCCGCTAAGCGGTAAGGCAGGGCCCTCTGCATCGCTGCCCAGCGGTCGCACGAGCGCGTGACCATGATCATCGACATCGAAATAGCCGCTGCCCCATTGATCGATATTCCAGGTGCGCCGGGCGCGTAGCGCCGGGCTAGTTGTGGCCATCAAACTCATGCAGAAACCTCAGGCAGCGGCAGCGCACCGTGGGCAATGCGCGCATTTAAAATAGTACGAAAACGCTCCGGGTCGTGGGGCGTCAAATCGTGGGCTGGTGGGTCAACGTAGACCACCAACAAACGCGACAGCCAGTAGCGCAGCGCCGTCATACGTAACATGGTAGGCCATAGCTCACGCTCCGCAATGGTTAACGGACGGCGTGCTTGATAGGCGCTTAATAAGGTGTCGTAGCGCTCTGGGTTCAGCGTACCATCCTCGTTAGAGGCCCAATCATTGATCACAATCGCTAAGTCAAACAGCAAGTCACCGGTACAGCCATTGTAAAAGTCGATAATGCCGCCGAGCTGGTCACCTTCGAATAGGGTGTTGTCACGGAACAGGTCGCCGTGCAGAGCGCCTTGTGGCAGCTCGTTGTGCTGGATAAAAGCACTTTCAAAGTCGTCGACTTCATTTTTCATCAACGTTTGATCGGCGGGGCTTAAATAGCTCAACACCTTGTGGTGCATAACATGCAGCCAATTCAGGTCACGCGGGTTCGGGCGATGTCCTGGAAAACGCTTTGAAACCACATGCAAGCGGCCAAGGGTATCGCCCAAGGCGTGACACTGAGCCAGGTTCGGCGCTTCAGGATGCCTGCCAGGCAGGCGCGGAAACAGGAGCGCCGGCTTGCCTTCTAGGCTATGCAGCGCAATGCCTTCGCGGTCATGTACGGTGCCAGGCACCGGTAAACGGTGCTCATCTAAATAATCGAGCAGTTCGACAAAAAATGGCAGCTCTTCATGCTCGCCCTGTTCGAACAGAGTTAACACCAGTTCACGACGGTCAGTGGTCACAAAAAACGTCGAGTTTTCAGTGCCGCCCGCAACGCCCTGTAGGGAAACGAAACTACCAACATCAAATTTTTCTAAAAACGCGGCGACCTGTGCGTCGCTAAGCGGGGTAAATACAGCCATGAGAATCTCGCCCAGGTTGCTAAGCCCATTATTGTAGCGGCTTGAAAGCTCAGTTGGCAGCGTTGTTGTCACAGTTATAAATAGAGTTGAGGTGGATTGGCTCTGCAGGCAGCCTGTGCAACGCGTATTATGTGGACATCGCTTTTTTTACGACCCTTTTTAGCAATTTTCAATAATGGAACTTGGTTATGGCTCGCGCACCGATCGTTCTCGTCGATGGCTCTTCCTATCTTTACCGGGCATTTCACGCACTGCCGCCGCTTACGACCTCCAGTGGTCAGCCGACGGGTGCGGTGAAGGGTGTGTTGAACATGCTCAAGCGGTTAATCAAAGATTATCCGCAAAGCCCCATGGCGGTGGTGTTTGATGCGCCGGGTAAAACCTTCCGCGATGATATGTACAGCGACTATAAGGCCCATCGCCCGCCGATGCCTGATGACTTGCGCAGCCAAATTGCCCCGCTGCACGCCTGTGTAAAAGCGCTAGGCTTGCCACTGCTGTGTATTGAAGGGGTGGAAGCCGACGACGTGATTGGTACTTTGGCCCATCATGCCACTCAGGCCGGACGTGATGCGGTGATCTCCACGGGCGATAAGGACATGGCGCAACTGGTCAATGCCCATATCACGCTGGTGAATACCATGAAGGATGAAACCCTGGACGAAGCAGGGGTAGAAGAAAAATTCGGCTTGCCACCTGCGCTAATTATCGATTTTCTCGCCCTGATGGGGGATAAGGTCGACAACATTCCCGGTGTGCCCGGCGTGGGCGAAAAGACCGCCATTGGCCTGCTACAAGGTATGGGTGGCGGGCTTGAGACTATTTATGGCGATTTGGAACGCGTTAAAACGCTTACCTTCCGAGGCGCAAAAACCCTACCCAAGAAGCTTGAAGAGCATCGCGATCAGGCGTTTCTTTCTTATCAGTTAGCCACCATCAAAGTCGATTGCGATCTCCCAGTGGGTTTGGATGATTTGGATATCGCCCATCCTGATCGCGAAGCGCTGGTCACGCTGTATAAAGAGATGGAATTCCGTCAGTGGCTGGGTGAGCTTCTGGAAGGCAAAGACGAAGGCGTGGATGACGTAAAAGGCGGTGACCCCGCGCCTGTCAGCACAGAGGACGCGGCTAACGAGCTGCAGGGGGCGAGTGCGGCTGCCCAAGCAAGTCCACGTGAAGATCACGTCATCCTGGAGCAGGTCGACTTCGAGCGCTGGCTGGAGCGGCTGCAAAACGCCGAGCGCTTCTGTTTTGACCTGGAAACTACCAGCCTCAATTATATGGATGCGGAAATTGTTGGCGTAGGATTGTCATTAGAAGCAGGGGAGGCCGCCTATATTCCGCTTGCCCATGACTACCTGGATGCCCCTCAGCAGCTTGACCGCAAAGCGGTATTGGCGGCGCTAAAACCGCTGCTGGAAGACCCGCAAAAAACCAAAATAGGCCAAAACCTCAAGTACGATATTTCAGTATTGGCCAACTATGCCATCTCTGTGGCGGGCCCGTTTGCCGACACCATGCTGGCCTCCTATGTGCTCAACTCTACCGCGACGCGCCATGATATGGATTCGTTGGCGCTTAAGTACCTGGGCGAAAAAACCATCTCTTTTGAAGAGATTGCCGGTAAGGGCGCTAAACAGCTGACCTTTAACCAAATTGCCTTGGAGCAGGCTGTGCCTTACGCCTGTGAAGACGTCGATATCACGTTGAGGCTGCAGGAAGCGCTGCGCCCTCAGGTTGAAAACGAAGGGCGCTTGGCAGGGGTGCTGGATCATATTGAGTTGCCGCTGATCAAAGTGCTCTCACGCATCGAGCGTAACGGGGTTGCCGTTGATGCTGAGCTACTGCACAAACAGAGCCAGCAGCTTGAAAAGCGTATCGGTGAGTTAGAGCGCGAAGCGTTTGAGCTCGCCGGGCGTGAATTTAACCTGGGCTCCCCTAAGCAGCTTGGTCAGATTCTGTTTGAAGAGCAGAAAATTCCGGTGCTTAAGAAAACACCTAAAGGGGCGCCTTCGACCGCAGAAGGGGTGCTGGAGGAGCTGGCGCTGGATTACCCGCTGCCCAAGGTCATCATGCAGCATCGTGGTCTTGCTAAGCTAAAATCCACTTACACCGATAAGCTGCCTCGCTTGCTCAATAATGCCACTGGCCGCGTGCATACCAGCTACCATCAGGCGGTCACCGCCACCGGTCGGCTGTCGTCATCCGATCCGAACTTACAAAACATCCCCATTCGTACCGAAGAGGGGCGCAAAATTCGTCAGGCGTTTATCGCCCGCCCTGGCTACCGCATTGTCGCTGCCGACTACTCGCAAATTGAGCTGCGTATTATGGCGCATCTTTCTGAAGATAAAGGTTTGCTGGAAGCGTTTGCCGAGGGGCGTGATATCCATACCGCTACGGCCGCAGAGGTCTTTGGCACATCGCTTGAAAAGGTGTCGAGTGATCAGCGCCGCAGCGCTAAAGCGATCAACTTTGGGTTGATTTACGGCATGAGCGCCTGGGGGTTGTCACGCCAGCTACATATCGAGCGTAACCAGGCACAAACCTACATCGACCGTTACTTTGACCGCTACCCAGGTGTGGCTCGCTATATGGAGCGCATTCGCACCCAGGCGGCGGAAGATGGTTTTGTCGAAACCGTGCTTGGGCGTCGGCTGTACCTGCCGGAAATTCAGTCGCAAAACCGCAATCGTCGGCAAGGCGCTGAGCGTACGGCGATTAATGCCCCGATGCAGGGCACGGCAGCGGATATTATCAAGCAGGCGATGATTGATGTGGATGCGTGGCTGGCAGAAGGCGAGTTCGACGCGCTGATGGTGATGCAAGTGCACGATGAACTGGTGTTTGAAGTGGCTGAAAAGCAGGTCGATGCTTTTATTGAGCAGGTGCAAAAACGCATGCAGGGCGCGGCTGAGTTAAAAGTACCGCTGATTGTGGAAGCGGAGAGCGGCGCCAATTGGGATGAAGCGCACTGATAGTTTTTTAAACGCCACGCTAGCGTGGCGTTTTTGCTTAGTCGCGTAATACGCTGCCGCGTCGTTGAGGCTCTAAATCGACCTGCTCACCGACTTTCCATAATGTGTGGCTTGGAGTAATAACGCTATAGCGTTGGCCTTTTTGCTCCAGTAAATAGAAGCAGTCATGGCCACGGAACTCTCGTTCAATAATGGTGGCACCTTTGCCTTGCTCAGCGGGTGACATGGCAAGATGCTCGGGACGCAGTGATACGCGCACCGGCCCTTTAATAGCTGAGTCGATGCCTACCGGCCCCAGCGCTGTTTGCGCTATTTCGCCATCCGCATCG
Organism: Halomonas sp.; assembly: GCF_011050415.1. Lineage (GTDB taxonomy): Bacteria > Pseudomonadota > Gammaproteobacteria > Pseudomonadales > Halomonadaceae > Vreelandella. The sequence continues at coordinate 26,946 of NZ_DRFS01000005.1, forward strand.
CCGTCTAATAAATTGGTATGGCCCAAAAACTCAGCCACAAAGGCAGTGGCTGGGCGCTGATAAATATGCTCTGGACGATCTATTTGTAGCAGTTTGCCCGCGTGCATAACGCCTACCTGATCAGCAAAGGAGAGCGCTTCGCCCTGGTCGTGAGTGACCAGAATGGCAGTAGTCCCCGACGCTTTAAACAGTTTGCGAACTTCTTTGCGGGTTGATTCCCTAAGCGCCGCATCCAGGTTAGAGAACGGCTCATCAAGTAACACTAGCTCGGGTTCAGCGGCCAAGGTGCGGGCTAATGCAACGCGCTGTTGCTGGCCACCGGAAAGCTCATCAGGCATGCGTTTAACAAGATCTGCCAAGCCCACTAAATCAAGCCATTCACGGGCCTTTGCAGCCCGCTTTGCTTTGGGTACATGACGCATAGCAAAGGCCACATTTTGGCCCAGGGACATATGCGGGAACAGGGCATAATCTTGAAACACGATACCGATACGGCGCTGCTGGGGCGGCAGAGCAGTGACATTTTTGCCATGTAAAAACAGCTGACCTTCATCGGGCTGTTCAAAACCAGCGATCATTCTCAGTGTGGTGGTTTTGCCACAGCCGCTGGGGCCAAGTAGGGCCAAAATATCGCCGCTTTCCAGGTTGAAACTAACGTTGTCTACTGCCAGTGGATCGCCTGGGCGATACCGTTTAGAGAGGCCTTCTACCGCAAGTAGCGGAGTGTTAAGCGCCGCTGCTACACCTTGAGGCGTTGTTACTCCTTGAGGCGTTGTAGGTACATTGAGGGTCGTCATCGTTTTCCCTCCCGGGCAAGTAGTAGGCCAACCGAAATACTTGAAAACACCACAATCGCCGCTGCAAAGGGGGCGGCTTCTGCCAGCATGCCTTCAGAGGTACGGGTAAATACGGTCACTGCCAGTGTGGTATATCCCGTGGGTGCGAGTAAAAAGGTGATCGGTAGCTCTTTCATACACAGTACAAATACCAGCACCACGCCGGAAAGTATGCCACGGCGCAGGCGTGGAAAGATCACGTGAATAAACGTTGATACTGGACCATGACCCAAGGAGTGGGCGGCTTGTTCCATGCTGGGGCGCGTTTGTAAAAGCGCGCTGCGAATTGGGCCGAGCGCCAATGCCAGCGATGCCATGGCCCAGGTAATGATCAGCAGGGCCAGCGTTTGATAGAGAAAAGAGGCTGTTTGTAAGGCAAAAAATACCATTGCCAGCGCCAGCGCTAGCGGTGGAATGGCATAGCCAATATAGGCAGAGCGCTCAATCACAGCGGTAAACGGCGAGCGATAACGTACGCTTAAAAAGGCCAGCGGGAGGGCAAAAGCTGCCGCTAAGACTGCCGCGGGAAGCGCAGCCCCCGCTGAACGCAGCAGCGTGCCGGGTACGCGGGCAAAGAAGCTCATATCGGGTGGGGCTAACAGCAACCAGTAACTTAGAATCATCGCGGGTAGCCCAATAGAGGCGCCAAATAGCACGACTAGATAAGGCCATGCCAGCCAGCGCGCTCGGCCCAATGGCCGTGGTCGAATAGGCCGCGCCACGCCGGTACCTACGCGGGCAAGCTTGCGCTTGACCACAAAGCTATCGATTAACACAAAGCAGAAAGCCAGCGCCAACAGCATGATTGCCAGCCACGCCGCGTAAATACGGTCAAAGGCACCAGAGTATTGGGTATAAATGGCATAGCTAAAGGCTTCGTAGCGCATGAGCGCGACGGCACCAAAATCGCCTAAAACGTAGAGTGTAATCACCAGCCAGCCAGCCATCAGGGCGGGCATTAAGTGGGGCAAAATAATCAGCCGGAAAATATCGAACTGTGAATAGCCCAGGCTGCGGGCACTCTCTTCCAAATTGCCGTCTAAACCGGCAAGTGCCGCGCGAAGGTTTAAAAACAGATAGGGAAAGGTGTACAGCGAAAGCGCGATGGTGGCACCGCTGTAACCCTGTAATCGGGGCAGTTGAATACCGAACAGCTGTGCCATCACGCCATAGTTACCGCTTAAGCCAATCAACGCATAGGCCATCACATAGCCCGGCACCGCTAATGGCACCACACCAAGCACGGTCAGCAAGCGTTTGCAGGGAATATCCGTACGGGTCACCAACCACGCTAACGGAAACGCCATCAGTGTCGTGGCCAATACCACGCCGCCCGCTAACGTCAGTGTGTTAATCAGCAGGTCAAGATTACGGCTACGGAAAACCAGTGAGACCAGCGTATCGTTATCTGCTTCAAAAGCACGTAACCCCAGATACACCAGTGGAATCAACATTGCCAGGGCGGCAATGGTTGATGGCAGTAATATGTGTAGGGGAGCCTGCTTTGGCCAGAAACGTAGCCGAGAAGCAGTCACTTGCAAATGTGCCATGGTATCTCGTGAAAACGCCCTAGCCGCCTTACAAGAGGCGGCTAGGGCTTTAGCAAACCAGGCGCACCTACCTAAGTCAGTAGGCCGCTATGAACATCGTTACAGCAAGTTAACGTCGCGCAGCAGATTCAGAGTACCTTCCAGGTCTTCAAGGTCATCCAGATCAATCTGCGGTGAGACTTCTAACAGTCGATCAAAGTCTTCAAGAATCGGGTTCTGAATCACGTTGCGTGTCACCGGGTACTCGTAAACATTGCCAGTGAAATACTGTTGAGCGGCAGGTGAGAGTAAGAAACGAATAAACTCCACGGCAGCTTCCTGGTTCTCGCTGCTTTCAAGTACCGCAATGCCTGCTACGTTAACCAAGTTGCCGATATCACCATCTGCAAAGAAGGCCTGCTCAACAGGATACTCGCTATCGGTAGCTTTAAACCGCGGCAAATAATAATTGTTTACCAAGCCGAAGTCGACTTCTCCACCCGCAATGCCCTCAACTTGAGTGCCGTTGTTGCGGAAGGTGACAGCACCATTGTCGCGCATGCCTTCCAACCACTCGCGGGTCTCTTCTTCACCGTGCTCAAGACGCATGGCCGTAATAAACGATTGGAACGAACCGTTAGTCGGTGCCCAGCCTACGCGGCCTTCGTACTGCTCATCAGTCAAGTCGAAGATGCTTTCCGGCAGCTCATCTTCCTCGACACGCTCAGGTGAGTAGGCAATTACGCGGGCTCGGCCACTGGTAGCGACCCAGTTACCGGTTTCGCTGGTGTAGATGGTGGGTAGGTCTTGGTAAATATCTTCAGGAAGCTCAGCAAGTAGGTCTGCCTGGCTGATAGCCCCCATGGCGCCCGCGTCCTGACCCCAGTAAAGATCAGCCGGAGAACGGTCGCCTTCTTCCTGAATGAGGACTGCCAACTGAGCGGTGTCGCCATAGCGCACGTTAACACTGATACCGGTCTCTTTCTCAAACTGGGCAATGATCGGTTCAACCATGGACTCGCCACGGCCTGAATACAGTGTGAGGTCAGCGGCAGAGGCCAGTGGGGCAGCAAATAGTGTTGCGGCGGCAGTCGCCAATAACGTTTTATGCATCTCAAGCATTCCCTTTTTCAGTCGTTCAGGCTTAGGCTGCTGAGCAGCGCTCTACCTCAACGATAACAAAAAAATGTCCGCTTGCAAATGATAATGATACGCAAAATGATTCTTGTCTATTAGTCTCATGCCTACTTTTGTGAACCTCATAAAAAAGCCCGACATTGTCGGGCAATCAAGAAGTTACTAATTATTTGGTTAACCAGCAACAGGGAACTATTGAGCAGTCCAGCCACCATCAACCATCAGTGCACTACCGGTGACCATGGCCGCGGCGGGTGACGCCAGAAACACCACCGAACCCATGATGTCCTCCACTTGACCAAGGCGGCCAAGGGGAATCTTAGCGATCACGCTTTCTAAGAAACCAGGCTGCTCAAAATAAGGGCGTGTCATGGGTGTTTCGATAAACGTCGGACAAACAGAGTTAACCCGTATACCGCGCGGGCCAAGTTCCACCGCCATGGCACGCGTCATGCCCTCTACTGCAGATTTCGAAGCGCAATAAAGGCTGCGATTTGCAGCCCCTACATGGCCCATCTGAGAAGAAATATTGATGACGCTGCCACCGTTCGGCATTTGCCCAACAATGGTTTGGGTGAGGAAATAACAGGCTCGCACGTTAAGGTCCATCACTGTGGCATAGTCATCTTCACTGACGTCTGCCAGGGGCTTGGGCCGATTGGTGCCAGCGTTATTGACCAAAATATCAAATGAGTGGCTTGCCAGTGCCTGCTTCAGCGCTGAGTGGTCGTTAACGTCCAGTGCTAATCCATTCGCCTTGAAGCCAGCGGCTTGTAAAGCGGCAACGGCTTCATTTAGCGTTCCCTCGCTGCGGGCGACTAGCGTTACCTCAGCACCCGCTTGAGCAAGTGCGCAGGCGCAGGCTAGACCAATGCCCTGGCTAGCCCCGGTGATGAGCGCGCGCTTACCGGTTAGCTGCAGGCTGGGTGTCTGCGGTAGCGTCATGCATCCACCGCTGAAGCGTAGGGCACATTGCGCTTACCGTAACGGCGAACCCGCTCATTGGCCTGTTCGCCATGACCCGCGAACCCTTCTAGCGCACATAGCCGCGAACAGTAGCTACCGATTTCAGCGGAAGCCTCATCCGTCAGCACGCGCTGGTAGGTGCAGGTTTTTAAGAACTTACCTACCCATAATCCGCCGGTGTAGCGGGCGGCTTTTTTGGTCGGCAAGGTGTGGTTAGTGCCGATCACTTTGTCACCAAACGCCACATTGGTACGCGGGCCAAGGAACAGCGCGCCGTAGTTGGTCATCTTTTCCAGGTAAAGTTCTGGGTCTTCGGTCATTACCTGAACGTGCTCGTAGGCCATTTCGTTAGCCACCTGCAGCATCTCTTCATGGCTGTCACAGACAATCACTTCACCATGGGTTTCCCAGGCTTGCCGGGCGATCTCGGCAGTGGGCAGTTTCTTGAGCAGTTCATCAATCGCTGCCAGGGTGTCGTGGGCGAGTTTTTCTGAATTGGTCAGCAGCGCCGCCGGAGAGGTAGGGCCATGTTCAGCCTGACCCAGCAAATCGGTGGCGCACAGCAGACCGTCGACGCTCTCATCGGCAATAACCAGGGTTTCCGTCGGCCCTGCAAAAAGATCAATGCCCACACGGCCAAAGAGCTGGCGCTTGGCTTCGGCCACAAAGGCGTTGCCTGGGCCGACTAACATATCGACGGGGTCAATAGTGTCAGTGCCAATTGCCATGGCGCCGACCGCTTGCACGCCGCCTAGCACGAGTATTTCATCGGCACCGGCTAAATGCATGGCGGCAACAATCGCCGGATGAGGTTTGCCTTTATAAGGCGGCGCAGCGGCGATTACTCGCTTAACGCCAGCCACTTTAGCCGTCAATACGCTCATATGGGCCGACGCCACCATGGGGTAGGCACCTCCAGGGATATAACAACCAACTGAATTGATCGGCAGATGCTTGTGGCCTAGCACAACGCCCGGATGAGTCTCGATCTCAACCGGCTGCATGGAAGCAAGCTGAGCTTCCGCAAAGCGGCGAATTTGGGCTTGGGCAAAGCGGATATCTTCAAGGTCGCGCTGTGAAACTTCGCTCATTGCTTGAGCGATATCGGCTTCACTCAGGCGAAAAGAGGTGGGGGACCAGTTATCAAATTTTTCAGATAGCTCACGCACCGCTTTATCACCATGAGCCTCAATATCAGCAAGGGTCTTTTCGACGGTTTCACGTACTTGGCGATCAGCTTCAGCGCGAGTCTCAACTGAGGCTCCGGTTTTAAGATGGCGAATCATATAAAGCTCCTGTTACGCGTTGTGCAGTTATTTTTAAAGCGTTAGGGATAAGGCTATGCGTTGTTGCATACGAATGCAATGGTGGGCTGGGCTACTATTTTAAAGCCTTTAAACGAACGCCCCCACGCTAAAGCGAGGGGGCGTAATTGACCTTAAATGTGCTAAGGGTTGATCAACGGGGTTATCAATCGAGTTATCAACCTAGCAACCTATTGGGCAGCCCGGTGACTAGCCAAGGGAAGAACGACATAAGTACACAGGCCAGTAGGATGAGTAGTACAAACGGCACTACTGCTTTGTACAAATCGACGATTTCTACCCCAGGCGGTGCCACGCCTTTTAAATAGAACAGCGCATAGCCGAACGGAGGGGTTAGGAAGGAGGTCTGTAGCACCACTGCGACCATGACCACGAACCACAGTGGATCTACCCCCATGGTTTGGACAATAGGTAGCATAATAGGGAAACTGAGCAGCACGATGCCGGTCCAGTCCAAGAACATCCCTAGCACGAATACCAGGAACAGCATCATGATCAGCGCGCCAGTTGTCCCACCGGGCATGGCCAATAACAGGTCTTGAATCACCTGCATGCCGCCACCGCGAGAGAATACCCCTGTGAAAGCGGTTGCCCCTACCAGTACCAGCATAACCATGGTGGTGGTTTTGCCCGCCTCGATTAGCGTGTGGTAGCAAGTTTTAAGCTTCCGATCGCCAAAGATCATAAACAGAATAAAGGCGATAAAGACGCCAATCGCTGATGCTTCTGTGGCCGTTGCAATACCGGTGAACAGTGCACCCAGTACCCCCAGGATCAACGACATCGGTGGCACTACATACTTTGCCAGCATGATCAGCAGCTGTTTGGTGCTCACTTGGGCGCGTTCCTCCTTCGGCACCGGGGGGCCGTAAGAGGGTTTGAAGTGGCAGATCAGCAGCACATAGAGGGCATACATAACACCCAGCATTAAGCCGGGAATCATTGCACCCGCAAACAGCGCGCCCACCGAGACCGGCGAATAGCTGGCCATGAGGATGAGCATAATGCTGGGCGGAATCAGAATGCCCAAACAGCCGCTCGCCATTATGACACCAGCGCTTAGCTCTTTGTTATAGCCGTACTTGAGCATTGGCACCAAGGCAATCATGCCCATTACCGCAATTGAAGCACCAACAATGCCGGTGGTGGCCGCTAACAGCACGGACACGATAACAACGGTTAAGGCCAAGCCGCCACGCAGGTTGGCGAGCAGTAAACGCATAGCGTCAAACATCTTTTCCGTGACGCCAGAGTCGTTCAAGAATCTCGCCATCAAGACAAATAGCGGTATCGCCACCAACACGTAGTTGTCCATGGCATTACCAAAAATATTATTAATCAAGGTGCCTAACACACGCTCGCCTGGGCCAAGAAACGCGCCGATAACGGCGACGCCACCCAGCACAAAGGCAAGAGGATGGCCCATGAACAGCCCGATTAATAAGCCGCCAAACATAACGATGGCGAGTAGTTCTGGACTTAAGTTCATACGGACTCCTCCTCGCGCAGTTGCATGATGGCGCGCAGCACGATAGCGATCGCCTGCAGGAGAATCAGCACAGCGGCGACAATAATAACGCCTTTGATTGGGTAAACCGGGATAGAGACCATGCCATAGGTGGTTTCACCCCGGCTGAAGGAGCGCTCGAAAAAGCGCCATCCGTAGGTGATTAACATCCAGATAAAGGGCACGAAGAAAATCAGGTAACCCAGTACTTCAATAAGTGCCTGCTTCTTACGTGACAGCAAGCGCTTTAAAACATCGACTTCAACGTGCACATGATGGCGCAGTCCATAGGCGGCCATCAGCATAAAGTGGGCACCAAAAAGCATTTTAGTAACATCAAACGCCCAGTCGCTGGGCCGTCCGAACAAAAAGCGTGACGCAATATCGTAAAGAACAATCAGAGTAATGATGGCAATCAATGGAGCAATGATGCGCCCGAAGAGCTCATTGATCGCATCGATCGCCTTGGCAATCGCATTCATGGAAGATCTCCGCGGTCAGCACAAAAAACCGCCCCGGAGAATCGGGGCGGCACAGAAGCGCCTTATAGGCAGGCTTCGATCTCTTCCAATGAGGGGAGGTTATCCATGGTACGGCTCATGTTGAACGGAACCGAAACGTCGCGCCATTTGGCATAATCTTGTAGGTAGGTAACCATAGACTGATAGACCTTGGCGTGGTCTTCGTTCTCACAGGCACCGCGAACGATGACTTCGTTAGTGATGTCTTGGATGCGCGCCAGGTCTTCCTCGGAGAACTGGTTAATGGTGATGCCAGCATCCAGGAACTTCTGAGTGGCATCAGTGGACTCGCGCTCGGACCATGCCAGCGACCAAGCCATTGTCGCATCAGCCGCAATTCTTAACTTCTGCTGGGTTTCTTCTGATAGCGCATCCCAGGCGTCAATGTTGATCATTACCCCGAACACGCTGGCAGACTGATGCCAGCCGGGCGTTGCCCAGTAATCGGCCACTTCAGCAAAACCTGCATTGTAGTCAACGCCAGGTGTGGAGAATTCGCCGGCATCGATAACGCCGCGCTCAATGGCTTGGTACACTTCGCCACCGGCGAGGGTTACTTGGGAGCCGCCTAACTCTTCAAGCACACGACCCTGGTCGCGGCCAGAAAGGCGTAGACGCTTACCTTCCAAGTCAGCGATGCTTTCAATCGGGGTACGGCCCATAAAGCCGGACTCATTATTCAGAGCGGCATAAGGTAGGTACATCATGTCGTACTGGCCGTAGATCTCTTCATAGAGCTCACGACCGCCCCACTGCTGAATCCAGTTAATATAGTCAACGGCGTTAAAGAGGCTGGTGGTGGTCGCAAGAGGAGAGAAGGCTGGGTTTAAACCTGCCCAATAGCCTGGCCAGTCGCCCGCGGCTTCAATGCTGCCGGTTTCCGTCGCATCAAATACTTCTGTGCCGGGCATTAGGGTGCCGCCCGCGCGGAAGTTAATTTGTAGTTCGTCGCCTGCTAGCTGGTTCACAAGCTCAGCCCAGTGCTGGTCAATCTTAATTAGGTCAAGATTGTCTGGCCAAGTAGAGGTCATTGTCCACTGCTCTTGCGCTTGGGCAGAGGACGTTAAGGCTGCGAAGGCAACGCCGGCTGCAAGGCTGGTGAGAGCGAATTTGGTCGTTTTTTTCATGATGTGTTTCCTGGTTTGGCGTGTAGCGTTATTAGTGTTTGTTAGCTGAATGCAGGAAAGTGCAGGTACGTAAGTTACGTTTACGTAAACATTGTTGTTAAAACGCTGCTTGGCTAAATTAGCACAACAGACCCGCTGCGATGCAATATCAGTTACGCAAAAGATTTCAACCGTACTTTTTCAAGTTTTTTGATAAATTAGTTTATTAAACAGTTGGTTATTGTTTTTATGAAAGGCATTGTGAATTATTCCTCAGCTTAAAAGCGTTGAAAGTAGTTAAAAGCTACAACCAAAGTTGTAAGCAAAAGGCTTGTACTGATAAGCCGAAAGCGATGCTGCAGCGGCGAGTCGTCGTGAAGCACTCATAAAGGGGAGGCAGTCGGTGATTCAGCACACTCGTCAGGCGTGCTCAGTGGCAGCACTCACGCTTCACGCGCAACGCTTAGCCCGTCGTGGCTGGCGCCAGCTGGTATGGCTAAGGGGGGATGCGCACCAGTGCCGCACTCTTGCGCTGGCCTTATGGCAGGCCCATTCTTGGAAAGCGCCACTATGGGTCGGAGACCAAGCGTGGCAAGGTAATCAAAAGAGAATCGAAGGTGAATGCTTGCCACCTTCAGTGATTCTCTCGCCTCGCAAGGCACGCACTCGTCTAGGTGCTGAGCATCAGTTGATCGTACTTGACGCAAGCGTCAGCGGACTTGACCCCGAAGCGCTAGGCGCGCTTTCCGGTACTCTTGTTGCCGGTGGATTAATGCTGCTAATGACGCCGCCGAGCTTAGGCGCAACACCCGACCCAGATTACGCCCGTTTTGCCGATCATCCGCGACACTGGTCTGACCTTAGTGCTCACTATCTAGCACGCTTAGCCCGTCAGATGCATGCCTCTACTCAGATCGTCCATTGGATCGCGGGTCAAATGCCGCATCTGCCATTATTACCCGTCACCGAGACATCTGAGATATATCACGGCGATAGAGAATGCTTAAGCGCAGACCAAGCTTATGCGGTGAGTGAGCTGGTGGGCTTAAAGCGGCGGCGACCCCTGGTGATTACCGCTGATCGAGGGCGTGGTAAAAGCGCCGCGCTGGGCATTGCTTGCGCGCGCTTGTTAACCGCTGCTTCACTACATAAACCCAGGCGCATTGTGATTACCGCCCCGCGGCTGAGCTCGGTAGCAAGCGTGTTTGAGCGGGTAGCCGCGCTTTGCCCTCATGGGCGTCTGGCCTCTGCGGGTCACTTCTTGTTAACGCAGGGGAGTGAACTGGTTTTTTTACCGCCGGATCTACTCACCGAGCAGCTGAACGCTCAGCAGCAGGGGGGGGATGGCAGTTATTTGATGGTTGATGAGGCGGCTGCCATTCCCGCCGCGCTGCTTGGTCAGTGGTTATCGGCTTTCCCGCGTATTGCCTTTGCCACCACGGTGCATGGCTATGAAGGCTCTGGCCGAGGATTCGCGCTACGCTTTCGCGACACGCTCGAACGGCTGACGCCACAGTGGAAGGCGCTGGCGCTGAAAGCGCCCATTCGCTGGCGGACTGGCGACCCGTTGGAAGCCATGATTAATCAACTGCTACTGTTAAAAGCACCGCTGCCTATTGCTCAGCAGGTGGGTGGCGAAGTGGTTACAAAACTAATTGAGCGTGCTTCGCTTAGTCAGCAAGATGCTACCTTAGAAAAGCTGTTCGGGCTTTTGGTGCAGTCTCACTACCGCACCTCGCCAAACGATCTGCGCCAACTGCTGGATGGCCCGGGGACGGCAGTGCGTATTATTGGGCAGGAGAATGAGCCGCAGGCGGTGTTGGTGACCCGTGAAGAGGGCGGCTTTGCCCCTGCGCTTGCCAACCAGGTGGCCCGGGGAGAGCGGCGCCCTCAGGGGCATTTGCTAGCGCAATCACTTGCCACCCATGCTGGTAGTCGTGACGCGCTGACTGCTCGCTGGCGCAGGGTGGCGCGTATCGCTACCCATCCAGAGCGGCGGCGGCAAGGCTTGGGAAGAGCGCTGTTAGAGGACGATATCGCCGATGCCAAACGGCAGGGCATAGCGCTGTATGGTGCTACCTTTGGTGCTGAAGCGTCGCTGCTACGGTTTTGGCTGGCGCAAGGTTTCATGCCGGTGCGGCTGGGCGTCAGCCGAGAAACCGCCACCGGCGAGTTTGCGGTGATGGTGGCAAAAGCGTTGAATGGCGAGGGCGAAGTGGTGCTTGCTGATCTAAGCGAGCGCTTTCAAGCCGCGTTAACCGGCCTGCTGGCGTTTGAACTTAAGGCGCTGTCTGCTGAAGTGGTCGTTTTGTTACTAAGCCAACTACCAAGCGTGGCGCTTAGCGCTCGCGAGCAGCAGGATATTGAAGATGTGGCTACGGCCCACCGTGACCCGGCGCTAGCTCGCCCGGCCTTGCAAGCGCTAGCCCGGCAGGCAAGCCACTACTCCTTTATGCTTCAGTGTCAGCAGGCGCAGCGGCTAGCGGCCTGGGCGTTCCAAAATGTGCCGCTAGCGAGCGGTCATAAAGAGGCGGTGAGTGCTTTGCGCCATGCTGTCGCAGCGTTGCGTGATCAGGTTAATCAATAGAGCTGCATGCTTTGGCTGATTAGCTTTTCCAAATTAACCTAGAGCGGTTAGAGTAGGCCGATTGCCGATAATGAAGAGTCTCCATGAACGCACATCTTGAAGCGCTGACGCCCCCCTTGGTTTGGCGTCACTTTCGTACGCTCTGTAACACGCCGCGCCCCTCTGGGCATGAAGCAGCCCTCGTCGCTACGCTGGAAGCCTGGGCCGATAGCCTGGGGCTCGCTCACGACCGCGACGCCTTTGGTAATTTACGCATTCGTAAGCCGGCTTCCCCTGGCTGTGAGCAGGCGCTTGGCGTGATACTCCAGGGCCACCTGGATATGGTCGCCCAGGCCAATAGTGGCCACCGCCACGACTTCACCCGCGACCCTATCAGTACCTATGTGGCCGACGGCTGGCTGCACGCCGATGGCACCACGTTAGGCGCCGATAACGGTATGGGGGTGGCGGCTATTTTAGCGCTGCTAGAAGATTCTGAGCTTACTCATGGGCCGCTAGAAGCACTATTCACGTTGGAAGAAGAGACCTCCATGGGTGGGGCGCTGAATCTGGCAGAGAATTGGCTAGAAGGCTCGCTGCTGCTTAATCTGGATAGCGAAGATCGTGGTCAGGTCTATATTGGCTGCGCGGGTGGCGCTGATGTGGAAGTGAATGCACAGTTGCCCAGTGCCGCCGTTAGTGATCACGAGCAGGTCATCAATATAGCGCTGACTGGCCTCAAAGGCGGTCACTCTGGGCTGGATATCCATCAGCCGCTAGGTAATGCTAACCGCTTATTGATTAGAGTATTACGCTCCTTGGAAGCATTTGATGCCCGCCTGTTAAGCTACCACGGCGGCACATTGCGCAATGCCATTCCTCGCGAAGCGTTTGCCCAGGTAGCACTGCCTGCTGATGATGTTGACGCCGCTATTGCGGCCATTGGCGACCTTAAAGCGATTCTGCAAAAAGAGCTGGGTAGCGGCGATAGTGGTCTTGAGATAGCCGTTGAACGGTTAACGGACTTACCAGCGGCAGAACCTCTAACCCTGGATGCCAGCGCCATGCTGATCGCTGCATTGCATGCGGCTCCCTGCGGCGTCGAGCGAATGAGTGCCGATGTACCTGGGGTAGTGGAAACCTCCAATAACCTGGGTGTGTTAAGCCTTGAGCAAGGGCGACTACACGTATGTGCACTGGTGCGTTCACTGCACGACAGCGCGGTAGTGGCCATGGCAGACCGCTTTCAAGCTTTGTTTGGTTTGATTGGTGCGCGGGTAAAAGTCGAGAATGGCTATCCAGGTTGGGCACCTAACCCCGAAGGCGCACTGCTGGCACGGTTTAAAACACGCCATGCGGCGTTGTTAGGGCGCGAGCCTGAAGTGAAGGTCATTCACGCCGGGCTTGAGTGCGGCATTTTAGGTAGCAAGTACCCCCATCTGGATATGATCTCATTTGGCCCGCTGATTCGCGGCGCCCATTCGCCCGATGAACGAGTGGAGTTAGCTTCGGTGGAGGAGTTTTGGTTGATGCTGAAGGCATTGATCGAAGATCTTGCCCAAAAGTAGGCCGCAAAAAAACGGCACCCAAGAGTGCAAGGGTGCCGTTTTGACCTCAAGGCTTGCGCTTATTTGCTTAAATAGGCGTTTAGCATCCAGACGGTTTTCTCTTGCTCACGAATATAGTCTCCCGCTTGGGCGGCGGTGCCTTCGTCGTCAGCGTCAGAGGCTATCGCAAGCAGCTCACGCTGCAACTCGATAATCGTTTGATAGCCTTTCAGAACACCTTTGACACAGGTCTTGCCGTCGTGGACATCTTTGTCCTCTTGGATACGTGACAGCGTGACATAGTCACTGTAGGCGTGAACTGGCTTGTGCCCGAGGGTCAGAATACGCTCGGCAACTTCATCTACCTTAGTCAGTAGGTCGGTATAAAACTCTTCAAACTTAGCGTGAAGTTCAAAGAAGTCACTGCCTCTGACGTTCCAGTGATAGCCACGTACGTTCATGTAAAAAATCTGGTAATTGGCCAGCAGGTGATTAAGCTTTTCGGCGAGTTGGCTGGCACTGCCTTCGTGTAGGCCAATACTGTTGGTGTCGCTCATTGTCTACCTCCCTGTCCTATGCCACTCAATGTGGCGTTTGATACGTGTAAATCAGCATAAAGCGCCTTGAGACTGATGCAAAACAAGTTTTGTTCATCGCTGCCATAGCGCAAAAGCATTATCAATTTTGCTATCGTTTCTAGCCTTCTGTGACTTACATGCTGGCGATGCAGCCGCTTTTCAAGGCCCGGTTGAAAAAGCCGCCGCCTCCCTTTCCCATTAATAGCTAAAAAAATATCCACTAAGGTGCGGGAGCCATCCACAGGCGCACCAGGCTTTCACAACGAGCCTCCAAAAGCTCGGCAGTACGCGGCAACGCTTCTTCTAATGTCATCGGGCCGTCGGCGAGCGCAAACGCTGCTGTAACGCCTTCATCCAAGCACGCTTGCCAGCCATCGCCAAGACTGCCAGCCAGCACAATGACCGGCTTGTTAAGTCGTTGAGCGGCGCGAGAAACACCAATGGGCGTTTTGCCCGCCAGGCTCTGGCCATCCAGACGGCCTTCACCGGTAATCACCAAATCCGCGCGCGCCAGCCGCGCTGACATATCGGCCTGCTGCATGATCATCTCAATACCGGGCTTCAAGGTGGCATTAAAAAATGCCCGTGCCGCAAACCCCATTCCACCAGCAGCGCCTGCGCCGGGTAACTCGCGATGATCCTGGCCCAATACCTGCGCGCTTATATCGGCAAAGTGGCTAAGCGCTTGGTCTAGCTGTTCAACTTCCTGGGGTGACGCACCTTTTTGCGGGCCGAATACCGCGCTGGCACCGCGCTCGCCCAGCAGCGGGTTGTCTACATCAACAGCGGCTTCTAAAGTGAGCCCGCTGAGGCGTGGGTCTAGTTCATCCACGTTTAGGCTTGCCAGTTGGCTAAGCGCAGCGCCGCCCGGAGGAAGTGGCTTACCATTTTGATCAAGCAGACGAGCGCCCAATGCCTGCAGCATGCCCGCGCCACCATCGTTGGTGGCGCTGCCACCGAGTAGTAGAAGGGCCTTTTCAGCTCCCTGATCAAGCGCTGCGCATAGCAGTTCGCCCACGCCAAACGTAGAAGTATGGAGCGCGGTACGCTCACTGGCGGAAAGATGTTGTAAGCCGCTGGCTTCTGCCAGTTCAATAAACGCGGTACGCTGCTCGCCTAGCCAGCCCCAGGCTGCTTGACGCTTACGACCAAGGGCATCCTGCACTTCTAGTTGGCGGCGTTCAGCACCCGTAGCAGCGATCAGTGCGTCCAAACTGCCTTCGCCGCCATCCGCTAGCGGGCAGGTCTGAACATGTGCATCTGGCACTGCAGACTGCACCCCGCGCGCCATCGCCGCAGCGGCCTCTTGAGCGCTCAGCGCATCTTTAAAACTGTCGGGGCAAAGCAATATATTCATTAGCACGAACTCCACGAAACGTTCTCATCAATACAGTGTCATTAGATATAGCTATTATTAGCGAGCTTAGCGCGCTAGCCAGCGGCAAACCAGCGGCCGCGTCCGTTAAAGGATTTAACATGAAGTTGATACCGATAAGCTTAACCTGCCTGCTGGTGCTTGCTGGCTGCCAAGCGGTTCCTGATCGCTTACCGCAGGCGGAACCAGCCCCCGCAGCCTCGTGCTACTTCCCCATTAATGCGCCTACCAGTGCCGAATCAGCGCTAGAAGCCAGCATAGCGTTAAAAACCAGTGTGGATGTGCTTACTGAGTGGGGATTCACCTTAACTTCTACCGATACCACATTGGGATTGGTTAGTGCCAGCCGCGAGCGTGCGCTGCATGGCTATTACGACCCTTACGACAATGCCTATGGCTATGGTCGAGGCATGCGTGTATTTGGCGGTTTAGGCTTTGGTCGCGGTTCGGGCATCGGTATCGGTATGGGGGGTGGGTTTGGTGGGGGAATTGGCCAGCAACCAGTCGAAGTAGAGCGCGTATCGCTTCTGGTGAATAACGATCATGTGCGAATCTCTCGTGATGTTCGCCGCTTTGACCATGTGGGAGACATGCGCGAATCCTACAATGCTAGCAATGATGATTTCTGTCAGCGCTTTCAAACCCGTTTTGAACAAGCCGTACCCATGACCAGGAGCCCACTATGAAGATTCGCCATTGGCTGGCGCTGGGGCTGCTCGGGGGGCTAACAGGTTGTGCCACCACAACGCCGCTGGAGCCCCGTGAACTTGTCTATGCCACCTCGTCGGAAGAGACCTTTCGTGAGGCCGTTGAGCTGATGATAGAGCAGGGCTACGTGGTGCGGCATGCTGACCTATCGCTTGGCAGAGCGGAAGCATCGCTAGCCCGCTGGCCAGAATATCGGCTGCAGCTTCAAGTAAGTGAAGAGGGCAGTAGTAGCCGTGTGCGCGTGTCGGCGCTGCGTGGCGGCCAGCCATTACCTTCCTATTTGCTAGACCCTTGGCTTGTCGCTTTACAGCATAAATTGGGAGTTGCACCATGAGGGGAGTGGGAAAAAGAGCCATCCTGGGATTAGCGGTGAGCATGGCAAGCCTTTTGGGAAGTACTAATGTGCACGCTCATCCTCACGGCTGGATTGATCTAAGCGTTAGGGTAATCACCGATGATGAAGGCGTGGTGAGTGGCTTACATCAAACATGGCGTATGGATCCATTTTATAGTTTGGTGGTGTTTGAGGAGCTACAACAGGTAGAGGCGGCGAGCCTTGATGAAGGGCTTGATCAGCTAGGAAAAGAGATACGCGACAACCTTTCAGGATATGACTATTTGACCGAAGTAAGTATCAACGGTGAGCGCCAGACGCTAGGAGAGGTAAGTGAGTATACCGCGTTGGAGCGTGATGGGCGGCTAACATTCATGTTTATTCTACCTCTGGAGTCGCCTCAATCATTGGAAGGCAACCAGCTTACCTATCAGGTGTTTGATTCTACTTACTACTTAGAAGTTGTACACGAAGCTGAAAACAATCAACCACTTGAAGAGGCGTTGATTCTTAACGGTGAGCCTGCCTGCGAATTGAGTATTGTTCCCGCGAATCCTGACCCTGAGCTGGTCATGGAAGCCGCAATGCTAGGTGAAGATGAGACCGGCGAGCCTGGTTTGGGCCGACATTTTGCCGAGACGGGGCGCGTGGATTGCCGTTAGGCGAAGTTATAAAATATAGGCTTTTATGTTACTTTATAACTATTTTAATGATGGAGTGGTACGATGTTCTTAACAAGGCCCATCACTCGCCATTTGGCATTAGCGATAGGTTTGCTGGTGATCGCCGCAGTGGTTTTTAGCATTGTGGCGCAAGGCGGGTTGCAGGGGTTGAGCTATCAACTGCTTGGTTGGCAGCGCGATTTGCATCGCTCGCTGACGTTAGCGATTACCGAATTATCACGGACGCCCACGACAGCGACATGGTTGAGTTTGCTAGGTATCAGTTTTGCCTATGGCGTGTTTCATGCCGCTGGTCCAGGCCACGGCAAGGCGGTACTCGCTACCTATCTAGCCACCCACGGCGGTGCAGTTAAGCGCGCCTTAGGCCTCTCATTTGCGGCTTCATTACTACAAGGTGTTACGGCTATTGCACTTGTCGTAGTGCTGGTGCATGGCTTTGGTTGGGTAACGCGCCAAGCCATGGGCAGCGTTGTGTGGGTTGAACAGGCCAGCTTTTTATTAGTAGCCCTCTTAGGCGCGTGGTTATGCTGGCGAGCAATTAAGCAACTGCGCCAAGCTTATCAACCTGAAAAAACGATTTATACATTTAGCGCTGGTGATGGCCATAATCACAGTCACAGCCATGACCATAGCCACTGCTGCGGGGGAGCTCATCACATTGAACCTCAGCAAGCCTTAGACTGGCGTACGGCTATCATGACGGTGGGTGCCATTGGTATGCGCCCCTGCAGTGGCGCGGTATTGATGGTGGGGGCTGCTAGCTTGCTGGGTCAATTCGAAGTGGGCGTAGCATCGGTATTGGCAATGTCGCTGGGCACCGGGATTACCGTCTCAGCACTTGCTTTGGCAAGTATTCTGGCACGAGGATGGGCACAACGGCGTTTGTCCAAACAGCAGCACAGCCAGCGTAACGTGCAAAAGGCGACGGGCTGGGTAGCCCTGGCGGGTGGTTCGCTAATTGTCGCCTTAGGAGTTTCGCTAAGCGTTGCGGGGGTGGCTCAGCCTGCTAATGGTCCTCTGCTCAATGAACCCCCCGCTCGACAGGGCCATCCATTGGGGTAGTGCCACTTTAGTGATTGCCGCTTTGAATATGTGCCAGCAATAAATCCCTAATGCGCGCTTGTTCATCAAGGTCATAGGGCTTCGGGGTGCCGTTGCCCCATACCGGTGCTGGCCAAGTGGCATCAGTGCGCCGACGTATCACCACATGTACATGTAGTTGGCTGACCACGTTGCCAAGCGAGGCGATATTGAGTTTATCCCCTCCCAGGGCTGTCATCATTGCTTCACCCAGATCCGTTGCCTCGCGCCATAATTGCTGTTGATCCACTGCAGAAAGTTCATACACTTCACTGACAGAGGCGTGACGCGGCACCAGAATAGCCCAGGGATAACGGGCATCATTCATTAGCAGTACGCGGCAAAGCGGCAAATCCGCCACCGGCAAAGTATCTGCAGCTAGGCGTTCATCAAGCGTGAAATTTTTCACTCAACAGGCTCCTGAGTATCAAAGGTTTTTCACAGCATAGCAGGCACAATCTCTAAAACGCTGTTACCCTGAAAAAACTCCCTAGTGGCAATTAGCGTTGTCAGTGGAGTTTCCCGCTGTTGAATGTCTCGTTAAGGAGAACGTAAATGAAGAAATTATTAGCCATGAGCTTTATGTTGCTGATGACTGTAGGTGTACTAACTGGCTGTAACACTATTTCTGGCGCTGGTCAGGATGTGCAAGCGGGCGGTCGTGCCGTCCAAGATGCAGCAGAATAATTAATTAACGCTGTATGGCAAGATGGTAGTTTGCAAAGATAGCGATTTAGAAACGTAGTGGTTTAGAAAGATAGTGGTTTAGAAAAATAGTAGCATCCCACGGGCTAGGCTAACGCCTAGCCCGTTAGGTTTAATAACCCTTTTGGAGATTCAAGGATGAAGCCCTGCTTTCCCCTGTCTAAAATTGTTGTTGTCAGTGCTTTCACGCTTCTATTGACTGCCTGTGTTAGTTCGCAAATGCCGATTTCTCCCGCTGGCGATGACGTTGATGCCGCCCCCCCACCGCCAACGGTAACGCCGAATGGCTCCAATCAAGAGCAGACCGCTGCTTGTGATTTAGAGGCTATTCAGTATGCTATTGGCGAGCAGTTTGATGAAGCTAACGTGCCCCAGTTGCAAAGCGATAGTAGCGCCCGCCAAGTGCGCGTATTACGCCCTGGTGACATGGCTACCATGGATTACCATCCTGATCGCTTGAATATTCATCTTGATGATCAAGATGTTATTGATGATCTTCGCTGCGGTTAAAGCGTTGTTACCATCATTTAGTTTTAGATTAACCCAAGATCAGTACGACGCAGGCGGCGGTCAACACCCCCATGGTGACATTGAACGCCCGCCATGCGCCGTCGCTTTTGATCCACTGCCCTATCGCGCTACCAAAAGCGGCCCAAAGTGCAATGCACGGCAGGGCGACCACTTCAGCAAAACCTGCTAATACCAGCGCATTGACGACGGGTTGACCGCTTTCAGGCAGAAAGCCAGCCATTAATGCCAGCCCCATGACCCACGCTTTAGGGTTGGCGAACTGAAACGCGGCTGCCTGCCAAAAGGTAAACGGCACGCTATGCTCTCGCACCGTTAGGTTGGGGGGCGGGGCGGTGGCAATCTTCCAAGCCAAATAGAGTAAGTAAGCGCTTCCCACCCAGCGCAGGGCGGTCTGAACCACTGGATAGCGTTCAAACAGCACGCCCAGCCCCAAGGCAATTCCCGCAAATAATAAAAAGCAGCCGCCTAAAATCCCCCACATATGCGGTAACGTACGACGAAAACCAAAGTTTGCTCCTGAAGCGGTCAACATGATGTTATTTGGCCCAGGCGTCAGCGTCATTGAAATCATATACATGGCAGCAGGGCCGAGAATTAACCACTCATTGCTCATTTTTTGTACCCATACAATATTGATGGAAAATTTGTTTTCCCATAACTTTTGATAGCATAATGAGCTTTAAATTAACGTCAAAGGGTTTATTGTCACCATGACAATTTGGGTGCCTTCGCTGAAAGCATTTAATGGTCCACGCTATCGCGCCATTGCACACGCTATTGAAGCAGCTATTCGCGCAGGTACATTAGCCCCTGGTGAGCGCTTGCCTCCTCAGCGTCGCTTAGCGGATGCGTTAGGGGTCACCATAGGCACGGTAACCCGTGGCTATGCGGAGGCCGAGCGCCATGGCTGGGTGGCTGCGCGGGTCGGTAGCGGGACTTATGTAAAAGGTAAAGCGCAAGCCAGTGTGTTTAATCCAGCGGCTTCGCCCGATAATGCGTCGGGAATCATTGATCTAAGTCTAAGTCTTCCCCCACCACACCCTTTACGACAGGCATCTTTAAGCGAAGCGTTATCCAATCTCAGCCAATCTGAGCCCGCGTTAGAGCGTGGAGTGACTTACCAGCAAGCGCAGGGTCGTCAGGAGCATCGAGAAATACTCGCCCACTGGTTGAATAGCTTAGGAATGCCTTTAATGGCTGATGAGCTACTTATTACACAGGGTGGCCAGCACGGCATCAGCTTGGTACTTCATACATTGCTTCGGCCAGGTGAGCTAATGGCTGCTGATAGCCTGACCTATCCTGGGGCGATTAGTGCTGCACAGCAGGCGTGTCTCAAATTAGTGGGGATTGGCCAAGACGACGAGGGGATGCGCATGGACCTGCTTGAAGCGCAGTGCGCCCGACAGCCACCCAGGGTCATTTACATCACGCCAGATCAAAATAACCCTACGGGGGTAAGTTTAAGCGAGTCTCGGCGTGAGCAACTGGTGGCGCTGGCAAAACAGTATGATATCTGGCTGATAGAAGATGGTGTGCAGTACCTGCCCGTTGAGCATCGCGGAACGCCGCTCTATTTATTGGCACCAGAGCGTACCTTTTTCGTGTTTAGCACGGCGAAGGTATTGGCTGGTGGGCTGCGTATCGGAGTGCTTCGAGCGCCTCTCTCTCAGCATGAGCAGCTTACTGCTGGGCTACGTGCGCAGAGCTGGATGGTGCCGCCCCTTATGATTGATGTGGCTTGCCACTGGATTACTCAGCCCGCCGCCGAAACACTGCTTGCGTGGCAGACCCAAGAGTTGGTTGCACGCCAGCTGTTAACGGCTGAGTGGTTGCAGGGATATTCGTTCAGTGGGCGCTCTCACGGCAGCAATGTATGGCTTACGCTGCCGGAGGGGCGTCGAGCACTAGAGCTATGTGACCGGTTATTACAACGTGGCGTCAGAGTGAGCAGCGCAGAGCCATTTTGCGTGGGTAGCACACCCGCACCGCAAGCCATTCGACTCTGTATTGGTGCGGCCAAGAACCGACCGACATTGACCGCTGCATTAAGTGTGATCAGCGAGTGCTTAGCACAGCCGCCGCTCGCTCAGGCGACTTTATAAACGCCTACTCATAGCGATCTTTCCAGCGCTGGCGATTAACCTGCTCTTTGAGCATCTCAAGAATGTCGTAGAGAACCTGCTCGGTCACGTAGTGACTGCCCTCGTCAACGGTCAGCCAGGTATCAAAGCCGCTATCGGCTGTGCGCTCTACCAACTGGCGAAATTCCGTTGAGTGAATGCCAAGCGCTAATTCATCAACCAGTCGTTGGGCAATGCCGCTTAGGGAGGCCTCCATGGCGCTGGCGGCGGGCTGCCCCATAGGTAAGCGACGCAAACGCTGGATTTCAGGACTTTCACGCAGGCTACGGCTGACCAGCTCGTTTATATAAGCCATGATGTCGGATCGGTTGCGTTGATAAGATTTACCCACCGTCTCTTCCAGGCGCTGAGTAATCTCGTGAATCAACTGCGCTTTACGCGGCATTATTACGCGGTCAACAACGCGTTCAGTAAGTGAGTCGGTGGCACGAATCTGCTGCTGAACGTTGCCAAGCAAACGCAGCGCAATTCGGTCAGAGAGCTCTTCCAGCAGGATATCGTAGTACTTAGCGGCAAATTGATAAGCTGACCAGCGGGTAACGTTAATCATGCCTAAGCGGTGTAGGCGGTTGATCAGCGAGAACACCCGCAAGATACGCAGCCAACGGAAGCCTGCTAAGGGAATACACCCGAGCACGTCATACCAGTGCACGAAGGGGTAAAAGAACCAGCGGTGGTAGCGCCGCTCGGCAATAGCAACCGACCAACCCAGCAGTACATCGGCCACAAATAAACCCACAAACACAAGGTCGATGCTGAGAAAGCGGCTATGTATCGCCTCATCGTAGAAAGCATGAAACCCAGGCGCAATATTGGCAATGCCTTGATTAATAGGCCCCAATAAAAATAAAGAATCAAAAAGTAGCAGCGCAAGGTTAATCACCACGGCTGCCAGAATCAGAAAATCCCAGCCAATATGGGCGTACTCAACCGCTTTCGGCAAATGCGGGTAACGTTCCCTGGCGAGCATACGAACTCCTTGTCGTTGGCTGCGGTATGTTTTACTGGGCCTGTGACTGATGATGCTGTTGGGTCAACTGCTCTTCTTGCTCTGCCTGCTTACGTAGCTTTTTGCGCAGTGCCGCCTTTTCAAAGCGAAGCTTCTGCAGTGATGTTGCCAGATTAAGTGGCGGTACGCTGGCGGGGTTGCCGTCAGCATCAACGGCCACCATGGTTAAGTAGCAGCTATTGGTGTGCCGAATCAATTTGTTGCGGATATCTTCGGCGACAACCTTAATGCCAATTTCCATTGAAGAGCGGCCAACATGGTTAACGCTGGCTAAAAAAGTAACCAGTTCACCCACGTGAATCGGTTGTTTAAATAGCACCTGATCCACCGACAAGGTCACCACATAATGGCCTGAATAGCGGCTGGCGCAGGCGAAGGCGACTTCGTCTAGCTTTTTAAGAATCGCGCCACCGTGCACTTTGCCGCTGAAGTTTGCCATGTCGGGCGTCATCAGCACTGTCATCGATAGTTCATGCTGCCCAGGGAGGGCGGTGTGTTCGCTAATGTCAGTGTCTGACATACCATCTTCCTTCTGTGATCACTGCCTGCCCCAGCGTAGTGTCAAACTGAGCGGCAGGCAGTGAATGAGAGGCTGCTTTAAAACCACACAAGCCCGACGGAGATAATAGCACCGGTAATAAATAGCTGAATCAGGCAGAAGCCCATAATATCTTTGGCTTTCAGCCCGGCAATCGCGAGTACTGGCAGTGCCCAGAAAGGCTGCAGCAAGTTAGTCCATGCATCACCCCAGGCAACCGCCATGGCAACGCGAGCGATATCGGCGCCCAGTGCCTCTGCCGCAGGCAACATAACCGGAGCTTGCACGGCCCACTGGCCACCGCCGGAAGGCACAAACAGGTTCACAATGCCTGCACTGAGGAATGACCAGAAGGGTAAAGAAGTCGCAGTGGCAAACGATACCAGCCACTCAGACATGCTCTCAGCCAACCCTGACTGAACCATGATCGCCATGATGCCCGCATAAAACGGAAACTGAATGACGATACCCGCGCCGCCTTTAATCGCTTCGTTCAAGCTGTTAAGCAGGTTGCGGGGGGTACGGTGCAGCACAATAGCTAAAAACAGAAACAGAAAGTTAACCACGTTGAGGTTCAAGCTGCCGCCCCGTATTAAAAAGTGGTCGAGCAAAAACAGCAGGCCTGGAATGCCGACCAGCAGCGCAAGCGCCATGCTGTTTTCAAGGCGTTCTGCGGGGCGAGTAATTCGACCTACAGGCTCTGGCTCATCGTTCAGCACGCTAGGGTCAACGTAGACGCTATCTTTCTCATCCGGCAGCATCATACGGTTTACTAAGGGAATAGCGATAAACAGGCAGGCGACGATAGCGATGTTAAAGAAAGCGAAAATCGTTGAGCCGGTATTAACAACGCCTATTTGGTCGGCGGAAAAATGGCCTTCGGTGGCGATCGTTAGCGGAATAGATCCCGCTAAACCACCATGCCACACCACAAAGCCTGAGTAGGCACTGGCCACCAGTAGTCGGTAGTCCACGCGAATCAGGCGAGCCAGCTCTTTAGCGAACAGCGCGCCGACCACAAGGCCAAAGCCCCAGTTGATCCAGCTTGCTGCCAATGAAACCAGCGTCACTAAGATGATCGCACCGCCAGGTGTTTTGGCAGTGCCGGCAATTTTTTGCAGAATGCGTTTCACTGGCGGTGAGCTTGCCAGCATAAAGCCAGTGACCAGCACCAGTAGCATCTGCATTGAGAAAGTAAGCAGCCCCCAGAAGCCATCGCCCCAGAAGCGCAGCACTGCCAGCGGCGTTTGGCGCTCAACAGCAATGGCAGCGACCGCCGCGATTAACGTCAGCAGTAGCACGAAAATATAGGGATCGGGTAGATAGCGCTCAACCAGCTTAACCGCCGGTTTTGATATCATTTTAAGCATGGGATGCTCTCTTTATTCATTATTAGGAAATGGCTAAGCAGTGCCTTGGCTGTGCATAGGGAGTGCAAGGGCATGGCTAATATACGGGGGAGCGCGGCTTTTTTCACGTTGAAGGTGTCCACTACATCTCACGTTAGTGCTCTTTCCGCTCATCGTGCCCGTTTTATTGCCAGTGAGTAAGGCGATAGCGACGATAATAATGAATCAGTACGGCAGAGCGAACGAGGGTAAACAGCATAAACGCAAGCCAAAGGCCGTGATTGCCTAACCCTTGGGTTAACCACCAAGCGGGTAGGTAGGCCGCAAGCGCAATAAAAATACTATTCCGCATTTCGCGCACGGCGGTGGTGCCAATAAATACCCCATCAAGTAGGTAACTCCATACGGCTATCAACGGCATGACCACCATCCACGGTAGGTACTGCGCCGCTGTAGTGCGTACCTCTTCAAGGCCAGTAAGCAGTGCGATCAGGGCATTACCGCCTAACGCAAACAGTATGGCGGCAGCACCCGCCGTCCAGAAGGAGAAACGGGCGGCAGCGCGCACCGTGGCGGCAAACTCGCGCCAGTCTTTACGACCGTAAGCGCGACCAATGAGTGATTCGGCGGCGTGGGCAAAGCCATCCAAGGCATAGCTCGTCAACATAATAAATTGTAGTAGCACCGCATTGGCAGCTAAGACCGTATCTCCCTGGCGGGCGCCTTGGGCAGTAAAAAATGCCATCGCAAACAGCAGACCAAGGGTGCGTACAAAAAGATTGGCGTTGACGTTAAACAGCGCTGCGTAAGCCGTCAGCGCTATCAGGCGCTCACGTAAGAAGTGGCCTTTTAAAAAGGCAAGTTGACGCATCACTAAGTAGCTGCCGAACGCTAACGCGCTGTAATCAGCGATTACGCTTGCCCAGGCCACTCCGTTGCTGGTCATTCCTAGCCCGACGACAAACCATAAATCCAGTACGATATTCACGCTATTGGTTAACAGCAAAATCATTAACGTAACGCGTGAATTTTGCTGACCCAGAAACCAGCCCAGAATGGCGTAATTGGCTAGCACCGCTGGCGCTGACCAGAGGCGTATATGAGCGTATTCACGGGCTATGTTAGTAGCTACTTCGCTACCATCTAATAGCCACAAGCCTAGTGTAATCAGCGGTGAGGCAAACATAATAAGCAACGTGCCAATGACCAGCGCCATGATCAAGGACTGCCCTAGCAGGTTGCGCACATCAGTATCGCTTTCGCGCCCCATGGCTTGCGCGACTAGCCCCGTGGTGCCCATGCGCAAAAAGCCAAACCCCCAGTAGAGAAAGCTAAACAGCGTGGCGCCTAAGGTAACGCCGGCGAGATAGCGAGAGTCGGGCAGGTGCCCGACCACGGCGGTATCCACCAACCCGAGTAGTGGAACGGTGATGTTGGAGAGAATGATTGGCCAGGCGAGGGCCCAAATTCGCATTAGGCTTAGGCGGCAGTGATGATGCGGTACTTCTTCATCAACTGCTCTTGGGTCTCGTGGCGTTCAGGGTCAAGCGGAATGCAGTCTACCGGACAGACCTGCTGGCACTGGGGCTCGTCGTAGTGACCGACGCATTCGGTACATAGATTCGGGTCGATGACATAAATCTCCTCACCGGGAGAGATGGCATCATTGGGGCATTCGGGCTCGCAGACGTCGCAATTAATGCATTCGTCGGTAATCATCAGGGCCATGGGCATACCTCGCGGATGGCATTAGGCTAGCTAGTGTAGTGGTTACGCAGCGCCTCGGCGACCTGTGGATGTACCAAGGGGGAAATATCACCGCCAAGCTTGGCAATTTCACGCACAATGGTGGAGGAAATATACGAATTTTCTACCGCTGGGGTTAAAAAAACGCTTTCAAGCTCTGGGTTTTGGGCGCGATTCATATTGGCAAGCTGCAGCTCATACTCAAAGTCAGAGACGGCACGCAGACCGCGTAGAATTATCGTCGCCCTTTGCTCATGCATCATCGTAGTGAGCAGTGTTGAGAAGCCGATAACCTCAACATTAGGCAGCGATGCGCAGACCGCTTTCGCCAGGGTCATCCGTGTTTCCAGGTTGAGACTGGGGCTTTTCCCCGGGCTTGCTGCCACCGCAATGACCACCTTATCGAACATGCGCGCGCCGCGCTCAATCAGATCAAAGTGACCATTGGTAATGGGGTCGAAGGTGCCGGGGTAGACGGCGATATTCACTTTATTAACGCTCATCGGGACGCTTCCTCATCCAGACGACCAAAAGGGTTATCACTGGTTAACGAAACGGCATGGTTGTAACCAGGAATATGAATCCGGTCGGCATGAATGTCGAGCTCAGGCCCTTCAAGTACCGCTTCACCAAACTGATAGCGAGGGGCATAGTGCCCACGGTCGGCTTGTTGGATAAAGGCGGCGGCGGCTTCGCGTACTGCTTCGCGACGCTCTTTCCAGGCACTGATGGCGGCGGCTCCGTGGCGCTGAGTCAGCAAGCGCTCAGTGACTGCGGGCGAGAGCACAACGCCCGTGGCATTGTTACCACCAAAGCCTTTGGCATTGATAAAGGCGGCATCGGCCTGAAATGACTGTGCTGTTTGCGAAAAGCGTAAGCGGTCTGCATATACATCGTCAGCGACAGCATCCAGGGTGGGGATGCCCGGAAGTAAGTCGTGGGCAAAGCTGCCCAGGGCGCTTGCCAACTGGTCACCCGCGGCAGAGCCTTGGGAGTGACCAATAAACGCTTTGATGGCGACTACCGGCCAATCGGTAATGCCGTTAGCACGAGCGATTTCATCAAACACGTGGGACTCGGTAATACGGTTTTTTGGCGTGCTGGTGCCATGGGCATGCAAAAAAGTACGTTCTTTGAGTGCTTTTTCACCCAACATATCGCGCACAAAAGCAGCTGCTTTACCCAGCGTGATGTAATTGCCAATACCCGGTGCAGAAATTGAGCGCTTATAGCCGTCAGCATTCACAAATACTTCTGGCACTGCACCAAGAATATCAGCGCCCACTTCCAGCGCTAAAGCGTCGTCCATTAATAGGACGAACTGGCTGGCTTCGGCCATGGTAAAGCCACAGTTACGGGCAAACGGACGGCAGGCGCGTTGATAGTCGCTGTCGGTAAGCAGCTCAAGCGCGTCCAGCGCTTTTAGACCTGCATCGTCAGCCAGGGCGCCCATAGCCCGGAACCCTTCGATAATTTCTGGCGTGATAGGAGCGTCCGCCGTGCCCACCATCACCACTCGGCGACGGCCCGAGCGGATATCATCAATGCCTAGACGCAGGTTATATAAAAAGCTGGCGCAAGCGCCCAATGCCGCGCCCGTGCCGCCTACGCTGCCAAGCACATACGCATTCAAAAAATCCGCGGGCATTTGGCCGTATCCCAGCGGCATCTGCTTGGAAGTGGCGCGTTGACCACTGACTAAGCTTTTCAGTAAGCCACCCCAGCCTTGATCATCCAACTGACCGATGGAGTTCCCAGCGTAAACGGCAATATGATCCGGGTTTAACTGCTGACGCAGTGTCTCCCAAGACAAACCGCTGGCACCTAGACAGTCGCTGGCACCGAATACCGCCAGTGATAGGCCACGGGGGTGGTGCACGCTGCGGTAAAGGCCCGCAGGATCAAAGCCGCTGGGTAACTGGGCAGCAGCGCGCACTTTGGAGACCTGCGCGTCCGGTAGCAGTACGTCTAATATCCCAGCAGGCACGCTGACCTCTACCTCGCGGGCATCAATATCGCGCACTTGCCAATCAGTGGGCAGGTGTTCAGGCAATTGACGGCGGCGCAGCGTAAAACGCAGCGGCTCAGCAAACTGCATGCTGGCCTGACGGTTAGACGGTAGGCCAGGGGCGAGAAAACGCGGGTCTTCATTGCGACGGATCAGGGTGTGATTAAGCACCCGTTCACGAAGCGAATCGGCCGGAGCGTCTACAGGATGGCCAGAAGTGTCGTGCCAGCCATTTTCTGAATGCTCAACAAGACGCATAAGCGCCGCCAAGCCTTCCAGTGTCTGGCGTTGCTGGTCGGCAGGAAGGGCATCAAGCACAGTGCGGCGGAAGGCCTGATGGCCAGAGGTTCTGCCAGCGGGATTGATGCCGCCCATGCCGACAATCACCGGTAAGTGTGACAAGCCGGGTTCCTCGTAATGCGGTGGTGGTAACAATTATCGGCAACGGTATGAGCAAATTAGGGCTAGTACCATGCGCTTAATAAGTACATTAATAAGTTCGTCAGGCGTGATCATAGCACCGGGCGCGTAACGGCGTCATGCCGCAAGCGTTCGAGACTGATAGAATCATGCTTTTCAGCCGAGTGATGGCATGCAGCATAATTCTCGACCAGTGATCTCAAATCAGCCAGGTCCGCATCAGGATTTGATCCGCCGTGTAAACCGAGCGCTGGCGCATCCACTGCGCAAGCCGATCGCTGAACATACCAGGCATAACTTTACGTTTGCAGCAGAGTGGCTCCAGTCCCGCCAAGCCCCATTAATACTTGATTCAGGCTGTGGCGTGGGGATATCGACACGCCAACTGGCGTCGCAGTTCCCTTCTCATGCCATTATGGGCGTGGATCGCAGTGAGGATCGCTTAGGGCGTGACCACGGTGAGCTGCCCGCTAATGCGCTACTGGTGAGGGCTGATCTTGTCGACTTCTGGCGCTTGGCCGAACAGGCCGGATGGGCACCAGAACGGCACTATTTGCTCTATCCAAACCCGTACCCCAAAGCTGGACACTTAAAAATGCGCTGGCATGGCCATGCGGTTTTACCCACACTGTTGGCGCTTGGTGGTCGACTTGAGGTGCGCTCAAACTGGGCGATTTACGTTGAAGAGTTTTCCTTGGCGGTTGCTCAAGTAACTGGCAAGCAGGCAATGATTAACGAAATTACGCCTAAAGATAACTACTTAACCCCGTTTGAAGCTAAGTATGCTCAAAGCGGGCAGGTGCTCTGGACGTTGTGCGTTGATTTGCAGCGGACATAGCGTTTGTTGGAGACGCGGACGCAGGTGCGAATGCTGCAGCTGGCTTATAAAGAGATGTTATTCCTAAATAAATGTGCATTGAGGTAGGTTGACGTAATGGATTTTTTTCACGCTTCTTTTATGGGTTCTATGTTTGGCTCAGGCCGCGTACGACGCTGGTCACTGGTGGCTGGATTTGCCACGGCGGCGCTATGTGCCAGTTCTAGCCTGTTCGCCGATTTCAATCGTTTAAGTCAGCTGCAGGATAAAGGGTTTTCGATTAGTGCTGAGGCACGCCTGTTGGACGCTGACTCGGGTTCAAACCCATTACTGGGTAGCCTAAACCCTGAGCGCCAGCTGTCGCCAGCATCGGTAACCAAGGCTTACTTAGCGGCGGCAGCGCTAGAGCGTTTTGGCCCACAGCACCGCTTTACCAGTCAGCTCGTTAGCTTAGGTAGTGTCGAGGGCGGCGTGTTGCGCGGCGATTTAGTGTTTGAAGGAGGCGGTGACCCAGGGCTGACCACTGAAAATCTGTGGCGCTTGGTGCAGCGCTTGCATTTGGCAGGTGTGCGTGAAGTTGATGGCGCGCTGGTGGTGAGCCAGTGGCGCTTTGGCCCTGTTGAGTGCATTACCACGGACCGCTGTAATGCCCGTACACGGGTGGCCAATGCGTATAGCGCGCCGCTCTCGTCGGCGGGGGTCAATTTCGGCAGTTGGTGCGTTAACGTCGCGCCGGCGGCGACCGCCGGTGAACCCGCCAGAGTAGGTCTGTGCGATAGCCAGACATCGCTAATCACCATTGATAATCAAGTGGTTACTCGACCAGCTAACAGCGGTACTGAAATTAGCGCTGAACGGATTACCGACGAGCGTGGCGACGTTATGCGCTTAACCGGGCAAATTTCAACCAATGCTTCCGCTCAAGATATCTATCGCGGCGCAGGCGATGCCGCCGATAAAACAGCGCAGGTGTTGATGGGCATGTTGAATCAAGCTGGAATTCAGGTGCGTGAACCGTGGCGGGTCAGCTCAACGCAGCCACCCAGTAACGCACGGCGCTTGGCCGCGGTGGATAGCCAGCCGCTGCAAGAACTGTTGCTGCGTATTATGAATTACTCCAATAATTATATGGCCGATGTGCTGGCGCTGGATCTTGTGGACACGCCACAGGCGCAGCTACGACAAGCGGGTCAGGCCATTGAAACTTATGCTCAAGGCTTACCCGGTCACGGTCCGTTAACCATGTACAGTGGTAGCGGATTGACTACTGAAAACCGCACCTCCGCCCAAGGTGTTAACGTGATGCTGGAAAATATGTTCCACCAAAGTGCGCTGTTTCCAAGCTTCGTAGCCTCTTTTCAGTCCCCTGCCAATGGTGTAATGCGCTTTATTCGCCGTGGCTCACCTACGTTCCAGAACAATGTCATGCTGAAAACCGGTACGCTCAATCAGCCGTTTGCTGTGCGCGCCGCCGCAGGCTATTTCCGCACTGCACAGGGGCGCTGGGGGGTGTTTAGTGTCATGGTGAATGGCAGCAGCAGTACGCCCTATTTAAGCTGGCCTGAGGTGCTGGATCCACTGTCACTGGATCTGGATGCAATGATTTTAGCGAACTAATTTAACTCCACGCTCACAAGCTGAGGCGACGTGCATGAAACCTGGGCATACCGGCTTAACGCATTTAGTTCACTCCACGCGCTATTCGCTGAAAGGCTTGAAAGCAGCGTTTAGAAACGAAGCAGCTTTTCGCCAAGAAGTGGTTATTACTGCGCTGCTGCTGCCTTTCGCCTGGTGGATAGGGGATAGCATCATTAGTTGGCTATTGCTGGTAAGTAGCCTGTTTTTTGTGCTGATCGTGGAGCTTCTCAACAGTGCTATCGAGAACGTGGTGGATCGGATCGGTACTGAGCACCACGAGCTTTCTGGTCGGGCGAAGGATATTGGTTCGGCGGCGGTGATGCTGTCACTGATCATGGCTGGACTCACCTGGGGGTTATTGGGCTGGCATAAGTTCTTTGCATAAGCTCTTGGCTTAAGTTTTTAAGCGCAGACCGTTTTAAGTGGGCATTAAAACGCTTGGCAGCGAGGTGGTATGGATATGAACGATGACTTTTTGCCGTTGGCGGTGCTGCCAGCGTCGTTGCACAAAACAACTAACGCTGCCTGGCAGCGGTTAAGCGACGCGCTTTCTCAAGCCGATAATATAGCCTCCATGACCAAGCAGGAGCTGCCTACAAGCAGTTGGCAAGCGCTTTCCGCTCAGCGGCGTGAAGCGTTAGCCAAAGTGCTTGCCATCTCAACGTTTGCCCTGGATACCTTGACGCGCTACCCCCACTGGCTAACTGAGCTGGATATTGCCGGAGAATTGGATGAAAACCTAGGTCGGGAGGAGCTGGCAGGCTGGCTTAATGAGTCGCTAGAGAGCACTGAAGACGAGGAGGCGATGCAGCGGGCGATTCGACGTTTTCGCCGTAAGCGTATGCTAGGCATTATCTGGCGCGATCTTAACCGTGCCGAAGGCCAAACCATGTGGGATACCGCTCATGCGGTCTCCGAGCTTGCTGAAATGTGTCTTGAGGCGGCGTTAACCTGGCTTGAGCAGTTTTATGCGCCGCGCTGGGGGTTGCCCGCGCCCCGTAAGGATGGCTCACCACAGCGCCTTGTTATCCTGGGCATGGGCAAACTGGGGGCGGGGGAGTTAAATCTCTCTTCCGATGTTGATCTTATTTTTGCCTTCCCCGAAAAAGGCGACACCCAGGGAGGGCGCAAGCCCCTAGCGCATCAGGAGTATTTTACCAAGCTTGGTCAAAAGCTGATTGCCGCCCTCGATGCGGTGACCGCTGATGGCTTCGCCTTCCGCGTTGATATGCGCTTGCGACCGTTGGGTGACGGCGGACCGCTAGTGGGTAGTTTTGCCATGCTCTCCAGCTACTACCAGGATCAAGGCCGCGAGTGGGAGCGCTATGCAATGTTGAAAGCGCGCCCGGTGGCGGGTGATTTGGACGCAGGCGACGAACTGCTGGCGGGTCTACGACCCTTTGTGTATCGCAAATATCTAGATTTTGGCGCGATTGAGTCGCTGCGTGAGCTCAAAGCAATGATCAACCGCGAAGTAAAACGCAAAGGCATGCAGAGTAATATCAAGCTCGGCCCCGGCGGCATCCGTGAGGTCGAGTTTGTGGTGCAGGCGTTTCAGTTGATTCGTGGTGGCCGGGATACGGAACTGCAGGTCACGTCGCTTAAAACTGCACTCAAGCGCTTGCCTGATTTAGGGTTATTGCCGCAGGAGGTGGTCGATGAACTACTGCCCGATTACGCTTTTTTGCGTGATGTAGAACACGCCATTCAAGCCCTGGAAGATCGCCAGACGCAAACCTTGCCCAGCGATGATATCGACCGTGAACGGGTAGCGTTGGCCATGGGCCATGAGGATTGGCCAGGGCTGATTGCTCAGCTAGATGAAGTGCGTGAGCGGGTACGCCAGCACTTTGATGCCGTGATTGCCGACCCGGAAGAGGATGTCGACGAGGCCAATGATGATAGCCAGCTTGGTTTGGCTCAGTGGCGGCTTATGTGGCGCGGCGAGCTGGATACGGAGGAGGCGATTACCCATCTTAATGAGGCCGGCTTTAACGAGCCCGATAAAGCCCTGAAGAGGCTGCAGAGTCTTTACCACTCACGCCCAGTACAAAGCATGCAGCGAATTGGCTTTGAGCGTCTAGATGCGTTAATGCCGCTGCTGCTGGATGCCGTGGCAGATAACGAAGCACCGGATATTGCCCTGATAAGGGTGCAGCCGCTTATTGAGGCGGTGCTAAGGCGCACCGCTTACCTGGCGCTGCTGCGTGAAAACCCTCAGGCATTAGAGCACTTAATGCATCTGTGTGTGGCTAGCCCCTGGATTGCAGAGCAGCTGGCGCGCTACCCGATTCTGCTCGATGAACTGCTGACACCGGATACGCTATATACCCCCGCTGATAAAGCGCGTCTGGCCGATGAACTGCGCCAAACGCTGAACCGTTTACCCGAAGATGACGAAGAGGCACAGCTTGAAGCCCTACGGGTATTTAAGCACGCGAAAACATTACATGTGGCAGCGTCGGATGTCGCAGGCACGCGGCATTTAATGAAAGTTAGTGATTACTTAACCTTTATCGCCGAAGTGATCCTTGATGCGGTATTGGCGATGGCCTGGAAGCATATCACCCGTAAACATGGCGTGCCGGAAGGCCTCAATACCCGCGAAGCTGCGTTCCTGATCGTCGGCTACGGCAAGTTGGGCGGCATCGAGTTGGGCTATAGTTCCGATTTAGACTTGGTGTTTCTGCATGATAGTGACGGCAAAGGCGCGACTGACGGCCCACGACCTATTGATACGCCGCTGTTTTTTACCCGTTTAGGGCAAAGGATTATTCATTTGCTGACAGCGGTAACACCGGCAGGCTCTCTTTATGAGGTCGATATGCGCCTGCGGCCCTCAGGGAATTCAGGCCTGCTGGTGACTTCATTGGCAGCGTTTGCTGATTATCAGCGCCAAAATGCCTGGACCTGGGAGCATCAGGCGTTGGTGCGCGCCCGGGTGGTGGCAGGCAGCGATGCGCTGGCTGAGAAATTTAACCGACTGCGGGGCGATATCTTAGCTGGCGAGCGTGATAAAGCGGCACTGCGCGAAGAAGTCGTCAAAATGCGCCATAAAATGCGTGACCACCTTGGCAGTAAAGCAGCCAGCGGAACGTTTAACGTCAAGCATGATGCGGGCGGTATGGTGGATATTGAGTTTCTCTGCCAGTACGCGGTGTTAGCGCTTGCTAACCAAACGCCTGCACTGCTTACCTACAGCGATAATATCCGTATTCTAGAGATTTTAACCGAGAGTGGGCACTTACCTGCAGAAGAGTCAGAGCGCTTGCGCGAGGCTTATTTAGCCTACCGAAGTGCTACTCACCGAATGGCACTCACTGGAGAAAAAGCGTTGGGTGATGGTGATGAGTTTCGTACTCATCGAGACGTTGTGACGGCGCTCTGGGAGCGCTTTCTTGAGCCACCCACCACCAATATTGTCTAGGAAGATGTGATGATGCCAAGGAGCAAGGTAGGGCTGCCCGCATGATTGGACATATTCTGGCGACGCTATTGCCGGTATTCTTAATCGCGGGCTGTGGAGCTGCTTATGGGCGTTACCGTACCCCGGATATCCGAAGCCTCAATACGCTTAATATGGAACTGTTCGTTCCGTTGTTGGTATTTGCGGTGCTAGCGGATCGCCAGGCACCTTTAGCCGAGTATGCCTGGCTTGCCACAGCCGCCGTGGCGGTGGTGTTAGGGTCAGGCATTGTGCTGTGGCCGCTAGCTAAGTGGCTAAATCTGGATATTAAAACCTTTCTTCCTCCCATGATGTTCAACAATGCGGGCAATATGGGCGTGCCGCTATTGGTATTAGCCTTCGGCCCAGATGCGTTACCCGCCGCAGTGGTCGTGTTCATTGTTGAAATGCTGCTGCACTTTTCGGTTGGGCTTTATATGCTCAACCCACGCACTTCGCTGTGGCGAATGCTGCGCATGCCGATTGTATTGGCGAGCCTGGCGGGTTTAACCGTCAATATTAGTGGGTTGCCTTTACCAGGCTGGCTGTTGGAAGCCATGCATATGCTGGGTGGGGTATGCATACCGCTGATGCTGTTTGCATTAGGGGTGCGGCTATTGGAGATCGACTTTAGCGATTGGCGTACCGGCATGCTAGGGGCGATACTGTGCCCGCTTTCTGGGTTAGTGATTGCCTTGCCACTGATGTGGTTGCTGCCACTCACCGAGCTACAAATGGCCGTTTTGCTGGTATTTGCCGCGCTGCCGCCGGCCGTGTTGAATTACTTGGTAGCTGAACAGTATAAATTAGCGCCGCAGAAAGTAGCGTCGCTGGTGTTGATTGGGAACTTAGGCAGTTTGATAGTGATGCCGCTTACATTAGCGGCGGCATTCACATGGATATACGCGCCTATTTAGTAAAACTAGCGATATAATAAAATTATGTATTTAGTAAAATTAATAGTAGCTATGCGGCAGATTAATTACTCATTCTTCAGCCGCTTAGCGGTCATCTTTAACTTCGTAATGGCCTTCTAACA
The DNA here is from genome assembly GCF_011050415.1 of Halomonas sp. Lineage (GTDB taxonomy): Bacteria > Pseudomonadota > Gammaproteobacteria > Pseudomonadales > Halomonadaceae > Vreelandella. The sequence goes on from NZ_DRFS01000005.1 coordinate 62,133, forward strand.
CTTCCTGATGTCCGGGACGAGTATTGTGTGAAGCTTCATGATGGGATGCTTGATGGGAAGCATAACTACCACCAATATCTTGCGCCTGCTGAGCACGCATCTGCTCCATGCGCTTTTTCAATTTATGACGCATAAACGGCATCATTGCCCAGCCGATTAGTAAAAAAAATAGGCCAAATACCACGCCTACTATCATTAACGCGCCAAAGGCTAACCAAGTGAAAAGCAGCTTCAAGCCGCCAGCCAAGCCAGTGGGTTGAGTCTGCGCTGCCCGGGCTCGCCATTGATTGGCGGCTTGCCATGCAGCGTTGCGTTGGTCGCGATTCATTTGTGGCATGAGAGCCTCCATCGGTTATTCGCATCCATTTGAACATAGTTGGTCGAGCAAGTTCACTTTTGAGCAATGGGTAGCGCGCCACGTTGCATCCTAGGTTTTGATACACGTAATCGGTCTAAACGTACCTGTAAATGCAGTTAGGTTTTTCAAATGTTAGTATTTAGCTGTACAAGCGCGCGCCTAGTGCACAATGTTCATCTAACAGGACGGTTATATGTCGAATCATGGAGGCAAGTCAGTTTTCATTGCATCAGTGGTGATTATCTTTGGCTTGGTTATTATTGGGGCAGCCTTCCCTGACGGTTTTGCTAGTGCTGCAGAAGGGGCGTTAACGACGGTTACTGAGCTATTTGGCTGGTTTTACCTCTTTTCTGTCTTTGGATTTGTCATTTTTCTATTTGGTTTGGCGCTGAGTAAATATGGAAAAGTACGCTTAGGGCCACAGGATAGTCGCCCGAGCTACTCGTTTTTCTCCTGGATTAGCATGCTGCTAGCGGCTGGTTTCGGGGTGGGTTTGGTATTTTATGGTATGGCCGAACCGATGTTTCACTATATTGAACCGCCCTATGGTGATGTAACAGCCGAAACGGAAGCCGCAGCCCGATACGCGATTCAATACAGCTACTTTAACTGGGGCATACACCAGTGGGCAGCGTTCTCCATCGTTGGTTTAATCATTGCTTATTTTCAGTTTCGTAAAGGGCAGGCAGGGTTGGTCTCTTCGGTACTGTCGTCGGTAACGGCCAAACACCCCAGAATCCGCCCTTATGCTTCTTGGTTGGATGTTTTTGCCGTCGTAGCCACGGTCATGGGCGTTGCCACTTCGCTTGGCCTGGGCGTATTGCAAATGAACGGCGGTTTAAATGCTGTGTTTGGTCTGCCTGAAAATGGGCTCTGGCAGTTTGTTATTCTTTTCGTGATGTTCTGTGCCTATATGGCATCCACCTGGTCAGGCTTGGATAAAGGCATTAAGCGCCTTTCCAACCTCAATATGATCTTATGTATTGGGTTGATGCTGTATGTGCTCATCACTGGCCCTACGCTGGCCATTTTAGAAACGATAACCGTGGGCATTGGCGATTATTTGCAAAATTTTATCGGTATGAGTCTACGTATTTCGCCCTATAGTGATAATGAGTGGGCCAGTAGCTGGACGATTTTTTATTGGGCCTGGGTAATCGCCTGGTCCCCTTTTGTAGGTACTTTTGTTGCCCGTGTATCTCGTGGTCGCACCATTAAAGAGTATGTGTTTGGGGTGTTACTTGTACCGCCCCTGCTAGCCTGCCTTTGGATTGGTGTGTTCGGTGGTGCGGCGCTGCATATGGAGCTTAATGGCACCAATGTGGGACTTGCCGAAGCAACTCAGGCTAATATAACGGTGGCGCTGTTCGAGATGTTTGAGCTGATGCCGTTTTCAGGCGTGCTATCCGTTGTGGCGATGATGCTGATCTTTATCTTCCTGGTCACATCCGCCGATTCGGCCTCGTATATTGTGGCGCAAATGACCGATAATGGTTCGATTAATCCGCCGTTATATAAGCGTGTCATTTGGGGTGTGTTGATTGCTGCTATCTGTCTGACGCTAATTGCGTCGGGAGGCCTAACAGGGCTTCAATCGGCAGCAGTGCTGTCAGCGCTGCCATTCACCTTTATACTGTATATGATGATTATTGTGTTAGTTCGCGAGTTGCGCGCAGACCGCAAGGCGATGTTAACGCAGCTTTATCATCGTCATGGCGAAACGCCTGTCGGTGCCGATGCTTTTGAAGCGGAGTTATTAGGTGAAGAAGAGCGCCTGCGCCGCGCACCTAATGTGATCAATAGGCGTATCAATAGATAGTCTAACTATGCTTGCGTTAGCTTCTGTTATGGGTGCAGGCTATTCCAGGGGCAACGACATATGGAGCGAGGATGCTAATGGCTCGGCATGGACGCCACGGTGCGACGCGAAGGCAGCCCAAAGGCGTTACCTTTGACCGGTGGCTTGATCGTGTGGTGACAGTGGCGGTGGTAACGGCAATGGTCATTGGCCTTGCCGCGGTGCTCGCCCATTGGTTGCTCTAACGCTACTCGCGCTCCGTAATAGCAGTGTTATCTCGCCCGGCTTCAGGCCGGGCGTTTGCGTGTAGCTACCCGATTGCGCCCCTGTTTCTTCGCTTGGTAGAGCTGCTGGTCGGCGCGTTTAATGAGCGTTTCTGAACTGATGCTTTGGCCAGGTGACATGCTGGAAACCCCCATGCTAACGGTTAAATCTGAATGTGTGCTTGAAAAGGCATGTGGAATTGCCAGCGATAGCACTGCTTCTCGCAAGCCGTTGGCAATGCTGACGGCCTCATCATGGTCTTGGTTGGGCAATACGCAAACAAACTCTTCTCCACCATATCGTGCCAGCAAATCACGGGATGGATCGATACACTGATTGAGTGTAGTGGCCACCGCACGCAGTGTATCGTCACCCATCGCATGGCCATAGTGGTCATTAAATTCTTTAAAATTATCGATATCGATAAAAATGACCGAAAGCGGCTGTTGAGTTTGTTGAGCGATATGCCACTGCTGGTTATAAAATTGATCAAAGTGACGGCGATTAGGTACTCCTGTTAAGCCATCGATCTTGGAAAGAAGGTGTAAATGATCGCGCTGTTCCAGCCCCTGCTGAAAAGCGTTTAACAGGTGATCAAGGCTATCGACTAAATGACCCAGCTCATCGTTCTGATGGCCGCGAAGGCTGGGTTTAGGCCATCTACCTGGTTGGGTGGGGTCGGTGCCAATAATGGCAGCGTGCACTTTGAGTAGTGGACGGGTAATAAAAAAGTGGAAAAAGGTAATAACCACCATGCTTAAAATAAAGGCTTCTAGAATGCTGATGCCTACCACTGAATAAATGCGCTCTAAAAACTGCTGGGTTAAATAAGCTTCGGCGAGTTGCAGTTCAATATTACCCACAATGGTGTCCGTCAGATCGCTGCCCATGTAATACTCAAGATCCGCCTTATGATGTAACACATCGCCAAATAAACGCTGGCTAAGCCAGGTCGAGTTAACCTCTTCAGCCGCTTTGAATTCCGCTAAGGGGCGTCCAAAATCATCTCGAATAACGACCCAAGCCACTTCATCATTAAATAGACCATAGGCTATCTGGTGCGCGAGGTCAGGGTTCAGTTGAAAGGCAGCCTCTGCGGCGGCGCCGTTAACAATCGCAAGCTGCTGTGTGGTACGTAGCTGAACCTCTTGGCGCATATTTGAGGCGTGACTAATTAACTCAACGCTGCCAGCTATCGTGCTAATGAGTATGGCGATTAAGAGAGTTAACAGCGCTTGCTTGAAGGTCAAACTGCCCCTTCGAGGCGTCGTGCCGGTCGCAAAGGAGGCTGTTTTGCTACGAGACCGCATTATTGATTCCCCGATATAGAAGGGGGGCGTAGCGTATCCAGCTGTATTTGCAGCCTTGTTAGCAACGCTTCAGATACGCTGGGGTGGCAGGCGAGATAGAGCGGGGCGTGGGAAAAAGTGAATAAATGCGTTAGCGCGATATCGACTTCTTCTGCCATAAACTCACCGGTTGCCTTGCCGGTCACAATCACGTCAATCAGTCCAGCCTTTAGGCGCGCAATGTTTTCTCTTTCTGAAGGAGCGCGCAGAACATTAATGCCATGGCTGGCAACATAATCACCTACGGCATCTTCACGAAAACTGCCTACCCGCCAAACGTTTAAATCTGACAAAGAAGTTATCGAAAGATCACGTTCGGCTAAACTAAAAGCTGCCCACTCATTGGTCACCAGTGGCCCTACCCATTGAAACAGCGCTTCACGTTCAGGTGTGCGGGTGGTGGAGTAGACGCAGTGATGATGGCTTAAACGCGCTTCAGTGTAAGCGCGTGCCCAGGGCAGTAGCTGGAAGCGGGCTTGAATGTCAGCCTGGCGTAGCGCGGTACGTAGCAATAGCGTGGCGCTACCGATAATTTGCCCATGGTCATCTAAGTAGTTGAACGGGGGGTACTCTTCAGTGTTAATAATCAGGGGCATTGCTTGTAACGGCAATGCTTGAAGTGACGCTCCGAAACAGCCGATAGTGACGAGCAGAGTCACTCTTATGTGATGCAGCCATCTGCGGTGTATGTTTTTAGCCATCGTTAGCTACCTTTGAGAGCGCTCCATCTGCACCTTTTCCAACGCCTGCTGCATCATTGATACCAAGCGGCTATCGGTAGCTTGGTTAATGGCAAAGTATAGGGAAGATTCACTGAGCGTATGAACCGGAATCAAGCTGTTTTGGGGGTAGCCTTCCGATTCAGCAATCCACGCGGCAACCTCTGCACTGTAAGCCCACAAGTCCACTCGCCCCCGCATCAGCATATGCAGCGCGCTGCGGTTATCCATGGCGGATAGTATAAGGTGTTCAGGGTAGCCAGCTTCTATCAATGCCTGGGCACCGATATCTTCTCGAATCACGGCTACCCGCAGGCCACGATCAATCGCTTGTGACAGCGTTGCGATAGCAATAGGGGTGTCGCGATGGGCCAGCAGCACGACCTGGTCTCGGGCAATAGGTCCAACCCAATGAAAATCAGCTTCTCGTGCAGCGGTGCGCGTAGTAGAAAACAGCACGGTGTTAGGCTGGTTTAGCGTAAGCTCATAGCCTCGAACCCAGGGGTAATAGCGAATATCATCTCGACTGAGCGGCGTGTCGGTTGCCGCAAAAATAGCCTCTAATAATTCAATTGATTTGCCGGTTAACTGTTGATTAGCAGAATAATTATAGGGGGGATACTCTTCGGTAATAAACATCAGTGAGGTTAGCGTCTCATGCGTCTCTGCTTGAGCAACAACGGGGTTAAATATTAGCCAAGCGAACAGCACCACGGTGAGTCTCCCCCAAGGTAAACACCGTCTGGACTTGGCTAATTCCATTGAAATCTATCCACGTTGTTTATGAATCAATCAAACTTAGTGCAACGCTGGTCGACTGTCACCTTTAATCTGTTAACGCAAGCCATGGCAACTAGGTAATATCACCTGCTAGGCTTATTGATTCCTCTGTGAGAGATAACTAATGCTGGCTGCTAACTCTGCCAAGGCAACGGATCACTATGCATCACGCCGTGAAATATTCGGCTGGGCGATGTTTGATTTTGCCAATCAGGCCTACACACTACTGATTATTACCGTGGTGTTTGGCGAGCTGTTTACAACCGTTATCGTGGGCGATCGTGGCGATAACTTTCGGCTAGCTAACTTTTTATGGAGCCTTGCACTGGCCATTAGTTACCTGATGGTCGTGGTCACTGCGCCCCTGTGTGGGGCGGTAATGGATTATCGGGCAGAGAAGAAACGCTTTCTGCTGATTAGCTATTTAGCCACCGTAGCCACTACGGCAATGCTCTACTTTGTAGAACCTGGCTACGTGATTGTCGGCCTATTATTGATTGTGCTGTCTAACTACGCATACTCGATGGGTGAATCGTTTATTGCAGCTTTTTTGCCAGAGCTGGGGCCGCCTGAGGCGTTGGGCAAAATTTCCGGATTTGGCTGGGCATTAGGTTACATCGGTGGATTATTTGCGGCAGGTTTCACGTTGGTAGTGCTCGGTGAGGCAAGCGCTGAAAATTTTGACCGCATTCGCTGGGTAGGTCCCTTTGCTGCTGGATTCTTCCTGATTACTGCCATTCCCACCTTTTTATGGCTAAAAGAGCGTGGGACACCTGAGCCCCGCGGCGTCTCTTATCGCCATGTTGCTTTATCTCGCGTAACCGGCACGTTTCATGAGTTACGCCACTTCAAAGACTTGACTGTATTTTTGATTTCGCTGCTGTTCTCGATGGCGGGTGTTTATATCATCATCGCATTTGCGTTTATTTATGGTGCCCAAGTGATTGGCTGGGACGCAGGTGTGCGCAATATTATGTTCATTATTGTGCAAGTGACCGCAGCGGCGGGGGCCTTGGGATTTGGCTGGTTGCAGGATCAGTTAGGTGCCAAGCGCACGTACCAAATGACGCTGGCACTCTGGGTGGTGGCCATTATTGCGATCTGGGCTACCCCAGAAGTCACCGCGTGGGTGAACGGTAATTTTAATACGCAGTGGCAGGCCCAGCATGTCTTTTTAGTTGTAGGGTGCTTAGCGGGGCTTAGTCTAGGTTCTAGCCAGTCCGCGAGTAGGGCGTTAGTCGGGTTATTTTCACCCTTGTCTAAATCAGCGGAATTTTTCGGTTTTTGGGGGCTGGCTAATAAATTGGCAGGCGTATTGGGTATTGTGATGTTAGGTGTATTACAAACCCTGATTGGCTTACAAGCGTCTATTCTATTATGTGTTGCCTTATTCGTGATTGCGATGCTGATTTGCGCAAGGGTTAACGAACGCCGCGGTCGAGAGGCCGCGATTGCCTGGGAAGGGCAATCATAAATTATATCAGTATGCCCTTACCTCAGTGGGGTGAAACATGGCAACGCAAAAAGGAACTCGCATAGTCATTAAAGCAGCGCAGCGCGGTGGTGTCTTTATGATGCTGCTATTTTGGATATTGCTAATGGCGGTAGGGACATGGTGGATACACGGGGGGCTTGAAGACATGATGCGCCCCAATGCCAATATTGTTTATACGCTTCCGGCAGGTGAGCCTGTCACTTTGCAGCGTAATCGAGCTGGTCACTATGAGGCGCCGGGAAAAATTAACGGTCAACCGGTAACATTTTTACTCGACACTGGTGCCACTTATGTGGCGGTGCCTGCTGAATTAGCCAATCAGTTAGGCTTGGAACCAGGTCGAAGTGCCTGGTTTAACACTGCTAACGGAAGGGTAGAAGGCACCCTAACCGAGCTTGAAGAGGTTTCACTGGGCGGCTTAAAAGTGCAAAATGTTCAGGGCTCGATAAGTCCTGGGATGGAAAGCGACACCGTACTGCTCGGTATGAGCTTTTTAAACCTGCTGGCGATTGAAATGCAGGCGGGGGAAATGGTGCTTAGTCTCCCCGAGCAGTGAGCGTCGCTTGTGAACCAATAGCAGATATGATTAGCTAAATACATATACATGCCAACACGCTAAAAGGAGTTACTATGGGCATTGAAGTAGGTGGTTTGTTAGGGTTAATTTGGCTGATCATTTTGGTCTGGGCCATTGTGAAAGTAGCTAAGAGCTCCGCTGGCAGCCTTGCTAAGTTAGTATGGATATTGGTGTTATTAATCTTCCCGCTCGTTGGCTTAATCGCTTGGTTCTTATTTGGACCCAAGGGATGACAAATTAAAAAGCGCAATTGCTCAAAAAAGGCAGGCCTCTTGGCCTGCCTTTTTGATAACTTACGTGGTAATGGTAAACCTTGATTTTGCGAATATATGCCCTGTAACACAGGAACTGCAAAATAGAGGTGTCGTAATTACACGTTTTTAAAAGAAGCTCTATGCAAACGTGAGTTATGCAACGGAGTCTTCTCACTCACTTGGTGGCGCTTTGTAGTGCCCAGGGATTTTTAACTTCTCCCCGTTAGGCAAATCGCGTACCTGGGTTGGCACATAAACACGTTTAATTACACTTTTCGTTTTACTACTTTCCATGGCAGGTTTCTCCTGTCAGATTGTCGACAGTCAGCGCTTTCACATTAGTCCTCGCTGGTGTAAGAATCAAGTACAAGGGAAAGGTTCATACCATTAAGCGCGTAATTGTAACGACAGAGGCAGGCGTTTTGATGGTTTTGAGTTATCCTGTGAACCAACAATAGGGCACCTGCGTTGAGTATGGGTGAGCGGGTGAGATGTCAAACTGCCTAAGCGGAGTGCATAAAGAGGATGGTAGATCATTTGGAACAGCAATTTCAGGCACTTGAATCGCAAGAGCCTGTAATGCCTGACTATCCCGACCAAGATCATGTTCTGATCATTGAGGATGACCAGCGTCTGGCTGAGCTCACCCGTGATTACTTGGAAGCGAACGGCTTCCAAGTAACGCTGGAAGCGGACGGTGCTAAGGGGGTTGATCGCATTTTAACTTTGCAGCCTGATTTAGTTATTTTAGATTTAATGCTGCCAGGTGAAGACGGCCTAGCCATTTGCCGTCGTGTGAGGCCCAACTTTGCTGGTCCCATCATGATGCTGACCGCACGTACTGATGATTTGGATCAAGTGCTGGGGTTGGAAATGGGCGCTGACGATTACGTGCCAAAGCCTGTTCAGCCGCGGGTATTGCTTGCCCGTATGCGCGCCCTGCTACGTCGTGCCGATGGCCCTGCGCCTGATGGTGAAATGCGGCTGAAGTTCGAGAATCTAGAAATAGATAATGCCACTCGAGAAGCTTGGCTAGCCGGGGAGCGGATTGATTTAACCAGCGCCGAATTTGATCTGTTATGGCTATTGGCTCGTAACGCAGGTCGCGTGCTTACCCGTGAAGAGATATTCAGTGATTTACGTGGGATTAAGTACGACGGACAAGATCGTTCCATTGACGTTCGTGTATCGCGTATAAGGCCTAAAATTGGCGATGATCCGAACCAGCCGCACAGGATCAAAACCGTGCGCAGTAAGGGTTATTTGTTCGTCAAAGATAGTTGATTATCCAGAGGGTCGGCATCATGCGGCGGGTGCTCAGTAACGGCTCTTTTTTGCGTTTTTATGTGTTACTGGGCCTTGCACTGGTAGTGGTGTTCGCGATTGCATTAGCGGGGCGCTCGTTTATTGAGCAGGTGCGCCGCGAAGACTACCGCGAGCAGCTTGCCACATTGCCGATGTCGCTCATGGCGCGTCAATTAGCTGACACACCAGTGGATCAGCGCGAAGCGTTACTCACTAGTCTGGCTGAGCGATTGCGCATTCAGTTGGCGCTGTTACCGATTAACGACGCTGATTTGGGTTATTTTGAGCGAGCACGTTTAGAACAAGGCAAAGTATTAGTTGCTGATAACCCCTGGCTATTGCAGCAGCGCTTGCCTGGCGAAACATGGCTGCTGCAAGCCAGGCTAGATGAGTGGAGCGAGCATCAGTGGTATGGAAGTATTGTGCTGCTGAGTGAGTGGCTAGCAGGCCAGCCCTCAGAACTGCGTGTCAGCCGCTTACAAGAGCTACGCTCTGGTAGCTGGCCATTACAGCTTTTATCTTCTCCACCCCTCTCCCTGACCACTGAGCAACAGGCACAGTTGGCCAGTGGTAATGTGGTGACCCAGCTAGTTTCCGATAAGTTGTCAATTACGCTACTTTATCAGTTGCCTAGTGAATCTGAATGGCTACAGGCAGGGCCAATTTCACGGGGTGATACGCTACCGCTTAACCTACATCTACCGCTCTTGGTAGGACTGATGATTGTCCTCAGTCTTATTATTTATTTGATTATGCGCAGCATTGAAGCTCGTATGGCGCGCCTAGAGTTAGCTGCTACGCGGATTGCCAGCGGCCGCTTAGAAACCCGCGTAAAAGTTGAAAGCGGCGACTTTTTAGGTCGTTTAGGCATGGCATTCAACGGCATGGCTAATCAAGTGCAAAGCTTGTTACGCGGTCAGCAAGAGATGATCAGGGCGGTTTCCCACGAATTGCGCACGCCGGTGGCGCGCATACGCTTTGCTGTGCAAATGGTCGAAGATATGACTGACCAACCCGCCATTCGTCGCCAACTGCAGGGCATTGATGCAGATATTGCAGAACTTGATGAGCTGGTTGATGAAATTCTCACCTATGCACGCTTAGGCGGGGAAACGGTGAATGGTGCGGAGCTTGAAACTGCCCTGGTAGAGTGCCGAGCGATGGCAGAGCGGGTGATTGATACGCTGTCACCGCTACATAAAGGGTTAACCCTTACGCTAGCGCCTGGCCCCGAAATTGAATTGTTGGCAGAGCCGCGTTACTTGCAAAGAGCGCTCCAGAACCTAGTCGGCAACGCCTGCCGCCATGCAAAGACTAGTGTGGTGATTCAGCTCTGGGATGAGCCTAATCTGGTGCGTATTGATGTTGAAGATGATGGCCCTGGGATTCCACCCGAAGCGCGGACAGATATCTTCAAACCCTTTGCGCGTCTTGACGATAGCCGCGCGCGAAGTTCTGGCGGCTACGGGTTGGGGCTTTCGATTGTACAAAAAATAATGGCTGGACATAGGGGCAGCGTCACCATCGACACAAGCCCCACCTTAGGCGGAGCGCGGTTTACGCTGCTGATTCCGCGTCGCGATCCGCTGGTTTAACCCCCGTCAGCACCGCAAAGGAGGTCTCCCGCGCGGTGCGTAAGAAATCCTGCATCCACGGCGCTTCCCGCGTCTCTTCACGTATCGCGGCGTGCAGCGTGCTCCACACGCCATGCTCGCCTAGCTTCACTGCGCTGACATAGTCGCGCTCAAGATACTCGGTGAGCGCCCAGTTGGGCAGTGCGCAGACACCACGACCGCTGGCTACCAACTGCATCATCATAATGGTCAACTCTGCGGTGCGAATTTCTCGAGGGCGTATGTTCGCTGGCTGCAAGAATTGAGTGAAAATATCCAGGCGTGCCTGCTCCACCGGGTAAGTAATTAAGGTTTCATCGACCAGATCCTGTGGGGTAATAAACCCGCGGCCCGCAAACTCATGCTGACGGGCGACGGCCAATAACCCCTCATAACGAAATAGTGGTGCGTAATGGATTCCCTCAAGCGGTTGCGGATCGGCGGTGATGACCAGATCAAGCTGCTCCCGGGCCAGCGCTGGGAGCGGGTCGAAGTGATGGCCGCTGGGAATATCGATCTCCACTTCTGGCCAATGATCACGAAAGTAATCCACCGTTGGCATTAACCACTGAAAGCAGCTGTGGCACTCAATGGCCATGTGTAAACGGCCCTGTTCAGTGCCTGCTAGGCGTGCTAAATCACGCTCCGCCTTACGCACTTCTGGCAGAATTTGGTCGGCTAGCGCAAGTAAGCGAAGCCCAGCACGGGTGAACTCTACCGGCTTGGTTTTACGCACAAAAAGCGCACTATCCACCCGGCTTTCCAAGTCTTTAAGCTGATGGGACAAGGCTGATTGAGTAAGGTGAACTCGGTCAGCCGCCTCAACCAGAGAGCCGGTTTCACGCAGGGCAAGCAGTGTACGTAGATGGCGCAGTTCAATCATGAATCAGCCCGATGATAGTAGTCACATGGTGAATATTATTCATTTTCGATATTAAAAACTTTAGTTTGATTCATTGTTTAGTGATGCCCAGACTGTGTGAAATCATTCACGTTGGTAGATTTCATCATGACAGTTTCTCATATTCTCGGCTATCCCCGCATTGGCGCCCAGCGCGAACTTAAAAAAGCCACCGAAGCTTATTGGAGCGGTGATTGCTCACGTAGGGAGCTTGAAAGCACCGGGCGGGAGCTACGCTTGCGCCACTGGCAGGCTCAGCAAGAAGCGGGCTTAGACTTTGTTAGTGTGGGTGATTTCGCCTTTTATGATCAAGTGCTTAACATTTCGGTGGCGCTAGGCGCTGTTCCCGCTCGCTTTAATGCCCAAGATGAAGTGACCGCTGGCGATATTGACCTCGACACCGCTTTTCGTATGGCCCGTGGCCGGGCACCTAGCGGCGAACCTGCCGCGGCGTGCGAAATGACCAAATACTTTGATACCAATTATCACTATTTAGTCCCTGAGCTGCATGAAGGGCAAGCATTTACCCTGGCATCGAATCGATTGTTTGATGAAGTGGATGAAGCCTTGCGGGCAGGCTTTACACCCAAAGTAACGCTAACGGGGCCACTAACCTGGCTATGGCTGGGTAAAACGAAAGGTAGTGACTTTGACCGCCTAACGTTATTAGACGGCGTGCTCAATGTTTATAGCGAGATACTCGTGCGGCTCGCTACTCAAGGAATTGAGTGGGTCCAGTTGGATGAACCGGCGCTAGTGCAGGATTTGCCGCTGGCTTGGCAACAGGCCTATGAGCGTGCTTATCACCGCTTACAGTCAGCGCCCCTTAAGCTGCTAGTGGCGACTTACTTTGCAGGCTTGGGTGACAACCTCTCACTGGCAACGCGTTTACCCGTGGCGGGATTGCACGTTGACGCGGTGCGCGCCCCTCAGCAAGTGGAAAGCGTAATCGACCGCCTAGGACCTCATCAGGTGCTATCGATCGGTTTTGTCGATGGACGTAATATTTGGCGAGCCGATTTAGCTGCGCTGCGCGAACGCTTGCTACCGTTAAAAGTGCGTCTGGGCCAACGGCTGTGGCTAGCGCCAAGCTGTTCGCTGCTGCATGTGCCGGTGGATTTAGCGCAAGAAACAGCCCTAGGGGAAGAACTCGTCAGTTGGTTAGCTTTTGCGCAGCAGAAACTGGAAGAGGTGGTGACTCTCACCCGACTGATTGATAACCGTACCACGCCTGCCGACGAGCAGCGTTTAACTGAGGCGACTCAGGCGTTGGATGCTCGGCGTGAATCAACCCGTATCCACCAGCTCGCTGTCAGCGCGCGGTTGGCGGCCATCAGCCCCAATGAGAGTCAGCGTCAAGCACCTTATTCAGTGCGCGCAAACGCTCAGCGGCGTGCCCTTAAGCTGCCTTTATTCCCTACCACTACCATTGGCTCTTTCCCGCAAACCAATGAGATTCGTGCCGCGCGGCGCGCTTTTAAGGCGGGCGACCTTGCTTTAGCCGATTATGAAGCGTGTATGCAAGCCGAAATTGCCTATGCCGTTGAGCGCCAGGAAGCATTAGGTATTGATGTGCCGGTGCATGGTGAAGCTGAGCGCAACGATATGGTGGAGTACTTTGGCGAGCAGCTTGAAGGATTTGCTTTCACCCGTTTTGGTTGGGTGCAGAGCTACGGATCACGCTGTGTCAAGCCGCCGATTATATTTGGCGATGTTTCACGTCCAGCACCGATGACTGTACGTTGGAGTAAGTACGCTCAAACCCTAACCGATAAACCCATGAAAGGGATGCTCACCGGCCCAGTGACCATTCTACAGTGGTCATTTGTGCGCGATGATCAGCCGCGAGAAACCACCTGCTGCCAGATTGCCCTGGCACTGCGCGATGAAGTGCTGGATCTGGAAAAAGCGGGCATTACTATTATTCAAATTGACGAGCCTGCACTACGTGAAGGGCTACCGCTACGCCAGCACGAATGGCAGCACTATCTTGATTGGGCAGTGGAGAGCTTTCAGCTAAGTGCGGCTGGCGTTGCCAATACCACTCAGATTCATACCCATATGTGCTACTCGGAGTTCAACGATATCATCGGCGCGATTGCCACCTTGGATGCGGATGTGATCACCATTGAGACGTCGCGTTCAGATATGATTCTGCTCGATGCATTCCAGGACTTCGCCTATCCCAACGAGATCGGGCCAGGCGTATACGATATCCACACCCCGAATATTCCTGAGGTGAACTGGATGGTCGATTTAATGGAAAAAGCGCTGGAGAAAATTCCTGCTGAACGACTGTGGGTCAACCCTGACTGTGGCTTGAAAACACGTGGCTGGGCGGAAGTGGAGCCCGCATTAACCAATATGGTGAAAGCCGCCAAGGTACTCCGCCAACGCTACGCATAAGCGGTTAAAGATTAGAGTCAACCCCGCTGCACTATTATAGGGTCAGTTAACTAGGCAGCGGGGCTTTGGCATATAACTCTAGCTTTTCGATGCATAGGCGTAGAGCAGTGTCTCCTGGGCGCTGATGGCATCGCCATCACCCGGGTCTTGTAGCTGATAGCTGCCGTCGGTCTGCAGCAGCCAGCTCTGGCAGTTATCCACTAGATACGTCTCAAGGTCTTTGCGTACACGGGTTGCGAGCTTTTTATCCAGCAACGGAAAGCAGGTTTCTACACGGTGGAACATATTGCGTGACATAAAGTCCGCACTTGAGCACCAGGTTTCTGACTTACCATCGTTGTGAAAATAGAAGACGCGGGTATGTTCCAAAAAACGTCCAATGATTGAGCGAACGCGAATATTGTCAGAAACCCCTGGTATGCCAGGCTTTAGGCAGCACATTCCGCGAATAATCAGGTCACACTCAACCCCCGCTTGGGACGCGCGATAAAGCGCTTTAATCAGCTTAGGCTCAGTTAATGAATTGCATTTGATAATGATATGGCCACGTTTGCCCTTGCGCGCAAGCTGAGCTTCACGGTCAATCATTTCCATTAGCCGCTCATGCAAGGTGAACGGCGCGTGGAGCAGCGTATCGATTTTGCGTGCCCTACCCATCCCCGACAGTTGCTGAAATACTTTATGGACGTCAGCACAGAGCGCTTTATTAGCGGTTAGCAGGCTGTAGTCGGTATAAAGTTTTGCCGTCTTGGAGTGATAGTTGCCGGTACCGAGGTGAGCGTAATAGCACAGCTCGCCTTTTTCACGGCGCACAATATGCAGCATTTTAGCGTGGGTCTTGTACGCCATAATCCCATAGATAACGATGGCGCCTGCTTCCTGCAAGCGTGAAGCAAGCTGCAGGTTGTCGGCTTCATCAAACCGCGCACGCAGCTCGATAACCACCGTAACCTCTTTGCCTTGACTGGCGGCTTCCACCAGCGCACTCACAATCGGGGACTCTGCGCCAGTGCGGTAAAGCGTCTGTTTCACTGCCAATACATGCGGGTCCCGAGCAGCTTCACGTAAAAGATCTTCAATCGGGGTAAACGATTGGAAAGGGTGGTGCAGTAAAATGTCATTTTTGGCGATGGCTTCAAACAGGCTGCCTGCTTTTAATACTTTGGGAATGCTGGGCGTAAAAGGACGGTAAAAAAGATCAGGGCGATCGACATCACCTAACGCGGACATCATGCGGGTTAGATTGACAGGCCCTTTAACGCGATACAGATCATCGCTCTCAAGCTCAAACTGACGTAGTAAAAAACTGGTTAAATCGTCAGGGCAGTTGTCGGCGACCTCCAGACGTACGCCGCTACCATAGCGACGTGCCAACAGCTCGCCGCGCAGCGCTGAGGCAAGGTCAGAGACCTCCTCAGGGTCAACGCTCATATCCGCATTGCGGGTAAGCCGGAATTGGTAGCAGCCTTTTACACGCATGCCGGGGAATAGCTCATCGGCATGCGCATGAATCATCGACGATAAGAACACATACTCTGAAAAGCCCTCTTCGCATAAGTGCTTAGGGAGCGCTATTAAGCGCGGTAGCGAGCGGGGGGCCGGTAGGATTGCCATTCCTCCGGCACGGCCAAACGCATCTTTACCCTCCAGCTCAACAATAAAGTTGAGGCTTTTATTAACCAGCCGTGGGAAGGGGTGCGAAGGGTCAAGGCCTATTGGACTGATAACCGGCATAATTTCGTTATCAAAAAATGCCTTTGCCCAGGCTTGTTGCTCGTCTGTCCACTGGTCGCGACGCCGAAAACGTAAACCCTGGGTTTCCAGTGCAGGCAGTAACATCTCATTGAGAATTTGGTATTGGCGAACTATCTGCGCATGGGCAATTTCAGAAACTTCGGCTAGAACTGCTTTCGGCAAGCGACCATCGGCGGCGACCGTCTCGTCACCCAGGGCAATCTGGTGCTTCAAGCCAGCCACGCGAATCTCAAAGAACTCATCCATGTTGGATGAGAAAATGAGCAGAAACATCAGCCGGTTGAGTAGCGGGTGAGCGTCATCTAACGCTTGTTCCAGCACCCGGATGTTGAACTGAAGATGTGAGAGTTCACGGTTAAAATAGAGCTGAGTATCGTCGAGGTCGGTTTCGTGCTGTGCTTCACGCGCCTGAACCCCGGTGGGGGTACGATTGAGACGAAGCGGCATGTCTCCGTCGCTGCTGGATTGATCCGTAGACGACAAAGGTAAAAAATCTGAAGGTTGCTCGTCCATGATGGATCTCCCCGCGTCGATGGCTCGAATGTATCATAGCCTGATACTTGAATATCCGTGCAGTATGCGGGGAGAAGATGACAAACAAGTGTCACCTAGTTGTCATCTTCGTCATGATGTTTTAACGCTGCTTTAGCAGGCGAGCTGCATCAAGGGCAAAGTAAGTCAGAATGCCGTCAGCACCGGCGCGCTTAAAGCACATCAATGACTCCAGTATCACCGGTTCTGCTTCCAGCCAGCCATTATCAAACGCTGCGCGGTGCATGGCGTACTCACCGCTGACTTGGTAAGCGAAGGTAGGCACTTTTAGCTCATTTTTTACCCGGCGCACTACGTCCAAGTAAGGCATGCCGGGCTTTACCATTACCATGTCGGCACCTTCAGCAATATCCATCGCCACTTCGTGTAGCGCTTCATCACTGTTGGCAGGGTCCATCTGATAGGTACGCTTATCTGCTTTACCCAAGTTGGCAGCGGAGCCTACCGCATCGCGGAAAGGCCCGTAATAGTGTGAGGCATATTTGGCGCTGTAGGCCATGATACGCACGTTGTGCAGGTTCTCTTGTTCGAGTACTTGGCGAATGGCACCAATGCGGCCATCCATCATGTCGGAAGGCGCTACTACATCGGCGCCGGCTTCGGCATGGGAGAGCGCCTGCTTGAGCAGCGTTTCAACCGTGCGGTCATTCTGTACATAGCCGTGCTCATCGAGAATGCCGTCTTGACCATGGCTGGTGTAAGGGTCAAGTGCTACGTCAGTGATGATGCCAAGCTCAGGAAGGGCCTCTTTAAGGGCTCGCACGCTGCGCTGGACTAACCCGCTGGCGCTATAGGCTTCTTCGGCAAGCTCACTTTTCTGCTCTGCTCCAACTACGGGAAACAGCGCTAGTGCCGGGATACCCAATGTATAGGCTTCCCGCGCCTGTTCAATTAATAAGTCGATGGAGAGCCGTTCTACACCCGGCATCGACACCACGGCTTCGCGCTGGTTTTCACCCTCCAGCACAAACACCGGCAGGATTAAATCTGATGGGCTTAGGCTTTTTTCTTGCATCAAGCGGCGTGAGAAATCATCACGGCGCATACGGCGCATCCGTGTGGCGGGGAAGTGGCGGGGAGTTGGTATGCTCAAAGCTTTCTCCATTAATAATTGCAACATCAGAATGCCATTAGGCCTGGGTTGAGTATATCAGTCATGCCTTACGGCGAAAGCCGCCTTGTGGCATCAAGGCAGACTGACTAAAGTGAGCGGTTGATTCTGTATTGCGATTAGCAGACCCAGGGATAAGGAGATAGGCATGACCAAACAGGTGGCAGTCGTTTTAGCTGGCTGCGGCGTTTTCGATGGTTCCGAAATTTATGAAACTACGCTAACGCTGTTGCGCTTGGATCAGTTGGGTATTGGTTACCGCTGTTTTGCTCCCGATATTGAGCAGCACCATGTCATTAATCACCTCAATCAGGAAGTGGTTGAGGGTGAGCGCCGTAATGTGCTGCAAGAGTCCGCCCGCCTAGCGCGGGGGGAAATAAGCCCATTGAGCGAATTATTGGCAGACGATTTCGATGCTGTGATCGTACCTGGTGGTTTTGGCGTGGCTAAAAACCTCTCGGACTTTGCCAGTGCAAGTGACAGCATGCAGGTCTTAGAAGCGTTAAAGGAGGCCCTGGCAGGCTTTCGCGAAGAGGCCAAGCCGATAGGCTTGATGTGCATTGCTCCGGTGATGGTGCCGCGATTACTGGGCGACGGAATTGCGGTGACCATAGGCAATGACCCGGCGGTGTCTGGGGCGATTAGTGCGATGGGTGGTTTACACCGTAGCTGTAGCGTGGAAGATATCGTCGTAGATCTTGAGCATCGCGTCGTTACCACTCCTGCGTACATGCTGGCCACGCGGATCAGTGAGGCTGCCACTGGTATTTTTAAGCTGGTTGATCGTATCGATGAAATGATGAAGTAGTACGTTGCAGGATTGAATGTAGGTAAAAAACCGCCGTCATATTTTTATATGACGGCGGTTTTTTTGACCGTGTTAGTGCTGTCGCTATACGTCAGCTTCTTGCTCTTCAGCGGCTTCTTTTTCATCTTTGCGCTTGCGAACAAAGCGTCCGAAAAGCAGTCCCACCTCATACAGCAGGTACATAGGAACGGCCAGCAGGCTCTGTGAGATCACGTCAGGCGGCGTTAATAGCATGCCGACGATGAAACAGCCGAGTAGAATGTAAGGGCGCTTTTTAGACAGACTCTCCACCGTGGTGGCGCCGGAAAGAATTAGCAAGAAAGTCGCTATTGGGATTTCAAACGCCACGCCGAAAGCAAAAAACAGTTTAAGAACGAAGTTCAAATACTGATTGATGTCGGTCATTACCGCGACATTTTCCGGGCCTGTTTGGGTGAAAAACTCAAATAACAGCGGAAATACAACGTAATAGGCAAAAGCCGCACCGCCGTAGAAGAGCGCAATACTCGACACCAGGATAGGGATTGCCAGCGCCTTCTCATTATCGTAAAGCCCCGGCGCGATAAACGCCCACGCCTGATGTAGCACAAAAGGAATGGCGATAAACACCGCCACCACCAGCGTAAGCTTAAAAGGGGCCAGAAAAGGTGACGCCACTTCAGTAGCGATCATCTGTGAGCCTTCGGGCAGCAGGTCCATTAATGGTTGTGCCACAAAAGTGTAGATGTCGTTGGCAAAGGCATAAAGGCCCAAGAAAATCACCAAAATCACTACCACAGCGCGTATCAGCCGTGTGCGTAGTTCAATCAGGTGTTCAATGAGCGGGGCTTGGCTTTGCTCGTTACGCGGCTCCTGCGAATCGCCAGACATACTCATTGGTGATTACGATCCTTTTCAGATTCAGCCTTGTTAAGCTCAGCGTTGATAGATACAGGCTTTGCATGTTCGGGCTCAGCGTCATTTTTTTGCGCAGCAGCCAGCGTTGCGTCCACTGACGAGTGGGCGGAAGATGAGGATGGCGTTTCTTCTCGCACCGTTTGCAGAGCATCGTCTAGGCGAGCGCTGGCCTTGGCCACTCGCTGTTCGGTTTCGCTCTCAGCCGCCGGGGTGGCCGACGTTGAGCGTTTCGAGGGGGACACATCGGCAATACTCTCTACGTCTAATTTAGCCTTCTTCAAACTGTCATCGAGTTTCTGCTGCTGCTCATTCAGTTTTTGACGTAGCTCTTCTGCTTCTAACTGGGCGCTTATTTCGCGTTGCATACCGGATACCGTGCGCTTGATCTTGCCGATCCACATACCCGCCGTGCGAGCTGCGCGTGGCAGTCGCTCCGGACCGAGTACCAGCAGAGCGACGACGCCAATGAGCATTAGTTCAAGAAAGCCGATATCCAGCATGGTTTATTTGCGCTCTTCGTTGGGGTCTGCAGGGCGTCCGTCCGCGGCGTGAACGTCAGCAGCCCGTTTCTCTTCGGCCCGAACGTCGTAAGTGTTGCCAGGTTCTACATGGCCCACTTTGGCATGCGGTTGGTCGACGTCAGATTTCTCGTCCTCTTTACTCTTTTCTTCGTCGTGCATGGCTTTCTTGAAGCCCTTGACCGCCCCGCCTAGGTCGGTGCCCACGTTGCGCAGTTTTTTAGTGCCGAAAACCAGGATGATGATGCCCAGAACAATCAGCAACTGCCAAATACTGATACCACCTAACATATGCGTTTCCTCATCGATGCTGGTTAACGTTGGTTGTGACGCTTGAGTTAATAGCTTGTTATTGCGAACGTCCAGCTTTCTCATCGTGACCAGAAATGCCGAAGCGTCGTGCTAATTCATTTAAAACATCCTGATGCCCCATGTCCAAGTGGGACAGCATTACTAAGCTATGAAACCACAGATCGGCTGTTTCAGAAATCAACGCTTGTCGATCAGCCTCGCTACCGTGTTCTGCATCCTTTGCAGCGAGTAGCGTTTCGGTGGCTTCTTCGCCGACTTTCTCGAGTATCTTGTTCAAACCCTTATGATGCAAGGAGGCAACATAAGAATCTTCTGCTTTGGCATGGCGTCGCTGTTTCAATACTTCATTAAGCGTATCCAGCACGTAAGCATTATGGGTTGATGAAGCGTTGGTCGATAAAGTGTCAGACGATATTGGCTTGCTGTCCATGGGAATCCCTTTAATCGTTAGCGCATACTACGCTATTGCCAAACCAAGAGTAGTAAGCCGATGGCCGCAGCGGCCAACACCGGCCACTCCTGCAGTGCAATCCAGCCGCTTAACGGCTGCCAGGCGAGCGCGACAGCAAGTAGAATTAAGCCAATGCGCAGGCGATACAAGCGCTTGCCCTGGCGCGCCATGTGCAGGCGCATCGCATTGATAGAGTCAACCTGTTGGTGGCGCTGGCGATGCTCATGCTCCATGCGGCTTAGCGCTTGGTGAGCGAGTACGGGTAACTCAGGCAGTTGATGGGAAAGCTCCGGCGCCTGACGTTTCAGCGATTCCCATAAGCCGCTAACCC
Organism: Halomonas sp.; assembly: GCF_011050415.1. Lineage (GTDB taxonomy): Bacteria > Pseudomonadota > Gammaproteobacteria > Pseudomonadales > Halomonadaceae > Vreelandella. The sequence goes on from NZ_DRFS01000005.1 coordinate 82,687, forward strand.
CCGCACGATCTTTCATCCACTGCTCTAAATAGGGCTTCGCCGTGCTCCATAGATCGAGATCAGGGTAAAGCTGGCGTCCAAGGCCTTCAATATTCAGCAGCGTTTTTTGCAGTAGAACTAACTGTGGCTGCACTTCCATATTAAAGCGCCGAGCGGTTTGAAACAGCCCCAGCAGTACTTGGCCGAAGGATATATCCTTTAGAGGTTTTTCTAAGATAGGCTCACACACCGTGCGAATGGCTGCCGCGAACTCATTGGCGCGGGTGTGCTCACCTACCCAGCCGGACTCAATATGCAGCGCCGCGACTTCGTAGTAGTCCTGATGGAAAAACGCTAGCAGGTTACGCGCCAAATAGTCTTGATCCTCTCGCGTAAGGCTGCCGACAATGCCGCAGTCGATGGCAATGTACTGCGGGTCTTCTGGATTATCACAGTTAACAAAGATATTGCCGGGGTGCATATCGGCATGGAAAAAGTTGTCGCGAAATACCTGGGTGAAAAATAGCTCGACGCCACGCTCGGCCAACTTCTTCAGGTTGGTGCCCCGGGCAATCAGGGTATCTAAGTCAGCCACCGGTATGCCGCGAATGCGCTCTTGCACCATCACATGCCGACGCGTAAACGGCCAGTAAATGGTCGGTACAAACAGCAGCGGGGAGTCTTTGAAATTACGCTTGAGCTGTGAAGTGTTAGCGGCTTCTTTGTAAAGATCCAGTTCATCAAACAGGGTGGCTTCGTAGTCGCGAATAACCTCGACCGGGCGTAGGCGGCGCGCTTCAGGCACTTTAGAAAGCAGTTTGGCAACTTGGTACATCAGTGCCATATCTTGGCGCATAACGCGGTCAATGCCGGGGCGAATAATCTTCACCACCACATCTTCACCGGTGTGCAAGCGTGCTGCGTGTACTTGAGCAATTGACGCAGATGCCAGTGGCTCGCTATCAAATTCAGCAAAGGCTTCCGCCAGCGACATTTCCAACTCTTTCTCGACGCGGGCAGCGGCCAGGTGACCTGGAAAGGGCGGAACCTGGTCTTGTAAGCGTTTCAGCTCATCGGCGATATCGCCAGGCAGCAAGTCCCGGCGTGTCGAGAGCATCTGGCCGAATTTGATAAAGATCGGCCCCAGCGCTTCCAGCGCTAAACGCAGACGTTCGCCGCGTGAGCGCTTGCCAACAGGCACAAGGCGTAGTGGCGAAAGCCATAGCAGGGTGCGTAACCACCAGGGCAAGCGTGCTAATGGCAGCAGTGTATCTAGCCGATGCCGAGTGATTACCCAGCTTATCCGCAGCAGGCGCAGGCTCATGGTTGGGGCTCCTGTAAGAGGCTCTGCGTTGCCGTGTGCTGTTGGGTTAAACGGCGCTGTAAGCGTTTAAGGCGTGCTTCCAGCCGGTCAGTCGCCACCTCTAACTCCGTTAAATGCTCGCGTAGTACGTTGCGTTGCTGCCGTCCTGGCAGTAGCCGAGCCTCTTCAAACACGTATTCATACACATCCTGGAGCAGTTCATCTTTAGCGCGCAATCCCCAGCGCGCCATACGGCGCAAACCTTCGGCAAGCGAGTGCGCGGGCACATCGCCAAGCCAGCGGGCCAGTTCACTTTCCCAATCAAGATCCAGATCGAAGAGCAGTTCGCGGGTGGCTTCCAGCAGATGGATATGACCTCGAACGGCCAGCTTGCCGTCAAACATCAAGCGTTCAACCGACGCCCCGCTAATCCACTCAGAAAACGTCTCAGACGTTAGCTCGACCACTGCATCTACGTCGGCTTCATTGATACCATCGCCTCGCAGTAGGTCTAGCCCCGCGTGATGATAGTGAATAACCAGCTCAAGTTTGGGTTGCTCTAAGCGCACCAGAAGGCGGCTGCCCGCCAACGCCGCCAGCCGGGTAGGGGCTGCCGGGTCGCGGGCGAGCAGGGCATTGAGCGTGCGTTCACAACCGGCCAATAACAAGGTCGGGGTTACCAGCATGCGGACCTCTTGGTCGGTAGCGTCATACTGCGCTTTAGGCTCATAATTTAATGCCGCGGTGCAGTGCAACGATGCCGCCGGTGAGGTTGGTGTACTCAACCCGTTCCAGGCCTGCATCTTCCATCATGGCTTTGAGCGTCTCCTGGTCCGGGTGCATACGAATCGACTCCGCTAAGTAGCGGTAGCTTTCGCCATCGCCAGCCACCCATTCACCCATCTTGGGCAGTAAGCGGAAGGAGTACTCATCGTAAGCTTTGGAGAGCAGCGGGTTGTTGGGCTTGGAGAACTCCAGCACCAATAGGCGTCCACCTGGCTTGAGCACACGGGTCATTGAGCGCAGAGCGGCGTCTTTATCCGTGACATTGCGCAGACCAAAGGCGATGGTGATGCAATCGAAGCTGTTATCCGGGAATGGCAGGCTTTCGGCATTGGCCTGAACGTACTCAACGTTGCTGCCTACGCCGTTATCCATCAGTTTGTCGCGGCCAACCTTGAGCATCGAAGCATTAATGTCGGCCAGCACCACTTTGCCCCGGGGACCCACTAAACGGGAAAATTTAAGCGTTAAATCGCCCGTGCCGCCGGCAATATCCAAGACATGGTGACCAGGGCGTACGCCTGCACGCTCAATGGTCATGCGTTTCCACACCCGATGAATACCCATCGACATCAGGTCGTTCATAACATCGTAGCGGGCGGCAACCGAGTGAAATACATCGGCTACGCGAGAGGCTTTCTCGTCGACCGGTACTTCCTGGAAACCAAAATGGGTAGTGCGTTTTTCTGTGGGGCTCATGGGGTCGTAGCTCCCGAATTCGAGGCGGTGGCAAAACGACCTTGGTCTTTTGACTTAGGGGTCGTCGCGTTTAAAAGGTTAGCGACATTGTAGCCTTGTCCACCCTGCTTTGTCTGCTCAACCCGGTTTGCTTGGCTACCTGAGTCGTTAGGTCACAGTTGCTTGAACTGAATTCCTGCAGGCTCTCGCGAAGCACCGGCATCCTGTAGGCGTTGCAAATAGTTCTGCCAATAGGCCTCTTGATGCGTGGCCAGATCGTAAAGGTAGTTCCAGCTAAACAACCCGCTGTCGTGACCATCATCAAAGTGTAATTTCAGCGCGTAGTTGCCTGCCTGAGTAATGTTTTGCAAGCCGACATCTTTTTTACCCACCTGCAGTACCGCGCTATCGCCGCCGTGCCCACGCACTTCGGCAGAAGGCGAGTAGACGCGTAAAAACTCTACCGGCAGCCGATAATTTTCACCGCTGGCATAGCCGAGCTCCAGCTCGCGGGCCTGCTTGTGGTAGTGCACCCGAGTCGGGGTAGGGGCGTTCATTAGAGGGCCTCGTTACTCATGCTATTGTCAAAGCAGCTTGGTCTGCGTTGTATGCTTTAGCAAATGCGTGAAAGCAAGCGCCACGCTAGACGTAGCACTTGCCTGGAAATGCTGATAGCCGCTAGCGCCGCTTACAAAATATAGCGCGACAGGTCTTCGTCGACGGCTAGTTCGCCAAGCTGAGCATTCACGTAATCGCCGTCAATGATCAACGGGCTCTCCATATCACCGCCCTTGAACGAAGCCTCTTCCAATAACCGCTCCATCACTGTGTGCAGGCGGCGAGCGCCGATGTTCTCGGTGCCTTCATTGACCTGCCAGGAGATCTGAGCAATGCGCTCGATACCATCTGGCGTAAACTCAACGTCCAGCCCTTCAGTGGCCAGCAGCGCTTGATACTGCCTGGTCAAGGAAGCAGAGGGTTCGGTAAGAATGCGCTTGAAATCATTCGGGGTGAGCGCATCCAGCTCAACGCGGATAGGCAGGCGGCCCTGAAGCTCAGGAATCAAATCTGATGGACGCGACAGGTGGAAAGCGCCGGAGGCGATAAACAGAATGTGATCGGTTTTAACCATGCCGTACTTGGTCGACACGGTGGATCCTTCAATCAACGGTAGTAAATCGCGCTGAACACCCTCGCGAGAGACTTCTCCACCGCTGGATTGGCCACTGCCTTTAGCCACTTTGTCGATTTCATCCAGAAACACGATGCCGTGCTGTTCGACAGCATAGACGGCGCGGGCTTTGATTTCTTCTTCGTTGACCAGCTTGCCAGCTTCTTCATCACGTAGCAGTACCAGCGCTTCTTTGACCGTAACGCGGCGATTTTCACGCTTTTGCTGGCCCATGTTGGAGAACATGCTTTGCAACTGGCTGGTCATCTCTTCCATGCCCGGCGGGGTCATGATGTCGATGCCGTGGCCTTGTGAGGAGATTTCGATATCGATCTCTTTATCGTCCAACTGACCTTCGCGCAGCTTTTTACGAAACGTCTGGCGGGTGCCGCTATCTTCACGCTGTTTCTCTTCCTGGCCACGCGGCGGCGGAAGCAGGGCGTCCAGCACCCGGTCTTCGGCGGCATCGGCAGCGCGATGACTGACTTCTTCTTTGGCCTGTTCGCGGACCATTTTGATCGCGGCTTCCATTAAGTCGCGAATAATCGACTCGACATCACGCCCGACATAGCCGACTTCGGTAAATTTGGTCGCTTCAACCTTGATAAACGGCGCTTTGGCAAGCTTAGCCAGGCGCCGGGCGATCTCGGTTTTACCTACACCAGTGGGGCCAATCATCAAAATATTTTTAGGTGTGACTTCTGGGCGCAAATCGTCGTCAAGCTGCATACGGCGCCAGCGATTACGGAGCGCGATAGCAACGGCGCGCTTAGCGTCCTGTTGACCAATAATGTGCTGATCGAGAGCGTGAACAATTTCGCGGGGTGTCATCTGGGTCATAAAAATAGCCTCAACGTTCGTTGATCATCAGCTCTTCGAGCGTTACGTGATGGTTGGTGAACACGCAGATGTCACCAGCAATGGCCAACGACTTCTCGGTGATTTCACGCGCCGAAAGCTCCGTATTTTCCAGCAGCGCACGGGCTGAAGCCTGGGCGAAGTTGCCGCCAGAGCCAATCGCAATGATGCCGCGTTCAGGCTCAACTACATCGCCATTACCGGTAATAATCAGCGAGGCGCTGTGGTCTGCAACGGCTAGCAGCGCTTCTAAACGCCGTAGGGCACGGTCAGTACGCCAATCTTTAGCGAGCTCGACAGCGGCCTTGGTTAAATGGCCCTGATATTTTTCCAACTGTGCTTCAAAGCGTTCAAATAACGTGAACGCATCGGCGGTGCCACCGGCAAACCCGGCCAGTACCTTGCCCCGGTAGAGGCGGCGTACTTTACTGGCGTTACCTTTCATCACGGTATTGCCAAGCGATACTTGGCCATCGCCAGCAAGGGCGACCTGATTGCCGCGGCGAACGGAGACAATGGTGGTCATGGAGATAACTCCTTATGGGGAGGCGTGCTCCCTATGACTTGTAAGTCGCTCAACAAGCGACCGTTGTGTAAGCATTCACAACAAAATGCGGGCGGCTGATAAAAAATCAACCGCCCGCAGGTCATCAAGGAGTGGTTTTATCAGTTTTGCAGTTGAATAAGCAGTGGCTCAATGCCTTGAGTGCTCATTAAATCCTGCGCTCGATTTAGCTCCCGGGTGTCCTCGTAAGGGCCGACCTGAACACGGTGCCAGGTGTTGCCGTCAGCCTGCACTTCGCTGATTTGGGCCAACAGGCTTAAGTTGCGCAGGCGCCCGCGCAGCTGTTCAGCATCGCTTAAATCACGAAATGAAGCCGCTTGAAGGACATAGCGGCTAGGGGTGCTACTGTTTGCCGCACTCACCTGGGCAGTGGACACCTGCTCTTCAGGGCGTGTGTTGGCCGCAATGACTTGGGCAATGGGGTCGTCGCCTGGATCACTACCGGCTATTTGCTCGGCGACCTCTGGACGAACAACGTTTGAAGGCAGCGTTACACCGGGCGCAATGACCTCGGTCTCAGGCAGCAGCGTATAAAACTCAAAGGTGGGCATCGAAGGTTGAGCAGCGCCTTCGGTTTCGCGGGCGGCCTCACGCTCCTCACTGCCAGAAGGCTTGGGTAGCACGGTTGCCTGGGGCGGTTCGCTCTGCTCCTGCCACGGTGCGGTTCCGTGCTGGTGCTGGGCGAGAAAGAAGCCCGCTGCCATGCCAGCGATGCCCCAGATCCAACCCGGTATGCGAAAGCCGCTGCCTGAGCTACGAGCAGACTTGCGCTGCGAGGTCGCTCCTCGGCGGGCGGGCTTTTTACGCGGTGGGCTAGCCATGAATTACATCTCCTCTGGGGCGCTAACCCCCATTAAATCCAGCCCGTTGCGCAACACTTGACGGGTAGCAAGCCCTAGCGCCAGGCGGGTGTTGCGCAGGGTGTCGTCCTCAACCATTACTTTAACGGCGTTATAGCAGGTGTGAAAATCGCCGGAAAGATCAAGTAAATACTGAGCGACTTGCTGCGGCTCGCGGTTCTTGGCGGCGGTTTCGACCACTTCGGGGAACCTGGCCAAACGGTTTAATACGGCTTTCTCCTGATCGCTATCCAGCAAAGCAAGATTGGCCATTGCTAATGCGTGATCGAACGGCTGACCAGCATCTTGCGCTTTGCGCAGCATGCTGCATACCCGTGCGTGAGCATACTGAATGTAATAGACCGGGTTGTCGTTCGACTGCGAGCGGGCCAGATCGATATCAAACGTGAGCTGCGAGTCGGCACGGCGAGCGGCAAGGAAGAAGCGCGTTGCATCGCGGCCTACTTCGTCAATCAAGTCGCGCACCGTGACGTAACTGCCAGCGCGCTTGGAGAGTTTTACCTCGACGCCCGAGCGAGTCACCATCACCATCTGATGGAGCACGTAGTCGGGCCAGCCTTTAGGGATGCCGACTTCCAGCGCCTGTAAACCAGCGCGTACGCGGGTTACCGTGGAGTGGTGGTCGGCCCCCTGCTCGTTAATCACCGTTTTAAAGCCGCGCTGCCACTTGTCCAAATGGTAAGCTACATCGGGCAGGAAGTAGGTGTAGCCACCGTCACGTTTGCGCATCACGCGGTCTTTGTCATCACCAAAATCAGTGGTACGCAGCCACATGGCACCGTCATCTTCATAGGTGTGGCCTGCGGCCACCAGTTTTTCGACCGTGGCGTCTACTTTGCCATCTTCGTAGAGCGATGACTCTAGGAAGTAAACATCAAATTCAACGCCGAACGCCTTCAGATCCAGATCCTGTTCGCGACGCAGCCACGCCACGGCGAACTCTTGAATGGCTTCTAAATCTTCGGGATCGGTTTTAGCGGTGACTTCACGGTCATCGGCCGTTACCGTTTTGCCTGCCAGGTAGTCGTTAGCGACATCGCTAATATATTCGCCGCGATAGCCATCTTCTGGCCAACTGGCATCGTCAGGCCCCAGGCCTTTAACGCGAGCCTGTACCGAGCGAGCCAGATTGGCGATTTGTGCGCCTGCATCGTTGTAGTAGAACTCGCGGGTCACGTCGTAACCGGTGGCTTCAAGCAGGCGGCAGAGACAGTCGCCAATCGCCGCGCCGCGGCCATGACCCACGTGGAGCGGCCCCGTGGGATTGGCGGACACAAACTCCACCTGAACCTTGGCGCCTTTACCGATCAGGCTGCGGCCAAAGGTGTCTCCACAATCGAGCACCTGGGCAACGATTTGGGCGGCAGCATCGGTCGCCGCGAAAAAATTGATAAAACCGGGGCCAGCAATCTCGGTTTTTTGGATAGCATCGCTTTGTGGCAGCGCAGCCACGAGAGTATTGGCTAACTCGCGCGGATTTTTGCCGGCGGGTTTCGCCAGCATTAGCGCTAAATTGGTGGCGTAATCGCCGTGGGCTTTGTCTTTGGTCGGGTCCACTTTGATGTTGAGCTGTAGGTCGTTCGGCAGCACGCCTTGGTGCTTGAGCGCGGTAACCGCGCCTTCGAGCAGTGAAACTATGGTGTCTTTCATTTAGGTATCCGGGTGTCGTCGGTGGCGGCGTGTGCTAACGCGCAACTATAAGGATGCGTCTATAAAGCGGCTATTATCAGCAATTGAGCCGCAGTTTCAAAGCCGTGTTGCTAAACAAGCGGGTCTGTACCCGTATTGGTGCCATGGCAGGTTTCCGCGAGGGCGCTGTTAACCCCTCCCTGGGCGCTACTTTTTCCATCTGACCGCCATGGATGGCGGAAATGCCGGAATTGTCGGGAGCACTTTCCGGCCGTGGAAAAAGACCCTCGCTACAACCTGCCCTGGCACCAGTTATGTCAATTGATGTTTTACTGTTATCTACAAGTGCTAAGCGAGAGTTTGTGGATCGATATCAATCGACCAGCGCACCTTGCGTGCCTCGCGATTGGCTTCCAGCCACTGCACCAGCCAGCTAACGGCGGGGTGTAACTGGCTGCGTTTATCTGCGGCCAGCATAACGTGTAAATGGTAGCGATTCTGGCGTCTTTCCATGGGGGCGGGCACCGGGCCAAGGCAGCGGGTAGCCACACCTGACGCTTTTAACCATTGGCGTAGGGCATGGGCTGCCTGTTGCGCCATGGCTAAGGCAGCCTCCTCTTTGGGGCTTTCGATACGTAGCAGGGCCATAAAACAGAAGGGGGGGAGCTGGGCGATGCGCCGCTCTTCAAGCATGTTACGCGCCAGCGCCCCGTAGCCGTGTTCGGCCAACTGGCCCAAATGGGGGTCGTCAGGATGCAGTGTTTGTACTAGCACACGGCCAGGGTGGGCGGCACGACCGGCACGGCCGGCGACTTGCTCAAGTAGCTGAGCGCTGTGCTCCAAGGCACGAAAGTCAGCGGCGTAAAGCCCGCCATCGGCATTGACGACGACCACTAGCGTTACGTGGGGCAGGTGGTGGCCCTTGGCAAGCATTTGGGTGCCGACCAGTACGCAGGGTTCACCCCGCTGAATCTCTTTTAAGATTTGCTCAAAGCTATCCTTTCGCCGAGTGCTGTCGCGGTCAATGCGGTAGACGGTGGTTTTTGGGAACAGCGTTTGAAGGGTCTCTTCCGTGCGTTCCGTACCACTCCCCAGGGCGCGCAAATCACCGCTGCCGCACTCCGGGCAGGCATCGGGAAGGGCGCGGCGACTATCGCAGTGGTGGCAGGCCAGCATGGCGGGTTGGCGGTGCAGGGTCATGCGCGCATCGCACTGGCCACAATCCGCCATCCAGCCGCAGGCGTGGCAGGCGAGCGTCGGCGCAAAGCCTCGGCGATTGATAAAAATCAGCACCTGCTTGCCAGCACTTAAGGTGCTTTTAATCGCTTTTATAGCGCCGGGTAGCAGGCCGCCTTGGCGATGCTGGTGGCGTAAATCAATCAGTTCCAGCTTGGCTGGCGGGTGGCGGCTAGGGCGTTGGGTGAGACGAAGATGGCGGTAAGCACCGCTAAGCGCTTGATGCAGACTCTCTAGGGAAGGCGTCGCACTGCCCATCAGGAGCGGAATTTTATGATAGTGGGCGCGCGCCACGGCCAAATCACGGGCGTGGTAGCGCAAGCCGTCGTGCTGTTTGTAGGAGCCGTCGTGCTCTTCATCGACAATAATCGCACCGGGGTTGGCCAGCGGTGTGAAAATCGCCGAACGGGTGCCAATAATAATCAGTGCACGACCACTGGCAGCGGCTTCCCATACGTCTAGTCGCTCGGGGTCGGTAAGGCCGGAATGCAGCGCCACCACGGGAACGCGAAAGCGACTGCGAAAGCGCGCAAGGGTTTGTGGGGTTAAGCCAATTTCCGGCACCAGTACCAACGATTGCTTACCTTTTGCCGCCACGGCTTCAATAAGCTGTAGGTAGACTTCTGTTTTGCCACTGCCGGTGATGCCCTCAAGCAAGCAGGGGTGGTAGCCGTCGAGTTTTTCATGCAGCCCTGCCAGCGCCGTGGCCTGTTCACGATTAAGCGGCAGGGCGGGGGTTGCGAGTAAGCTACCGCTCGGCGGACTGGGGGCGGTGAGAATATGTTCCTGGCTGGATGCCAAGCCTTTCTTTTCTAGCGCTAATAATTGGTCTCGGGTAAATCCATGGGCACTAACCGCGCGGCTGGGCAGGCCATGGGGGTGTTGGCGCAGCAGTGCATAGAGCTCAGCTTGCTTGGGCGCTCGGCTAAGAATTGCGTCTGCATCTTCGCCACGGGACAGCCATAACGTCTGTGTGCGGCCCGCCATGGGATGGCCCTGGCGTAGCCTTGCGGGCATCGCATGGTGCAGCGTATCACCCAGGCTATGCTGGTAGTAACGGGCAGCAAAGCGGCAGAGCCACAGCCAGTCTTGCGGCAGTGGGGCGTCATCGAGGGTTTCGCTAATCGCCCGCAGTTGGTTGGGGGCAAGCTCACTGTGGTCGGCCAGCTCAACGATGACCCCGACAACATCACGGCGCCCAAAGGGTACCCGAACGCGTAACCCCGGTTGCCAGCCTCCAGCAGGCGTCGTTTTGCACGGCAAGTAGTCAAACAGGCGTCGCAGCGGCGACGGCAGTGCCACTTTGAGCACTTTTGTGGACACTTGTGTCGGTGGCCGCGAAGAAACAGAATCAGGCAATTGGCCTCCGGCGTTAGTTTTGCTAGAATATGCGACCGCTCAATCTTAACGACCTGTATTTAAGGGCTGTCTTTTTAAGGTCTGCCTTTAAGAACTATCGTAACGAAAGAGTGCCTAACCGGTTAGTCGTTTTTTTCCAAACCCGTATGCGGTGCCTGGCACGAGATCAGGTGGCGGCATATAGCTTCGTGAGGCTCGAGATGAAACAAGGTATCCACCCGAATTACAACACGGTCACCGCTACTTGTTCTTGTGGTGCAAATTTCCAGGTCGGTTCTACCTCTGGTCAGGACTTCAATCTGGATGTGTGCTCCAACTGCCACCCGTTTTACACTGGTAAGCAGAAGCAAGCGACTACTGGTGGTCGTGTAGAGCGCTTCAACAAGCGTTTCGGCGCTGCTGTTAAGCGCGGTTAAGACCCATAGGCTTATCCAATCGATAGGTCTAGATCGCAGGTACGCTGTGTACTCGCGCAAAACCCACGCCTCGGCGTGGGTTTTTTGTTTTCTACTATGCTGTTTTATGGAAAATCCTTCCACAAATGCTGCGATACAGCAATAAGTAAAGCATTATGGGTGAAGGGTTTTTGCATAAGATTCAGCAAATATCTACTAAAAGTAACGAATATGAAGCTAAAATTCGGTTAAACGATCGTTTTGTTATGAGTTGACGACGCGCTTGAGACGCATAGGTTTTTTCTATATTCTGAAATGACTTATCTACTTTATGTTAACTGGACTCTGACCATGACGGATGCAAATAAGCAGGCTGCTTTGGATTATCACGCGAAACCCATTCCTGGAAAGCTATCGGTGGAGTTGACCAAACCCACCGCGACCGCACGGGATTTGGCACTGGCGTATAGCCCAGGCGTGGCTGAGCCAGTGCTTGAAATCGCCCGGGATGCGGAAAATGCCTACCGTTATACCGGCAAGGGTAATCTGGTAGCCGTTATTACCGACGGCAGCGCTATTCTTGGTCTTGGTAACCTTGGCCCATTAGCGAGTAAGCCAGTCATGGAAGGCAAGGGCGTGCTGTTTAAGTGCTTTGCTGGCATCAACTCGGTGGATATCGAAGTCGATGCGGAAAGCCCGCAGGCATTTATCGATACGGTTGCGCGCATCGCTGATACCTGGGGCGGCATCAACCTGGAAGATATTAAAGCACCGGAGTGCTTTGAAATTGAAAAAGCGCTGATTGAGCGCTGCAGCATCCCGGTCTTCCACGATGATCAGCACGGTACCGCGATTGTGACTGCGGCAGGCATGCTGAACGCATTGGATATCGCCGGAAAAAAAATCGAAGACGTTAAAATTGTCTGCATGGGCGCCGGTGCAGCGGCTATTGCTTGCATGCGGTTGCTGGTCTCGTGTGGTGCCAGTAAAGAAAATTTGGTGATGCTTGATCGTCGCGGTGTTATTCACTCCGAGCGTGAAGGCATTAACGAATATAAAGCGGAATTCGCCCGCGATACCGATATGCGCACCTTAGATGATGCTATCGACAACGCGGATGTCTTTATCGGTTTGTCAGGCCCAGGGCTGCTCTCCGCAGATCAGGTCAAGAAAATGGCGCGAGATCCGGTGATTTTTGCCTGCACCAACCCAGACCCGGAAATTCATCCGGACGTTGCCCGTGCGGCACGTCCTGATGTGATCATGGCCACTGGCCGCTCGGATTTTCCGAACCAGGTGAACAACGTACTGGGCTTCCCGTTTATCTTCCGTGGTGCGTTGGATGTACGTGCCACGCGCATTAATGAAGAGATGAAGCTGGCCGCGGTACACGCGCTGAAAGATTTGGCCCGGGAGCCGGTGCCTCAAGAGGTGCTAAATGCCTACGAGCGCACTGAAATGAGCTTTGGTCGCGAGTACATCATTCCGACGCCGGTGGATATCCGCCTGCTAGCGCGCATTTCCTCTGCGGTTGCTCAGGCCGCCGTTGATTCTGGCGTGGCGCGTAAGCCATACCCTGCGCACTACCCGCTGCAGTCTATTAACGACGTCTACGGCGGCTAATTCGCTGCGCTGGTCATTAGTTACGCCCGCTTCTTAGCGGGCGTAACTGTTTTGCGATGTTGCCTAGTTACTCTTTTGCATAGCGCGTCAGCCCTTCTTGCGCGGTGGAGGCCACTAAGCTGCCATCGCGGCTGTAGATATGCCCCCGTGCCAGGCCACGAGCGCCACCTGCCCAGGGCGAGTCGATAACGTAAAGCAGCCATGCGTCCAAACGCGTGTCCTGATGCAACCACAGGGCGTGATCAAGACTTGCAATGCGCAGTTTGGGGTCGCGGTACTCAATGCCATGGGGAATCAAGCTGGTGGTCAGTAGGTTGAAGTCAGAGGCATAAGAGAGTAAATGGCGATGTAGGGCTGGGTCATCAGGCAGGGTGCCTGATAGGCGGAACCATAAGCATTGTCCCGCAGGCGTGCCGTTGTCTGGGTTACCTTTAATGTGAACAAACTCAATCGGGTGGCCGGGAAAGCGGGCGTGCTTGGCATCACCGCTCTCGATCAGTGCTTCGGGGGGCGGCATGTCTGGCATGGCGCGCTGATGGCTGAAGCTTGGCTCGTCACTTTGAAAAGAGGCGCTGCAGAAAAAAATCGGTCGGCCTTTCTGAATAGCGGTGACACGGCGGGTGGTAAAGCTGCCGCCATCGCGAATAGTATCCACCTGATAAACAACCGGACGGTGAGGGTCGCCAGGGCGTAGAAAATAGCCGTGCTGAGAGTGGGGACGGCGCTCGCCAGGCACCGTACGTGCCGCTGCTGCCAGTGCCTGGCCAAGTACTTGGCCGCCATAGAGCTGAGGAAAGCCTAAGTCTTGGCTTTGGCCGCGAAATAGCGTTTCTTCCAGCGTTTCAAGCTCCAGTAACGCCACCAGTTTGTTTAGCGCGTCTGTCATTCTCGGTATCCTTGGTGCTGTCTAAATATGATGCTGACGATGAAGGCGGGCTGCCGCTGCAGCGGATGCGTCTTTCATACGATCGTTTAGCTACCTTAGCGGAGTTTGCTGTTATGCGCAGCGATGAATTTTACATGCACCGGGCACTGGATCAGGCTCACCTTGCCGCAGCGGCGGGCGAAGTTCCCGTGGGGGCGGTTGTGGTTGATTCGCTAGGGGAGATTATTGGTGTCGGCTGCAACGCGCCGGTGGCCAGCTGCGACCCCAGCGGCCACGCGGAAATTCGTGCCCTGCGCGAGGCAGGTCAAAAACAGGGCAACTACCGCTTAGAAGGCTGCACGCTGTTCGTTACCTTAGAGCCGTGCATGATGTGCGCCGGGGCGATGATACATGCGCGGCTAAGTCGTCTGGTATATGGCGCTGCTGAGCCTCGCGCGGGTATGGTCGAATCAAAAGCTAACCTTCTGGCACAGCCGTGGTTTAACCATCAGGTGAAAGTGACCGGAGGCGTACTTGCGGCGCCCTCGCAGAAGCTGCTTAAAGGTTTTTTTGCCGCTCGGCGAGCACTGCCGAGAGCGTAATGGCCACCCTTGCTTATCAGAGGCTTGCTAGTCAAGCGGTGGCACAAGTTCGAACAGGAAGAGCGGGTCATCGCTGACCGGTGTTTGCTCCAGTTGAAAAAACTGTTGGCGACTGCGTTCCACGTATTGAATCATTTCGTAGTAACGGCGGATATTGCGCACATAAATAACCGGTTCGCCACCGCGGGCGTAACCATGGCGCGTCTGGCTGTGCCATTCGCGCTGCTGCAACAAGGGTAAGGCTGCGCGCACGTCTTCCCAACTGTTAGGGTCGCCGCCGCGCATTTCGGCGATATTGCGCGCATCGTATAGATGGCCAAGGCCAACGTTGTACGCGGCCATGGCCATATACAGACGATCATCACCGGTAATGTTTTCCGGCAGGCGGTCTTTAATGCTGCGCAGATAACGGGCACCGCCATCGATACTCTGGGCCGGGTCGCGGCGATCACTAATGCCCATTTCACTGGCAGTAGGGTGGGTTAGCATCATGATGCCACGAACGCCCGTGGGGGAAACTGCCTCCGGATCCCAGTGAGACTCTTGATAACCCACTGCCGCTAATAATTGCCAATCAAATGCTGTTTCTCGAGCTGCTTGCTTGAATAGCTCCGTGTACGCGGGTAGGCGTGAGTCCAGGTGGGATAAAAAAGTGCGGGTGCCAACATACTCAAGGTAGTCATCGTGGCCAAAGTAACGGCTGACGAGCCGATCAAGCGTGCCGCTTTCCTGTAAGTCTTGTAAAAAATTATTGGCGGCCTCCAGTAACCCCAGGCCTCGTCCAGTGGGTAGCGCCCAGGCCATTGAAAGCGGGTCACCTAGCGTAAAGCCACGCTCAACGTTCGGGAAAAACAACCGGTTTAAGCGGAACTGATGTTCGAAAATGACCGCTGCATCCAGCGTGCCGCTTTCAACGCGGGCAAGTAGTTCGGCAACCTCTAGTTCATTTGACTCTTTCCAGCTCAAGGCAGGGTGAATGCGCTGTAAGTTGCGCAGCGCTTCCCCTGTTCCTGCACCACTGAGCGTGCCAATTTCTAACCCCACCAAGTCACTGGGTGCCTGAATGCCGTTAAGGCCGCGTCTGTAGACCACCAAAGGCTGCATCTGAAGAATCGGTCGGGTGTAGTGGATTCCCGGTGTATTCGGTAGCAGCGGCAGTGCTGCGGCACCTAAATCACCTTTTTCACGCACGGCAGGCAGAACAGTTTCTGGGTAGTGGCTGGCGTCAAGATTAAGACTTACTCCTAAATAGTCGGCAAAGCGGTGCATTAACTCATACTCAAAGCCGGTAGGGCCTTGGCGGCCTTGGTAATAAGTCGTGGGAGCATTGCGAGTGTGAACAGTAATGAAGTCTTTTGCTTTGATATGCGTAAGCTGCTCGCCAGGGGGGACGAGAGAAAAGGTCGGTACCATGACCAGTAGCGTCATAGCGATTAGCGCATAATAAGCGCTGGCGCGGGCTACAAAATGTCGGCAAATCAACGTCAGCATGGCGTCTTGTCGGCATAAAACAAGCTGCCACGATACCCAGCCAGGGTCATGCTGTCACCTTGTTGATTTCGTGTGACCGCCGCTTTCCAGTATCATAGGCACTTTCCGGTATCATATAAGTACGGCCGCATAGCGGTCCGGTGATTTCCCTGCTCGAATTTCCCTGCTCTAGAGGCTTCAGGATATGCTCGAACTGCGAGGCGCGCCCGCCCTTTCTGCCTTCCGTCATGCTCGGTTATTAGCGGTGTTGCGTGAACGAGTGCCCGAGGTGGAAGCGCTGTCTGCCCACTATGTTCATTTTGTCGATGTTCACGCCAATGATCACCACGAACAACTGGATGACGCCTCCCTCGAGCGTTTAGCTCAGCTACTCGATTATGGCACTCACACGAGCATGGAAGTTCCCGACCATGCCCAGCGCTTTTTGGTGGTACCCCGTTTAGGTACCCAGTCGCCATGGTCGTCGAAAGCCACCGATATTGCCCACAACTGTGGGCTGCGTCAGATTAGCCGCATCGAGCGCGGCATTGATTACCGGGTAAGTTTCACCGCGAGCCCGAATGAGGAAGACCTTTCTGCGCTGGCCGCTCTGCTACATGACCGTATGACCGAAACGGTACTGGCCGATGGGGCGGATGCCACTAAGCTGTTTGCCCAGCACGACCCTGCTCCACTAGGGAGCGTGGATATTCTGGAGGGTGGTCGAGAAGCATTGGCAACGGCCAATCAGGCACTGGGGCTGGCGCTGGCAGAGGACGAAATCGATTATCTGGTAGATGCTTTTAATGAGTTGGGGCGTAATCCCAGCGACGTTGAGCTGATGATGTTTGCCCAGGCCAACTCCGAGCACTGCCGCCATAAGATTTTCAATGCAGACTGGGTGATCGACGGCGAGCCACAAAGCCACTCGCTGTTTAAGATGATCAAGAATACCTTTGCGTCATCTCCCGATAATGTTCTTTCAGCTTATAGCGACAACGCGGCGGTCATTAAAGGTAGCCAGGCGGGGCGCTTTTTCGCCACACCGCTGACGGGAGCTGGTGGTGAGCGTGCGTTATATGCCACCCACCAGGAGCCTATTCATATCCTGATGAAGGTCGAAACCCACAACCACCCGACGGCGATTGCCCCATTCCCAGGGGCTGCAACGGGGTCGGGTGGTGAGATACGTGACGAAGGCGCCACCGGTATTGGTGGTAAGCCTAAAGCAGGGCTTTCAGGCTATACCGTTTCCAACCTGCGCATTCCTGAGTTTGTGCAGCCCTGGGAGGCGTTTGATTACGGTAAGCCCGATCGCATGCAGTCGGCGCTTAATATTATGCTCGACGGCCCGATTGGTGGTGCTGCGTTCAATAATGAGTTTGGTCGCCCCAACCTAACCGGCTATTTCCGCACCTACGAGCAGGAATCGCTTAACGACGGCGGCATTGAGCGTCGTGGCTTCCATAAGCCGATTATGCTGGCCGGTGGTTACGGTAATATCCGTGCCCATCACGTTCAAAAGGGCGATATTCCGGTTGGCGGCAAGCTGATTGTCATGGGCGGGCCGGCGATGCTGATTGGCCTGGGTGGCGGCGCGGCATCAAGCATGGCGTCCGGCACCTCCAGTGCTGATTTGGATTTCGCCTCGGTGCAGCGTGAAAACCCCGAAATAGAGCGCCGTGCTCAAGAAGTTATCGATCGCTGCTGGGCCATGGGCGATCACAACCCAATCCGCTTTATTCACGACGTGGGTGCCGGTGGGCTTTCCAACGCGCTGCCGGAGCTGGTGAAAGATGGCAATCGCGGTGGCTGCTTTGACCTGCGCGCAGTGCCCAATGCCGAGCCAGGTATGAGCCCGCTGGAGATTTGGTGCAACGAAGCCCAAGAGCGCTATGTACTTGCCGTTGCCCCTGAAGATTTGGACACGTTCGATGCCCTGTGCAAACGCGAACGCTGCCCCTATGCAGTGGTCGGTGAGGCACAGGAAGCGCATCACCTTGAAGTGCGCGACGGCCACTTTGACAGCAAGCCGGTGGATTTGCCGATGAGCGTGCTGTTTGGTAAAGCGCCTAAAATGCAACGCGAGTTTGAGCGTAACGAGCCTGAACTTTCCGGGGTGATGCTGGATAACCTTGATCTACGCGAAGCGTTAGATCGCGTATTGCGGCTACCCACAGTGGCCTCCAAAAGCTTTTTGATTACCATTGGTGATCGCTCAATTACCGGCCAAGTGGTGCGCGATCAAATGGTCGGCCCCTGGCAGGTGCCGGTGGCCGATGTAGCGGTCACCACGGCGAGTTTTGACAGCCATGTGGGTGAGGCCATGGCCATGGGTGAGCGCCCGCCGGTAGCGTTGATTAACCCCGCGGCCAGCGCCCGTTTGGCGGTCGCTGAGGCAATTACCAACTTGGCAGCAGCACCGATTGCCAAGCTTA
Source organism: Halomonas sp. (assembly GCF_011050415.1). Classification (GTDB taxonomy): domain Bacteria; phylum Pseudomonadota; class Gammaproteobacteria; order Pseudomonadales; family Halomonadaceae; genus Vreelandella. The sequence goes on from NZ_DRFS01000005.1 coordinate 100,501, forward strand.
GCGATATCAAACTCTCTGCCAACTGGATGAGTGCGGCCGATCACCCTGGCGAGAATCAGGCGCTGTATGACGCCGTCTATGCTGTGGGTATGGAAATGTGTCCTGCGCTTGGCATTGCCATTCCCGTGGGCAAAGACTCAATGTCGATGCGTACGTCTTGGGTGGATGAGAAGCAAGAGGGCGAAAGCGAAGAGAAGAGTGTCACCTCGCCACTATCGCTAGTCGTCACCGGCTTTGCTCCGGTCACCAATGCGCTGGCAACGCTAACGCCGCAAATCAACCTGGATCAAGACGAATCTGATCTGATTTTGATCGATCTGGGTAACGGCCAGAACCGCTTAGGTGGGTCTGCCTTGGCGCAGGTTTACGGCCAAGTGGGTAATGACTGTCCTGACGTTGACGACCCGGAAGATATTAAAGCCTTCTTTGAAGTCATTCAGGGTCTTAACCGCGACGGTAAGCTACTGGCCTATCACGATCGTAGCGATGGCGGTCTGCTGGTGACGCTGCTGGAGATGGCCTTCGCCGCCCATGCAGGGCTTGAGATCAAGCTCGACTGGATGATTGATGAACCGGTTGAAGCATTGAATGCACTGTTCTCGGAAGAGCTGGGGGCGGTGATTCAGGTCAACCGCAAAGACACCGAAGAAGTGCTGGCGCAGTTTGCTGTGGCCGGTATCGAAACCTGCGGCGTGATTGCCCGCCCGCGTTATGACGACCAAGTGCGCGTTACGCTGTTTGAAGAGCCGCTGCTGGAAACCACTCGCCAGATTACCCAGCGTACCTGGACAGAAACCAGCTACCGTATGCAGGCGCTGCGCGATAACCCAGAATGCGCTAAAAACGAATTCGATAATCTGCTCGATAGCCGTGACCCCGGCCTTTCCGCAACAGCGACCTTTGATATCAACGACGATATCAGCGCGCCCTTTGTGAATACGGCTAAGCCTGCCATGGCCGTGCTGCGCGAGCAGGGCGTTAACGGTCAGGTGGAGATGGCCTGGGCCTTCGATAAGGCTGGGTTTGAGGCGGTGGATGTGCACATGAGCGACATTCTGGAAGGGCGTGTGTCGCTTGATGAGTTTAAAGGCCTGGTGGCCTGTGGCGGCTTCTCCTATGGCGACGTGCTGGGCGCTGGCGGCGGCTGGGCCAAATCGGTGCTGTTTAATGAGCGCGCTCGTGAGCAGTTCGCGGCGTTCTTCGCCCGTGAAGATAGCTTTTCGTTGGGCGTGTGCAACGGCTGCCAGATGCTGTCACAGTTGAAGTCGCTGATTCCCGGTGCTGAAAACTGGCCGACGTTTGTGCGCAATGAGTCTGAGCAGTTTGAAGCGCGTGTCTCCATGGTGCGCGTTGAGAAGAGCCCATCGATTCTATTGGCCGGTATGGAAGGCTCCAAGCTTCCCATTGCCGTGGCCCATGGTGAAGGACGGGCGGAGTTCCGCGACAGCGCCCACCTGCGCAGCATGCAGTCGAGCAGCCAAATTGCCATGCGCTATATCGACAACTATGGTCAAGTGACCACGCGTTACCCAGCAAACCCTAATGGCTCGCCCTCAGGCATTACCGGCCTGACCACGCCGGATGGTCGCGTCACCATTATGATGCCGCACCCCGAACGTGTGGCGCGGGCTGTCACTAATTCCTGGCGCCCTGCAGAGTGGAATGAAGATGGTGCCTGGTTGCGCTTATTCCGCAATGCGCGTGTCTGGCTTAACTAACCATCGGCTAGTGCGATGGACTAAGCGATTGGATTCGCAGTCACGGCGGCTTTCAGCCGCCGTGTTCTATTAAGCGCAGTTAAGAAGTATGCGAAGCGGCAAGAGGCGGCTCATCTGCTTTTGAAGGGGGCAGGCCCAGTTTCGCCTCCAGCGTCTCAAGCTCTTGGCGGTAGCGCTCGACGATGTACTCGTAGCGGCCAAAGTCGTGGCCACAGTCCATACAATACACATGGGCTTTATCACGACGGGTAGCAGGTAAACGTTTTAGTCTGCTGCTGCATTTAGGGCACTCAGGGCTGAAATGATTGTTTGTCATGACACACCTCTTTACTCAGTTATTAGGTTCTCGCTTGAAAGGTATTGCGAGGACCGGAGTGTTTTTAAAACCTTCATGATTAAGATGCGACGAAAGTCGCATTAGTTCAATAGCAGGCTAATAAATTTGCCATTACCCAGTTCTACCTCTTTAACACCGCAACTGCGCCCGTATCAGCGGGAAGCCGTAAAGCGCGTAGTGGTGCATTTTCGATCATCCAGCGAGCCTGCCGTTGTGGTGCTGCCCACCGGTAGCGGTAAATCCTTGGTGATTGCTGAACTGGCGCGTTTAGCGCGCGGGCGTGTGCTGGTGCTGGCCCATGTGCGGGAACTGGTAGAGCAGAACCACGCCAAGTACCAGGCCTATGGGCTTGAGGCGGATATCTTTAGCGCTGGCTTAAAACGCAAAGAAGCCAACCGCCAAGTGGTATTTGGTTCGGTGCAGTCGGTGGTGCGTAATTTGCAGCGTTTTAATGACGCTAATTTCACGCTGTTGGTCATCGATGAGAGCCACCGTGTGTCGTTAAATGAAGACGCCAGCTACCGCCAGGTGATTGAGCATCTGCGACAGCACAATCCACAGCTGAAAATACTCGGGCTGACGGCGACCCCTTACCGTTTGGGGCAGGGCTTTATCTACTATCGCCACCATCACGGCATGGTGCGTGGTAGTGAAGATAGTTTTTTCCGCGACTGCGTGTTTGAGCAGCCACTGCGCCTGATGGTGAAGCAGGGCTATCTTGCCGAGCCAAAGCGCTTGGATATGGCTATTGAGGGCTACGATTTCTCAGCGTTACGGCCTTCATCAAGCGGCTTGTTTCAGGAGGAAGAGCTGAACCGCGTGGTAGCAGGAAATCGTGCAACGCCCGGCATTATTGAGCAGATAATAACCCGCGCTGACGATCGCCAGGGGGTGATGATTTTTGCCGCCACCGTGGCCCATGCGGAAGAGATCATGGGTTATCTACCTAAGGCAGAAGCCGCGCTGATTACCGGTGCAACGGCTTCCCGCGAGCGCACGGCGCTGATTGATGCCTTTAAAGCCCGCGAGCTTAAATACCTGGTTAACGTGGCGGTGCTGACCACCGGTTTCGATGCGCCCCATGTGGATTTGATCGCCATTTTGCGGCCTACCGAATCGGTGAGCCTCTACCAGCAGATGGTGGGCCGAGGGCTGCGTTTGTCGGCGGGTAAGAGCGACTGCTTGATTCTAGATTACGCCGGTAACCCGTGGGATATCTTTGCGCCAGAAGTGGGCGAGCCGAAGCCGGATAGCGACAGCGAGCCGGTCCAGGTGGAGTGCCCTGCCTGTGGTCATGCCAATCTTTATTGGGGCAAGCGTGATGGCGAGCTGGTGATTGAGCATTTTGGACGTCGGTGCCAAGGGCTAATTGAAAATGAGGAGGGGAAACGGCATCAATGCGACTTTCGTTTCCGCTTTAAGGTTTGCGATGAGTGCGGCGCCGAAAATGACATTGCTGCACGCCGCTGCCATGGCTGCGAAAAGCTGCTGGTTGACGCAGATGATAAGCTCAAGGATGCCTTAAAGCTGAAAGACGCCAAAGTGCTACGGGTAAGTGGTATGCAACTGGAAGCGACCACCAACGGTCGTGGCCTGCCGCGTTTAAAAGTGACCTATCATGATGAGGATGGCACCCATCTTTCCGAGTGGTTTGCGTTGGAAACGAAAGCGCAGCGGCGAGCTTTCTATGCTGCCTTTCTGCGCTACCACCTGCGCGCACCGGGAGGTAAATGGCAGCCGTCAACCGCCGAGGAAGTGGTTGCCGAACAGCGCCGACTACGTCACCCGGACTTTGTTGTGGGTCGAAAAGTAGGCAGGCATTTCCAAATCCGCGATAAGCTGTTTGATTATGCTGGCCGCTATCGCAAAGCGGTCGAAGCGGGGTAATCACGCTAGTTTTACCCTCTTAATAGAGAGACGCGAATGTCGCTGAGTTTGCTAAACTGTCTGCCTGTGCTGATTTCCACTTTTCAAGAGAGCCGACCCGCGTGAGCGAGACGCCAAGCGTTGCTGCCGACATAGAAACAGCTGATTCTCAGCCTAATGAGCCTGTGCAGATGTCGTTTGGGCGTCTGTTTAACGAGCCCATCACCCAAATGCCGGAGGATTTATACATACCTCCGGAAGCGCTGCGGGTCTTTTTAGAGACCTTTGAAGGTCCGTTGGATTTACTGCTCTATCTCATTCGCCGTCAGAATCTGGATATTTTGACGATCAACGTGGCGACCATTACTCACCAGTACATCGAGTACGTGGAGCTAATGAAGGCCATGGAGATTGAGTTGGCGGGTGAATACCTGCTAATGGCTGCCATGCTGGCGGAAATCAAATCACGCACGCTGCTGCCGCGCCCACCTAAAGTAGAGGGCGATGAAGAGGAGGATCCTCGTGCGGAACTTATCCGTCGCCTGCAGGAGTATGAGCGACTTAAAGCAGCGGCGGAGTCGCTGGATATGCTGCCACGCATGGGGCGTGACTGGTTTAGCGTGCAGGCGGGGCTGCCGCCGCTTGAAGCGTGCGTGATCCACCCTGATGTCGAGTTAAATGAGCTATTGAGCGCTTTATCGGATGTGTTAAAGCGCGCCGAGCTGGTGCAAGCCCACCAAATTAGCCGCGAGGTACTTTCCACTCGCGAGCGCATGCTAAAGATTATGGAGCGGCTTAATCACGACGCCGCGCATCAGCGCTACACCCCTTTTGAGGCGCTGTTTACCCTGGAAGAGGGGCGAGCAGGCGTGGTGGTTACGTTTATGGCGATTTTGGAGTTGGCCAAAGAAGCCATGATTGAAATTGTCCAGAATGCACCGCTATCTCCTATTCATGTGCGTGCGCGGGCTCCCCAAATGGGAGAACTGGGCGAGGAGATTGAAGAGGATGCGTTTGATGACACTGCCTTTGGGGAAAGCGCGTTTGAGTCTGATGAGGAGTTGCCATGAGTAGCACCGCGACTGTGCTAAACGACATGGTGTTGGATGATATCGTAGAGGCGGCGCTTTTAGCCGCTGGTGAACCGTTGCCGCTTGAGCGCTTGGAAACGCTTTTTTTAGAGGAAGAGTGCCCGTCGCGGCGCGATTTTCGCCAGGTGTTAGAGCGTTTGCAACAGCGCCATTCAGGCGGTGCGTTGGAGCTATTAGAAACTGTTTCAGGCTATCAATTGCGCATTCGTCCGCGCCTCTCTCAATGGGTGTCACGGCTGTGGGATGAGCGTCCGCAGCGTTACTCACGAGCCCTACTGGAAACGCTGGCATTGATCGCCTACCGTCAGCCCGTCACCCGGGGAGATATTGAAGAAGTGCGAGGGGTCAGCGTGAGTAGCTCGATCATGCGTACCCTGGCAGAGCGGGGCTGGATTCGCGTGGTAGGGCATCGGGATGTGCCTGGCCGCCCGGCGGTATACGCGACTACGCGCAGCTTTTTGGACGATTTTGGGTTAAAAACACTTGATGCGCTGCCACCAATGCACACGCTGGCCAGTTGGGATGAAAACGAAATACCCGAAGAAGAGGGTTTGGTGTCAAATGACGAGGACATCAATCTGCCAAGTGAGCCTGATGGAGAGCATGAAGCACTAGACGAAAGGATTGAAACGGTGCAGGATGCGCCTCCCCAGACAGATGAGATAAGCTCGGCTGAGATAGCCGACACACACGCCGAGACGGCGTTAACCCAGCCGCTGAGCTTTGCCGATTTAGAAGCACGGCTCGCGGCACGTGCGCGGCGCGCTAACGAAGATGATGGTGCCCGCACGCAGACTAACGATGTGAGGTCAGACGACCATGAGTGAAAGTAAAAACACCACGCCCCCCATTAGCGAAAAGCTGCAAAAAGTCCTGGCCCGTGCTGGCCTCGGCTCGCGTCGTGAAATGGAAACGGCTATTTCCGACGGCCGCGTAAAAGTGAATAGCAAGGTGGCCAAGCTAGGCGACCGCGTTGAAGCGCGTGATAAAGTCAGCTTTGATGATCGCCCGGTGGCACTTCGTCCGGAAGAAGAAGTGCCGCGGCGTGTCATTATGTACAACAAGCCGGAAGGCGAGCTGTGCACCCGTAAAGACCCGGAAGGTCGACGCACCGTTTTTGAACGTTTGCCGCGCCTCAAGGGTGAGCGTTGGATTGCCATTGGTCGCTTGGATATCAACACCAGCGGCTTGCTGTTGTTCACCACCGATGGTGAGCTGGCCAACCGTTTGATGCATCCATCCACCCAGGTGGAGCGTGAATACGCGGTCCGTGTGATGGGCGAGGTTAAGCGCGAGCATATTGTGGCGATGGTGGATGGCGTGATGCTGGAAGACGGTCCGGCACGCTTTACCGACGTTCAGGAGTTTGGTGGCGAAGGTATTAATACCTGGTTCCACGTAGTGATTCTGGAAGGGCGTAACCGTGAAGTGCGCCGCCTGTGGGAATCCCAAGCCTTGACAGTGAGTCGTCTTAAACGTGTGCGCTATGGCAACATCTTCCTTGATAAGCGAGCGAAAGCTGGCGAATGGGTCGAACTTACCCAGGATGAGGTGGATGATCTAGCTACCCTGGCTAGTTTGGAAAGCCGCAAGGTGCCTGCGTTGACTCCGGATGAGAAGAACCGCTGGAATCGCGACAAGCATAAACGTAAGCCAGTGCAGGCGATGCGCAAGCCCAAGACTAAAGCGCGTTAAGTAAAGTGCTTAAGCGTGCCTGGCCTTCTGGCGTGATGTGCCAGGCACAAAAAGGGGGCATTTATACCCTTTAAAGCTAAAAAGCACTTGCTATCAAAGGTGTGTAAGCGTAGGATATGCATCCGTTCAGGCGGGTCGTTAGCTCAGTTGGTAGAGCAGTTGACTTTTAATCAATTGGTCGTAGGTTCGAATCCTACACGACCCACCATTTAAACAAGCACTTGTAAAAGACTAGTTTAAATTCTATTGAACGGTTTCAGTATTAATTGCAATGCCAGAGTTCGTAAGGTGAGGCAAGTTTGGGTCGTTAGCTCAGTTGGTAGAGCAGTTGACTTTTAATCAATTGGTCGTAGGTTCGAATCCTACACGACCCACCAAATTCAACGCCCTTGACAGTTTACTGTCAGGGGCGTTTTGCTATGGGCTTAGAAAACATGGTCTTTAGAAAACAGTTTAGGATGACATTCTGTTTGCAGCAGGCCGCAATTACCCATCACAATAGACTAGAATAATTTTTGAGCGGTCGGCCACCGCGAAAGACGCAGCGGCCTATCGCGCACGCGAGCGGTATGTGTGCATCAACATGCGTACATATCCGTGACCCAGTGTTTAACAGGGGGATTCCCTGTTCGTCACAGTGGTAGACACGATGACTATTATGACTACTCAAGCAGAGCTTGATGCTCCGCTGCCCATTGCGTATTGCCCTACTCGTATTCCTGAGGAAGACCAAGCTCGGGTTGCAGAAATCAAGCGGCTGTTGAAGGCCCATAACGCCGTATTAGTAGCCCATTACTACACCGATGATGCGATCCAGCAGTTAGCAGAAGAGTCCGGTGGCTGTGTTGCCGACTCTCTTGAGATGGCGCGCTTTGGTGCCCGCCACGAAGCCACCACCCTGGTGGTTGCCGGTGTCCGCTTTATGGGTGAGACCGCCAAAATAGTATCGCCTGAAAAGCGTGTTCTCATGCCAACCTTAGAGGCGACCTGCTCATTAGACATTGGTTGCCCGGCGGATGAGTTCAGCGCGTTCTGCGATGCACACCCTGACCGCACGGTGGTGGTATATGCGAATACTTCGGCTGCGGTTAAAGCGCGGGCGGACTGGGTTGTGACATCGTCGATTGCGGTGGAGGTTATTGAGCACCTGCAGGCGAAAGGTGAAAAAATCCTCTGGGCACCCGATAAGCACCTGGGTGGCTACATTCAAAACAAGACCGGTGCTGATATGTTGATGTGGGACGGCGCTTGTATTGTCCACGAAGAGTTTAAAGCCAAGGGTGTGGAAGATCTCAAGCGCCTCTACCCGGATGCTGCAGTATTAGTACACCCAGAGTCACCTGAGCCTGTAGTGAAGCTTGCAGATGTGGCGGGCTCAACCTCGCAGTTGATTAAAGCGGCGAAAGACCTTCCAAACAACAAGCTGATTGTGGCAACGGATAGGGGCATCTTTTTCAAGATGCAGCAGGCAGTACCTCATAAAACGCTGTTTGAAGCGCCAACGGCTGGCAATGGCGCTACCTGCCGCAGCTGTGCGCACTGCCCCTGGATGGCCATGAACGCTTTAGATAATTTGGCGGGCGCATTGCGTGAAGGCAGTGGTGAAATTTACGTGGATGAAGCACTACGTCTGAAGGCTTTAAAGCCCTTAGAGCGAATGCTGAATTTCAACGCATAGCGAGAAAATTAACGAGCGCTTTATAGGTCACTGCGAGCGAAGTGAGGCAATCGCGGTGGTTACACCACCGCCTGTTGAGATTGCCGCGTCGTTTCAATGCTCGCAATGACCACTAGTTCCACTTCTCACTACTTGATCAGCAACTGACGTTTTTCATTTGGTTAGAATTTTTCTAGCGCTTCGCGATACTCAAGAAAAGCCTCGCGGCGCTGTTCGATACGCGCTAATGCCAGAGTGTCATTTTCCCGCTGGGCAGCATCCCGTGCGATGGTGAGCTGGCGAATACCACTATCTACCCGTCCGGTCAGTTGCAGGTATTCGGCACGCGCTAAATGCCCCCAGCCATTAAACCCGCTGCGTCCTGCAGCCTCGGCAAGCAGATTGAACCCCTGTGGATTTTCAGGGTTACGTGCGGTGATGTCGCGCAGCAGGGTGTAAGCCGCCTGAGGGTCACGCTGGAGCTGTGCTTCAGCCATGGATAATTGGGCAGGTAAGTAATTCGGCATCAAACGTAGTAATCGTTGGCTGCGCTGAATAGCATCATCGTAGCGGCCTGCTTCAAATGCGACCATCGCTGCCGAAGTGGGCAGCATCGCATAATCGGGCTGTTCACTGGCCAACTGATCAAGATGCTGGAGGGCGCTATCGACCTGGCCGTTCCGAGCCTCAATCAATGCCCCTAAATAGCGCTGGGCGACGTCTTCAGCGCCTTCCTGGGCAAGGCGAGTGGCTGCCTGTTGGGGAGTATTGGAGTGAATGCTCAGCAGAGCGCGCGCGCGCATCATGTCGTAAAGGATGTCGCTGGTATAACTGTCAGCAACATTAAGCTGCGCTGCGCGGGATTGAGCCGCGCTTAAGCGATTGTCGGTGACCGGGTGGGTAAGTAAAAACTCAGGTGGCGCGTTGCCCTGCAGGCGCGCCATGCGCTGCATAGCGGCAAACATGCGCACCATAGCCTGGGGGTCATAACCTGCTTCAGCCATTGCCTGCAGGCCTATGTTGTCGGCCTCTTGCTCAAACAGCCGCGAGTAGGTGAGCTGGTCTTGAATTAACGCCGCCTGTGACCCCATTGCCGCTGCCATGCCAGCGTCTCCACCGCCGCTTGCTGCAATCAACATGCCGGCCAGCATTGCCGCCATGGCAGGCAGTTGGGTTTGCGCTGCGCGGGCACTGCCGCGGGCGTAATGTCGTTGAGAAAGATGCCCAAGCTCGTGGGCGAGTACTGAAACGAAGGCACCTTCGTCCTCTGCAAAGGCAAAAAGTCCTGAGTTAACGCCGACCACGCCACCAGGAACCGCAAAGGCGTTGAGTGACCGACTATCCACCATAACGGTAATCGTCCTCAAGTCACTGATTTGGCTATAGGGCGCTAGCCTTGCGATCAGGCTTTCCAGATAGTCACTGACAATTGGGTCTTGCCACTGGGGGGCTTGAGCGCGAAATTGGCGCAACCATGCCCGCCCTAAACGGTACTCCTCGTTACTTGCCGATGTGGAAGCAGCGCCCAGGTTGGGGAGACTATAATCGTTGATAGCAGCGCTTTGGGGGCTAAATAGTAGGCTGCCAAATGCACAAGCAAACGCACAAATCCAACCTGGGCAAGTGGTACGGAGTGTCGGCATAGCATCCTCATTGGCGGTGTTAAGGCGCATCGGCCATGGTGCAGGCTTGATAGCGAGTGTGACATTGATATCAGAGTGTGACATTGATTAAGACGATGAAGTGCCGTTAAATCGAGTGTTTTGTAATATCATTCGTTAAGAAACAGTTTATGTAACAATGCCGTGAATATGCAGGGCATTTTGAGGGAGTATATATGTCTGAGCAAACTGGGGGCTTTCAACCCGACACGGTACTCGACGCTTGCGGGCTACATTGCCCGCTACCATTGCTAAAAGCGAAGCAGGCGTTAGCTGGCTTATCAGCAGGTCAATTATTGGAAGTACACTCTACGGATGCCGGTTCGTGGCGTGATATGGCATCGTTTACCGATCAGAGTCTCCATACGCTGGAAGGCCGTGAGCAGCGTGGTGATCGGTATGTTTACTGGATTCGTAAAGCCAAGGACGCACACTTATGACCCTTCGCACCATTTTTAAAAGCTGGGTTGAACGCTACTTTTCGGATGAAGAGGCTATCATTCTATTAGTATTGTTAGTGGCCGGTTTCGCGGCAATTATCCTATTTGGTCGCATGCTAGCGCCGTTTTTTACTGCCCTGGTAATTGCATTTTTGCTGCAAGGTGTTGTGGGGGCGCTGACGCGTCGAGGTGTGCCGCACCTACTTTCCGTGATCCTGATATTTTTAGCCTTTATCAGCGTCTTACTGACCTTGGCATTTATTTTAATGCCACTGATTTGGAATCAGCTAGTGGGGTTAGTGCAGGAAACGCCGCGTATGTTTGCCAGCGGTCAGGCATGGCTTGATGAGCTGCAGGCACGCTACCCTAATTTGATTACGCCAGATCAGATGCAGAATTGGATTGGAGTGGCGAGCCGTGAGATCAGTCAGCTAGGCCAGCGTGCATTAACGCTATCATTGGCCTCGCTGGGTAATATCATGGCACTGATTATCTATTTGGTGCTGGTGCCTATTCTGGTCTTTTTCATGCTTAAGGATCGCGAAGTGCTGGTGGGCTTTATGCTCTCCCTGCTGCCGCAAAAGCGCACGCTGCTGTCGCGTATCTGGTACGAGATGGATACCCAGATTGCCAATTATATTCGTGGCAAGTTCATCGAAATTATTATTGTCGCAACGGTGACCTTCATTACCTTCTCGTTCTTTGGCTTGCCTTACACAGCGCTATTAGCTGTTTTGGTGGGGTTCTCGGTATTAGTGCCTTATATCGGCGCTGCCGTGGCAACGCTGCCGGTCGCCGCCGTGGCTGGATTCCATTTTGGTATTAGCGAGGAGTTTGCCTACGTTCTGGTCGCCTATGGCGTCATACAGGCGCTTGATGGCAACGTGCTGGCGCCGATTCTGTTCTCTGAAACTAATAATATTCATCCAGTTTCGATTATCGTCGCGGTACTGTTCTTTGGCGGTATTTGGGGTTTTTGGGGGATCTTCTTTGCGATCCCGCTGGCAACCTTACTTAAAGCGCTGATCTACGCCTGGCCGCGCAGCCTTCAAGAGCGTAGCGATGGGTTGATTTTGCAAGCAACAGAAAAAGAGTACGAATAGCTTATACCCCCGCCCGCTCTGGCTCGATTCAGAGCGGGCGGCAGCGGCCTGTTAACAAAAGATTAGTTGGATGCGTTAAGCTCCTCTGCAGCAGCGAGTACCTCATCGACATGACCAGCGACCTTAACGCCGCGCCACTCTTTGGCTACCTTGCCGTCTTTGTCTATCAAAAAAGTGCTGCGTTCGATGCCCAAGTGCTCTTTGCCGTACATTTTTTTCAGCTTAATAACGTCGAAGAGCTTACACAGGGTTTCGTCTTTGTCGGAAATCAGCTCAAAATTGAATGCCTGTTTGGTTTTGAAGTTTTCCTGAGCGCGTAATCCATCTCGGGAAACGCCGAGGATAACCGTGTTGGCCGCTTCAAAAGCCGCCTTACTGTCACGAAAGTCACCGCCTTGCGTAGTGCATCCTGGGGTGCTGGCTTTTGGGTAGAAGTAAACGACTACCTGTTGGCCACGCAGCTCTGACAGTGTAATGGTGGTGTCGCCGGTGGCCGTGGCGGAGAAATCCGTAACGGTTTGGCCGATTTCAACAGGCATAATAAGTCCTTATTAATGGTAGGTATTAAGGGTGTATGGTAAGTGCGATTACACCTATGCCAGTCGCCTATGCCAAAGTGGTAAAATCGCATAGCTGCAAACTCACACCGCTTTACGCTGTACAGGTTCGAATCGCCTGAGTACCATTTGCTCTCTGTATAACGCTAGCGCTTGATACAAAGTATCGCGATGGCGGCTAGTTTTGTTAAACACATAGCACGTAAAATACAGATACTTGATATCACAATTTGGCTGGTGAGGAATATACGGATGATCACAGGCAGCATAGTCGCCCTGGCGACGCCTATGAAAGTCAATGGCGACATCGACTGGGAGGCGCTTCGCCGTCTGGTGAACTTCCATCTCGAAAACGGTACTGATGCTATCGTTGCGGCGGGCACGACGGGCGAGCCGACTACCATGTCCTTTGCAGAGCACTTTGATGTGATCCGCAGCGTGGTCGAAGAAGTCAACGGTCGTATCCCCGTGATTGCCGGTACCGGAGCTAACGCAACGTCTGAAGCGGTTGAGCTGGCGCGTTATGCGGGCGAAGTCGGGGCGGATTACTGCTTGTCAGTATGCCCTTACTACAACAAGCCGACACAAGAAGGGTTATATCAGCACTTTAAAGCGGTCGCCGAGGGTAGCAAGCTACCGGTTATTCTGTATAACGTGCCGAGCCGCACCTGCTCTGATCTCTACAATGAGACCGTCCTCCGATTGGCAGACGTTGATAATATTATCGGCTTGAAAGATGCCACAGGGAACCTAGAGCGTGCTGAAGATCTAATCACACGTCTTAAGGGTAGCGGTTTCATGCTCTACTCTGGAGACGACGCTACTGCCTGCGACTTTATGTTGATGGGCGGGCACGGTGATATCTCCGTTACGGCTAATGTTGCACCACAGGCGATGCATGACTTGTGTGCGGCAGCCGTCGCGGGCGATGCTGATAAAGCGCACCAAATTAATACACGCTTGATGCCGCTGCATACCAACCTGGGGATAGAGTCAAATCCTATTCCGGTAAAGTGGGCGCTGCATCGTATGGGTTACGCAGATGCGGGCATTCGCTTACCGCTGACCTGGTTGTCGGAAAAATACCACGCTACGGTCAGCGAAGCGTTGCAGCTGGCGGGCGTCGTAGAGGAGTAACCCGGTGCGAACCCCTTTGCTGCCCGGCTCTTGAATGATAGAGGGCTGGGTAGCTGAATTGTTGACTTAAGGTGGCTTGATGAGCTCTGTGCTTAAAAAACGTGCGCTTAAATGGATACCGCTGGCACTCGCAACGGCTGTCACACTGGCAGGCTGCGCGCGCGATGGTTATTATCACGACCGTAACCTGGACTATACCGAAGCCGCTCCGGCGCCTCCTCTGGTACTGCCTGAGACCCGCAATACCCAACGCTATCGGGATGCATTGCCCGTGCCTCAAGCCGCTGCTCAAGGGCCTCGTATGCAGGGAGCCGCTGAGATTCGCCCGCCGCAGTCATTGACGATCGGTAGCGGATTAGAGCCTGATTATGTGGAGCGCCGCCAAGTGGGTGATCAAGCGTGGCTAGTGGTCGCCGCCGACACTGGAACGGTTTGGCCCCAGCTGGAAGAGTTTGTGCGTAGCCGCCAGTTAGCGGTTCAGGAAAGTAGCGCTTCTCAAGGTATTATTGTCACTTCCCAAGCCGACTTACGTCTACAAAGTGCCTTGCGCGCAGGTAGCAGTGAAGTGCGCTGTGAGCGCGGAGGGCAAGTCATGACCAGCTGTTTGGATGCACTGGAAAGCCATCTGAGCTCGCGTAGTGCGTCTGCCAGCGTGTCCTCTTCGTGGACCGCACAGCGCCTGACCAGTGACCAATCGCTACAGGTTCGCCAGCAGGGCAATGAATGGGAAGTGGTTATTCCACAGCCTATTGATCGCGTCTGGGCTGAACTAAATCACTATCTTGAGCTGGATTTCACCCAGGAGGGGCAGCGCAATTTGCTGGCTGCCGACCCCAATGGGCACGAATTCCTGGTTGAGTATATGACCCTGGCAGAACGCAATCGCAATCCGCTACAGATCGTCTTCAGTGCGGATGTGCGCAAGATGTCGCAAGAGATTCGCCTTGTGTTAGAGAGTAACGGCGACCAAACGATTCTGCGTGCGATTAATGCCAGTGAACGGAGCTTTAGCGCCGCTGATCAGCGCGAGTTGCTTGAGCGTGTCTCCGGCTATTTACGTTAATTTATTAACCCTTGACCCCTTTCGGAGCTCCCATGGAAAAGCGCCAAGAACTCTACGCCGGTAAGGCGAAATCTGTATATACCACCGACGATCCGGATTTGTTGGTACTGCATTTTCGTGATGACACCAGCGCCTTTGATGGTAAGAAAAAAGAGTCGCTCGCCCGTAAGGGAATGGTTAATAACACCTTCAATGCTTTCATAATGGAGCGGTTACAGGAAGGCGGTATTCCGACCCACTTTGAAAAGCAGCTCTCTGATACGGAAAGTCTGGTCAAAAAGATGCAGATGATCCCGGTAGAGTGCGTGGTGCGCAATATTGCTGCCGGTGGCTTGGTCAAACGTCTGGGCGTGGAAGAGGGGATTGCGCTTAACCCGCCGACTTTCGAATTGTTCCTGAAGAACGATGAGAAGGGCGACCCAATGATTAACGAGTCGCTGGCGGAAACTTTTGGTTGGGCCACGCCAGAGCAACTGTCCAAAATGAAAGTGTTAACGTTTAAAGTTAATCACATTCTCAAAGCACTGTTCGCTGATGGTGATATGTTGCTGGTGGATTACAAGCTGGAGTTTGGAGTATTCAAAGGTGAGGTAGTGCTCGGTGATGAGTTCTCACCTGATGGCTGCCGCTTGTGGGATGCCAACACCCGTGAAAAGCTGGATAAAGATCGCTTCCGTCAGGGGTTGGGCGGCGTGATTGAGGCTTACGAAGAAGTTGGCCGCCGCCTGGGTATTACCTTTCCAGCCTGAGCATTCGCTAATGCTGGCTAGGGTAAATGTCGATAGCCATCACCTCTAAGGTGGTGGCTTCGTCTTTTTGGTGCGCATGAAATTTAACGTCCACATCCCGCAGCCGCACGCCATAAAGCCTGTCGGTCTCAGTCTCCTTTTGCTTATAAGCGGGCCTTGGGTCTTGGCTAAGTACCTGCTCAATTAGCGCATAAAGAGTGGCACCATCGTCTCGCTTAGCAAGAGCGTCCAGCGCGGTGGGATGAAAGATGACGTTTATCAGGGCAGGCGCCTGTGGGGCAAAGCCTGCCTGGGCATCGGGGCGTGATTCGGCCCAGGGAAGGTAGGGCTTGATATCGACGACCGGCGTGCCGCTAACCAGGTCACAGCCCTGTAGCTGTAAAGTCACGCCGTGCTGGGTGTCAATGCCCGCTAAGCTCACCAGTGATAGTCCCAGTCGATTAGGCCGATGGGTGCTACGGCTGGCAAAAACGCCTACCTTACGATTTCCCCCCAAACGGGGTGGCCTTACCAGCGGTGACCAGCGGTCAGGACTTTGGTGAAAAATAAACGTCAGCCACAGATGGCTAAATGCTTCCAGACCACGCACCGCAAGCGGGTCGTTATAGGGCTTAGTGAGCACCAGCCGGGCGTTCGCGGCGGGGGCAAGCCCTGGCTGTCGTGGGATACCAAATTTATCAGGGTAGTCGCTGATCACGTGACCAATGGGGGTCAGCGAAAAGCGTTCGCTGTCAGGACTAGGCTCCATCACACTGCCTTTTACTGGGATTATGGGCGTAGTATAAAGCAGCCCGATAGGCATAGCGTGATCAAATAAGGCGTGATTGAATGCGCATCAACGAATGATGGTTGAACAGCCCAGAGGTAAGTCATGACCAATAGCGAAGAGCATAAAGCGCCAGCTGCAAAAGCACGCGTAATGTATCGCGCTGCGCTGGCGCGAGACGCGGCCGATCAGGCGGAAGTGTTTTACCACGCTGTGATGCAAGGGGCAGCTACTCACTACACGCTTGATGAACGGCGTGCCTGGGCCCAGGCATTACCTCGTGAAGCGAGCGCCTGGGCAGTGCGCCAAGCGCTCTATACTACTCTGGTGGCGACCTGTGATGGCCGCTGCGTCGGTTTCCTGGAGATGGATGTCACCGATGGCCGAATTGAAACGCTATACGTCTGGCCGTCGCTAGCAGGGCGCGGTATTGGTACTACGCTGTTGGTGCATGCTGAACGCATGCTATTGGAGCAGGGCGTCGGGCGGGTCGAGATGGAGGTGAGCCTGGTGCTTTATGAGCGCCTGCTACGCCGAGGTTGGGAAAACCTTGGCGAGCAGTGGGTTGAGCGCAGCGGAGAGTCGCTCAAGCGCTATCGACTCTCCAAGCCACTGAACGCTGTCGAAACCTAACTGTTTAGATAAAAGCTAATTGTTTAGACCAGATTTAGTTGTTTAGTCAAAACCCAGTCTATTACACGCTATAGCTGCGGGTAATGCGCATTGATAGGTCGATTGAAGCGATATCTTTGGTCAGTGCGCCACTGGAAATACAGTCAACACCAGTGTCGGCAATCGCCCGTAAGGTGGCGGCATCGACGTTGCCAGACGCTTCTAATGTGGCGCGGCCGCCATTGATTTCAACGGCGACATGTAAATCTTCAACAGCAAAGTTGTCGAGCATCACAATGTCGGCGCCTGCAGCCAATGCCTGATCCAGTTCTTCGAAGGTTTCTACTTCCACTTCAACGGGCAGATTACTGGCCAATTTACGTGCCTGAGCCACCGCGGCCTTTATTCCGCCGCAGGCAGTGATGTGGTTCTCTTTGATCAAAAAGGCATCCCATAAGCCGATTCGATGATTGTGGCCGCCGCCGCAGGTAACCGCATATTTTTGTGCCAGGCGCATGCCGGGCAGTGTTTTGCGCGTATCAAGCAGACGCACGCCGGTGCCTTCGACCAGGTCAACGTATGTACGCGTGGCGGTGGCGGTAGCTGAAAGGGTTTGCAGCACATTGAGCGCCGTACGTTCACCGGTTAATAGCGCCCGTGCGGGACCTTCTAGCACTAAAAAGCACTGGTCGGGTTCAAGCTGATCGCCGTCAGCGGCTTGCCAGCTTAGGTTGACCCGGCTGTCTAAACAACGAAATATCTCATCTACCCAGGCCGTGCCGCATAGGACGGCGGCTTCACGGGTAATAATGTCTGCCGTGGCCCACTGGTTTTCAGGAATCAGTTGCGCGGTAATATCACCCGAGCCAACGTCTTCGGCCAACAGGCGAGCAGCGCTGGTGCGGACTTCTTCAGCAAGAGCGGTTTGATCATGCATGGCGGTGAGTTCTCTGAGCATCGTCGAGTGTGTCCGGCATTGTAGTGAAAAAGAGCGTTAAGGTAGAGGAGACGTTGTGCATGAAAGAAAAGCAAGCCCCAGAGGGTTGGTGGGAGAGTGCGCGTAAAGTCGTCTCGCCCAATTGCGACGCGCGACCTAATGGCGAAGTCTCGTTGCTAGTGATCCACGCAATAAGCCTTCCGCCAGGAAAATTTAGTGGTGATGCCATCGAGGCGTTGTTTACCAATCAGTTAGCAGTAGACGAACACCCCTTTTTTGTTGAGATTGCCCATTTAAGGGTCTCTGCCCATTTGCTCATACGACGCAACGGTGAGTGTATTCAGTTTGTCGACACCGACCAGCGTGCTTGGCATGCAGGGCGCTCTTGTTGGTGGGATGCGCTTAGTAGGGAGTGGAGAGGGGCGCTAAATGATTTTTCAGTGGGGATCGAGTTGGAGGGCGACGATATAACGCCTTTTACGAAAGCTCAGTATAACGCTTTAACTGAATCCGTAAGATGGCTGATGACCCGCTATCCTCTGCTTGATCGTTCGCGAATTACCAGCCATGCACGGGTAGCACCTCTGCGTAAAACAGATCCAGGTCCGGCATTTGACTGGGCCTATTTCGATCAGCGGCTATCGGCTAGCGGTAAATATTGAGTGCTGAGTAAGTGCTTCATTAGTTGATAAATAAAACGGTAGTTTAATTACACTTAAATGGTAGTTAGTCGCTGCGACTAATGTTCTAGTTATTGCTTATGTTGCAGTGCAATAGTTTGTTTTCGATAGGCTTTTTCACTGCGCCAGAATTGGCAGCGTGGCGACTTTGCGGTATCTTCCTATATACAAAAGGCTAACTTTCACGACATTTGTGTAGCTTTACTACATAAAAGCGCACGTAGCTTGTTGAATGTAGAGCGAAAACCCCTACCCGGCGTTCATTCGCTGGAAGAATGTTGGCGCGTGGTGGTATCGCAATACCGTCACCGTTCCAGGCCCCACGGGTTAGCGGGGCTTATTGTCATTTATCGTCATTCGGAGAGACCTCTATGAGTCTGGAGACAAGAGAAGATCTCGATCCGATCGAAACTACGGAATGGATTGATTCCCTAGAATCGGTATTGGATCGTGAGGGCGAAGATCGTGCCCGCTACCTGATGACCCGCCTGGCGGATCGCCTGCGCCGGGACGGGATGAAGGTGCCCTTCTCGGTGACAACCCCGCACCGTAATACGATTCCGGTTCATCGCGAAGCGCCAATGCCTGGCGATCTGTTCATGGAGCGTCGTATTCGCTCCTTGATTCGCTATAACGCGATTGCGCAGGTCATTCGCAATAACCGCGCTAACCCGGGCTTAGGTGGTCACATTGCTAGCTTTATGTCATCCGCAACACTCTATGACGTAGGCTTTAACCACTTTTTCCGCGCCGCAAAAGACGATTTTGCTGGTGACTTGATTTATATCCAGGGCCATGTGGCGCCGGGCATTTATGCGCGCTCCTACCTGGAAGGTCGTCTGTCGGAAGAGCAAATGGACAAGTTCCGTCGTGAAGTCGACGGAGATGGCCTTTCCTCTTACCCGCACCCGTGGCTAATGCCGGACTATTGGCAGTTCCCCACCGTCTCCATGGGCCTTGGCCCCATTCAGGCGATCTATCAAGCCCACGTGATGAAGTACCTGCATCACCGTGAGCTGAAAGATATGCACGACCGTAAGATCTGGTGCTTTATGGGTGACGGCGAGTGTGATGAGCCGGAATCTTTGGGTGCTATTTCGCTGGCGGGTCGTGAAAACCTCGATAACCTGATCTTTGTTATCAACTGTAACCTCCAGCGCCTGGACGGCCCTGTGCGCGGCAACTCCCGCGTTATGGACGAGTTTGAAGGCGTCTTCCGGGGTGCTGGCTGGAACGTGATCAAGGTTGTTTGGGGCCGTCATTGGGATCCGCTGTTCGAGAAGGATAAGAAAGGCATCCTTCAGAAACGTATGGACGAAGCGGTCGACGGCGAGTACCAGAACTACAAAGCCAATGGCGGCGCGTACACTCGCGAGCACTTCTTTGGTAAGTATCCAGAAACGGAAGCGATGGTCAAAGACCTCTCTGATGAAGATATCTGGAAGCTCAATCGCGGCGGTCACGATCCATTCAAGGTCTACGCGGCGTATCACGAAGCGGTTAACACCTCCAACGGCAAGCCCACGGTCATCCTGGCGCATACCGTTAAGGGCTATGGCATGGGGAGCGGCGATGGCGAAGCGGCCAACGAAGCGCACCAGGTTAAGAGCATGGAGTACGAAGCGCTTAAGACATTCCGTGATCGCTTCGGTATCCCATTGACCGATGAGCAGCTCAAAGATGTGCCTTACTATAAGCCGGAAGATGACTCTCCGGAGCTTAAGTATATGCATCTGCAGCGTGAGCGCTTAAATGGCTACCTGCCAAGCCGTCGTAGTGACTTCGAAGCGTTGGAAATTCCTTCTCTTGAAGATAAAACCTTTGCCTCGCAAATGGTTGGTTCAAAAGGCCGTGAAGTTTCCACCACCATGTCTTTTGTGCGCATACTCAATGGCTTGGTTAAGGATAAGGCCCTTGGCAAGCTGGTCGTGCCGATTATCCCTGATGAAGCACGTACCTTCGGTATGGAAGGTATGTTCCGTCAGTTAGGTATTTATACCGCCGAAGGTCAGAAATATGAGCCGGTGGATAAAGGCCAGATCATGTATTACCGCGAGGACCAGAAGGGTCAGGTTCTCGAAGAAGGTATTACTGAAGCGGGCGCGATGTCAGCCTGGATTGCTGCGGCAACTTCCTATAGCAACAATCACGTTACGCTGCTGCCGTTCTATATCTACTACTCCATGTTCGGTTTCCAGCGTATTGGCGACTTGGCGTGGGCGGCGGGTGACCTGCAGGCGCGCGGCTTTATGGTTGGCGGCACCGCAGGTCGCACCACGCTCAATGGCGAAGGCTTGCAGCACCAGGATGGTCACAGCCTGATTCAGGCCTCTACCATTCCTAATTGCCGCAGCTATGACCCGACCTATGCTCATGAAGTGGCTGTCATCGTGCAGGATGGTTTGAAGCGCATGTTCACCGATAAGGAGAACTGCTTCTACTACCTCACGGTGATGAACGAGAACTACGAGCACCCAGCACTGGAAAATGTACCCGCCGACGATATCGTCAAGGGCATGTACCTGCTGCGTGAAACACAAGGTGACAAAGGTCGTGTTCAACTGCTCGGTTCAGGCACTATTCTGCGCGAAGTAGAAGCTGCCGCTGAGCTGCTGGCTAACGATTGGGGTATCGGTGCTGATATCTGGAGCGTGACCAGCTTTAACGAGCTGCGCCGTGAAGCCTTGCTGTTGGATCGTGAAGCCTTCTTGAACCCGGACGCTGAAGCGCATAAGCCTCATGTGACTAAGTGCCTGGAAGGTCGCGATGGTCCGATTATCGCTTCAACCGATTACATGAAGCTCTACGCGGATCAAGTACGCGCCTGGGTCCCGGGTGACTACACTGTACTGGGTACCGATGGCTTTGGCCGTTCAGACACCCGCGAGAAGCTACGTTACTTCTTCGAAGTAGATCGCTACTTCGTGACGGTAGCAGCGCTGCGTGCGCTGGCTGATCGTGGCGAGATTGATCGCAAGCTTGTGGGTGAAGCGCTTAAGAAGTATGGCATTGACGCCAATAAGCCTAACCCGCTGACTAGCTAAACCGCTGCCCGGCGGGCGTTTGCCCGCCGGCTCGATCCGATTTGGAAGGAGCGCGACCTTGAGTAGCGAAATCATCAAAGTTCCCGATATCGGTGGCGATACCGATGTCGAAATCATCGAGATTGCGGTGTCAGTAGGCGACGTCATTGAAGCAGAAGACACCCTGATCACGCTGGAATCTGACAAAGCCAGCATGGATGTACCAGCCCCGAAAGGTGGCAAGGTCATTAAAGTGCTGGTCAAAGAAGGCGATAGCGTTTCCGAAGGCGACGATATCATTGAGCTGGAAGTTGAAGGCGGCGGCGACAGTAGCAGCGAAGAAAGCAGTAGCGCTGAAGCCGAGCAAGAAGCCGCTCCAGCCACCAAACAAGAGCAACCCAAAGCGCCGTCTCAAGAGCAGAAGCCAGCCGCTAAGAAGTCAGTCGGTGGTAAGCAGACGGTTGATATTATAGTGCCGGATCTTGGCGGCGCTGATAGCGTTGAAATTATCGAAGTCGCGGTAAGTGAAGGCGATGAAGTGGCCGCGGAAGATACGCTGATCACCCTTGAGTCTGACAAAGCCTCCATGGATGTGCCAAGCCCGTACAGCGGTAAAATAGTTAGTTTTACCGTAAAGGAAGGCGACAGCGTTTCCGAAGGCGATGTCATCGGTAAGATGGAGATCGTCGGTGAAGGCGGTGACGAGAGCGAAGAGGCACCTGAAGAGCAAGCCTCTAGCCAGTCCAGCAGTGAACCGGAAGCGTCGGCTGAAGAAGATGATCAGGAAGAGGCCAGTGGCGAACCGGAACGCAAAGAGATTCGCGTGCCGGATCTGTCAGGCGCTTCAGATGTGCCGATTATTGAAATCGGCGTAGCCGCTGGCGACGAGGTCAACGAAGAAGACCCGTTGATCACCTTGGAGTCTGATAAAGCCTCTATGGACGTGCCTAGTCCCTACAAAGGTAAGCTGATTGAGCTGACCGTTAAAGAGGGCGATACCGTCTCTGAAGGCGATGTGATTGGCTATATGGAAGTGGCGGGTGCCAAAAAAGCGGCACCGAAGAAAGCTGCATCTGCAAATGCTGATCAGCAAAAAGATAAGCCCAAAAGCGATAAGCCTAGCAAGGCCGCTGAGTCTTCCTCTGGAACACCCAGCCCGGAAGCGCAGATGGCCGCGCACAAGCCGCGCGACGGCAAATTGGTTCACGCTGGCCCCGCCGTGCGTATGTTGGCTCGCGAACTGGGTGTCGACTTGGAGCTAGTCAAGCCAAGTGGGCCGAAAGATCGCGTGGTCAAAGAGGATGTGCAGGCCTATGTGAAGCAGGCCATTGCCAATCAGGGTAAAGCCTCCTCAGGCGCAGCAGCGGCTAGCGGTGGTGCGGGAATCCCAGTGATTCCCGAAGTCGACTTCAGCCAGTTTGGTGAAGTGGAAGAGAAGCCAATGGGTCGCCTGCTTAAAATGGGCGCGACCAACCTGCATCGCAGCTGGCTCAACGTGCCTCACGTCACGCAGTTTGATGAAGCCGACATCACCGAGCTTGAAGATTTCCGTAAGGCGATGAAAGCAGAAGCTGAAGCACAGGGTGCCAAGCTCACGCCACTGCCATTTATGGTCAAAGCCTGTGCCTTTGCACTGCGAAAATTCCCGCAGTTCAATGTTAGCTTGAAGGGTGATGGTGAAACGCTGGTATGGAAGAACTACGTCCATATCGGTATCGCTGTGGACACGCCCGATGGCCTGATGGTGCCGGTACTGCGCAACGCCGATAAAAAATCCTTGATTGAGATTGCCAAGGAGATGGCCGAGCTTGGTAAGAAAGCACAAACCAAAAAGCTCAAACGTGACGAAATGACCGGTGGCTGTTTCACTATTTCGAGCCTCGGCTCGATTGGTGGTACCGCGTTTACGCCGATCGTTAATGCGCCTGAAGTGGCTATTTTGGGTGTGTCAAAAGCCCAAATGAAGCCGGTCTGGGATGGCAGTGCCTTCCAGCCGCGTCTGATGATGCCGCTTTCGCTCTCCTACGACCACCGGGCGATCAACGGGGCAGATGCAGCACGCTTCACCGCTTTCCTGGCTGATGTATTGACGGATATTCGTCGTTTACTGCTGTAATCGATAGAATGGATGTTTAACAAGCGGCGCCCTTTTGGGCGCCGCTTGTGTTTGCCCGGCTGATAGAAGGGCGACCAAAGTGTAAGTTTTTCGGCACCCAGCTGTTTTAATTTAAAAAAAGTGAAATAAAAGCGGGTCTCTCAGGCTTTTGGGGAGTTGTGTCGCCTGGAAGGCGCGGTTATTGTCGGGTAATAGATTTTTTCATATTTTAAACATCAAGGAGCAGTGCCATGCGTTTGATCCTGTTGGGTGCCCCCGGCGCCGGGAAGGGGACTCAAGCTCAGTTTATTTGCGAGCAATTTAAGATTCCTCAGATTTCCACCGGGGATATGCTGCGCACCGCCATTAAAGACGGCACTGAGCTAGGTCTTAAAGTAAAAGAGATCATGAACAGCGGTGGCTTAGTGTCAGACGACATTATCATTGATCTGGTGAAAGAGCGGATCAGTCAGCCGGACTGTGAAAATGGTTTTCTGTTCGATGGTTTTCCACGCACCATTCCACAGGCCGATGCCATGAAGGAGGGCGGTGTCAAATTGGATCACGTGGTAGAAATCGCCGTTCCCGATGAGGAGATCGTTAGTCGTTTAGCGGGGCGTCGTGTTCACCAGGCCTCTGGCCGGGTTTATCACGTTGAGCACAACCCACCCAAAGAGCCGGGTAAAGACGATGTGACCGGTGAGACGCTTATCCAGCGTGAAGATGATCAAGAGTCTACGGTGCGTAATCGCCTGTCGGTTTATCACGACCAAACCGCACCGCTTGTTAATTACTATCAGCAATGGGCAGCGCAGGATCCACAGGGGGCCCCCCAGTATCACCGCATCGAAGGGGTGGGCAGCGTGACGGATATTACCCGCCAAGTGAAAGAAGCGCTGGGCTGATAAAAGAATTAGCCAGCTGCTTTAATTAGCCAACTGCTTTACAACGTTGACGATGGCCCGCTTAGGCGGGCCATCGTCGTGATGGCGTGACAAAGGTATAATGCCGAAACTTTTCTTTCGAGTGGCTACTCGCTATGCCGTTACACCTGCTTGCCCTTGACGCTTCATCAAGCGCCTGTTCAGCGGCGCTACTACGCCAAGATGATGCGGGGACAGAATGCCTGGCGCGATTTGAAATGACGCCCCGCGCCCATACGCGGCGCTTAATGCCAATGGTTGATGAGGTGCTTGCCGAAGCGCAGCTCTCTCCCTCCCAGCTTGATGCGGTCGCCTTTGGGCGCGGTCCCGGTTCGTTTACCGGCCTGCGCATTGCGGCGGGCGTTGCACAGGGGCTGGCATTCGGTTTGGACTGTCCCCTCTTAGGCGTCTCAACGCTAGAGGCTCTCGCTCTCCAAGCCCATCGCCGCTACCACCTTCGCCATGTGGTCACTGCTTTAGATGCGCGCATGGGTGAGGTATACGCCGCCACATGGCACTGCCTAAAAGATACCATCACGCCGATGAGTGACGAAGCCGTGCTAGCGCCAGAGGCGCTACGTTTACCAAGTGGGGAAACTGACTGGGTCGGTGTTGGCAGCGGTTTTACGCTGTGGGAGCGGTTTTCAACCAGTGTACATGTGAGCATGCCTCAGCATTTGGAAGACCTTGAGCCGCGTGCGGAGGAAATGGCTTGGTTAGGCGCGCGGGATTTTACTGCTGGATTAGGTCAGGCTGCTCACTTGGTTCAACCCGTTTATCTACGCAACGACGTTGCCTGGAAAAAACCTGCATGATGCTGGTCGATGCAATAGCGCTGCCGTCTCAGCTAGCGTTAGCGCAGCGAGATGGCCGACTGGTACTGGTAGGCGATGAAGCTCGCTATGGGAAACCGCTCAGCGTTGATTTCGTCTCAGGCAAAGCCGCGCATCGGCGCCAGTTTGGCGGCGGTCGTGGTCAGCTAGTCGCGAAGGCGTGTGGGCTAACTAAAGGTGTTACACCGAGCATTGTTGATGCGACTGCAGGATTAGGGCGTGATGCGTTTGTACTGGCTGGTTTAGGTGCCCAGGTGCTGTTAATTGAGCGGGTTGCGGCGATTGCTGCGCTGTTGGAAGATGGCCTGGCACGTGCGCTGGGCCATGCCGATACCGCTGAAATTGCCGCCCGTATGACGCTACGTCATGGTGATGCAGCCGACGCTCTAGCGACGCTTGTCGCTAGTGCCGGCTTCTCACCCCAGGTAATCCATCTGGATCCGATGTTTCCCCATCGTGAAAAGTCAGCGCTGGTGAAAAAGGAGATGCGTCTATTTCGTGAGTTGGCGGGTGACGATAACGATGCCCCACGGCTGCTTGAAGCAGCACTCGATGTTGCCACCCACCGGGTGGTGGTAAAGCGGCCCCGCAAAGCGCCCCCCATTGCTGGCCCTGCTCCACAGCATACGTTGGAGGGTAAAACCAGCCGCTATGATTTATATGTCCATCGCTCGCTAGCGCGTTAAAGACTATCCGCTTATCAGTCAGGAGTATGAATGCAGAACGTGTGGCGAGAAGGTAATCAATTCACGCTGCTGCCGGAGGCCTCGCGCTTTCTGCCAGCCATGTTTGAAGCGATCAATGCCGCCCAGCACTATGTGCTGGTTGAACTCTATTTGATGGAGTCAGGCGAGCTGGCCGATCAAGTCAGCGAGGTGTTGATTAACGCTGTTCAGCGAGGCGTCAGCGTCTGTTTACTGCTGGATGGCTACGGCTCGATGGGCCTATCCAACGATGATCGCCAACGCCTGCGGCAGGGCGGCGTTCAACTGCGCTTTTTTAACCCTATAGGGTTTCACTCTTTAGCGCTTAATCTTAGCCGTGACCATCGCAAAATAGTGGTTATTGATGGTGTGCTGGCGTTTACCGGTGGCTTTGGTGCGGTAGATGAGTTCCTCAATGCTTGGTACGAAATTGCGCTACGTATTGAAGGGCCAGTGGTCGCTGACTGGGAGCAGCTGTTTCGACGGCTGTGGAGCTCGCGGCTAACCCGTAATGAAAAGGGCGATAGTAGTCGTGGGGTGTTGCCTGAGCAGCGTGAGCCACAGGTGCATACTAATGGGGTTTCAGGCCGTGCGATGTCAGCGCGTGGCTATCGTTACCAAGCGATTCGCCATTCACTGCATGATCGCGTTAACAACGCGGGCGAAAGAGTGTGGCTGTGTACGCCCTATTTTGTACCTACCTTTGCCTTACGCCGCCGCTTGATTAGGGCGGCGCGCCGCGGCATTGATGTGCGGCTGCTGCTGCCAGGGGATAAGCATGATCATCCCGGCGTTCGATTTGCGGGTCAGCGTTTTTACCAGGCATTATTAAAAGCAGGGGTGCGTATTTATGAGTTTCAGCCGACCTTTATTCACGCCAAGTTTGTGCTAATTGATGATTGGATAAGTATTGGGTCATGTAACTTCGACCACTGGAATTTGCACTGGAACCTGGAGGCCAATCAAGAGGTGATTGATCCTCGACTGGCAGCCGAAGTACGCCAGTTATTTGAGCGTAATTTTGCGGCCAGCCAGGAAGTAGACGCCGTCGCTTGGGCCGCGCGCCCCTGGGGGCAGCGCGCTCGCGAGTGGATCTATGGGGTGTTGGATGCCATGATAACGCGACTTAAATAAGCGTTAGCGTTTTTTGCCTTTAGAGGGTGTCTTCTTGCGTGGTTTGGGCTTGGCCGTTTCCGGCGGCACGCGGTAGTGCAGATAAAGATCAAGCACCAGTTCCGGTAACTGGGCCACCAGTGACTCCTGGCGCGCCTGATCCTTTGCCAGCTCGGCCATATCGGGCTCTTCTTCGAATAGCCCAGAGAGCAGCATAAACGGCAGCAGCAGCGTTGCAGCGGCTTCTTCATCATCCTGGAACCAAGCACTTTCATCGCTGAAGACACCTTCCATAAAGCCTGCACACCAGTCTCCAATAGGTGTATCTTCAGCGGGCTCTCCTCCCAGCGTTAACTCGAAAGGCAGCTCCGGTAATCCGCCTTGCTCAAGTAACGCCACGGCATTGTCACGCAGCAAGGTCAGCAGGGTGATAATCTCATCGCGCTCGGCATTATCTGCGTAGCGCGGTTCGCCCTGGAACAGTTCTGCTAACCATTGGGTGGGCGGTACTTCGCTGGGCGCGACGGCCAGAGCGACGAGAAAACCATGGGCAGAAATGAGATCTAGCGCATCCTCGTCCACTTGTTCCGAGGCAAGGAAGTCATCCAGTCTATCCAGTTGCTCGTCGTCGAGCAGTGGCTGTGGTGGCGTGTTGGTTTCAGGCGTGTCACTGCGCTCTGCCATGAGTAAAGCCTCGTCAATGCGAATCGGTAATCAACGGTTAGCATGTATCGAAATCAACATGCGCCTAAATTAATATCTATCTATGACGGCTAGTTTATCACTAATGAAGACGACACCACTGCCCCCTTGGCCTGCTGTTAAACTGGCAGCCATGTCCGATGCTGAGTTGCACCGGGCAGCGCTGGTGCGCGTAGAGCAGGCTTGGCAGCGTTGCTTTGAGGTGTATCCCTCGTTGCCACGTCCAAAGGTTTGGTTTGACTTGCGGGGAGCCTCCGCTGGCCAAGCACATCTTGGCCGTGGAGGCTTACGGCTGAATCCTGTGCTGCTGGACGAGAACCGTATGGCGTTTTTTGACGAGGTTATCCCTCATGAAATGGCTCACTGGCTGGTGTTTCATTTAGAGAATGGCCCGCGCCTGAGGCCCCATGGACGTGAATGGAAAACGGTGATGCGTGATTTGTTCGGTCTAGCGCCCAGCGTAACCCATCGCTTTGATATTCAGCGCTCACAGGCAGCGCCATATCGCTATCAATGTGATTGCCGAATTCATCGATTTACCACACGTCGTCATGCTTTAGCGGTAAACGGACATCGTTATCGTTGCCGGAGCTGCGCTAAGACCTTGGTATACACTCCCGAAGATTAATGCTGACATGGTTATAAATATTTGTTTTTTAAACAAAAAATGCTAATACCAATGTCTAAAGGGAAGCCTTTGCGAGGAGGTTTATGCTAGGGCTACATTAATAGCTGTCGATACGCCCAATAACGGTTGCTAAGGCCACTGAATATCATAAACAATCGTACCGACGCCCATTTTCTAGAGAGTGCATTTTCACGGACAGAGGCAATTTCATGAGCAATCAACAGAACGTCTATCCGGTGCGCGACGACTTCGCCGCCAATGCGTGGGCCGATAAAGCCAAATATTCGGCCGTGTATCAGCAGTCGATGGACGATCCGGAAGGCTTCTGGGCCGAGCAGGCCAAGCGCCTTGACTGGATTAAAGCGCCTACCAAAATCAAAAATACCTCCTTTGCACGTGACAACGTCGATATTCGTTGGTTTGAAGATGGTCTGCTTAACGTCAGCGCTAACTGCCTGGATCGCCATCTAGATAAGCGCGGTGATCAAACGGCGATTATTTGGGAGGGTGACAACCCCAACGAATCCAAGCACATTACCTATCGTGAGCTCTATGCGCGTACGAACCAGCTTGCTAACGCGCTAAAAGAGTTAGGCATTGGTAAGGGTGACACTGTTACGCTTTACATGCCGATGATTCCTGAGGCGGCCATGGCGATGCTTGCCTGTGCGCGTATCGGCGCGGTGCATTCGGTTGTGTTTGGCGGCTTCTCTCCAGATGCGGTCGCCCAACGGGTGATTGGCTCGGACTCCAGGCTGGTCATCACTGCCGATGAATCAGTGCGCGGTGGTAAGCATGTACCGCTGAAAGAGAACGTGGATGCCGCGCTGACCCGTGAAGGCACCGATGTATGCAAAAACGTACTGGTTGTAAAGCGTACCGGTGGTGAGATTGAGTGGAACGAAGGTCGTGATATTTGGTTTGATGAACTCGTCGATCAGCAGTCCAGTGAGTGCGAAGCCGAAGCGATGGGCGCTGAAGATCCACTGTTTATTCTGTATACCTCTGGCTCTACTGGCGCACCGAAAGGTTTGAAGCATACAACGGGTGGCTACCTGACCTATGCTGCGATGACTCACCAGTATGTGTTTGATTATCAGGAAGGCGAAATCTACTGGTGTACTGCTGACGTTGGTTGGGTAACCGGCCATAGCTACATCGTTTATGGCCCGCTGGCGAACGGCGCTACCACGTTAATGTTTGAAGGCGTACCGAGTTATCCCACTCATGGACGCATGGGCGAGATCGTTGATAAGCACAACGTTAATATTCTTTACACTGCCCCTACTGCTGTTCGCGCACTGATGGCCCATGGCGATAATGTGATGGATTCCAGTAAACGCGATAGCCTGCGTTTGTTAGGTTCCGTGGGCGAGCCGATCAACCCGGAAGCGTGGGAGTGGTTCTATCGCGTTATCGGCAATGAAAAATGCCCGATTGTAGATACTTGGTGGCAGACAGAAACCGGTGGCATCATGATTGCCCCGCTACCAGGAGCAACGCCGCTTAAACCTGGTTCCGCGACGATGCCTTTTTTTGGTGTTAAGCCAGCGCTAGTCGACAATGAAGGTAAGATTCTTGAAGGCGCGACCGAAGGTAATTTGGTCATTCTCGACTCCTGGCCAGGGCAGGCGCGTTCTATTTGGGGGGACCATGAGCGCTATATCCAGACCTATTTTTCAACCTACGATGGCATGTACTTCACGGGTGATGGCTGCCGCCGCGAT
Source organism: Halomonas sp. (assembly GCF_011050415.1). GTDB lineage: Bacteria > Pseudomonadota > Gammaproteobacteria > Pseudomonadales > Halomonadaceae > Vreelandella. The sequence goes on from NZ_DRFS01000005.1 coordinate 130,318, forward strand.
GAGGATGGCTACTTCTGGATTACCGGGCGCGTAGATGACGTCCTTAACGTTTCAGGCCACCGTATGGGTACCGCCGAGATTGAATCGTCACTTGTCGCGCACAGCGCCGTCGCTGAAGCAGCTGTGGTAGGCTTCCCTCACGATATTAAGGGACAAGGCATCTATATTTATGTCACCCTGAATGACGGTATTGAGGCGACAGACGAACTCAAGAAAGAGCTGACGTTGTGGGTACGTAAAGATATTGGACCCATTGCTTCACCTGATGTTATTCAGTGGGCACCAGGTTTGCCGAAAACTCGCTCGGGTAAAATCATGCGACGCATTTTACGCAAGATTGCTGCTAATGAGTGTGATGGCTTGGGCGATACCAGCACATTAGCCGACCCATCAGTGGTAGATGAGCTGATTGAGCATCGTGCGAATCAGTAATGGCGACACCGTTATAGGCTTCTTAGCCTAAGGTGAACAGTGCCGGCCCATGTAGGTCGGCACTGTTGTTTTGTAGATATGAGCTTTTATGTAGATAAGTTTTCAGTAGCATAAGTTTTTAGTGGTATGAACGATCTATTATAAATTGTGCATGTGATGCTTGGGCATGTTGAAGCCCATGGGGTACCATGCTTCACAACCGTAAGAGCCTAGCGTCGCGGCGGCAGACCACCCCGCTGCTCGAGGAACCGGAGGAATATCCATGGCAGTAGCTCATAAGTTTATCGTCGCAGACGATCACCCGCTGTTTCGTGCAGCGCTGACACAAGCGTTACGCCAATTAGCCCCCCAGGCGGAAATTGTCGAAGCGGATACCATGGAAGCCACCACGGATGTGGTGAATCGCCACCCAGATGCTGATTTGATTCTTCTCGACCTGCACATGCCAGGAGCCCATGGCTTTTCTGGCCTAATTCAACTGCGGGGTCAGATGCCTGATATTCCGGTAGCGGTGGTGTCAGGCAGTGATGAGCCGTATGTGGTTCGTCGTGCTATTGACTACGGCGCATCGGGTTTTATCCCTAAATCATCGTCACTACAACTAATTGCTGAGGCCGTAGGTGAAATCCTGCAGGGTGAAGTATGGTTGCCAGAGGCGCTGGCTAATGTGCTGGAAGAGACTAGCGAAGAGGAATCGCGCTTTGCTGAGGCGATTGCATCGCTAACCCCCCAGCAGTTCCGTGTTCTGAACATGCTGACAGAAGGTCTGCTGAACAAACAGATCGCCTATGAACTTAGTGTCTCTGAAGCCACTATCAAGGCCCACGTGACAGCGATTCTACGCAAGCTAGGCGTGCACTCCCGTACCCAAGCGGTTATTGCTGCGCAGAAGCTGGAAGTTGAACCGCCCAAAGTCGTTTCTTAAAACTGCATAAGCCGATGGGTAAATCCCGCAGGCGCGGCGCTTAACGCGCCGCGCGATTGGCTTGTAAAGTGCGGGTAAGCAAGGCACGCAGTGCCGCGGGTTTAACGGGCTTCAACAGCAGTTGATAGCCCGCCCGTTTAATCTCTTCAGCAACGGCTTCGGTTCGATCAGCGGTAATCACAATCCCTGGTACTGCCCCCTGAAAACGCTCGCTCAACGCTTCCAGTGCCATTAATCCTGTGACTTCGTTATCAAGGTGGTAGTCCGCCAGGATAGCATCGGGGTCGCCATCCATATTGCGTAGAATCGACTTGGCCCCACCAATACTGGTGGCAGTGAACACTTCGCAGCCCCAGCCGCTTAGCATGGCGGTCATGCCTTCTAGGATCAGCGTTTCGTTATCAATACACACAATTCGCGTGCCGCTAAGTTTATGGCTGCCGCGCCGTGCCTGGGGTTCGAGATCACTATCGCTGGCCTCGCGAGCGGCCACTATCGGCACGCTGACCGAGAAAACCGCTCCGCGGCCTACCGTTGAGCGGACTTTAATCGGATGATCGAGAACCCGGCTCATCCGATCAGCAATCGATAGCCCCAGCCCAAGGCCTTTTTCACTCTCTTTATGGCGTGACACCTGATCCAAACGGCGGAATTCCTGGAAAATCTCGGTGAGTTTGGATTCGGGAATGCCAGGGCCGCTGTCCCATACTTCAATGGAAAGCCAGTTGCCTTGGCGCCGACAACCCAAAAGAACGCGGCCCTCTTGGGTGTAGCGAATGGCATTGGATAAGAAGTTCTGCACGATACGGCGCAGCATCTGTGGGTCTGAGTCGACCCACCGCTGAGTTGGCACTACTTCTAAATCGAGTCCGCGGTCATCCGCCATTACCTCGAATTCAGCACGCAGAGGGCGGAATATGTCCGATAGAGCGAAGTGGCTACGGCGGGGGGTGAGTGCGCCAGCATCTAGTTTGGAAATATCCAGCAGGGTGCTAAGCAACTCCTCTGCAGCCTGCAGCGAGTTATCAATGTGACCGACAATGCGCTGGGTGTCGGTAGTTGTCACGTTTTGCATTAATGCTGAGGTGAAAAGCCGTGCCGCGTTGAGCGGTTGCAATAAATCATGGCTGGCAGCGGCCAAAAAGCGTGTCTTAGAGGCGTTAGCATCTTCGGCCAACTGCTTAGCCTGGCGAAGCGCAAGCTCCGCTTCCGCTCGTACACGGTTCTCTTGACGCAGTGCCGCGTTCGCTTCAGAGAGCGCCTGGGTACGTTCGCGTACGCGCTCTTCAAGGGTTTCATTAGTCTCTTTAAGGGCAATTTCCGCCTGGCGGCGCTCGGTAATATCCTGATAAAGGGCAAAAAAGCCCAGAATCGATTGGCTGTCGCCAAAGTGGGGTGTGTAGGTGACCAACATATAGCGCATTGCATCACTGACCCGCAGGGAGACTTCAAAGCTGACCCGCTCACCGTTTAGCGCGCGCGCCACCCAGGGCGCACGTTCTTCCGCCTGTTTGATCTGCAGTACGTCTTGAAAGCGACGACCAATGACAGCATTACGATCGATATTGAATGCCTGTTCATAGGCGCGGTTGGTAAATAGATAGCGGCACTCTTTATCAAAGTAGGCAATCAGCGCAGGCACGTTGTCGGTATAGATGCGGATATTGTTTTCCGAACGAATCAGTGCCTCTTCAATGCGCTTTTGCTGGGTAATATCCTGATAGGTGTACACAAAGCCGCCGCCGGGCATGGGGTTGCCCTGAACTTCCAGCACGCTGCCGTCCTGGCGATAGCGCACGTAGCGGTGGGGTTGGCCTTCGCGAATATTGTCGAGCAGTAGCTGTACGTGCTCTTCTGGGTCACCTGGACCGTATTCGCCGTTATGGGCGTTGTAACGGAAAATGCGGTCAATGGGGGCGCCTACACGAATCAAATGGTCAGGGAAGCGGAATAGCTCCAGGTAACGCTGGTTCCACACCACTAGCCGCAGGTTCTGGTCGACAACGCTGATGCCTTGATTAATGTTTTCGATAGTGGCTTGGAGCAGCGCCCGGTTGAACTCCAGTACCTGAGAGGCTTCATCGACGATTGAAATAACATCGGAGATGCCAATGCCGCGCCCCTGAAGTGCCGAGTTCACCACGATCCGCGCTGATGAAGCACCCAGTACCGAGGCCAGAAAGCGTTCGGTAAACTGGATAATATCAATTGAGGCACGAGTGCCATCGTCGAGTGGTTTACCTGCACGCCGGGCGTAATCTTCAAAGGCACGATCCACTTGGCCCGCACCAAGAAAGCGCTCACACAGCACTTTTAAATCGCCGACGGTAGTTGCCCCCGTCCAGGGGCGGTTAACCGAGGTTTGGCGTGTTTCTACGCTATCGACGAACAGTGAGGCTTGAATACGCTCAACCACCCGCTGGGAGGTGACCTGCGAAACAAAAATGTAGCAGAACAGGTTAACCCCAAGGGAAAGCATCACACCGTGGGTAAAGCTATCGCCCAGGTTAAGACCAAAGAGTGACGTTGGCGATAGCCAGTTAAGACCTAGCGGCCCTCCTTCAAGCCACAGCGTCGGTAGCACACCGGCATTAATCATGGCAGGCATGAGTAGGCTGTACGCCCAGATGGCGAAGCCAGCATTCATGCCCACCACTACACCGAGCCGATTGCCGCGCTTCCAGTAAAGACCGCCAATGACGGCAGGCGCAAACTGCGCGGCAGCGGCAAATGACAGCATGCCGATAGACGCCAGTGAGGTGAATTCAGCAATTAGTTGGTAGAAGCCATAGGCCATGGCCAAAACGGCGACAATTGTTAAACGACGTGCGCGCAGTACTAAGCGGCCGTAATCCCGAGCTTTGGTATCAAACCAGCGCAGCCGGAAGAGTGCCGGGATGACGATTTCATTGGAGATCATGATCGAGACGGCCACCGCCGCCACAATCACCATGCCGGTGGCCGCCGAGAAGCCGCCAATAAAGGTAAGTAGCGTTAGCCACTGATGGCCTGAGGCCATCGATAGCGCCAATACGTAGGTGTCGGGCTCTACACCGCTTTCGGAAAATAGCAGCAGACCCGCAGCTGCCAACGGTACGACAAAAAAGGCAATCGCCAGCAGATAGAGTGGGAATAACCAGCGGGCTTTGGTGGCATCGTCAGGGTGAATATTTTCGACGACGGCGACATGGAACTGACGCGGCAAACAGAGTATCGCCAGCATCGCCAGCAGGGTTTGTGCCCAGAAGCTTTGGCCAAAATCCTGATTGGCAAGCTGGCGCTGAAGTTCAAGCTGGCTTTCAGCGTGGCCCATTAACTCGCCTAAGCCACCAAACATGCCCCAGGTGACAAAAGCGCCGAGTACCAAAAAAGCCAACAGCTTAACCAACGATTCAAAGGCTACCGCATGAATCAATCCTTCGTGGTGCTCGGTGGCATCGGTGTGTCGGGTGCCAAACAAAATGGCGAAGATTGCCATGACGATGGCGACAAAGAACGCGGTATCGCCAAACAGCGGCGTATGGGTCACATCAGCGGCGTCGGTGAGCACGCTAAACGAGGTGGAAACCGCTTTTAACTGAAGTGCGATATAGGGCAGGGTGCCGACGAGGGCCACTAGGCTTGCAAAGGCGGCCAGCGACTGAGTTTTGCCGTAGCGGGAGGCGATAAAGTCGGCAATAGAGGTAACGTTTTGGTGTTTGGCGACGCGAATCATTTTGGCCAGGACAGGCCAGAAGAGTAAAAAGGTCAGGATAGGGCCAACAAAGATACTGGCAAAAGACCAGCCTGCGGTTGCCGCTTGGCCTACCGCACCGTAAAACGTCCATGAGGTGCAGTAAATGGCCAGCGCCAAACTATAGATAATCGGCCGCCGCCGAGAGGCACCATGGGTACGCGCACGGCGGTCTCCGTACCAAGCGATGCCAAATAAAACGGCAATATAGAGTAGCGATACCGCTACCAGTAGCCCGCCGTGAAACATGCCTCTCTCCCCGCCAGAGTGTGCGACCCGCTTATAACATTCGCTGTTTAAAAAGGCTTCATTCTAGGCGATATACATGGCTGTGTACGACCACTTGATACGCTTATATTGTTATGGACATACACTGTTTAGCAGCGGTGAGGTTTCACGCAATGTACGTATCTCTTCCAGAATCGGTTCGCGGGACTCTTTATTCAGAGGCACCAGTTCGCGACTATCACAGTTCAGTAAATAGGGTTGGGTAATGATGATGTCGGTGTAGTGGCGTTCAAACTGATAAAGAATAAACTCTGCCAGAAGAGCGTCATCCTGCTCAATTAACCGAATGTTTTCACTATCGACCACGCTAAACTTAGTCGTCATGGGAATGGCAAAGGTCCACGGGCGCCATACTGCTGTTTCCGTATCACTGGAAATTACTGTGGTGGTTTCGGGGAGCTGCGCCTGCTTATGCTCAAACCAGGTGTACTCCACATGAACTTGATAGCCCAACATACCTAAGCCACCAAACACTGGTACGATCCATGAAGGAAGTCGTTTACCGCTTAGGGTGCGCAGTATCAGGCCAATCCCTGCGGCCGCAAGGCCTGCAAAAATGGCGGCAATCAAATGCCAGATCATAAAATATCCTTACTAGAAGCCATCTCTAAAAACCTTTTCTAAAAGCTTTTTTAAAAGCATCGGGCCTCCCTAAGGAAGCCCGATGGTGAGGTCAGTTCCAAAGCGTGGTCACTGCAGAGTGCTAACACGCCAGGAATTGATTATGACTTAATGGTTGATCGCCATACCAGCACCTTTGGGATAGCGGACGCTTTCCACCAGATCCTGGATCTCTTGCGGTGGCGCTTTCGTTACGCTGGAGACCGCGAAGGCGACGGCGAAGTTGATCATCGCGCCTACGGCACCAAAGGAGAGCGGGGAGATGCCCAGGATCCAATTGTCAGGCGTGTTCGCCAGCATGTTGGTGCCCGGCACGAAGAACCAGCCCAGGTAGGTGAAGATGTACAGCAAGGTACAAATCAAGCCTGCCAACATACCGGCAATCGCACCCGCGCTGTTCATCCGCTTGGAGAAAATACCCATCATCAGTGCAGGGAAGAGCGATGCACCGGCGATACCAAAGGCCAACGCCACCGTTTGTGCCGCAAACCCTGGCGGATTAAGACCCAGGTAAGTGGCCAGCAGTATAGCGCCACCCATGGAGATCCGAGCTGCCAGCATCTCGCCTTTCTCGGAAATCTTCGGATTGATCATCGTTTTGATCAAGTCATGACTGATGGCCGAAGAGATTGCCAGTAGCAACCCTGCTGCAGTAGATAGCGCCGCGGCGATACCGCCTGCTGCAATCAAACCGATGACCCAGCCGGGGAGGTTGGCAATTTCAGGGTTAGCGAGTACTAGAATATCGTTGTTTACCGTCAGCTCGTTGCCTTCCCAACCACGCTCAGAGTAATCGACAGCGTCGTTATACATCTGAATACGGCCATCGTTGTTCAGGTCGTTGAAGGTAATTAAGCCTGTGTCTTCCCAGGTGCGGAACCACTCAGGGCGCTCTTCGTAAAGAATTGGGTTTTGCGCTGCCTCTTCATAGTTCTCTACCTGCCCCGCCATTTCTGGATACACGGTCGTTGCCAAGTTCAGGCGTGCCATGGAGCCTACTGCAGGCGCAGTGAGGTACAGTAGTGCGATGAACACCAACGCCCAGCCAGCAGACCAGCGGGCATCAGCGACCTTAGGTACGGTGAAAAAGCGAATGATAACGTGGGGCAAGCCAGCAGTACCGACCATCAGCGACAGGGTGAACAGCACCATGTTCAGCTTGTTGTCCACATCAGCGGTATAGTCCTGGAAACCAAGCGCGTTAACCACCTCATCCAGTTTTTCAAGCAGCGGTATACCTGATTCAGTATGTGTGCTGAACATGCCGAACATGGGGATGGGGTTGCCCGTCAACTGGAAAGCAATAAATACCGCAGGAATGGTGTAAGCCACGATCAGTACGATGTACTGCGCCACCTGCGTGTAGGTAATGCCTTTCATACCGCCGAAAACCGCGTACAGGAAGACGATCAATGCCGCCAGCCAGATACCCCAGGTGTTGCTGACTTCCAAAAAGCGTGAGAAGGCAACGCCCGCACCGGTCATCTGACCGATAACGTAAGTAACAGAGGCCGTGATCAAGCACACGATCGCGACAAAGCGAGCAGTGTTGCTGTAGAAGCGGTCACCGATAAAGTCTGGCACGGTGAACTTGCCGAACTTACGTAGGTAAGGTGCCAACAGCATCGCGAGGATAACGAAGCCGCCGGTCCAGCCCATGAGGAAGGTAGAGTTGGCATATCCTCCTGACGCTAGCAACCCCGCCATCGAGATAAACGATGCTGCTGACATCCAATCCGCCGCAGTAGCCATACCGTTGGTGATCGGGTGAACACCGCCGCCTGCGACGTAGAAGTCTTTTGTCGAGCCGGCGCGCGCCCAGATCGCTATGCCTATATATAAGGCAAAGGAGGCGCCGACGAACAGTAAGTTAATTGCAAACTGGCTCATGCTGGCTTACTCCCCAAGGCCAAATTTTTCATCGAGCTTGTTCATCTTCCATGCGTAGAAGAAGATCAAGGCGATGAAAGTCAAAATAGAACCCTGTTGTGCAAACCAGAAGCCCAGGTCAGTCCCGCCAATTGGAATGCCCGCTAACAGCGGACGGAAAAGGATAGCGCATCCATAAGAAACGAACGCCCAAACAGCTAGGCACCCGAAAATTAAACGGACGTTAGCTTTCCAGTATTCAGCAGCATTAAGGTTGTCGTCTGCCATTGTGTTTCTCTCCACTTGTGATTTTTAAGGTTTGGAAAGTTCACTAGGAATAGCGTGTGATCCATTAGGGCAATCGCACGTCAGAAACCACTCGAACCGAGAGGTGATGAATCAACTTTGTGTCGGTATGTCACCTTATTATTTGAGACAAAATGTCGAGTTAGTTAGTGACTTGCGATTACCCCGCATGACTCATTGTTTATACTGGGCAATAAACACCAAAAAATAAATCCCAGACTTTGGTATCAATAAACCCATTGTGAGTAAAGGTAGAGTTGCATGTGGTTGAAAATAAGAGATTTTGGGTGCTTTTTAAGCGACATTAGGCGTTATTGGTGTAGGTATAGGACGATAGTCTAGTGGGTAAATAAAGTGCATTGTTTGCTACTTTAAATAGAGTGTTTATTTTTTAAGTTAATCTGGATTAGCTAGACTCAATACTTTAGTAGCGTATCAAACGTCGCTTCGACGTTAGCGTGATAGCTAAAGGTATAACAAGGTTCTACTTGCCACTTGGGAAGTGAATCCTTTATACCCGTACCATCACCTTCACATAATAAGTGATAACAGTTTTTGAAGCGTTGGGGTAGGGCGAATGATACAGGTCACCGTGTTTATTTATTTTCTCTAATCTTTTCTAGCTCGCCTTTAGTTGAATGAGGTTATGTACCATGGTCGATGTGGATCTGTCCCAGCTGCCGTTTACGCTTCTTGACGATGAAGGGCGCGACCATATACGTCGTGGCATTGACCTTGCTTACTTTGATCGTGACGAAATTATTCTCGAGACCGGACAAGCGGGCGAGTTTGTTTTTCTGATTCATAAAGGCGAAGTAGCTGAAATAGACCCCACGCTGCCCTCTTCCAGTGCGCGCATCGGGCACTATACGGCAGGGGATGTGTTTGGGGCGATCAGTATTCTTAATGGTAAAAGCCGCTATCGCTTTAAAGCAGAGCAGGAGTGCCTTTGTTACCTAATGCCTAAAGCACTGTTTCAGCAGCTTTGCCGCCACTACCCTGATTTCAGCAATTTTTTTCGCCAATCACTGACCCACAAAGCACGCCTGCTGACGGAAAAGCGTGCTGAGGGCGGCATCACCATGGCGGGCTTTATGCTGGCCAAGGTGAGCGAGTGCATGCGCGAACCATTACTGATGGCGGCTTCGACCAATATTTCCAGTGCTGTGAAGCAGCTTAACGAGAGTCACGCCGATAGCCTGCTGGTAGAGACCCAGGGCCAGCTTGGCATGGTCACTAAAACCGATCTTCTCAATGGGCTGGTGTTGGGCGGCTATGTGGTTTCCTCACCGGTGGATAAGGTTGCCCACTTTAATCTGGTGGCGGTCGAGCCAGATCAGTACCTGTTTGAAGTATTGGTACGCATGACGCGCCATAAAGTGACGCGGGTCGTCGTGTTAGAGAAAGATGTTCTTAAGGGTGTTGTAGAGCTTACCGATGTACTCAGCTACTTCTCCAGCCGTAGCTATGTGGTGAGCTTACAGGTTGAGCAGGCGAAGAGTTTGGAGGCGCTCTCGGCGGCCAGTCAGCGCACCCCGGAACTGGTGAAGGCGCTAATGGCCCAGGGTGTTAAGCTGCGCTTTGCCATGGATCTGCTCGCAGCGCTCAATGGCCGTATCATGAGTAAAGCGTGGGAATTTACCATTGAGGAGGGTTATCGCGAGCAGAGCTGCATGATGGTGATGGGCAGCGAAGGGCGCGGTGAACAGATCCTAAAAACGGATCAGGACAACGGCTTGATACTGGCCGATGGAACCCAGTGGCCTGAGCTTGCCAATCAGATGCAGACGCTTACCGAAACGCTGATTCAACTGGGCTACCCGCCATGTCCTGGCAACATCATGGTATCGAACCCCGAGTGGGTGGCCACGGTGTCCCAGTGGAAAGCCAATATTGCCAAATGGGCGCATGAGCGTGACGGTGACAGCTTAATGAAGTTAGCGATTATGCTTGATGCACACGCCGTGGCGGGCAACCCCAGTTTACTTGAAAGCGTGCGTAACGAGCTTTTTGAACGCTGCTCAGGTGATGAGCTGCTGCTTTCGTATTTCGCTCGCACAGCACTGCGCTTTTCAACACCGCTGACGCTATTTGGGTCGTTGAAGAAGCCTCAGCACGGTATTGATATTAAAAAAGGCGGTATTTTCCCCATTGTTCATGGCGTGCGCACCATGGCACTTGAGCGGCGCATTAAGGCCACTTCAACGCTTGACCGGTTAGACGCACTGGCCGCCGATGGGCGCTTGGAGCGACGATTTGCCGATGATCTGGGAGAAGCATTAGCCCTGTTTTCCGAGCTGCGGCTCAAGCAACAGCTAAGCGCGTTGGCGTTACCTGCTGGTGCTCAAGTCGATGCTCAAGAGCCCAGCTTGCAAAAGAGCAACCGTGCTAACCGCGTTGTAGTGCAAACACTCTCTTCGCTTGAGCGTGACCTTTTGCGTGAAGCGCTACATATAGTAAAAGACTTTAAACAACGGCTTTCTCACCGTTACCACTTGGAGTATTCGTGAGCGGAATGCGGCTGTTAGATCGACACGTGACGCTCTTTAGCGGTTCACTGCGCACGTTGCTACGCCGCGAAAGCGACCGTCGGCGCTGCGCTGACTCGCCCTATGCTTGGCTATTTCAGCCATACATGGGAGATGAGCTTGTGGCCATTGCCTGTTATGTAACGCCCACCTCGTCGTCTCCGCTGATTAGCTTGGCTGCAGTGGTATTGAGCCAACAGCAGGTACGTACCAGTCATGCTTTTGTGATGACACTGGGCACGCCGGAGCATATCGAAAGCGCAACGCTGCGCCGTCATCAATTGCTGTACCAGGCAGGCGATATAGTGCCGCCCAGCAGTGAGAGCTTGAGCGCCCTCGTCGAGTTTATTGGGAATCGTCCGATTATTGGCTGGCAGTTAGACAAGCGGATTAGCACCTTAAATGTAGTGTTAAGAGCAACACTAGACTTTGCATTGCCCAATGCTCAGGTCGATGTCGCTAAACTGCATCAGCGCCAGCTACGCCGTTTGCACCCACAGGTTGACCCCCCCAGCAGCTTTGCAAAGGCATTAGCGTGCTGGCAAGTACCTAGGGTTGGCGTGCAAAGTGCGTTGGGTGCAGCGTCGGCCAGCGCTCTGCTGTATATGCGCCTACAACGCATTATGGCGGAAACAGAATAGCGGGCAGAGTTTGGGTCAGGCGAAGAGTATTGCTAGAATGGCGCCCAATTATGCCTTTCCAGCGCTTTTTACCATTCCATCGGCAGTGCTTATATCATGCAATCTCTTGATCATTTCGACCCCGCTCATTTTGATGCTACTGGCTTGGATCCTGTTGAGGCAGCCCCCGTTGATGCTGCTCAATATCCATCAGAGCAGGCTGACGCCAAGCAGAAGCGTGAGTTTAATAAGCTACAGAAGCGCCTGCGTCGCGAAGTAGGCAACGCAATTATTGATTACCAGATGATTAATGAAGGTGATCGGGTGATGGTATGCCTTTCCGGTGGCAAGTTATAGGCCATATATTTTTTGTAAAGTTATTTCCTGCCTCTTCATCTCCCAAAAGCCCGTTTTTCGGCCTATCTGAAGAGTTTTAATTGACAAAGACTTGTCAGAGTAATAGATTTTTGTAATCTGTTTATAGGATTACATATTTTGTCAAGGATTAGACTTAAAAAATATCTTTATGGTGGCATCCAATTCGTATCAATTGTAGACGAGAACGATTGTCCTTTAGACGTCTATGCGGCAGCTTACATAAATAGCGTATTATCTCGAAAGGCGTTTAATACAACGGTGAGATACTCAAACGAACTATTGTTTGCGCTTTGTTATTTCACTAACCGCTCGATAGATCTGACCGCCCGAGTAGCAAACGGCAGGTTAATTTCATACCCAGAGTATTTAAGTTTTTTTGATTTTTGCCACCATCAAAAAAGCGCACCACTTGAGCCTCACGTAATACCTTTTCTTGGTGTCGAGGATAAGCATCTGCGAAATGCTATGACAGCGAACCTCCGGGCTTTCTCAAAGGTAGCTCCAGAAACTATTCAGGGTCGAGTACGTCGGCTTAGGCAATATCTAGAGTGGCTATTTGATGAATTTCACGGAGGAAAGGTAGTTACTGACGAAGTCGAGGATCGCTTTCATAAATTGATCTCAAAATTAAAGCTTGATGAGCAATCGTTTGGCCGAAATTCGGATTTCAATCCTGTCTCAACTACCGATTCGGTAATACCTGACAGCGTATTCGAAAGCCTACAAGAAATGATCCTTCCTGAGTCTAAGCACAATCCCTTTAAGTCTTCCAAAGTAAGAAACTATCTGATTGTTTCACTGCTTGAGCAGACGGGCATCCGGCGCGGGGCGCTCGCAAAAATTAAGATATCAGATTGCCGGTTTCATGGTAGCTATGACCGAATATCTATCTATCGTTCGCGTGGCGCGGATGTTAGCGATCCCCGACTAGAAAAGCCAAATCAAAAGACTCGTTCCCATGAAGCTATTGTTAACCGCAGCCTAATGGAGAAAATAAAAATCTATATAGACTGTATTAGGCCGCAGTTTGATCAGTCAAAAACGCATGATTTTATTTTTGTAAGCGAGAAAAATTCAAGAGGAACTTCCGGACAGCCGCTTTCACTAAAAACAATTAATAATATTTTTAATAAACTCTCAAATGCTCTCGATTTTAAAGTGTATCCCCATATGCTACGACACAAATGGAATGAGAAATTCTCTTTGGCAGGTCAAGAGCAAAAAATTGACGGAAGGCTTTTAGAAGATATGAGAAGAAAAGCTATGGGCTGGTCCCCTAGATCAACTATGGGGCAAGTTTACAATGACAAAGTCCTCCAACGTCATACAGATGAAATGATGAAAAGGCACCAAGAAATCTTGGATAATAACAAATGAAAAGCATTAGCGAATCAGGAGAAAATAAAAATAAAACATCCTTCTTTGTTGAAGATTATATTGCTTCTGATAGCAGTATTCCTGAGTATATTACTGCAAAATCAGGTTTAAAAGTAAGAGTTGCTGACTCCGAATGGAGGCTCTTGCATAATAAAGGAAAGGGTAATATTCTTAACCTTAGTTGGTTAAGAGGTAGTAATTTAAAAGATAGAGAGCTTCAACTGACATTGCTAGTTTTTATTTATTATGCGATTAATAAGGCTGCTTCAACTACTGCCACAGTCTCAATTGGCATCAGGCCTGTTATAAATTCTGGTTTTCCCTCGGTACTAGATCTAACAATAATGTGGAGTGGGTTAAGTATAAGCAAGAAAAAAGCTACTAATCAGTTTTTCGGCACATTATTAAAGCTTGGTTATCGTGAATTTAAAGAATATCATCAGTTTACTTCAGCTAACCTTGGGTCAGATAATGCTGATCCGTTAAGCCCTTTTACAGGAAGGCTCAATGATATTGAGTTTGATTCGGTAATTCAAAATTTGAATCAGGAAATTGCTAAAGTCGATTTTGATGAAAATAAAGATTACAATTTTTTCGCGAAACGTGGTAACTCATATTCTTTTGCATTTAGTACGCTCCGGTCTCTTATAGGTACGAGACTGGTAGTTGCTGTATTACGTCGACCATTACAAGTTGCAATGATAAAGTGGAGCGATATAATTCCAGTTGGAGGTACTTTTGATGACGATTTGATACCGGTGGAAAATGAGGTTTTTAATATTGGTACTGTCTCTCTTCAATTAAGACTTTATCGTATAAAGAATAACGTAAAGGATGCTAGGTATCGTTCTACTCCGGAGAAGTATCCTATGACTTTGAGTGAAAATTTATCTCTTCTGTTATATCGCTATAAGAAAATATTTATAACAGGTGTCCAGCTAACTCTACTAAATTCTGGGATTAATCTTACAAAAGATAAAGTTTTAACTTTGATAAAGAACATGCCTATCTTTATTTCATCAGAATTTTTTAGTGTAAAGATTAATTGTTTAAGTGAATTTGAGGGAATATTCACACATAATTCTTCTCTCTACCACTTAAATGAAGCACTGATAACTAATGCAGTTGCAGGTATGAAAGGGATATCGGATCGAACAAATAATTTATGTGTTACTTCAAACAGACTTCGTCATACTGCATTAACTCGTGGTGCAGAAGAAGGGCTCGATTCTGCACAACTAAGTAGATTAACAGGTGTTACAGAGCCTGCAGCCAGGCATTATATAGATATTGATTATCTATCAAGACGATTGATTGATGATAATTATATTGCTAATGATTTTTTGAGAAATGCTTTTACAGTCCCGGTTCGGAACTTAGATAAAGATAGTGGTGTTATTATAGGGCATGATTTTGAAGAAATTGGTGGTGTGAAAAATATAAGTTCTTGTAACCTGTGTCTGGCTAAAATGGGCAAGCCAATTGGTTGTTATGGATGCCCAAATTTCCTTCCTCTTCTGGATGCTGATCACCGTTTTATACTTGAGCAAGCTGAAGAAAAATTAAAAGCTAATATGGCGCAGTTTGATCTTATAATCGGGAATAGGTCATTAGAAAAACTCGAACGTCAAGTCAAAAAGATAAAAATAGTAATTTCCCTATGTGATGAAATTATTAATAAAAAAGAAGAACTAAATGCTTAATCTTTATTTGAGTAACTTACATTCCCTTATTTCTGAATATGAACTAAAGAAATTCCCTCAATTTGTAGGGACTTATGGTAGTGAAGCGACACTGGACGATCTGGTTTGGTATCATATTGATTCAAAAACCGGTAGAAAAATCCGTCTTTTGTGTACCATTTTTAATGGCCAAAAAATAAGAAACGACAGTAAATTATCATCAGAGCTTGCTCTCGCTAAGCCCTATGATCACCTATTAAAAATATTTATTATTGAATCACTTGCGATTGGTTCTTCTGCGGCTCATTTGCAATCCAAAATAATATCAGCTCGCACTATTCTTTCAGTGGTAAAAAATTCGTTAGATGACGTAACAATAGAAGGTTGGAACTCTAGTAAAGATAGTGGATTTTTTTGGCAGTTCTGTAAGAGACATAACTTATTAGGTGGGCACGAAAGCCCAATATATTGTAATGATGATCGTGACAGGACAGGCGATGAGATTAACGAGCGCCGTAGAAACCTCTTACCAAGTCAGCCAGTAATAGAGGCGCTCGGACAAATTTTTATTAATACATTTCGTGATGTTGATGACGAGGGGAAAGTAATTCCTGATGGATCAATAGATATATCTGATGCTTTAACATGTACGTTTGCAGCCTTATCATTAGCGTCACCAAATCGTACGGGCGCTGAAATACCTGTCATTCATAAGCAAAAATTAAAAAGTTATTCGGAAACTTATGAAAAGCCGGTATATTACTTAGAATGGAAAGGCAGTAAAGGGTATAAAAATTATAAGAATCATATCTTAGAGGCGTTATCCAGCAATGTTTCTCAAGCAATTAATTTCTTTTATTCTTATTGTGAGCCTTATAGAGTCATAGCTCGTTTTTACGAAAACCCTAATCAAAAATGTAAAGATCTTTTATGTAATTTCAGCGTAAATAAAGAGTTATTATCTAATGATGATCTCAATAACATTCCTAGCTTGTTCTTTTTAGCGTTCGTTCTTGGTTTTTATAATCATAATGCCACTGTATTAGTTATTAAAAATATAAATAGATCTAAATTAGTCCGTGAAAAAGGAGGTAAATTAAACAGTACACATTTTTCTGACAAGTTAATTCGAGAACTTAATGCTGAAGATTTTTTCTATACACCTGGTTTCCATAAAAGCAAAGTGTGGAGTATTTTATTTGGTGTGATTGTAAGTCCTGATACAGTAAAAGAGCTTGAAGACTTTATAACAGTAAAGGAGCTTCAGGATTATTGGATTGGCTATTATAAATCACAGCTTTCTACTTCCTTTCCTTATGCCTATAGTGCGGGCGAAAATTATGAATTTTATTCTGAGTTGCTGTTTTGTTTGCCAAGATGTGTTTTGAATAGATCTTCACTTGGTGGTGTTAAATATAGCAAGTCTTTTTTGGCTTTAGATTCACCTAGAAACATTTCATATCATGTTTCTAGTAGACTTAACAAAAGCAATGTTAAAAGATCAGCACGCTTTTCTATCTTTCAAGAAAATGGTTATGGTGAGGTAATGTACATTAGGCCACACCAGCTTAGACATTTTGCAAATACTTTAGCTGATCTTAGTAATATTCCTGTTGAAATTAATACGGCATGGTCTGGAAGAAAGGATGTTAGTCAAACATTTGAATATATTCATACTACTAAGCATGAGGAATCTGAGCGCTTAAGCTCTGTGCTCGATTTTTCAAATGACAAAGACTCAGATATTCGTATAATCACAAGTAAGGACTTGGATGAGATTACTAACCTGCCTGCTTCCGTGACATCAACTGGCGTATGTATTCAAGAGCTAAATGTTTCCCCTTGTGAATATTTAAACGATTTTGTTAGTCAGTGCTTTATGTGTTCTTCCTCTTGTCATATTGCAGGAGATCAAAAAGCGATTGATCTTTTTGAAAAAGACTTTGTTTACCAAAAGGCTCGCTTGGATCAGGTGAGAAATGATTCTAGAGTCAAAGTTTCAAAAGCAATGCAAGACTGGCTTGTGTTACACCACCGTAATACAGAAGTACTTCAATCACTGATCCTGCTTATGAAAGAGTACCCTGTTGGTTCTATCATTCGTTTTTCCCAAAGTATTAGTGAGTTCAAAGTGACGGATCTGAGTACCAAAAAAGTAGAGACAATAAGGTTTTCTTTGCCTGGTTCAAATAGTGAAATGGAAAGCCTCCAGTCCATTGAAACCAGTCACGTCGACCTTGGTATTGAGAATAGTGATTTGAATAATTTGCTATCCAACTTTGGTTTGTCAGAGGAATAAATTCAATGGCCTTGCCAAAAATAAGCTCTCAGGAACAACGCAAAATTGAAGTTCTCATTCATAAGTGGAAAGGGAAGCTTACCTGGGCGACATTGGTTGAGCGAGCCGAGCTGGAACTGGGGATAAGGGTTACTCGCCAGACACTCTGCACCTATACGGGTATCTTACACGCTTATAAAGATAAGAAAAATCAGCTACGCGGTGTTCCCTCGTCAATGCCCGAAGAAGTCACTGTGGAGAGTGCAAGCCTTGCTCGGCAAATTGAAAACCTAAAAGCAGAGATAGTCATTTTTGAACGCAAAAACAATGAGCAACTGAGGTTGATCGAACGCATTTTATCTAACGCTAGAGAAATACCAAACTTGGATTTACGTACCCTAATCAAGAAACGCCCTGAAGAGATGAACAATGGCTAGTGGTCAGCAATTAGCAAAACACAATCTTGAGCAGTTTCGAACTTGGCGAGCCACTCAGACTGACGAAGATTTTCTACAAATTATCCACCTCGGTCGGTTGAAGCGCGTGGAAATTGCTAAGGCAATTGGTTGTGGTAAAAGTGCGCTAACTCAGAATCCTGGTTTGCGTGCTGAAATCGATGCTCTTGAATCGGAATTACGGAATCGGAGTATCCTTCCACCAGTAGTAGAGGCCGCCCATACACCAACCGATCAGTCTCGGGAATACAATATTTCGGCAACACGTCTAACGCGCAATGATCATCGTTCCGCCCGACTTGAGCAGGAGAATATAGAACTCAAAGCCCGAATTAGAGAGCTAGAGCGCCGCCTAGCCCGCTTTGGCGAGCTATCCGAGACGTTAGCCGAAATGGGGGTGATGCCGCGCTGATGAATACGCTCTGCCCATTTGATACTGATTTCTTGCGAGTTACTAGCATTCCATATGCAACGGATAGATATGTCATTTTCAGCGGTGTCCCAGTTCGCAACTCCTCTCCGTTAGTCAGTAGCGTAAAATACGTCATTACGATCAAATCCGATTTGTCAGCTCTCCCTGTCGCACCGTCAATAGGTCAGCATTGGAAGGTTACTGGGTCGTACGTGATCGACACTCTGCAGAATGGTGCTTATTCGTTCAGACGCCACACCTATGATGCGCCAAAACAGCTTGCTTGTACCTTGCCGCAAGACGGCGAGCAGTTGATTCAATTTATCGCTAAAGAAGAAGACTTTAAGGGCATCGGAGAGCAGAAAGCCCGCTTGCTCTGGCATGCATTGGGCGAACACTTTCATATGACCGTGAGCAAGGATACACCAGAGTCTCGAAATAAATTACTGAAGCTACTGAGCCCTGATTCTGTCAATGCACTGTTTGAAGGATATGCCAAGTATGCAAACCTCTCTGCCTGTAATTGGATGTCCGAGCACGCCATACCGGCGCCAGTTCAGCAACGGCTTTTAAAATTTCATCACGAGCGTTCCATTGAAATAATCCAAGAGAATCCCTATGTGCTTATGGGTTTCGGCATGTCCTTCCAGGAAGTGGACTCTCTCAACTTCACTATCACAGATGAAGACCCTAGACGTCTGATTGCTGCTGTTGAGATGGCGATAAGGAAGGACGTCGAAAAAGGCCATACCTACACGACTCAAAGCCGAATTCGCCCGTATGTCAGTAAGGCGCTTGGCACTTCAAAGCTTGCGTCTCGGGCTTTTGAAGTCGGTCATCAAAAGGCCCAGTTCGTGCTGAACCAGGAAGCTGATACCTACCATCCAACGGCGCAGTTCTTGATGGAGTCAGTTGTAGCAAAGCGACTAAGAAAGTTAGCTGCTCAAATCGATTTATATGACCAGGATGCCGACCAAGCCTGCAGAACCTCATTAGCCGAGATGCCTTATGAATTGACGCAGCGTCAAGTTCAGGCCATTGCGATCTCTCTGGATAATGCTGTTAGTTGCATCACAGGCGGTGCAGGAACGGGGAAGACCACTGTGCTCCGCACAACGCTTAGTGCCTTCAAAGCTCTCGGCTACGAGATACACGCCGTTGCCCTATCAGGCCGGGCAGCGATGCGCCTGCAGGAGTCGATTGGTTTCCAAACAAGGACTATTGCCGGGCTGCTACGGCAAGCACCTGTTGAGCCCACTAGTGCTCAACCTCTGCACCTGCTCGTAATAGATGAAGCCAGCATGGTCGATTTACCCACCATGTATCGTCTAGTCACTCACCTCAGCCCTGATATTCGGATCATTTTCACGGGTGATCCTGATCAGTTACCACCAATTGGTTGCGGTAAAGTTCTTTCAGATATTGTTGCATCGGGCCTGATTGCTAACACAACGTTAGATATTGTGAAACGCCAAGTGGAGTCGACGGGCATCCCTGAATATTCGCAAATGATTAACGAGGGTATCGTTCCTAAGCAGCTGTCTATGGGTGCAGTCTTTTTTCACGAGACACCCCAAAACAACATTGCCGAACAATGTACTGCGCTGTTTGCAGAGGCTCCAGACGGTAGCCGCATCGTCGGCGCAACTAAAGCGCTCGTAGCTGATATTAATCAGCGCGTACAGGCAGCGGTGAATTCAAGCGGACAGCGTATGGAATTTGAGCTGCAAGGTGACCGTTTTTTCCGCGAAATTCGCTGTGGCGACTCTGTGTTATTTACGGAGAATAATTACGACTCAGGTATCCAGAATGGGTCATTGGGTACTTTAATTTCGTCCGAGTCCGAGGCTACAGGAAAATATTTCGGCGTGGTGCGATTGGATGTCGGCAGCGAGATTGTGTTAACTCAGGCTATCCAGGAATCAATGGAGCTCGGCTATTGCATTACACTTCACAAAGCACAAGGATCGCAATTTCCGCGTGTGATTATTGCCCTTAGGCCTGGGAGAATAGTGGATAGAGCATGGCTTTATACCGCGATTACACGCGCTGAGTCGGAGGTGCATATCGTTGGCACGGCTCGTGACTTAGCAACGATTACTCATAAACCCAGCTTTTCCCACCAAAGACTGAGCTATCTAGAACAACTTTTGGCGAAGGAATGAGGAGAAACTCCTATTTTTCAATGCTTGCACCTCAAACCCCAACCAAAATCACCTCCGCCTGCCCATCCAACTGTTCCTTCACTGACTGCCATTCCGGCATAAAACTGTATTGGTGCCAGGCAGGTTTGTCGATGGGTGCACGAATCATCTTCAAGTAAGTAACTTAATGCAGGTTTAACGAACGGTCTCCAACAAAAACTCTTTCAGGTGCAAAAAGTAAAGCACCGAGGCTTCCTCAATATCTCAGTCCCCGCCAAGTATTCAGGTGCCGTTCAGTGATCCACCGAACAGACTAACGTTTTTTGTGAGATTAACGTCGATTACGTTTCACTGTGGTTGCAGTGGCCAAATCGTTCTATCTTAAATGTTAGTTGACAACGAGGAAGCACACGCGTTTTACGTAAAAATATTGGGTAAGCGGATTAAATGGTTGATCTTACCTTTGCATGAGAGTGAGACAGACCGGCATCTCATCGGATTATCTGGTTGATGCTTCACCTACTGCTGGTGCATGTTTCCTTCGCTAATTCCAGCAAGAACCCCACACGCCTCAA
>NZ_DRFS01000006.1 GCF_011050415.1 Halomonas sp.
CAGCATCATATCGTGAACTATTTAATCGGGTATTACAGCCAGCTTAGGCCTCACCAGCATAACGGTGGTATGAGTCCGAACCAGGCAGAGGAAAAGTACTGGGTTAACTATAAAGCGGTGGCCAGTTTTACTTGACCACTACAGATATGTTGCCAGGGTTCATTTTTGCCGTTTTTCTAATGTATGCGAAGAGGAGTCGCAATAGATGAATAAAAATGTAAAAAAGAAACCTTGATAGTGTATTTTGGCAGTATTGATGGGCATGTATATGTGTTGGAGTAGCCTCTTTGGAACATGGTTACACTATCCTCGGCCAACTAAATCACCTCACGCTGCGCGGTGCCAACAGCACCGACAGTGAACAGCAGTATCAGTATGATGCTCTGGGTCGCATGAGCTTCCACAGCGTCCAAGGCGATTCGGCATCTAAAGTTAGCGCCCTGCCACGGTTCGCTTGATCGTGTCAGTGCGGCAATCTCGCCCAATATTATAGCGTAGACGCTGCGGGCAATCGGTTAGCCGTAAATCCCTACCGCTATTAAACAATCCCTAAAAAAGAGCTTATCCACCATAATCCCGCTAAATTTAAAGTAACGGTCAACCAATACTTCAGCTGAAAAGATGTTTTCTGGGTTTTATGCCGCAGCCGCTGCTGGGCCAGTAGCGCGCCTGGCCAGCCACCCAATACCCCAAGCAGATGTAACGACTTCTCGCTTACCCGGCGGCGGTTTTTAATCGCCGCTTTTTTATCGATGGCGTAAATAACGTAAGCGAGAATGCTAACCACAGCGTAATAAGCGACGATTGGAATCACAGTGGAGACTCTTGAAGGATAAGGTGCTGAATGCTACTTACGCCGCTGAGATGGCTTGCCGCCCGCCGCAGGCTTGCCGCGGCCTTTACCCAGTGGCTTACCTTTAGCACCGGGCTTGCCGCTGGCAGCTTTACCCTTGGGGTGCGGTTTACCGGCACCACTTTTCGGGCCTGCGCTGACTTTTCCGCTGGCGGCTTTCTTGCCCTTAGGAAGAGGTTTAGCACCCGCGGCTTTAGCGCCCGCTTTGGCTGGTTTGGAGCGCCCATTGGCGGCTGGCTGGTTACCCTTTCCCGTGCCTGCCCCTCCGCTATAGTTAGGCCTTGCGGGTTTACTTCTCTTCTTCTCTGGTGCAGCCTCTGAGCTTTCGGTAAGCGTGATAATAGTATCGATCTCTTTAGGCGTGAGATCGCGCCAATCACCCAGCGCTAAGCCTTTGAGCGACACATTCATAATCCGCGTGCGAATCAGTTGAGTCACTTCATAGTCAAAATATTCGCACATACGCCGAATCTGGCGATTTAGCCCCTGCACCAAGGTAATGGTGAAGACAAAGGTGGACTCTTTTTGTACCTTACAGCGCTTGGTTATCTTGCCGAGAATTGGTACGCCGTTCTGCATCCCGTCAATAAATTCGTCAGTGATCGGCTTGTTCACCGTCACCTGATACTCTTTTTCATGATTATTATTGGCGCGCAGAATCTTATTAACCAAATCACCGTTATTGGTTAAAAAAATCAGCCCTTGGGAGTCTTTATCGAGCCGGCCGATGGGGAAAATACGCGCCCCATGTTTTACAAACTCGACAATGTTATCTTTCTCGCTGGATTCGGTAGTGCTGACAATCCCCACCGGCTTATTCAGCGCAATCAGAATCAGATCCTCCTCTTCCTGAGGCTCAATCTCCTGACCGTTGACCTTAACCAAGTCCCCTGCCACCACCTGGTCGCCTGTGGTAGCTCGGCGTCCATTAATCCACACGTTGCCCTGCTCTACAAAGCGGTCTGCTTCACGGCGAGAGCACATCCCACTTTCGCTGATGTACTTATTAATACGGGTAGATTTTCGTAACGACATAACACGCCATGTAGCTAAAGGAGGAAATAAACAAAACGTTAAAAGGGTTTAAAACGACGAGCCGGGCTGCTGTAGAAAC
Organism: Halomonas sp.; assembly: GCF_011050415.1. Lineage (GTDB taxonomy): Bacteria > Pseudomonadota > Gammaproteobacteria > Pseudomonadales > Halomonadaceae > Vreelandella. The sequence continues at coordinate 1,968 of NZ_DRFS01000006.1, forward strand.
GTTTTCTCTTCTTCGCTGGAAGTTCGCCCTAGCACTGCATTGCGATGCGGGTAACGCCCAAAACGATCAATAATCGCTTTATGGCGCACTTCAAAGTCGAGATTATTCTCTAATCCCGGCTGGTCAAATAGCTGCATCGCTACATCATGAATCATCGCAGATTCGCTGTGCATATAGGGCATATACAGAAACACCCGCTGTTCGCTGCTCAGCTCAGCATCGGCACCGCTGGCAACCGCTTCTTGCGCCAGTGCCAAGGCTAAGGGATCGGTCGCAAATGCGCGGGGATCGTCACGATAGATATTGCGCGAGAACTGATCCAACACAATGATTTCCGCGAGACGCCCTTTCGCCAATTGCCGCCAAGCGTAACACTCGCACTGTGCGGCCTTGGCATGCAGGGCGCCAAACCGCTCTAAAATTGCGCGATCCATCTCAGGGTCTTTTTTAAACCACTGAGCAGGCGTCAACTCCTCAAACCAAAAATCGAGTACTGCTTGAGCATCTAAGTTCATTGACGCCTCCTTGTAGTAAGTTAATAGCCGAAGCTGTATTGCTTAACCCGTATTACGCAGACCCGCGGCAATGCCCGCCATGGTCACCATCAGTGCACGGGAAAGATCGGCGCTGATTGCGCCATCAGCATCGCGGTTACGCTGCAGTAGTTCCGCTTGAAGGCCGTGAAGCGGGTCGATATAAGGATTGCGCACATCGATCGCTTGCCGAATCAACGGCGTATTCTCCAACAATTTTTCCTGTTGCAGTATATCCAGCACCGCATCTTCAAGCCGTGCAAAGCGCTCACGGAGCTGCTTACCCAATGCTTTTAGCGAAGGCTCATCTACCAAACGGTGCTCATAGTAAGCGGCAATGGCCACATCAGCCTTGGCCAGCAGCATCTCAAGCATATCCAGATAGGTGCCAAAGAACGGCCACTCATTGCGCATCTCTTGCAGTACTTCTCGGCCGCCGGGCTCTTCAATACGTTTTGAGAAGGCTTCCCCGCTGCCCAGCCACGCTGGCAGCATTAAACGGATCTGGGTCCAGGCAAAAATCCATGGAATAGCCCGCAAGGTTTCGACGCCACCGTCTTGCCGGCGCTTGGTGGGACGCGAACCTAATGGCAGCCTGCCCAGCGCACCTTCCGGCGTGACTGCTCGGAAGTAAGGGACAAAATCAGGATCTTCTCGTACGACGCCCACGTATGCGGCATGGGCTACTTTGGCGAGCTGATCCATCTCCTCGCGCCAGTGCGGCTCGGGGGCACGCGGTGGCAGCAAGGTGGCTTCCAATACCGCGCATGCATAAATCTCCATGGAGCGCAGAGCGATATCCGGCTGGCCAAATTTGAAGCGAATCATCTCGCCCTGCTCAGTTACCCGTAGGCTGCCGTTTACTGAACCGGGTGGCTGGGAAAGAATCGCCGCATGGGCCGGGCCGCCGCCACGGCCAACAGTGCCGCCACGGCCATGAAACAGCGTTAAATCAACGCCATGGCGGTCGCAAACATTAACTAACGACTCTTGGGCACGATACTGAGCCCAGGCGGCTGCTAGCTGCCCGGCATCTTTGGCTGAGTCGGAGTAGCCAATCATGACTTCCTGCCGGTCATCAATCAGCGCACGATAGCCCGGTATCGCAAGCAGCTGGTCAACCACCTCGCCGGCATGATTGAGATCATTAAGGGTTTCAAACAGCGGCGCGATAGGCAGTGTCACTGCCCCACCGACTTCTTTCATCAGCAGCGCCACGGTGAGCACATCAGAAGGCTCAGCGGCCATAGAGATAATGTAAGTACCCAGCGCCTCAGAGTGCTCCTGGGCAATCACTTTGAAGGTTTCCAGCACTTCACGGGACTCGGCGGAGCACTCCCAGCGACGCGGAATGAGCGGGCGGCGGGAGGCTAACTCGGCGAGCAGAAATTCCTGTCGCTGGGGTTCATCCCATTCTCGGTAGTGGCCAAGACCCAGCGCACTGGTTAGCTCTTCGATGACCTGCGCATGGCGGCTGGCCTCTTGGCGCAGGTCGAGCTTGGTTAGCGTGACACCAAATACCGCCACGCGGCGCAGCGTATCCAACAGCGCGCCGTTAGCGATGGTATCGAGGCCAACATCGCATAGCGAGCGGTAGCAGGCGAGTAGCGGTGAGTAGAGCTGATCGCGGGTTTCAATAATCGGCCCGCCATCATAGTTACGCCCCTCAAGCTCTGCTTTGGCCCAATCGCGGGTCGACTCCATTCTTGCCAATAGGCGTTTGAGCACTTCGCGATAGGGCTCAGCAACATCGCCCGCCTCGGCTTTTAAGGCGCTATTAGCCTTCCACATGGAAAGCTCGGTTTTGAGCTGTTCAAGATCGCGTAGATAGAGATCAGCGGCCATCCAGCGACCCAGCAGCAATACTTCACGGGTCACCCGTGCGGTCACATTGGGGTTGCCGTCCCGGTCACCGCCCATCCACGAGGCGTAGCGAATAGGCGCAGCGTCCAGTGGCAATCTCTCACCGGCGGTTTCCAGCAGCAGGTTGTCCAAGTCCCGATGAAAATCAGGCACCGCCTGCCACAAGGAGTTTTCAATAACGGCAAAGCCCCACTTAGCTTCATCCACCGGCGTTGGCCGTTCGTGACGAATCTCATCGGTATGCCAGGCTTGGCTGATCAGTTCTTCCAAACGCCCCTGAGCACGGGTGCCCCGCTCTGGGTAATCCTCTGAGCCTTCGATGGCAGTCAGGCACTCATCAATGGCGTCATATTTTTGAATCAGCGTGCGGCGAATAACTTCGGTTGGGTGCGCGGTTAACACCAGTTCAACGCGCATGTTGGCGAGGGTTTCAACTAACTTACGCGGCGAATTACCTGCTTGCTGAGCGCGCGCCAACAGCTCCCCCAGCACAGGTTGGGTGCCCGGTTTATAATCCTCGACACGGCGGAAACGCGCCCGATAGTGCTGCTCGGCAATGTTAGCCAAGTTTAGAAACTGGTTAAACGCACGCGTTACCGGTAATAAATCACGCTCAGGAAGTTGGCGCAGGTATTCAATCAGTTCGCGCTGCTGCAGCGAATCTCCCTGCCGCCCGCGCTTGGCATGGGCACGGATGGTCTCAATTTTATCGACAAATGCTTGGCCCAAATCGTCTGCAATGGTTCGCCCCAGGCTATCGCCCAGAATACGCACGTTATCACGCAGAGATTCGTGTAGGTCGTGACTCATTGGCATGGCCTCCTTGCAGGGGTCGCGTCATTATCAAATTATAAATGGGAAGGCTGTTTTTCTTGTGACCGTTTTTCTTGTGGCTGTTTTTCCTGTGACTGGGCTTCTTGTGCTTTGGCCGCCTGCCAGTGCATTTCCATCTCATCTAACGATGCGTCCGACAAGGGCCGCTGGGCAGCGCTCAGTTCACGCTCTACATAGCGAAAGCGGCGCTCAAATTTGGCATTGGTAGCGCGCAGGCACTGCTCTGGGTCGGCCTTTAGCGAGCGCGCTAAATTAGTCACTGCAAATAGCAGGTCGCCTACTTCTTCTTGAGCATGAGATAGGTCACCTTCGGCGAGTGCTTCTTCCACTTCGGCGAGTTCTTCGCGAATTTTCGCTATCACACCCTTGGCATCGGGCCAGTCAAAGCCTACTCGCGCGGCGCGCTTAGAGAGCTTGGCAGCGCGGCTGAGTGCGGGCAGTGTGCGTGGGACATCGTCGAGCACAGAGGGCGCCTCAACGGCCCTTTCAGCCCGCTCATCGGCTTTAAGCGCCTCCCAGCGACTGTTGACCTGCTGGGTTTGCACGTCATCCGCGCTCACCCCTGGTGGTCGGCGTGAGGCCAGGGTACCTTCCGGAAATACATGGGGATGGCGACGCAGCATTTTGGCAGTTAAGGTATCTACAATATCGGCAAAGTCGAAGCGCTGCTCTTCCGCGCCAAACTGGGCGTAATACACCACTTGAAAGAGTAGATCGCCCAGTTCACCGGGGAGCTCATTAAAGGCGCGCCGCTCAATAGCATCGGCCACTTCATAGGCCTCTTCCAGGGTGTGCGGCACGATGCTGTTCCAGTCTTGCTTGATATCCCATGGACAGCCCTGTTCAGCATCACGCAACACCTGCATTAATCTCAGCAGGTCATCTATACCATGACGCATCATGCCCCTCCTTTGCGCATATTTTGATCCGGATCGGCGTTGCGCAAGCGGCGCACTTCAGTCACGTTGGGCAATTGCTGAATGCGCGAGAACAGCCGACCTAATGATTCCAGGCCGTCCACTTCCAGGGTAATGCGCAGCCGGGCAATGCCTTCGTCGGTATCGGTTAACGTATTTACCGCGAGTACGTTGACCTTTTCATTACCCAGCAGCCCAGTCACATCGCGCAATAGACCATATCGATCCCATGCTTGAATCTCAATGGTCACGGGATAGCGTGTTTGTGCGCGCTCGCCCCACTCTACTTCAATAATGCGCTGGGGCTCGTCGAGACGCAATTGTAGGATATTACTGCAGTCCTGACGGTGCACGGTGACACCGCGACCCTGAGTAATAAAGCCGATGATGGGTTCGCCAGGCACGGGTCGACAGCAGTTGGCCATGCTGGTTTTAAGGTTGCCAACGCCAAGCACCGTAATATCACTTTTGGTGGCTTTGCTGGATTGGCGTTTTGGCTTGGCAAGCAATCGGTCCAGGCGCTCTTGATCGTCATTTTCACCAAATAGCTGTTGCGCCTGGTGAAGCACTTGGCCAATGCGCAGATCACCGGCACCCAGGGCGGCATACATATCCTCAGCATTGAGGTAGTTGACCGCTTTTGCCAGCCGGGGCAGATCGAGATCTTCCACATCTAGACGGCGCATTTCACGCTCAAACAGTGCGCGCCCCTCTTCCAGGTTCTGATCCCGCGCCTGATGCTTAAACCATGCCTGGATTTTGGCTCGCGCCCGTGACGTGCGCACGTAGCCCAAACTGGGGTTGAGCCAGTCGCGGCTTGGCCCGCCTTTCGTGGCGGTTAAAATTTCAATTTGCTGGCCGGTTTTTAACTTGTAGGTGAGCGGCACAATTCGCCCGTTAATTTTGGCACCTCGGCAGCGGTGACCAATTTCGGTGTGAACCCGGTAAGCAAAATCGATAGGCGTGGCAATACGCGGCAAGTCGATAACATGACCATCAGGGGTGAAGACATAGATACGGTCAGGTGCCACATCGCTTGAAAGCCCTTCGCGAAGATCGCCAAAGCCGCCCACTTCGTCTTGCCACTCCAAGACTTGACGCAGCCAAGCAATTTTCTCTTCGTAACTACGGCTTTTGGCGTTGGTATCGTGGCCTTTATAGCGCCAGTGCGCACACACGCCCAGCTCAGCCTCGTCGTGCATGGCAAAGGTACGAATTTGGATTTCAAGCACCTTGTTCTCAGGCCCCATGACGGCGGTATGCAGGGACTGATAGCCGTTCTTTTTAGGGTTGGCGATGTAGTCGTCAAACTCATTGGGCACGTGATGCCACTGCGAGTGAATAATCCCCAGCACGGTGTAGCAGTCGGTTACTTCAGGTACCAGGATTCGCACGGCACGCACGTCGTGAACCTGGGAAAAATCGATCCGCTTACGCTTCATTTTGCGCCAGATCGAGTAGATATGCTTTGCCCGCCCATCAACGTCGTAATGGTTGATGTGCTGAGCTTCCATCAGGCCTTTAATGGTTTCCACGACATCATGAATATAGCGGTCGCGGTCAAGGCGCTTTTCCGCCAGCAGTTTGGCAATCGCTTTATATTCATCTTCATGTAGATAACGAAAAGAGAGATCTTCAAGCTCCCACTTGAGCTGCCCCACCCCCAGCCGATGCGCCAACGGCGCATAAATATCGGCGACTTCGCGAGCAACCTGTAAGCACTTTTCCAGTGGCGCATCTTTAACTTGGCGTAGCGCACAGGTGCGTTCAGCAATTTTAATCAGCGCCACGCGTACATCACTGACCATATTGACCAGCATCTTGCGCAGGTTTTCCTGCTGGTTGTGTTGGCCCATGCCATGGTCAGGCGCCAGCGGGTAGCTAATAGCGGCCATTTGCAATACGCCATCAATTAGGCTGGCGACTTCATCGCCAAAGCGTTTTGTTACCGCTTCAAGGCTTAACAACCCCTCACGCACCGCACGGTATAAAACGGCAGCTTCCAACGTGGCTTGATCAAGTTTTAGCTCACCAAGAATATCTGCCATCTCTAGCCCCATGCGGAAGCTAGAGCCGGGCGAAAGCCAGACACGGTGGGTTCGAGGAGCTTCAAGCTCTAGCGTTTCGGCAAGCTCGCAGGCTTGTACTAAACGAGCAGGGTCACGTAAGCGCACATCTTCTTGCAGGCGCGTTAACCATTGTTGTATGTCCACCTTTCCGCTAGCGGTTAGCGGCTGGTCTTCACGCACTTTCACCATGACTATTACTCATCCATTCTGGGAGACGGTCTCCACACGGCCGTCACCGTGGCTTGATGCGCTGGGCAAATGTTTAGCCCTTGTGTTTAATAAAATCAAATTCAAACAGCATCAGCGTTTCCATATGTGCAGTGTGAAGGAACATATCTGCCACTGCTACTTGCTTAACACGGTAGCCCGCATGCACAAGATGTGCCGCATCCCGAGCAAGGGTTGCTGGGTCACATGAAATATAGACCACTTGCGCCACCGGATGATGCGCTAGCGCCTGACAAATTACTTCGCCACCACTGCGAGGTGGGTCAAGCACCAGCGCATCAATAGCATAATCCGCCTGCAGCAATGCCTTAACGCTAGCCGGGTCGTTCAAATCAGCCTGTTGGCCGCTAATCACTAACTGATTGTGCTGAGCGTTGGTGGCGATGCGCTCCACCATTGAGGGGTTGCCCTCTACCGCATGCACAGCCGCGCCTGCTGCCGCCATCGGCAAGCTGAAATTACCAATCCCGGCAAACAGATCAAGTAGCTGTTGGCCGGGCTTGGGCGCCAGCCACTCAATAACCTGAGCCACCATCTGCTGATTAATCTGAGCATTAACCTGTAAAAAATCACCCGGTGAAAACCGTAGCTTCAGCGGTGGCTGCCCTTCAAGGGTCAGTGATTCCTCGAGCACTGGCACTGCGCCATGCCAGTGCAGCATAGGCGTTTCGCGCCCCAACCAGGTGCCTAAGGCGACTTGCTGGCGCGTTGCAAAAGCCTGCCAACGTTCGGCATCTAGAGTGTGCTCTTTTAACTGGCGTACCAAGACTACCTGGGTGGCCGCCGTGGCCAGTAATTCAATGTGACCAACGAGGCGCGGAGCTTCCAGGGAGCCCAGCAGTTCGCGAAGAGGCTTTAATAGCTGTTGTAGCGAATCCACCAATACCGGGCAGCGCTCAATATCGACTAAGCGATGACTATGAGCTGCGCGAAATCCAAGCCGTGTATTGCCCTGGCTATCCACTTTGACACCTAGCCGTGCCCGGCGTCGATAGCCTTGATCGTCGCCCTGAATCGAGTCGATCTCGCCTAACGTAATGCCTTGGCGCGCAAACAGGTCGCGCACCACCTCGCGCTTATGGGCCCGCTGAGCATCGACACTTAAATGTTGCAGATCGCAGCCGCCACAATGACCAAAATGCGGGCAAGGGGGTGTCACACGCTGCTCCGACGTTGTGAGCAGTGATTTTATATGTGCTTCATCAAAGCGCTTACGATTCAGGTGAATCGCGACCTCTACCTGCTCACCGGGTAGTGCCTGATCAACAAAAACGGTTTTACCGTTGGCAGCGTGCGCCACACCACGGCCATCATGCGCCAAGCGCTCAATCACCAAGGGCGATGCATCATCCACTACTGGATTTCGCGCTTTGCCACCGGGCGTGCCTGCTAGCCCTGAATGACCAGACGCAGGCCTTGGCGGACGCCTTTTTCCCAACATGGCCATGGTTATACTCCTGGGGCGAATAGGCCAGTGGAGAGATAACGATCACCACGGTCACAGACGATAAAGACGATGACAGCATTCTCAGTTTGTTCGGCGATCCGCAGTGCACCGGCCAAACTACCGCCGGATGATACGCCTGCTAAAATACCTTCCTCACGAGCTAGACGACGCATGTGCTCTTCGGCCTCTTGTTGACCAATGTCCAGCGTCACATCCACCCTCGGCGCTTCAAAAATAGCCGGCAAGTACTCGATCGGCCAGCGGCGTATGCCGGGGATGCTGGCACCGTCGGCTGGCTGTAAACCGACAATCTGAATCGCGGGATTCTGCTCTTTTAAATAACGCGATACCCCCATGATAGTCCCGGTGGTACCCATGGAACTGACGAAATGCGTCACTTCACCACCTGTTTGCTGCCAGACCTCGGGTCCAGTAGTACGATAGTGGGCTAACGGATTATCAGGGTTGGCAAATTGATTCAGCGGTTTACCTTCGCCTCTGGCAATCATGTCATCGGCTATGTCGCGAGCCTCTTCCATGCCCCCCGCTTTACTCGCGGAGATTAGCTTAGCGCCATAGGCTGCCATAGCTTGTTTACGCTCCTCGGAAGCGTTTTCTGGCATTACCAGCACCATCTTGTAGCCTTTAATCGCGGCTGCCATGGCCAGGGCAATGCCAGTATTGCCGGACGTTGCTTCAATCAGCGTATCGCCGGGGGTAATATCACCGCGGGCTTCTGCTTCGCTGAGCATTGACATGGCTGGTCGGTCTTTCACTGACCCAGCGGGATTATTGCCTTCGAGCTTGGCCAACAACGTATTGTTACGGCCTGCACTAATGCGCTTAAGTCTTACTAGCGGCGTATTGCCAACTACATCTTCTAAGGTGGGATAATTCATCGCACTTTCCTTATCGTAACCGTTATGCTGCATTATATCGGTGTCGCCTTGGGCTGGACAGGCAACCTCATTGAATCAACGAGCTTCTTTACATGTCTTTGAACACACGCCTTCTGTTTGCCTTACTCGGTTTCCCGCTGCTGGTGTATGCCCTGATGAGCATACTATTTGTGGTTCAGAGCGGTGCCGAAGCCTATAGCGTGAAGAAAGAGCGCCTAGAGAGTGCGGCTAAACTGCTCGCCCCAAGTCTTGGTGAGGCTATCGCTGATGCCAATTCTGAGCGTTTTGAGAGTCTGGCGCGTCAATTAATTAATGTAGAGGGGCTGAGCTCTGTCGCGCTTTTCGATGATCAGGGCAACCGTCTTATACTCTTAGGCCAATCCGAACCCCCTCCCCTTAGCGCGCCCACTGATCACCAACTCATCATGGATGAAAGCGTATGGCGGTTACGCTTACCGTTAACGGCAAACCGTTCGGAAGCCGACTCCGCAAATAATAACGTAGGGTGGTTAGATGCCCAGATGGACACTCGCGAACTCACTCTAGGACGCTACAAGCTAATTGCCAGCCTCAGTTTAGGTGGCATGCTGTTGGGCTTACTGATGTTTTTAGTCGCCTTTGCCATCAGCCGCTATACCACTCGCCCTATTGAAGAAGCGAATCAATCGCTTTATCGCCTTTCACGCGGAGATTACCGTTTACGCTTGGCACCTTACAGAGCCACGGAGCTCGACCATCTCTCTTCTCACGTTAACGCCTTGGCTGATCACTTCCAGCAGGCTCAGCGCGATATGCAAACGCAAATCGAACAGGCCACCAGTGAGCTGCAAGAGTCGATGGAAACGATAGAAGAACAGAACATTAAACTCGACCTGGCTCACCGCAGCGCACTGCGGGCTAACGCCGTAAAATCTGAATTCCTCGCCAATATGAGTCATGAAATTCGTACGCCTTTAAACGGCATCATAGGTTTTTGCCGGTTGCTGGGGCGCTCTTCCCTGGATACGCGTCAGCAGGAGTGGCTGCAGCATGTTCATCGCGCCTGCGATAATTTGCTCATGCTGGTGAATGATGTACTCGATTTTTCCAAGCTAGAAGCCAATCGACTCACATTGGAAGAAGCAGATATCGACGTCGTGTCACTGGTTGATGAAGTGATAGGTTTGCATGCGCCAGAGGCCCAGCGCAAGCAGTTAAACTTAGTCGCGATGGTTTACGACGATGTTCCCACCCCACTGTGTGGCGATCCGTTACGCATTCATCAAGTGCTGAATAACTTAATCAGTAATGCGCTTAAATTCACTCATGAGGGTGACGTCATTGTACGTGTTATGTTGGATAACCATGAGGGCCAGCATGTGGTTCTCAACTTAAGTGTCAGTGATACGGGCATTGGTCTAAGCGATGCGCATCAGCAGGAGTTGTTCAACGCGTTCTCACAAGCCGAGCCGAGCCATTCCCGCCAATTTGGTGGCAGTGGCCTGGGACTCACTATTTGTCGGCAGCTTATTGAACGCATGGGGGGGGAAATCAGTGTCGCAAGTGAGCTAGGAACTGGTACTACATTCTCTTTCACCCTACCCATGCTTGCTCACAAAGCCAATGAACGACCACCAGAAATTAGCTTATCCAACCCCAATGTACGTTTATATGAGGAGCATGCTCCTACCCGTCATTTGCTTGAGCACCTGCTGCAGCGCTGGGAAGCGATCCCCATTACGTTTGACTCGCCTGAACAAGAGCAACTGTTGTTGCTGGGCTTAGAGCACAGTGATTTCACCCCAGAACGGCAACATCATTGGCAAACGATCATTGATCAAACGCCTTGCCCAGCATTAATTTTGGCTAACGGTAACAGCTTTGATCTGCCTTCGCTGCGTTTAACCCATGGCGGAGAAACACTCTACAAGCCATTCTCACGCGCGCAATTAGTGGCGTCGCTAAAACAGCTGCTAATACCGGCATTCATACCACTAAAACGCAATAGCGAATTGCCATCTCTTGCTTCTCAGCAAGCATTAAAGCTATTGATTGTTGACGATAATGCGTCTAATCGAGAATTGCTTAAAGCCATGCTTGAAACACCGCACATACACATCACCACAGTAGAAAGCGGCCAACAAGCGCTGGAATTTGCGCGGTCAAACAGTGCAGATCTAGTGTTAATGGATATTCGTATGCCCGGTATGGATGGCGTGCAAACAACTCAGGCACTGAGACGACTTGGCAATGCCTGGGTACGCTGTCCGATTATCGCCGTTACTGCTCATGTGCTCAGCAGTGAGCGACAAAAATGGTTGGCAGAAGGGTTGGATGATGTACTGATTAAGCCCATCGATGAGTCGCAGTTAAATAAGTTACTCAGCCGCTTTTTAGCGGTCAATAATCGAGTGACACCCCCCAGTATCGCTCCACCACAAAAAAACGTCTTAACGAGTCATAGCATCACCTATGCTAATACATCACCTGCTCCCCTACCTGTCATCGACCTTGAAATTGGTGCTCGCTTAGCGGGGGGCAAGGAATACTTGGCACGCGAACAGTTAAAGCGACTAATTGATGGCCTTGATGAGAGCGAGCAGCACATGCGCAATGCTTTTGCGCAGCAAAAATTACCCACGCTGTTGGATTGGGTGCATGGTCTCAATGGTGCAAGTCGTTATTGTGGCGCACCTGAACTGGCGCTATTGGTAGAAACGTTAGAAACGCGATTACGGACGAGCGGGCTTAGTCATGTAGAAGGGCTACTTGAAGACCTTTACCGCGCCATGGCGCGGCTAAGAGCGCAGCGCCCTTTGCTACTCAAAACTCAACATTAAGAAACCTCTGATTAAGCGTAACTTTAATCGAAATATCAAGAAGGCTGGTCCAGTTAGTTTTCTTTAGCGTTCTAGCACCACAAAGGCCACTGCATAATCAGCTTCGTCGCTTAAGGTGATATGGCTGGCAGTAACGCCAGCCACCTTCATGAGCCTGTCGGCTTCACCGCTAAGCATCAAGTGCGGCTTACCTAACGCATCATTAAGTACCTGAATATCGCACCACTGCATACCTTCACGAAGGCCCAAACCTAGCGCTTTAACAAACGCTTCTTTGGCGGCAAAACGCTTAGCCAGAAACGCAGCAGGCTGGGCTTTCTGCAGCCAAACTGCATGCTCATCGGGGCCTAAAATTCGCAGTGCAAAGCGCGGGCCGTGGCGTTGCACAGCCCGCGCAAACCGCTCAATGCGGGCAATATCAGAACCAATCCCAACGATCATCGTTAGTGTCCGCAGCAGCCGTTATGAACATGGTGTTCGTGTTCAAGCTCATGGGCATCCAGCGCAGCCATTAAACCAGCCTCTTGGCCAGCAATGATCAAGCGCTTCATTTCCTGAACGGCTTCTTTGAGACCCACAAACAGTGCTCTTGCAATAATCGCATGACCGATATTTAATTCATTTACACCCGGTAACGCCGCAATCGCTTCCACGTTGTGATAGTGCAGGCCGTGACCCGCATTGACGACTAAGCCCAGCGAAATTGCGTGGGTGGCGGCGACTGTTAAACGCTGATACTCGGCATTAGCCACTTCACTACCCGGACGTGCCTCTGCGTAAGCCCCAGTATGCAACTCAATGGTTGGCGCCCCAGCACGCTTGGCGGCATCAATTTGGTCAATATCAGGGTCGATAAACAGTGATACATCGCAGCCTGCTGCAGCAAGGCGCTGACAGGCACCGGCAATAGCATCAAAACCACCGGCTACATCCAGCCCACCTTCAGTGGTCAACTCTTCGCGCTTTTCGGGCACTAGACAAACATGCGCTGGACGTACTTCTTCGGCCAGAACAAGCATCTCTTCGGTAACCGCCATCTCTAGGTTCATGCGTGTATTCAGCACGTCTGCCAATATCCGAATATCACGTGGTTGAATATGGCGACGATCCTCACGAAGATGCACGGTAATACCATCGGCACCCGCTTCTTCGACCACTAATGCCGCTTGAACGGGGTCTGGATAACGCGTACCTCGGGCTTGGCGAAGTGTCGCAATGTGGTCAATATTGACGCCTAACAGAATCCGAGGGGGATGCATGGTGCCTCCAACGCAGCGATAAGATAAAAGTGTTTAGATAACTTCAATTCATTAAGGGCGGTGACGTCGTCGGGCTAGATCAAGCATCAATTCCCGCGAGCGTAAAACCGTAGAGCCCAGGTGGGGAGCCAGCGCCGCGCGCATCACTGCCTTAAGCGCATTACCCAGCCCCTCATGCTGCCAATCCCCCTGCTCAATATAGCGTAACGTACGCCCATCCAACCCACGCTCAGCGGCAATAAATGCACGGGTCGAGGCATCAAAGCGATAGCGGAGTTGCGGGTCCAATACGCCACCATCAGGTGTCGTAAACTGGGGCGTTGCCTCCAACGTCTCCAACAGCGCCCACTCATAGCGGCGCAGTGCCAGGGCGCGCTCTGAAGGCATTGGCAATGCTTCCAGCAGCGCTGTGTAGAAGGCAAACATATCTGGCGAAGGTAGCTCAAGGGGGAGCAGCCGGGTGGCAATTTCATTCGCGTAAAGCCCACAGAGCAAGCCTTCACCGGCTAGCAGTGCGGTCTGGCCGCGGGATTCCATTAATGTGAGTCGCTTTAATTCGCGACTCCCCTGCCAAGTGACAAACAGTGGCGTAAAAGGCTGCAAACGCTGACGCGATTTTGAGCCAGGCCGCTGTCCCCCATGGGCAACGGCACGTACTCTACCGTGATTGAGCGTTAATAGGTCTACCAATGCGCTGGTTTCACGATAAGGCCGACGGTGAAGTAAAAACGCCGGCTCTGGCGGCATCGCTACGCTCAATCGAGGTCGTAGCCCAAGCTTTTCAACGCACGTTCATCATCCGACCAACCACGCTTCACTTTCACCCATAGGTTGAGCATGACTTTGGTACCCAGTGCGCGCTCCATGTCCAGGCGCGCTTCGCGACCAATGCTTTTAATGCGGTCGCCGTTTTCGCCAATCAGAATGACTTTTTGACCTTGGCGTTCAACCAGAATCAACGCGCTAATATGGGTCACGCGCTCGGTCTCGCGAAACTCTTCAATTTCAACCGTCATCTGATAAGGCAGCTCATCACCCAACTGACGCATGACTTTCTCACGCACCATTTCAGCGGCCATAAAGCGTAAGCTTTTATCGGTAATTTGATCTTCAGGGAAGAAGTGAACGCTTTCAGGAAGATGCTTGGCCACTTCCTCTTCAAGAGTATCTACCTGCGTGCCATGTTTAGCTGAAATGGGTATGATGGCGGCGAAATCGCGGCGAGCACCAACCTCGGCAAGCCAGGGTAACAGATCACCTTTTTCACCCAGACGGTCAACTTTATTGACCGCTAAAATGACCGGGGCTTTAACATGTTCCAGGCGCTTTAATACGGCCTGATCTTCTTCTGTCCAGCGAGTACGGTCGATAATAAACACCACACAATCGACATCACGCAGCGCCTGGGTGGCGGCCTGATTCATAAAGCGGTTAATAGCCTTATTACGATCTTTGGTCATAATGTGCATACCTGGGGTATCCACATATATGAACTGAGTTTCTTCAACTGTTTTGATACCCATGACCTGATGACGCGTGGTCTGCGGGCGCCGTGAAGTAATCGAAACTTTCTGCCCCAGAATGCGGTTCATGAGGGTGGACTTGCCAACGTTGGGTCGGCCTACAATGGCAACGAATCCGCAGGTTTGGCTCATGATTTGTCTCCAGGACTTTTTTCGAGGTACGACAGCGCTTCTTCTGCCGCTTGCTGTTCAGCATGGCGGCGGCTAGGGCCTTTACCAGTGGTATGCTCAGTCAACAGGTCAATGTAGCACTCCACGGTAAAGGTCTGGGCATGCGCCTCGCCCTTTACGCAGACAACTTCATAACGCGGTAACGCAGCTTGTCGCGATTGCAGAAATTCTTGCAGACGCGTTTTAGGATCTTTCTGAGTATCTTGCAACGAAATGTTTTCTAGCCGCTCTGCGTACCAATCCAGGACACGGTCGCGCACCACATCCATACCCGCATCTAAATAAATAGCGCCTATCACAGCTTCAACGGCATCCGCTAGGATAGACTCGCGGCGATGCCCGCCGCTTTTCATCTCGCCAGAGCCAAGGCGTAAACACTCGCCAAACTCCATTTCACGGGCCAGCTCTGCCAACGTCTGGCCTTTTACTAAGCGGGCACGCAGGCGCGAAAGCTGACCTTCTCGCGCTTGGGGAAAGCGCTGAAACAGCGCTTCGGCAATAACAAAGTTCACAATGGAATCGCCTAGGAACTCCAGGCGCTCATTGTTACGACCACCGAAGCTGCGGTGGGTCATGGCCAGTTCCATTAGCGTTTGGTCGCCAAAGGTATGGCCGATTCGTCGGCAAAAAGCGATCAAGGAATTACTCACAGCTCTCCTACGTCATTGACGTTAACTAAAGTGACATAACTAACTAAACACATTTTAAGCATTTGCTTCATTCAATACGTCGTACGCTGGTAAAGCTCGGTAGACCACCATCCCAATGCATCCATACAGCGAAGGCACGCCCCACAATATTCTCTTCGGGTACAAAGCCCCAGTAACGGCTATCGTTAGAGTGATCACGATTGTCACCCATGGTGAAGTAGTGTCCTTCAGGAACTTCTACTTCGCGCATTTGCGGGCCAGGGTCACGGGGATTGTTATAAATCAGGTGACGTGATTCACCGAGACGCTCTTCTAATAATAGCTGCTCTGGCGACCCCGCGGGCCCCTCTTCAATCAACTCTTTGGCCACCGGCTCCCCATTCACATAAAGCTGCTTACCCTCATAACGAATGAGATCACCCGGCATGCCTACCACGCGCTTGATGAAATTCACTGAGGGCTCGTCGGGGAAGCGGAACACCATGACATCACCCCTTTCAGGGTCGTCAACTTCAAGAAAACGAGTATTCACCACTGGTAGTCGCAACCCATAGGCAAATTTATTAACTAAAATAAAGTCACCTACTTCCAGAGTTGGGCGCATCGAGCCGGAGGGAATTTGAAACGGTTCGATTATAAAGCTGCGCACCACCAACACCACGAAAAGCACCGGAAAAAACGAGCGCGCGTAATCGACGGGCCACGGCTCTTTTAACAGCTTTTCGCGGGTCGGCTCATCTAACCCTTCCTGGGTATTGGCATCTGCCGTTGCGACACGCTGGCGACGTTTAGGCTTTAATAGCAACACGTCCAGTAGATAAATAACGCCCGAGAGCGCAACGGCGATTACCAGTAGTAATGAAAAATCCATGGGTGGCGTTCTTTCCTAGTCGTTTACCTTGAGCACAGCAAGGAAGGCATCCTGGGGAATTTCCACACGCCCCACTTGTTTCATGCGTTTCTTACCCGCTTTCTGTTTTTCGAGCAGTTTCTTCTTACGGCTGACGTCGCCGCCATAACACTTGGCCGTTACATTTTTGCGCAACGCCTTTACGGTTGAACGTGCAACGACTTGGCCACCAATGGCAGCCTGAATCGCCACGTCAAACATTTGACGCGGAATCAGTTCTTTCATTTTTTCAACTAACAACCGGCCACGATTATGAGCGTGATCACGGTGGATGATGACCGCAAGCGCGTCCACCTTGTCACCGTTAATTAACACATCAAGACGCACCAACTTGGCCACTTCAAAGCGCTCGAAGTTGTACTCAAGCGAAGCGTACCCCTTGGAGATAGACTTCAGGCGATCAAAGAAATCCATGACCACTTCAGACATGGGCAATTCGTAGGCCAACTGAATTTGGTTACCCAAAAACTGCATATCTCGCTGGGTCCCACGACGCTGTTCACACTCAGCAATCACGTTACCCACATACTCTTGAGGAACCAGAATACTAGCGCGAACGATCGGCTCACGCATTTCATCCACATCAGCCATATCAGGCAGTTTGGATGGGTTGGAGACGTAGTTGACGTCACCGTTTTTCATTGCTAACTCATAAACAACCGTAGGTGCGGTGGTGAGTAGGTCAATATCGTACTCACGCTCCAGTCGCTCCTGAACAATCTCCATGTGCAGTGTGCCAAGAAAACCGACCCGAAAACCAAAACCCAGGGCGTCAGAATTCTCTGGCACATACTCAAGCGAGGCGTCATTAAGCGCAAGCTTTTCAAGCGCATCACGGAAGTCTTCGTAATCATCCGCACTCACCGGGAACATACCCGCGTAAACCTGCGGTTTCACTTTTTGGAAACCTGGCAAACGAGGTACATCGGGCGTTTTAGTGTGGGTAATTGTATCGCCCACTGGCGCTCCGTGAATTTCTTTGATACCGGCGACAATGAAGCCTACTTCACCGGCACGCAGGATATCGGTCTGTTTACGCGCTGGTGTAAAAATACCCACTTCCGTGGTGCCCCAGTCGCGGCCCGTTGATTTGATGCGAATTTTATCGCCTTTGCGCAGCGTGCCATCAAATAAGCGTACCAACGAGACAACCCCTAGGTAGTTATCAAACCAAGAGTCGATGATCAGTGCCTGCAAAGGTGCATCTGGGTCGCCTTTGGGGGGTGGGATATCCCGCACTAAGCGCTCAAGCAGCGCATCAATACCAAGCCCGCTTTTGGCTGATACTTGGCATGCATCGGTAGCATCCAGGCCGATAATCTCTTCGATTTCCTGGGCAACCTTGTCGCAATCTGCTTGGGGCAAATCGATTTTGTTAAGTACCGGCAGAACTTCTAGTCCCTGTTCGATAGCGGTATAGCAGTTGGCCACGGACTGCGCTTCAACGCCCTGCGCCGCATCAACTACTAATAACGCCCCTTCACAGGCGTAGAGCGAGCGCGACACTTCGTAGGAGAAGTCGACGTGACCAGGCGTGTCGATAAAGTTGAGCTGATAAACCTGACCATCGGCAGCGGTGTAATCCAACGTGACTGACTGCGCTTTTATGGTAATGCCGCGCTCACGCTCGATGTCCATGGAATCAAGAACTTGCTCTTTAAGCTCGCGCTCGGTTAACCCTTCGCAGGTCTGGATCAGACGATCTGAGAGCGTCGATTTACCGTGGTCAATATGCGCAATAATAGAGAAGTTACGTATGTGCTTAAGCTTTCCGTTGGGAACGTCTTGGGACATCGAGTCTGTTCTGCCTTAGTGGTACGCAAGCGGCCTGACAAGCAGGCCGCTTCGAGAATTCGAAGCTCGAAAACAGCAGCCGTTTGAACCGAAGGGGCTATTTTCGACAAAAAGATAATCGCTATTGTAGCGATATGCGCTGGATAGGAACAGCTGTCCGGCGAGAACCGCCGGACAAGAGATGAAAAAAGTGATTATTCTAGACGTAGTGCCACGAACAGAGAGCGTCCCTCACGGAACAGACGCATTGGAATCGCACGATCATTGGGTAGGCTTTCAACAATCTGCACCAGCTCCTCCGATGAAGAGACGCTGCGATGATCAATACTCACCAGCACATCGCCAGGGCGAATACCAGCGGCTGCTGCCACGCTATCAGGCTCTACCTGACGAACTTCAACGCCGCCCTGGATATTGAGCTGCTCGCGCATGGCATCGTCAATTTCTGCCACCATTAGACCAAGACGCACCTGATTACTGCTAGTAGCTTGCTCAGACTCACTTTCTGCATTTGGCCAACTACCCAGCTCAACCGATTCAGAAATTTCTTCACCATCACGCATTAGGGTGAGCTCAACTTCACTGCCTGGCGCACCACGACCAATCAAACGCGGCAGGCTGCTTGAGCGTTCAACCTCCTCTCCATTCACTGCAAGAATGACATCGCCCGCTTGCAGACCACCCCTTGCCGCAGGGCCTTCTGGATCAAGGTCGGCAATCAACGCACCAATTGCATCATCCATACCGAAAGATTCTGCTAGGTCCCGCGATACCGGCTGAATCATGACACCTAACCAGCCGCGGTTAACCCGTCCATCTTCACGCAGCTGATCTGCTACATCCATGGCTACATTGATGGGAATAGCAAACGAAACCCCCATAAAACCGCCGCTGCGAGTGAAAATTTGCGAATTAATACCAACTACTTCACCGTCCAGGTTAAACAGCGGACCACCGGAGTTACCGGGGTTAATAGCCACATCGGTTTGAATAAACGGCACATATGCATCACGTGGCAAGGTGCGATTAATCGCACTCACAATGCCCGCTGTGACTGAGTGATCAAAACCAAAGGGCGAGCCTATAGCAGCAACCCACTCTCCCACTCTGAGCGCGTCTGAATCACCGAGAGTGAGCGTTGGCAAGTCACTGGCATCAATTTTCAATAACGCCACATCGGTTTGCACGTCGCTGCCAATGAGCTCTGCAGTCATCTCACGGCGGTCATTAAGTCGCACGAGAATTTCATCAGCGTCTTGAACCACGTGCGCGTTGGTCATCACGTAACCATCATCACTAATAATGAAACCAGAGCCTAGGGATTGACGCTCTTCACTACGACCTTGGCCACTACTGGGTGGGGATGGGAAGCTATCGCCAAAGAAATGACGAAAAATTTCAGGGATTTCCTGTCCGCCGAACCCAGGAGCACTACTGCGCTGAACCGTTCTACTGGTTGAAATATTCACCACCCCGGGGGCAGCTTCTTCAACCAACTCGGTAAAGTCAGGCAAGTTCTGCGCGTTAGCGACTGGACCCAGGGTTAGCAACGCAACAACGCAGACCCATAGAGTGGATGGGAGAACCAAGCGTTTCATGCAAGCGCTCCTACTTAAGCTGATAGTAATCAAAGGCGGCGCAACTCATTGTGAGGTGCAAGTCAACTAACTGACCAAGCTAGGGCGAAAGCGTTCACTTTGCCCATGCAATAGATATTTAACACTGATAGCGCCACTTACCAAGGTAACAAAAAAGATCAACGGAGCAAGCCAAACAGCGTTACTCAATAACGAAGCTAAACCGGAGAGTAGTAATGCTGCAATAAGAGGCAGGGCATAAATACAAAAAGCCAGCAGCGTAATGGAGGTACGCGGCAGGCTAATCGTGACATGACTTCCTAATGGGTAATGCTGCTCAACTTTCGCAAGCTTATCAGGCACTGTAATGACAAGGCGCTGACTGCGCCGCCGGGAAAGCAGCCCCAAACCACACCCGCGGCCTTGAGCGCACTGCTCGCAGCTTTGTTGAGCAGATATCTCTATGACAAGACCATCAGCGGTATAGTCCACAACATTACCGGTGCGTAACAGTGAAACGTAGGAATCGGACACTCCCATTCAATTTCTCGGCTGCTCTTGTTGCAAGTTCTCTTCATCGAAAGTGATTAAGCTAACAATTCGCTGAAGAGTGGCGACAGGGAGCTCACCAATGGCAACTAGCTGCCAGCGACCCGCGTCAGTGGTGTAGTGCTGAATAGCCACAGCAGATACACCCAGTTGCTGAATACCCTCTTGCAGATCGTTAGTGTCTTCTGAAGAAAGAGGCTCAACAAAAATACTCACCGTAGCTAGGCCGTCGCTATACACACGCTGGTGAACATCCCCCTCTGAAAACGTAATTGGTTGGGCAACAAAGCCATCAGGCAACCACGTTGTGTGCCAGGGTGTATCCAAAGCCAGCTGAGGCGCATCGACACGCACGCTACCGGTATATTTTTCGGGTGACTGTAACTGAGTAATTTGGAAGGTTTCAATGACCCGGCCCTGCCGATCATTGAGTACTTGTTTGAGTAGCAGTCCGGTGTCGCGATCTATCCACCACTCATGGGCAAATCGCCACTCATCAAGAGGTTCGAAATCAAGCTTTACAGCATCTCTGCCTGCTACGCGGGCATTCTCTTCAAGCTCAATCGTATACAACTGGTCAAGATGCGCTGCCCATTTCGCGGGCGAAGGCAGCTCACCATTGCTGTTCTCTTCAGTCCAGGCAAGCCTTCCTACCGGTGAGCGTCTCTCGATACTGACAGAAGGACCATCAAGATATTGCACTACCTGTTGGCGTATACCGTCCTGAATTCGGTGAGAAAGCGCTAACGTCCGCACCCCTACCGTATCAATCGCGACTGCTCTTGCCTGAAAAGCATAACAGTGGCTAGCCCACAAACCGCGCTCAAGCCACTGTATCGCATCATCAGGCACATCTACTTGAGGTGTCCCAGCACACTCATAGCCCACATGATTTTCTGAATTTTCTGCAAGTACCTGGGGTGAAAACAGCCCCACCGCCGCTGCCAGCACCCATACGGGCTTAGCTCGCCAGGAAATTATCACTCTAAACATTCCCATCTTGAGCATTCCCTACGCACCTAGTGAACACACTCGCAAGAGGCGATATACGTTTTAGCGTTGGCCTAGAGGCTCAGTGACCGCCGAAGATCGCATTAATGGCATCCAACTATCACCACTGCCGTAAGCTGCACTTTGGGTATGTTGCTCTAAGTAGGATTGCAGTAAACGGATCTGATCTACATCAATATTAGTGCCTTGCGAGGCACTAACACCCTGAGGTGCCTGTGCAGAGAAACCAGCGTCACTGACATTCATGAGGCCACTTTGAGCTGGCTGCCCGCTAAGTCGAAATGGGGTAGGCTCAAACATCGGCATCTCAGTACGCGAAGCGACTGCAGGCTGTGACCCTAGATTTACTGGCTGTACTTGCGCAGCAGTAGTAGCGCCAGGTGATGTTGTAGCGATCCCGCCACCACTTTGGCTGACGGTCGAGTCGTTGCCAAAAAACTGTACGCCAGTGATCACCATCAGCGATACAGCAGCAGCAACACCTGCACCACGAGCAAATGAGATTCCTCCTGAACGCGTCGCTACATGAATATGGTTATCGTCGTTCACCGCCGGTACAGGTTCGTCGCGCAGCTTGGCCATAATACCCGCAGAAAGATCGACGCTTACATCAACACCCCGTTCACGCTGCATCATGCTGCGTGCAAGGTGGTAACGCCGCCAGGTGTCTGCAGCGTCAGCATCATTTGGCAGTGCCTTCAACACTCGGCGCAGCTCAAGATCATCACTTTCACCATCCATTAACACCGAAAGTGATTCCCGTGTGTTTTGACTCATACTTCACACCCTCACACTGTTTAAAAGAAGTACTGGGGCAACTACCACTCTTTGAGCGCAATTACACCGACGACTTCACAGGCCAAAACCCTGTTATAAATCCTAAATTAACAACGTTTGGGTTACTCAACACAACAAACGTATTAATTAAGATAGTCACGCTTTATGACGCTCTGCATGCCAGACAGTTCACAAAAAAAACCAAAACCTTAATTTCTCGTGACCACATATCAGAACAATCATATCGCTTACTTGCTAAGACCATCACTCATCGCGACTGTTCCGTGCCGTAGTCACAAATGGCCGAATATGTTCGTCAACCGCCTCACGCGCACGAAATATTCGTGACCGCACCGTACCTACCGGGCACTGCATAACCTGGGCAATGTCTTCATAAGCTAAACCATCCAACTCACGCAGGGTGATTGCCGTGCGCAAATCATCGGGCAGGTTTTCGATCGCTTGATATACTGCGGCCTCTAGCTGGTCTCTGGCAATCGCTGCTTCTGGCGACTCAGCGTCAGCTAATCGACCACTTTGGTCGATAATTTCAGCATCGACGATATCCAGATCACTGCCGGGGGGGCGCCTACCACGCGAAACCAAATAGTTTTTGGCAGTATTAATCGCAATACGATACATCCAAGTGTAAAAGGCACTCTCCGCACGAAATTTGCCCAGCGCGCGGTACGCCTTGATAAATGCCTCCTGTGCCACATCCTGAACCTCGGAGTGGTCATGTACATAGCGGCCAATCAGGCCAATAATTTTATGCTGGTATTTCTTTACCAGCAGATCGAAAGCGCGTGTATCGCCTTTTTGAGCACGTTCAACAAGCTGTTGGTCTGTTTCCCGAGTGCCCATTCACACGCTCCTCCAGCTCGTACGGCATGCGCCGAGCCCCATTCCTATTAGCCCTAACAAGTGGGCGTTCACAGCGAGCAGCATAGCGTCCCTTGGGCATTGATTAATCATAGAGTGATATAAAAAGGCGAACGTTTCGCCCACACCAGTTACTACATTTTATGGCAAAGCTATCCATCACAAAGCCATTTATCACAGAGCTATCTGTCACAGAGCTACGTTTTATAACGGTACTGTATTTTTTAATATCAAAGGGTCAGTGTTACGCGTTCTTTACATCGCTTCAAGAGATGGAGGCAATCGTCTCTCTTTTTCCTCAAACCCAGCGGCTGACACTTTTCATCCATCTAAAGTTCCACAACAATTGATTTTTACTACCCTGGCAAGCCATAGTAGTCGCCACATTTAATCGCCCCCACTTCTTCAGTCATTATGTAAGCACAGGTAGCAAGATGTCAGAACAACAGGTTAATAACCTTAACGTCCTAGCTCAAGACGTTCTCACTACGCCAGAAGCACTCAAAAGCGCCGTACCGTTGACGGATGCGGCAGAGCGCAGCGTCATTGAAGGCCGTCAAACCATTCAAAACATCCTGGAGGGCACTGACCCGCGACTCCTCGTGGTGGTTGGCCCATGCTCAATCCATGACGTTGAAGCAGCGCTTGATTATGCCCGCCGCCTGCGCACGCTTGCCGATCAAGTAAGCGACAGTCTGTATATCGTTATGCGCGTCTATTTTGAAAAGCCACGCACCACCGTTGGCTGGAAAGGTCTGATCAACGACCCTCACCTCAACGACTCCTTTGAGATTGACGAAGGGTTGCACATTGCTCGCAAGCTACTGGTCGATCTCGCCGAAATGGGCTTGCCGCTCGCCACTGAGGCACTGGATCCTATCTCTCCTCAGTACTTGCAGGATTGCATTAGCTGGTCCGCGGTTGGCGCACGCACCACAGAATCACAGACACACCGCGAAATGGCATCAGGCTTATCCTGCCCTGTCGGCTTTAAAAACGGCACCGATGGCAGTTTAGACGTTGCGATTAACGCATTAGAGTCCGTTGCCAGTCCACATAATTTCCTGGGCATTAACCAAGCGGGCCAGGTAGCCATCATTCGCACCCGCGGCAACGCTTACGGTCATGTGGTCCTTCGTGGCGGCAATGGCAAGCCAAATTACGATAGCGTCAGCGTCGCACTTGCCGAGCGAGAGCTTGCCAAAGCTAAGCTTTCGCCCAACATTATGATTGACTGCTCCCACGCCAACTCCAATAAAGACGCGGCTCTTCAGCCACTGGTACTGGAAAACGTTACCAACCAAATCCTGGAAGGCAACACCTCCATTATCGGCTTAATGGTCGAGTCCAACATTGGCTGGGGTAATCAAAAACTGACCCAGGATCTTAGCCAACTGCAGTACGGTGTTTCCATTACCGATGCCTGTATCGATTGGGACACCACGGTAGAAGCCTTCAAGCACATGAACGAAAAGCTTACTGACACGCTTGCCAAGCGCATCGCCAAGTAAGCCTGACACCCCGCCACGGCGGGGTTTTCAGTTACTGGCTGATTTCGCGCCGAAAAGGCGGCAGCGCATCCAACAGCGCCTGCCCATAGCGACGGGTAATCACGCGCTTATCCAGTAGTGTGATAGTACCGCGATCGCTCTCTTTACGAATCAAACGCCCACAGGCCTGAACTAGCTTAATGGATGCGTCCGGCACGCTAATGCGCATAAACGCATTACCGCCCTGGCTCTCGATCCACTCCGCCAAGGTGGCGCCAACAGGATCATCGGGCACCGCAAACGGCAGCCGCGTAATCACCACATGGGTCAGGTAGTCGCCGGGCAGATCAATCCCCTCGGCAAAGCTTGCCAAGCCAAAGATAATACTGCCCTCTCCCCTGTCCACCGCCGCCCGGTGACGCTCAATAAGCTCACGCTTTGGCAACGCATCTTGAGCGAGCACACGCTCTTTCACACTCGCTGGCAGTGCTTTATCCACCGCTCGCAGTTGAGCACGGGAAGAGAACAGCACCAGCGCTGCTTCTTTATCAGCTAATTGCGACACAAAGCTTACGATGGCTCGTTCATGGCCCTCCCTGTCGCCAGGGTCGGTGGCCTCTTTAGGCACACGCAGCACAGCATTGGCGTAATCAAAGGGGCTTGGCAATGCCTGATAGCGGTAACGATTGGCAAGCCCTGCTCGCTCCTGCAAACGCTCAAAGCGCCCCAGTGCGGTCAATGTCGCCGAGGTAACCACTGCTCCATGACAGCGCCCCCATAAATGCTTGGCCAGGGTATGTGCAGCAGAAACGGGACTGGCAGAGAACTCCACCTCCGGCTCGCCTGCAACACGACTAAGCGTAATCCAGCGAGCGCTGGGTGCCTCATTGGCAACATCCTGCTCACTAAATGCCTGCCAAAGTGCGTGCGCTTCTAACGAACGCCCGTGAAGCAGCGCCACCAAGGGCAACCAAGCTTCCGCCTGCTCACGATCAAGGCCGGTCTGCTTATCTGGATCCAGACTTTCACGCAGAATATCGCTAATGCTTTCCAAGCAGCGCGACAGTGAAGCAAACATCACCAACAGCTGCTGCGCCTGCTCACGAAGTGCATCGGGCACCTGGCCTTTTTCAAAACGCGATTGATGGGTGGCCTCTTCATCGGCCAAACCGTTTGGCCGCCCAGCCAATTGATGCCCCATGCTAAATACATCGCCCAGCGCGGGTTCCAGGTTATGAATAAGCTCAGGCAGGCTTACCAATAAGCGAGCCACAGTGGGCTGAATGGCCAATGCCTGGTGAAGATCCGTCAAACTGCTTCTCAGCGTTTTCAACCAACGCAAACAGCCGTGCACGGCAAAGCGATGGGCAAAATGGGAAAGCGCTTTTTCCGGCAGATGGTGGCCTTCATCGAAGACAAAGATGCAGTCTGCAGGGTCAGGCAAAATAGCGCCGCCCCCCAACGCCAAATCGGCCAACACAAGATCATGGTTGGCGACGATAACATCGGCATTCTCAAGTTCACGACGGGAACGGAAAAACGCGCAGGCACCAAAGTGCCCGCAGCGCCTACCCGTGCACTGGCGATGATCCACTGTTAGCCTTCGCCAGTGGGCGTCGTCAATGGCCTCGGGCCAATTATCACGATCACCTTCCCACTCGCCCTGGCCATAGGCTTGCGCCATATCGCTAGCGATGACGGTAAAGTCACTGCTTTGGGTTTGCAGGGACTGCTCAAACAGCGAAAGCGTAGGATTAGGCTCAGTTCCCTCAAGCGCCTGATCCAAGCGCGCCACGCAGACATAGCGGCCCCGCCCTTTGGCTAATGCATAGCGAAAGGCGATGCCGCTGTGGCTGGCGAGTGAGGGTAAGTCCTGATTCAGCACCTGCTCCTGGAGAGCGACCGTGGCCGTTGAGATAATTAGCCGCTTGCCGCGCGCTTTCGCGATTGGCAAGGCAGCAATTAGATAGGCCAGGGTTTTACCGGTACCGGTGCCTGCTTCAAGCACACAGACATGAGTATCGCTAGTCCGCTTACCCTCGCTGTCGCTCTCAATATTACCGAGGGTTCGGGCAATTTCAGCAATCATCATGCGCTGGCCGTAGCGTGGGGTTAACTCAAGGTTCTCCACCACGCGACGGTAAGCGTCTTGAATCTCGCTTTTGAGGGCTGTATCGAGCATGCGGCTTAGAGCATACCTTCCGGCGGATGCACGCAGGGTAGCTTGTCATTGATATAGCGTTCGATTTCCGGCAGCGAGAAAGCATCCTCTTCACCAACGAAGCTAATCGACACACCTTTTGCACCGGCACGGCCTGTACGGCCAATACGGTGTACATAATCTTCCGGGTCTTCAGGCAGAGTGTAATTGATGACGTGGCTTACGTCTTCAATATGGATCCCACGGCCAGCAACGTCGGTTGCGACCAACACCTGAATTTCACCTTCGCGGAAGCTCTCCAGGGTTTTGATACGCTGCCCCTGAGGCACATCGCCTGAGAGCATGGCAACGCTTACGCCCGCTTTTCTCAACAAATCATCCAGCTTGCGCACCAAATCACGACGGTTACCGAAGACCATGACACGCTCAAAGCTCTCCTGCTGGAGCAAATTCACCAGTAAGCGCTGCTTGTCATCATCGGACACCATATACACACGCTGATCAATGTCCGCCTGATTCTCAACGGTCACTTCGATCTCAACGTGGGCAGGATTCAACGTCCACTGGCTGGCAAGATTCAAGATATCGTCAGTAAAGGTGGCCGAGAAGAGGAAAGTCTGGCGCTCCTCTTTTTTCGGTGTGTAGCGAATAATCCGCTTCACGTCAGGAATAAAGCCCATCGACAACATACGGTCGGCTTCATCCAGCACCAATACTTCAACTTCATTGAGGTCGATATCGCGCTTCTGATGAAAATCCAACAGACGCCCCGGCGTTGCCACCAGAATATCGATCTTGCTGCCCAGGCTTTCACGCTGCTTTTGATAGTCCATACCGCCGACGACACTAGCAACATTCAGCTGGGTGAAACGTGATAACGCTTTTGCATCTTTTTCGATTTGCAGTGCCAGCTCGCGGGTCGGCGCAATAATCAGCGCGCGCGGCGCCCCTGGCTTTTGACCATCAGGTGTTGGCTCTTCCAGGAAGTAGGCCATCACAGAGATCAAAAAGGCCGCGGTTTTACCGGTTCCCGTTTGCGCTTTGCCGACAATGTCGCCACCTAAAAGCGTTTGGCGAAGGGCCTCTGCTTGGATAGGTGTGCAGTACTCAAACCCTTGGGCATGAATAGCGCGCATTAATGGCAGCGGCAGATCAAAGTCATGAAAGCGCCATTTGCCGGCCACGGCGGGCACCTGAAACTGACGAAGATCCCAGTTCGACTGGCGACGACGCGGTTTCCGACGGCGTCGCTTAGGCTTGCGGTTCTGGGCCGGTGCTGTGGTCTGTTCCGACTCGCTCATAGGCTGTCTATCTGTCCATTGCTGTGGAGGTTAGGCATCTTGACGTGCGCATTGTACCAGGGCTTGGCGATAAGAGCGCGTCCTGCTGTCGAAGGAACCCCAAGGCCTGTTAGAATAGCGCTCACATCGACGTTAGGAGCGCGACATGACGCGTAAGAAAAAAACACGTTCACTGGCCGATAAGGTAACTATTCGTACCGGCCGGCGTAAAGATTATAAAAAGTGGCGCCACGACAACCCTGATCAAGTCGCCCCTTCACGCCGTTTTGTGGCCAAAAAGCAGCAGCAGCGCAAGCTCCAGGCAGTGAGAAAACTTGCTCGCCAGCAGGACGGGCAGAGTATTGCTATCCACTCTAACAAAACTGATGGCGGCGCTAATAAACCCCAGGGGGACGATTCGTAATGCGTTTGGTTTCGTTCAACATTAATGGCATTCGAGCACGCCTTCCCCAGTTACAGGCGCTGATCGATACTCAGCAGCCAGATGTAATTGGGCTGCAAGAAACCAAGGTGCAAAATAGTGAGTTTCCATTAGCCGACGTTGAGGCAATGGGCTATCACGTCTTTTATCATGGTCAAAAAGGCCATTATGGCGTTGCTCTAATGTGCCGCCAAGCGCCTCAAGAAGTATTTTACGGTTTCCCTGATGATGAAGAAGACGCCCAATGTCGCATGATTGGTGTACGGCTGTTGGCCGACGATGGCGAGCCCGTCACGGTGTGGAACGGATATTTTCCTCAGGGTGAAAATGTTACCCACCCAACTAAATTTCCCCATAAAGAGCGCTTTTACGTCCAGCTAGCGCGACTGCTTAACGATCAGCATCGCCCTGACGAGCAGCTGGCAGTGATGGGTGATTTTAATATCTCCCCTGAAGATCAGGACATCGGCATCGGCGAAGCCAACCGCAAGCGCTGGCTGCGGGAAGGCAAAGCCAGTTTTCAGCCTATTGAACGCGAATGGCTTGAAGGGATTAAAGCCTGGGGGCTTAGCGATAGCTATCGCCTCTGCTATCCACAAAGTGATGACCGCTTCAGTTGGTTTGACTACCGCTCCAAAGGATTTGATCAGGAGCCCAAGCGCGGCCTGCGTATCGACTATATTCTTGTGACCAAAGCGTTAGCGGAACACACCACCGGTGCGGGTATCGACTATGATCTGCGCGGCATGGAGCGGCCTTCTGACCACGCCCCGGTGTGGAGCGATTTTTCGCTAGCGCTTAAAGCCATTTAATTATTAGAGACTCACTGAAAACCAGCCAACCACTGCTCCGCCTCATCGTCACCCAGCTCAGAGACGCGGGCAAACGCTCGCTTGGCGCGTTCATTCTCACCCCAGGCGTAAGCGAGCTGACCATAGGCGCGCCAATCATCAGCTAGCTGAGTGTGCAGCGCTAGGGCTTGCCAGGCATTAAGTGCCTTCTCAACGTCTTTGGCCTGCCGCCAAGCGCTGGCAAGTAGGCGCAGGTTGGATTCATCACGGACAATATCGCCCTCGTCCAGTGCCTGCGCTAAATGCTCTGCTGCACGCGCGGGGGTGCCGCCGGCAAGATGCAGCTGAATTAACAGCCAGCGGTCTTCCGATTGGGTTAATTTGCCTAACTGCCACGCCATCTCCCATAGGCCCGCAGCAACCCCTGCTTGCCCCGCCTGCTGGGCAAGCCCTGCCGCTTGACGCCATTGGAAAGCATCACTGTCGGCATTCAAATCTTCCAGCAAATGACTCAATGCCTGATCGCTTTGACCAGCATTACGATAGACCGCCAGCATCAAAGCTTGCTGACTCTCATCGGGTTGCTGGTTAGGATCAGATGACTGCTCAAGCGCCTGATCGAGCCAGTTGGCGGCCTCCTCCCAGCGCTCTTGCTGCGCCAGCAGGCGGGTTAACTGCCAAGTGGCATCGATATCTTGATGACTGGCTAACCACTCGCTGAGCAACTCAATGGCCTGATCACGCTGGCCAGCGACACGGCGCAATGACGCCTCTTCACGAAGCCAGCGTGCAGCTTGAGCACTATCGACACCTTCCAACTGACGGGCAGTTGCCAAACGGTCTGCCGCCGGGCCGGGCTGGTCTTGACGGGCTAACGCGCCCGCCGCGAGCTGCTGGTAAAGGGCGCTTGCCCAGCGATCAGCTTGGTTGCCTCCCGATAATCGCTCGGCTTGGGCGGTTGCCCGCTCAACAACGCTGGATAACGCCCCATCTCGTAACTGGACCTGCAGCGCGTTGAGATCGGCAATCACATCCCCCTGCAAGGCAGGACTAGCAAGGGCCGACACTGACCAGGCACTCAGCAATAGCACACATAAAAATTGCTTCATAACGCTACCTCAACTGAAACTCGATTCGCTGAGTGGCATTGCGCAACTGATCGCTGGGCTCAAACTGCCACTGGGCAATCGCTTCCTGAGCAGCCTCTTCAAACACCCGGCGTGGCTGCGCATTGGTTACCTGAATAGAAGAGGCATCCACACTGCCATCGCGACGAATCATAAATGCCACTTCTACAAAGCCTTCCATGCCCCGCCGCTGCGCCCGGGTGGGGTAGCTTGGATTAACCCGGCTGGTCGGCGTGGCTTGACCTACGCTAACCGGCTCATTAGACGGTGCGGGTTGGGCTTGCGGAGCGGCTTCGCGCTCGGCAGGTGGCGATGCTGAAGCCGTCGATGGAGCACTCGGGGTAGACGCGGGCGCAGGAGGCGCCTCCGGGGTCGGCGCGGGCGTTGGCTCTGGTTCAGGCTGGGGCTGGGGCTCCGGCGCCACTTCCGTTAGCTCAGGCAATTCACTATCCATTTCAACGGGTTCAACGGGCTCATCAGGAAGCTCAACTTCCGGCATGCTAATCGCACTATCGGCCACCGGTGGCGGCTCAGGCGTCGGCATGGGAGGTGGTGCTTGCTGAGGAGCACTCTCAACGGGTTGTGGCGCAGGCGCTTCTTGCTCGGGCGCCTCTTCGGGCGCCTCCACCATAGTCATGGCCATACTCATGGTCAGCTCTTCAGGGGGCTGTTCTGGTGGCGTTACCAGCTGCGCTAGCAGCCAGAATAAACCCACCGCCAGCACCACACCTCCCAGTAACGAAAGCAGGTGACGCATCATGAACCACTCCGACTCGCCGCCACCGCAATTTGATCGACGCCCGCTTCGCGCAAGCGATCCATTACCTCGATCAATAGCCCCGTGGTCGACTCACGATCCGCTTGAATAACGACTGAGCCATCTTCACTTAGCATTTCGGCCACCTGTTGGCCGACCCTATGTATATCGACGGGGCTGCCATCTACCCATACCGCGCCTTCAGGAGAAACCGCCACCAGCACCTGGGCATCTGGACGCGGGGTAGCCGCACTGGATTCAGGGCGATTAATCTCTACACCACTCTCTTTAACAAAGCTGGTGGTCACGATAAAGAAAATTAGCATGATAAAGACGACGTCGAGCATGGGTGTCAGGTTCACCTCATTGCTCTCAGCCGTAGCATCTATAGAACGGCGTCTACGCATCACTCTCCTCCACTGCCCGCGCTAAGCGATCATGCAGTCGCTGGTCTTCACGACGAATGACGTGCTCTAAACGGCTAATAAATAAAAGTCCCACAACGGCGATGGCCATACCGGTCAAGGTCGGCAGCGTTGCCCGGGCGACACCGTCAGCCATGGCACGCGCCTGATGGGTCTCACTCAGCGAAAGGCTGTCGAATACACTAATCATGCCGGTTACCGTACCTAGCAAGCCCAGTAATGGACACAGGGCTACCAGAAGTTTTAGCCATGGCAACGGCTTGCGCAGCTTGGCTACCAGTGCCTCGGCCCAAACATGACGTAAGGTGCGGGCACTCCAGCTGCGGTGGTCGCTACGCGCCGCCCAGCGGCGCAATAGCTGGCGACGTGCGATGCGCCAAGTAATCCGGTAATACCACCAACGCTCTATGGCCATGGCAAATACCAGCACGGCCACCACCGCCAGCACGACAAGTACGATGCCGCCCGCCTCCACTAAACGCTCAACCGGCTCAAGCCAAAGAGGAAGAGTGGACATATTAAGTCACCACAGCCGTATGAACAGGTGAACTAATCGGCGATTGTGACTCCAGGTGATCCGCCAAGGTGGCGCTCGCCTGCCCTTCAATCACATGGGTTAAGTAGCGGCTGCGACCCGACAGCGCTGTTTGCACGAACAGCAGCGGTACGGCGGTAATCAGACCCAGCACCGTGGTAACCAGCGCCTGGCTAATACCGCCGGCCATTAACTGCGGGTCACCGGTGCCAAACACGGTAATCGCCTGGAAGGTCACGATCATACCGGTCACTGTGCCCAACAATCCGAGTAGCGGCGCGATAGCCGCCAGCAACTTGACGATCGGTTGGCTGCGCTCTAAGCGAGGCAACTCGGCCAACACGGCTTCATCCAGCCGCGCCTCCAAGGCCTCCGGCGTTTGAAGCTTATCCATGCCTTCAAAACGCAGTAACACCCGACCCAGCGGATTATTGGATTGCAACTGATCAAGGGATTGGCGCTGACGGCGAACACGCACGCTCACTAGCACAAGGTACAAGTACTGGCCCAGGCCAACGATCAAGCCCAAAATACCCAGCGCCACAACGACATAACCTACATAGCCACCCTGCTGGAAGCGCTCCCATAAACTGGGACGCTGAGTTAATGCCTGTAACACGCTGCCTTGAGTAGGGTCGATGGCAAACACCGTGCTTTCGCCCTGATAGTAAGCAGGTATCAGACCGCCAATTTCCTGCGGCGTGCGCGGCATCACTGCCAAACTGCCATCGTTTTCGTTACGCTGAAGCAACTCACTATCAGTAAAAGCAGCAAAATCGCCAAGCTGAACCAGCTCGCGGGGAACAACATCGCCGTTGGCATCCGCAACCGGTAACTCAAGGCGTTGAGCACGCCCAGTACGGGCGGTTAAGGCCGCCAGGCGATCAACCATGGTTTCTAATTGATGGCGCTCAAGCACTTCAACTTCATCTAAGCGCGGCGGAAGCGCATCTTCATTTAGGGTTAATAGACTATTAACGCCTAACGCATTACGTATTTCTGCGCTGTGCCGCGCAAGATTCGCCAGCAAACCTGACAGCGCTTCGCCCTGCTCAGCTTGACGTCCGGACAGCTCACTCGCTAGCTGGGTTTGCTCTGTCTGTTGAGCCTCTAGATCGTCATACTGCTGCTGAGCTTCTTCATGCTCGCTGCGCGCTTGCTCCAACGCGGCTTCTAGCGCTTGCTGGTCATCCAAAAAGCTCATCAAACGCTGCTGATCGCGGGCCTCGGCGGCCTCACGGGCTTCGCGTAGCGAATTACCGCTATCGGTTTGCGCCAGGGTGACGCCACTGATTGCCATCAGCATCAGTAGCGCGCAGGTGTAACCAAGACGGCGAATGTCGAGATAATAAGTAGCTAGGCAATAACGGCTCACTGTTGCTCTCCCTGCTGGTCGTTCACACTAATTGAGAGCGGCAAGGTTAAGAGATCCGGGGCGCGCTGATCTTCTGCCATGCGCAGACCATTGCGCACTTCACGCAGGTAGTTATCATCTAACGGCTGCCATGCACCCGCTTCTGCATTCCACACGCCGCCCTCACGGCCGTCCGGTGCTAAGTAATAAAATCCGATCCGTCCAATACGCAGAAAATCCACTTCGCGGGTGCGCTCTTCTTGGCGTAAACGACCACGCCAGCTATCGATATCACGGCCGTAATCGAGCTCAACTCGCCACGCTTCGAGCAGTCCATTAATACGCTCAATGGTATTGGCACCTTGCTGCTCTGGCTGGCGTTGAACACGCGCTAAACGCTCATCGCGTAGAAAGGGCAAATCACCCTCTATCCAGTGAGTGAGCTGCTCAGCCATATTTTGCTCAATCTCAGGAAGCGCTGCACGCGTCTCCTCAAGGGTATCTAATGCAGTGGCTAAGCGCTGCTGGCGTTCAGCCTCTTCAGCTAAACGCCCGGCCAAGGAAGCATTATCTGCATTCATCTGGCGAGTTTCGCGCTCCAACCGGCGCAACTCCTCTAACTGCTCGCGGGTTTGCTCATCAGCAGCATCAATTTGCTGCTGAAGTGCCGCCTGGGACTGCTGGGCTTCCACACTATCAGCCGCTTGAGCCGCTGCTTGGTCACTTGCCAATAGCGTGCCACTGGCCAACACTCCTGCTAGCCACCATCCACGCAAGGCAAAGAAAGGCCTGTTCAGCACGTCAACACTCCGTCACTGAGTAGCGGTCAGTTGCACTGCCGCTAAAAACTAATTAGGTATACGAACGATTTGCGTTTATCTTTTGCGGCGTCTAGCCTACCACTAATATAATAAATGACAATATTTATCATTAACATCCATGCAACACTTTCTCATAAGCACAAAAAAGCGGGAGCTCTTTTGAGCTCCCGCTTTTTATTACCGCTACCGCACGCGATGTATTGCTGAACTACTCGCCCGCATTAGCTGCTTTTTAAAAAGCCCAGTCGTCGTCTTCGGTGGCAACCGCTTTGCCAATCACATAGGAGGAGCCGGAACCGGAGAAGAAGTCGTGGTTTTCGTCGGCGTTAGGCGACAGCGCTGCCATGATGGTGGGATCCACATCGGTCACGCTGCTGGGGAACAGCGGCTCGTAGCCGAGGTTCATCAGCGCTTTATTAGCGTTGTAGTGAAGAAATTTCTTAACGTCTTCACTCAGGCCAACCTCATCATAGAGCGACTCGGTGTAGCGTACTTCGTTGTCGTAGAGCTCAAGCAGGAGCTCATAGGCGTAATCTTTGACTTCCTGCTGACGCGCCGGGGTGGCTTCTGCCAGCGCCTGCTGGAATTTGTAGCCTATATAGTAACCGTGCACCGCTTCGTCGCGAATGATCAGGCGAATCAAGTCTGCCGTGTTGGTCAATTTAGCGTGGCTTGACCAGTACATGGGCAGATAGAAGCCAGAGTAGAACAGAAACGACTCAAGGAACACGCTGGCGACTTTGCGCATTAGCGGGTCATCCGAGCGGTAGCGCTCTAAAATCAGCTGGGATTTTGCCTGCAGCGTAGGGTTCTCTTCACTCCAGCGAAATGCATCGTCAACATCGCGCGTGGCACATAGCGTTGAGAAAATAGAACTATACGAGCGCGCATGCACCGACTCCATAAAAGCGATGTTGGTATAAACCGCTTCTTCATGGGGTGTACGGGCATCTTCCATCAGCACCGGCGCACCAACGCTACTCTGGATAGTGTCTAGCAGCGTCAAACCAGTGAATACGCGGATAGTCAGCTGCTTCTCTTTATCTGTCAGGGTATTCCACGACTGAATATCATTTGAGAGCGGCACCTTTTCAGGCAGCCAAAAATTACTGGTTAAACGGTTCCACACTTCCAGGTCTTTATCGTCCTGAAGGCGGTTCCAGTTAATCGCATCAACCCGCGATAAACGTTGCATGGTGTTCATAGCGTTACTCTTTAAAATTTGCTCAAAAATGTGCGCTCAATGCCCGGGCATCAAAACCCGGGCTGGCAAAAAACGGGCTTAATAAAGCATAGCGCTCAATCACTGACGCTGGGCTTCAGTCGCCTAACAGTTATAGCGTGCAGGAGACACAGCCTTCTACCTCGGTACCTTCTAAAGCGCTTTGACGTAGGCGGATGTAGTAAAGGGTTTTGATTCCCTTCCGCCAGGCATAAATCTGCGCTTTGTTGATATCTCGCGTACTGGCGGTATCAGGGAAGAACAGAGTTAATGATAGGCCCTGGTCAACGTGCTGCGAGGCTTCTGCATAGGTATCGATAATTTTCTCAGGGCCAATTTCATAGGCGTCCTGGAAGTAGGCGAAGTTGGCCTCATTGAGGAAGGGTGCGGGGTAGTAAACCCGGCCCAACTTGCCCTCTTTACGGATCTCGA
Organism: Halomonas sp.; assembly: GCF_011050415.1. Lineage (GTDB taxonomy): Bacteria > Pseudomonadota > Gammaproteobacteria > Pseudomonadales > Halomonadaceae > Vreelandella. The sequence goes on from NZ_DRFS01000006.1 coordinate 37,517, forward strand.
TTCTCGCCGCCACCGGGTGAATACTGGAGGTGGAGTTGTTGATATAGGAGATAGAGCCCGTTGGCGGCACGGCCTGCAGGTTACGGTTGTATAAACCGTGCGCCATAACCGAGGCTTTCAGTTCCTGCCAATCATCTTGGGTTGGCAGCGCAATACCACTGCGCTCAAACAGTTCACGCACTTTGTCGGTACGCGGCAACCATGCTTTGTCGATATATTTAGTGAAAAACTCACCCGAGGCGTAGGTAGAGTTAGCAAAATCGGCAAACGTATCGTTATGCTCAATGGCTAAGCGGTTAGACGCACGAATGGCATGGAAGGCCACGCAGTAGAAGTAGAGATTGGTAAAATCCAATCCTTCATCAGAGCCGTAGTAGATATGCTCACGCGCCAGATAGCCGTGCAGGTTCATCTGACCCAAGCCAATCGCGCGCGACTTTGCATTACCTTCGGCAATCGACGGTACGCTGCGCAGATTGCTCATCTCTGATACTGCCGTTAGGCCACGAATAGCAATTTCGACGCTGGTGCCGATATCGCCCGAATCCATTACCTTGGCAATATTCATTGAACCTAAGTTGCACGAGATATCCTGACCAACATGGCGATAGCCCAGATCGTCGTCGTATTCGGTAGGCGTATTGACCTGTAGAATTTCTGAGCAGAGGTTGCTCATATTAATCCGGCCGGCAATCGGGTTGGCGCGATTCACCGTATCTTCAAACATGATGTACGGATAGCCCGACTCAAACTGTAGCTCGGCCAGCACTTGGAAAAATGCCCGGGCATTGATCTTGTGCTTGCGAATACGCGCATCCGCAACCATCTCATGGTACTTCTCGGTAACGCTGATATCACCAAACGGGACGCCGTAGACGCGCTCCACATCATAGGGCGAGAACAGGTACATATCGTCATTGCGCTTGGCTAATTCAAAGGTAATATCCGGGATCGTAACGCCCAGTGAGAGCGTTTTAATGCGCACTTTTTCGTCGGCGTTTTCCCGTTTGGTATCCAAAAAGCGCAGGATATCCGGGTGGTGGGCGTTTAGATAAACCGCGCCAGCGCCTTGACGCGCACCTAGCTGGTTGGCATAGGAGAATGCGTCTTCCAGCAACTTCATAATTGGGATAATGCCCGACGACTGGTTCTCAATGCGCTTAATGGGTGCGCCAGACTCACGAATATTGGTGAGCAGAAATGCAACGCCGCCACCACGTTTAGAGAGCTGCAGTGCGGAGTTAATCGAACGACCAATCGACTCCATATTGTCTTCAATACGCAGCAAGAAGCACGACACCAGCTCACCGCGCTGCTGCTTACCGCAGTTCAGGAAAGTGGGGGTCGCTGGCTGGAAACGCCCGCTGATAATCTCGTCCACTAATGACTTGGCCAGTGCTTCCTCGCCCCGCGCCAGGGTCAGTGCGACCATGCAAACACGGTCTTCATAGCGCTCTAAATAGCGCTTACCGTCAAAGGTCTTCAGCGTGTAGCTGGTGTAGTACTTGAAGGCGCCCAGGAAACTAGGGAAACGAAATTTATACGCATAGGCTTGTTCAAACAGCGCCTTGATAAAGGCAAAGCTGTACTGCGATAGCATCTCGGCTTCGTAATACTGCTCTTCCACTAGGTAATCGAGCTTTTCCTCCAACGAGTGGAAGAACACCGTATTCTGATTAACGTGTTGCAAAAAGTACTGGCGGGCCGCTTCACGATCTTTGCCTAGCTGTAACTCACCGTCGGTGCCGTACAGATTGAGCATAGCGTTAAGCGCATGGTAATCCAATGTGCGCGCTTCAGATGTCGCTGCAGGTCGTTTTGCCTCAACATTTTTAGAGGCTGACTCTTTTGGGGCTAGGTTTGTCGTTTCCAAAACTCTTCTACTCCTTTGCGAACCCTGGCGACATCGTCATCGGTGCCCAACAGTTCAAATCGATACAGCAGCGGCACGCTGCACTTTTTCGCGATAATACGTCCAGCCAGACCATACGCATCACCAAAATTCGTATTTCCCGCGGCAATCACTCCGCGAAGGAGGTTGCGGTTATGCGTATCGTTTAGAAAATGAATCACCTGCTTAGGCACTGCCCCCTGCGCGCTACCCCCACCATAGGTGGGGGTAATTAAAATATAGGGCTGGGTAACGCGTAAAACAGGTTCATCTCGGCCTAGTGGCAGCCGCTTGGCGGCAAGGCCAAGCTTTTCTACAAAACGATGGGTATTGCCTGACTTAGTAGAGAAGTAAACCAAACTGCTGGCCATAGATGTCTCTGGGCAACTTGCCAGCATCGCAGTGACCTAGGCCAGTGCTTGAATACGGTCTGGGCGGAAACCCGACCAGTGATTCTCACCCACAACAACGACGGGCAGCTGACGGTAACCCAGCGCTTCCACTTCTTCTTGAGCACCCGACTCAGCGGTGATATCGATAACCGTATATTCAAGGCCGTGTTTATCTAAAGCGCGGTAAGTAGCGGTACATTGAACACACGCAGGCTTGCTATAAATCTGAATTTCCATGGGCGATCCCCTTTTCATAGCGGCATTTTTCGGGTAGAGCATATCTAGTGCCCCACCCCTTTTGAAGACACAACGCATACTATATATAGACCATCAGAAAATCAATTCAAGCATATGTGGTATTTTTCATCCACAGGTTATTGACAGCTAGTGCCCAATGCTATCCCCCGGAAACGAAAAAACCGCCCACTAAAAAGGGGCGGTTTCATACAAGACCTTACGTCGGTCTTGCTAGCGCATTACAACAATATTAGGCAATCGCAGCCTGGTAACGACGCTCAACGTCTTCCCAATTAACCACGTTAAAGAACGCGGCAATGTAGTCAGGACGCTTATTCTGATACTTCAGGTAGTAGGCATGCTCCCAAACGTCCAAACCAAGCAGCGGCGTATTGCCGTGCATCAGGGGGCTGTCTTGGTTCAGCGTGTTTTCGACTACTAACTTTTTCTCAGGAGTAACGGAGAGCCATGCCCAGCCGCTGCCAAAACGACCTACGGCCGCTTTTTTAAACTCTTCCTGGAAAGTCTCAAGACCGCCAAGCTCAGCGTCGATCGCTTTGGCAACATCACCCTGAGGCTTACCACCACCATTTGGCGACATCATCTGCCAAAACATGGAGTGGTTGGCATGGCCGCCACCGTTATTGATAACGGCTTGACGCTTAGCTTCTGGAACACGATCCAGATTAGCGACCAGCTCTTCAACGGGAACATCTTCCAACCCAGTGCCTTCAAGCGTGGCGTTTAGGTTGTTGATGTAGGTTTGATGGTGACGTGAGTGGTGAATTTCCATCGTCATCGCATCGATATTTGGCTCGAGAGCGTCATATGCGTACGGCAGTTCGGGTAATGTATGTGCCATATCATCATCTCCTTGAGTGGCTTTCGTTGCTTTCACTTACCTATGTGCGGTCAGTCCGCAGCTTTTTCAACTGTCAGGGTATCTTTTCTTACCCTTTGCCCCAGTACTTTAGTCAACTATTGGCAGTTTACCTAATACACAAGATACAAAAAAGCCGACTTCTGGTGAAGCCGGCTCATTAGTGACTGTATTACTTACAGCTTGCTCTCAAGCTCGGGCAGGATCTCAAACAGATCCCCCACCAGTCCGTAATCCGCCACCTGGAAGATCGGGGCTTCGTCGTCTTTGTTGATGGCGACGATCACCTTGGAGTCCTTCATGCCCGCCAAGTGCTGGATGGCACCGGAGATACCCACGGCAATATACAGATCCGGGGCGACGATCTTACCGGTCTGACCGACCTGCATATCGTTGGGTACAAAGCCTGCGTCGACCGCGGCCCGGGAAGCGCCGATAGCAGCCCCTAGCTTGTCGGCAATGCCGTCGAGCAGCTTAAAGTTCTCGCCGTTGCCCATACCGCGACCACCGGAGATGACCACTTTGGCGCCGCCCAGTTCGGGACGATCCGACTTCGCCAGCTCTTCTTTGACAAAGCTGGACTGGCTGTTTTCAACCACCACATCGACGGTTTCAATCGTCGCGCTGCCATTTGCGTCTACAGCGTCAAAACCGGTGGTGCGGATAGTGATCACTTTTAGCGTGTCGTCACTTTTCACCGTGGCAATGGCATTACCGGCGTAGATCGGGCGCAGGAAGGTGTCAGCGCTTTCTACTCCCAGCACATCCGACAATTGGCTAACGTCTTTTAGTGCCGCTAAACGGGGCAGTACGTTTTTACCGGTGGTGGAGGCGCTGGCCAGTACATGGGTGTAATCCCCCGCCAGTTCGACCAGTAAAGCGCCCATGGGCTCGGCCAGTTGGTGGGCGTAAACGGCATTATCCGCAACGCGAACTTTACTCACGCCATCAAGTTTGGCGGCGGCCTCGGCGGCCGCCTGAACGCCTTCACCGGCCACCAGAATATCAATATCGCCACCGATGGCTTGGGCCGCCGCCACAACGTGGGCAGTGGCGCCGGCCAGTTGGCCTTCATGCAGATCGGCAAGTACCAAAATGCTCATAAAATCAGCTCCTTTCAAAGCACATGCTCAACGTTCGGGTGGTAACTAACCGACCTTAAAGAACTTTGGCTTCGTTTTTGAGTTTGTCGATCAGCTCATCTACCGAGGCAACCTTGACGCCACCCTTGCGCTCGGCGGGTGATTCGACTTTCAACAGGCTCACCTTGGAGGCCACCTCGACGCCGTAATCGGCGGGGGTTTTGACATCCAGCGGCTTTTTCTTGGCCTTCATGATATCCGGGAGCTTGGCGTAGCGCGGCTCGTTCAAACGCAGGTCGGTGGTCACAATCGCCGGTAGCGCCAGGGCAATGGTTTGCAGCCCGCCATCGATTTCACGGGTGACATTGACCTTGTCACCGTCGACCGCTACTTCTGAGGCAAAGGTACCCTGGGGTAGGCCGGTCAGCGCGGCAAGCATTTGGCCGGTTTGGTTGTTGTCGGTGTCGATAGCCTGTTTGCCTAGAATCACCAGGCCAGGCTGCTCTTCCTCGACCACTTTGGCCAGCAGTTTGGCCACGGCCAGGGATTCGGCGCGCTCGTCGGTTTCGATATGGATGGCGCGATCCGCCCCCAGGGCCAGCGCGGTACGCAGCTGCTCTTGAGCGGCTTTGGGGCCCACCGTTACCGCCACAACCTCAGTGGCAACGCCCTTCTCTTTTAGGCGCACCGCTTCTTCCACGGCAATTTCGCAGAAGGGGTTCATGGCCATTTTGACGTTGGTGAGATCGACGTCTGAGTGATCCGCTTTAACACGGATTTTGACGTTGTAGTCGATGACGCGTTTAACCGCGACGAGTACTTTCATAGGTTCCTCGCTTAGCTGGTAGTAAAAGCCGTTAACCTGGAGGGCACCCGCCCTGCGGATACCTGCTGCTAAAAACTGTTTAAAAAATATTTTGAGCCTAAGCATTTTAAGCCTAAGCACCGCCAGCACAGTGGCGACGTACTAAATTCATGCAAGCGTTTGATAGGTACGCTATGGAAAAACCTTACCAATTTGCCACAGCTGGCATACTGGCAACAATAGCGAGTAACTAAGGCCTTGGTCGTATCGCTAAACGCGGCTCGCCTAAACTTTTCACCCAGGCACCTCGCCGCACCTCGCCAAGAAATGCTTTGATTGCCATCGTAGGCGTGACCTGACACAGGTATTATGCCTATCATGGGGCACAACCAGAAGCAAACGACCGTTTTAAATTAAGGCCCGATTTTTATAAGCTAATGCTCATAACGAAGACATCGACTAGCTTTGATAAATAGCGGCACTTAAGAGAATAAGGAGAAACCGGGTGGAAACTGTTGAACGCGATGTAATGGACTTTGACGTGGTGATTGTTGGTGCGGGCCCATCCGGTCTTGCAGCTGCCTGCCGACTGATGCAGCAAGCCAACGAAGCAGAACAGGAACTCACCGTCTGCGTGGTCGAGAAAGGCTCAGAAGTGGGCGCGCATATTTTGTCAGGCGCGGTATTCGAGCCCCGTGCGCTGACTGAACTATTTCCCGATTGGCAGGAACGCGGCGCACCGCTGAATACGCCGGCGATTCGCGACGACGTTTTTCTGCTTAAAGATGCCGAAAAAGCACAAAAAGTGCCTAACGCGCTAGTACCCAAAAGTATGCACAACACCGGTGGCGACCAGCAGCGTTATGTCATTAGTGCCGGCAATCTATGCCGTTGGCTTGGCGAACAGGCCGAATCGTTAGGCGTGGAAATATTCCCTGGCTTCGCCGCCCAAGACGTTATCGTTGAAGAGGGCGCTGTGCGCGGTATCTTAATCGGCGACATGGGCGTCGCTGCCGATGGTACGCCTAAAGATGGTTATATGCCCGGCATGGAGCTGCGCGCCAAGTACACACTGTTCGCAGAAGGCTCGCGGGGACATCTCGGCAAACGCTTAATTAAAGATTTTTCGTTGGATGCAGGTCGCGACCCCCAGCATTATGGCCTTGGCCTTAAAGAGCTTTGGGATGTACCCGCGGACAAGCATGAACCTGGGCTTGTCGTGCACGGTTCAGGCTGGCCGTTAGATAAAAACACCCATGGCGGCTGGTTTTTATACCATGCAGAAAACCAGCAGGTGGTTGTCGGTTTAATTATGGATCTTGGCTACCAAAATCCATGGCTCTCGCCGTTCGATGAGTTTCAGCGTATGAAACATCATCCGGTCATCAGTCAATACCTTGAAGGTGGCAAACGCGTTGCTTACGGCGCCCGGGCGATTACCAAGGGCGGCTTTAACTGCCTACCCAAAATGACCTTCCCCGGCGGCCTGCTAATCGGCTGTGACGCAGGCACCCTCAACTTTGCCAAAATCAAAGGGCTCCACACCGCCATGAAGTCAGGCATGGTGGCCGCAGAGAGCGTATTTGAAGCCATTAAAGGTGGTGACGAAGGCGCACAAGAGCTGACTAGCTTTACTAAGAAGTGGCAAGCAAGCTGGGCTTACCAAGAACTTAAAGACAACGCTAGCTTCGGCCCTGCCATTCATAAATATGGCACCATCGGTGGCGGCGCATACAATTTTGCCCATCAGCTACTGGGTAACAAACTGCCCAATGTGCATGACACCACTACCGACCACGGTGCCCTCAAGCCCGCCGCAGAATTTGAAAAAATTACTTATCCCAAGCCAGACGGAAAACTTTCGTTCGATAAGCTCTCATCGGTGTTTCTGTCTAACACCAACCATGAAGAGAACCAGCCGTGCCATCTGCGCTTGGCAGATCCTGAGCTGCCGATTCGCGAAAACCTGCCGAAGTACGCAGAACCCGCCCAGCGCTACTGCCCTGCTGGCGTCTACGAAGTAGTGGAAGACAGCGCGGGACAGCCACGCTTTCAGATCAACTTCCAAAACTGCGTGCACTGCAAAACCTGTGATATCAAAGACCCGGCACAAAATATCACTTGGGTAGCACCAGAAGGCGGCGGCGGGCCAACGTATCCCAATATGTAATCAGCGAGCGGCTTTTAACTCTTTTTAATACGCTGCCTCGCTACCGATACGGCCAGCCAATCGCGAGATATAGGCTGGCCGTTAGAGCGGCACTCGTTGAGCACTTTCCAGTACTTCAATGGGAGCTCTTCGGGCGATTAACCGCCTTCGCCCCGCTTGATCAAAACGCACATCGATGACCGGGTCGTTAGGATTTCCTTCGACTGCGGCCACCTCACCCTCGCCAAACACCGCATGATGAAGCCGCTGACCAGGGTAAAAGCAGGTGTCTGATGAATAAGCCGCTTTGCCCTCCTCCACTTGGGCCGCTGCCAGCACAATATCGTCGCGCCCCAATCGCGCCAGATAACGTTCGACTAGACTGACCGACGCTACCTGAAGCGCAGCCGTCGGGGCACTGCCACTCGATAGGCAAGAGGCCACGCGCATACTGTCTTGCCAGGCACTTTCAGCGATAAAGCGACTGGGTCGATGCACACCGCCATCATGAAGTACTAACAGCTGCTCCTGGGCACGCGTAATCGCCACGTAGAACAGCCGCCGCTCCTCCTCCAGACGTTCATCGCTAAGCGGGTTATCGCGGCTATAGTGGGGAAAATCTTCCTCATTAACCCCGGCGACCGCTACGAGCGGCCACTCAAGCCCTTTTGCTCCGTGTACAGTACTGATCAGCACACCACCTGCCTGGTTCTCGACCGGACGTTCAAGCAGTTCGATGAAGGCATCGGGATCTTTCACGCTCTGCGCTTGTTCGATCAGTACGTCAAGCAAACGAACATCCTCTTCACCTTTATCTCGCCTTGCGGCGGCACGTTTGAGGGTTTTTTCCGCTTCAATGCTCTCTACCACATGGCGTAGCAGCTTGGCGGGTGGCCAGGCACTTAACTGAGGCAGCTCGCAAAGCAGCACCCAGCGCTTTTTAAGCGTGCGCCGCTGGATAGGCTTTAGCTCAGTCAGCACCGGGTCATGACGCTCGGGCCACTGCTGGGTGCTGGCCAGCTGCTGCGCCAACCTCTGTAACCGCTCTCTGGCCACAAATGGCGTTGGTTGTGAAAGTAGCAGTAATAACTGCTGCGGGTCGCGAAGCAGGTCTGGCCGACGAGAAAGCTTTAAGTAGCCTGCCAGCGCCTGCACCAGGGGCAAACGGAACACAAAGCGATCTTCCCGCTGAAGGCGAAATGGAATCCCCGCCTGCAACAGGGCAAGTTGGAACGGGACCGAGAGCGCCCAGCTACGTACCAGTAGACTAACCTCGTTAAACGCACGTCCCTGGGCCTGCCAATCCACTAATGCATCGAGTAGCAAGCGGCTCCCTTGCCCCACTGAAACACGGGTCTCGGGATTATTGGCCGCAGCCAAGCAGAGCTGGTTGGGCCGCCGCCGGTTAGCGGCGATGGCGTGATTAGCGGCGAGCGCCAAGGCATGACCATGGCGGAAAGTCGTCGATAATGGGTAGTCGGTCGCTTCGCCGAAAGTAGCGGTAAAATTTTCCAGCATGGTGTCAGGCTTGGCACCGCGCCACTCATAAATACATTGATTGGCATCACCTACCGCCATCACCTCGGCACGGCTGCCCACCAGTACGGATAAAAGACGCTGCTGAGCGGCATTGATATCCTGATACTCATCAATAATGACATGATCGAGAAAGCCCTCTACCCTGCCTCTTAGGGCGACATCCGCTTCTAGCGCCAGTAGCGGACGATAAAGCAGATCGGCATAGGTCATCACCCCTTCCGCTTCTAATAACCGCTCTGCCTCGGTAAACGCTGCTGGAAAATAGTCGGTATCAGGATCGAAATTGAGTCGCTCGTAGAGCGCTGCTGGCGTGATCATTTCGGCTTTAACTAAGCCACAAAAGTGGGCTAAGGTTTCAAGTCGATCGGCTTCCAGCGCAGCGTCGCGTCGCTCAACCGCATCACGCAGCACATTGAGACTCGCCTGACGCAGCAGACGCTCTAGCTGCCAATCTGCTGATAGCAAGCGTCGCGGAGCAAGCGCTCCCCAGCGGCAAAGACTCTGGGTTAATCGATGCCCTAGTGAGTGAAAGGTACGTACATCGGGTAGTGCCTGTCCGGCGGGTGCCATGATCATTAAGCGGCGCTGGAAATCATCCTTGGCGGAGCGGTTAAACATCAGCACTAAAATGCGCTTTGGCGGCACGTCACTGGCCAGCAAATGCAGTACACGCGCCGCCATAGTAGTGGTTTTACCGGCCCCCGCCACCGCTGCTACCCGCGCATGGCCGGTACAATGATTAACAACAGCTTGCTGTTCAGCGGTTAACTTCACGTCGCCTCGCCTGCGCGTTCATCATCAAGCTGCCCTAGGACAAACCACTGCCCGGCGCTCATTAGCCCGATCTCGCTAGTCCCATCACCTAAGTCCCGGCTTTCAGCAGCCTCAATCAACGGGTAATACACATTGCGGTGCAGCCGTGCAGCCAAACCGAAACGCACCGGCAGTTGCGGCACCGCCTCGCCTTTGGGCGTTAACGTTACGGCGAGAGGATGCTCGGCATCTAGGCGCACAACGTCATCAAACTGAGTAGTGAACCACCAGGCATCGTCACGGAAGTCGGCCTCTACTGCGACCAGTGGCAAGTCTTCGACCTGGATGCGCCAGCGCTCTACCGGGGTGACCAAACAGTAACCGTCAGCATCAAGGCGCAGCAGCGTAGCTAATAGTCGCGCCACCTTGGGGCGGGCAAATGGCTTACCTTCGTGCCACCAACGACCGTCCGCATCAATACTGATATTGATATCGCCGGAAAGCGCAGGCTGCCACTCATCCAAGGGTGGGATAGAACTGGCGCTCTCTCCATCCTGATTATGTTGCTGTAGCAATCGATCAATATTCAACTCGCCCACCTCACTTGATCATTGGTCGCACGGTCGAGTTATAGCAAACCAGACTGCGCCAACGCTTCCTTGACGTGTACCGGCGCATCAGGGGCCGCTGCACGGAACAGTTGATAAAAGTTGGCGGTGGTTTGCATGGCCACTTCATCAACACTTATGCCCCGCTCATTGGCAATACACTCAGCCACTTTCACTACCCAGGCTGGCTCATTAGGCTTACCGCGATAAGGCACCGGCGCAAGATAGGGGCTGTCAGTCTCGATCAGCAGTCGGTCTAATGGCAACTGACGGGCAAGTTCTCTGAGCGGTTCAGCATTACGAAAGGTAATTATTCCTGAGAGCGAAATATAAAAACCGAGCCTTACTGCTTCACGGGCCATCGCCAAGTCCTCAGTAAAACAGTGTAATACACCGCCCACCCGCGGGTCGCTGTATTCACGCAGCAGCGCCAGTGTCTCCTGTCTGGCTTCACGGGTATGAACAATGACCGGAAGATCCAGCTCTCGGGCGGCGATCAAATGCCGTTTAAAGCGCTCATGCTGTACGTCGACAGGCACGCTGTCGCGGTAGTGATAATCCAGGCCAGTTTCACCAATCGCGACCGCACCAAACTGTTCAGCAGCATCTTTGATGTCGGCAACGCTTGGCTCGCTCTCGGCACCCTCTTTTTCCGCAGGGCTATGTAGAGGATGCATACCAGCGGAAATCACCACATCTTGATGCGCGCGGGCAATGGCAGCCAATTGCGGCATCTCTTCCAAGCTGACCGCTACGGCAAGAAATTGGCTGACGTGGGCAGCGCGCGCAGCTGCCAACGTGGCGGCGATATCGCCGCCATGGGTCTGCTCTGACAGGCGATCTAAATGACAGTGTGAATCAACAAACATATAAGTCTCGGCAACAGGTAAGCCATCACTACGATGAGAATTACACTCAAACATAAGCGACGGTTTAATTCAGAGCGTGAACGACGGGGCTGCTTTATCTAACTGACCGGCTAGCAGGGTCTCAATACGAGCACGCACAGGGTAATCTTGTTGGCTGAAATGCAGGCCAATACCCGGCATACGCCTCCCGCTAACACCTTCTGGGGATACCCAAACGACGCTTCCAGTGATCGAAAGGCGCTCGCTTTCGCCAGGAAGCGTGAGCAGTAAAAACACTTGCTGGCCCAGCGCATAGGGGGTCTGGGTAGGGACAAAAATCCCCCCATGATCCAGGAAAGGCATATAGGCGGAAAGCAGCGTCGGCACATCGGGTACGGTTAGAGAGAGCGCTTTTTGGGCGGCCATGACAACCTCGCAGCAGTGCCGTGGAACAAATAATTAAACGTAATAAACTGGGTAATGCAATTACCTAAAAACACCTAACGATAAACACTTAGCCATAGATACTTAGACATAAATACTTAGCCATAAATACTTCGCTATGAACGCAACAGCGCCGCCCAGCGAACTAACCAAGCTTCTAACACTAATTGAGGGTTGGGATTCGCCCCCACCGCCAGTAGACGCCGCTGCTCTCGGGCATAATCCAGTAAACGGAACCAATCCTGCACGCGACCATTCTTTACCGCCTGACGGTAAAGCGGCTCAAGATCAGGGTTATGTAACACCGCAGCCTGACCAGATAAGCCTAAGCGGATCAGGTCTTCCAGCCAGGCGATACCGTACCACAAGATAGCATCTATCGCCTGACGATCCAGGCGTGCAGCCTCAGACACAGGCTCAGCGCCACGTACCAGTTGCTCAAAGCTATCGTGGATCTGGTGGCGCAACGCGCGCTCATCTGGGGCGGCCAACTCTACCGCGAGCAGCGGCAGGCCACCCGCTACTTGCCACCAAAAGTGGGCTTCTTCGACGCTGTTAAGCTGCTCAATTAACCAACTACGGCAAGCGTCAAAGGCCACGCTGGGCAGTGACCACTGCTGACAACGGGAGCGGATCGTTGCCAGCATTCGCGAAGGCACATCAGACAACAGAATAAACAGTGTTTTATCGCCAGGCTCTTCGAGGCTTTTGAGCAACGCATTAGCGGCGGCAATATTCATGGCCTCTGCGGGTGAAATGACAATCACCCGGTAGCCTCCCTGCTGAGCCGTTTGCGAGACAAACCGGTTAACCTCACGAATCGGATCAATGCGTATCTGACGTTTACCCTCTTCTGGCGAAACGCGCAGCAAATCCGGATGATAGCCGGATGCCAGCATTGCGCAGCTGTGGCAGTGGCCACAGGCTTGGTCTTGAGGGTTGGCACAAAGCGTTCGCGCAATTAAAGCTTCCGCCAACTGCTGCTTACCTACGCCATGGGCACCATGAATTAACAGCGCATGGGGCATACGCCCGCTGTCGGCCAAGCGGGTTAAATGCTGCCAGGTGGCCTGGTGCCACGGCATTACGCCGGTTAATGCCATGCGGTTACTCGCGCTAATAAGGCTTGCTCAATTTGGGCTTGTACAGCGTTTAGTGACTGCTGGGCATCGATCACCGCAAATCGATCGGGAGCCTCTGCCGCTCGCGCCAAGTAAGCCTCCCGCACCGCCTGAAAGAAGTCGCCTTGCTCCTGCTCAAAGCGATCCCTTTGCTCTTGGCGATCGCTCAAACGCGATTCTAAGCGCTGGGAGGCAGCCTCTTTAGGCATATCAAGCAGTAACGTTAAGTCCGGTGAAAGCCCTTTTTGAACAAAATCCTCCAGTACGGCAATACGCTGCTTTGCAATACCACGCCCGCCGCCTTGATAGGCAAAGGTGGCATCGGTAAAGCGATCGCACACCACCCATGCTCCCCGCGCTAAGGCAGGTAGAATTTTTTCCGCCAAGTGCTGGGCACGTGCGGCAAACATGAGTAACAGCTCAGCATCAACATGCAGCGTCTCTTGGGGCGCGGGGTCCAGCAGCAACGCACGAATGGCTTCTCCACGGACGGTGCCACCCGGTTCGCGAGTGCGCACTACTTCCAAACCCTGAGCTTCTAGCCACTCGGCGACAAAACCCACGTTAGTGGATTTTCCCACGCCTTCACCGCCTTCCAGCGTAATGAAGCGTCCACGCTTACTCATCATGCTCCCTTATTTTGATAATGGCTGACTTAAGCAGTCAGCCATTGGTGATGGGCCATGTTTATTAACGATTGCGAATTAACGATTACGAATATAGCGGTTAACAGCATTATTGTGCTCGCGTAGGGTACGCGAAAAGTGATGCGTACCATCGCCACGAGAAACGAAATAGAGCGTTTCCCCAGGCAGAGGATTCACCGCCGCTTCCAACGAAGCACGCCCTGGCATGGCAATCGGCGTAGGCGGCATTCCGTCAATTACGTAGGTGTTGTATGGCGTAGCCTCGCGTATATCAGCGCGGGTAATCCGGCCCTCATATCGCTCCCCCATACCATAAATAATCGTTGGGTCTGTTTGCAGTCGCATGCCTTGCTCCATACGACGCTTAAACACACCGGCAATTTCGCGCCGCTCTTCAGGAGCCCCGGTTTCACGCTCAATCAATGAAGCCATAATCAGCGCCTCGTAAGGAGAGTCGATGGTTAAACCCTCAACCCGCTCCTCCCATACCTCTTCAAGAATGCGCTCCATACGATTCAAGGATTGGCGCAGAATATCAACATCACTCATTCCCAAGTGATAGCGATAGGTATCGGGGAAAAACCAGCCTTCAGGAAAAGTCCCTTCCCGATCAAGCAGTGCCATTATTTCTTCATCGCTCATATCGGCCGTGCGATTCTCCAGCTTGGGAGCGGCATTCAACAGCTCGCGCATTTGCCGGAAGGACCACCCTTCTGGAATGGTTAACGGATAAGTGACTACCCGGTCGCTGCCCAGCAGCGCCATCATCTCAAGGCCACTCATATCCGGCTGTAACTGGTACTCGCCGGTGCGTAACCGAGGCATGCGTTCAGGCTCAACACGGGCCAACAAGCGAAACGCCCAGGCGTCCTTAACGACGCCTTCGGCCTCCAACTGCGCGACAACTTGGTTGAACCCTGCACCGGCAGGAACCTGATAAAGCATTGGCTCATCAATTGCGAGTGGCGCCTCAAGGCGACTCTGCCAATAGAAATAGCCACCTGCGGCGCCTGCCGCCCCGACAGCCACTAACACCAATAACGCGATGAATAAACGTTTCAACATGACACCTCGAATAATGTCGCAGCAGTCGCTAATAAGCCGACGACTCATAGCCTAGTAGTTGATGCGCAATGCGCTGTAGCGGATCCCGCATGCCCACCTTCCAGCGCGCAAGTGGCGAGCCATCGGCTGCGAGCAGTGTGGTCACCGGCCATATGCCCTGCACTGAATTGCCCACCCAGCACTGGGCCGCCTTGGCAAGCTGGCTCAATGGCAACGCCCCCTGACGCACCAAGCCTTGGTCGATTAACGCAGCACGCAGCGTACCTGCAACGCCACACTGGTCAAGTAACGGTGTGAACACCTCGCCTGACTGCTGCCAAAACACATTCATACTGGTCGCCTCAATAACCAACCCTTCGCTATCGGCCAGCACACCTTCGGCAATACTGGCGTCACTCCACTCTTGGCGAGCCAGTACGTTTTCAAGCCGATTGAGGTGTTTAATACCTGCCAAACGCGGCTGATGGCCAAGACGCAAGTCACAAATACGTACGGTAACGCCCTGCTGCCAGCGATTGATCGAGGGTTTAAAAGGTGTTCGTTGGCTAAGTAACCGGGGGGTCACCACTTCCGGCTGAGCGTAGCCTCGCCCACCGCTACCCCGGGTAAGCACGATTTTTAGTACTTCCAGATCGGCCGTAGGCTGACCTTGCCAAGTCGCCTCAAGGGATGCTTGGCAAGGTAACGCTATACCTAAGCGCTGACAGCCCAGCGCCAGCCGTGCAGCGTGATAATGCCACAGCACTGGTGCGCCAGCGCGCACCAGAACGGTTTCAAACAGGCCATCACCATACGCTAGCCCGCGGTCATCAAATGGCACTTGATGCTCGCCAGACAATGAGGGCTTGGCAGGCCGAGAGGGCTGAGCCATCTGCAACTAGATCTTTTTAAACAACAGCGAACCGTTAGTACCGCCAAAGCCGAACGAGTTAGAGAGCGCCATCTCAATGCGCATATTACGTGCGGTATGCGGCACATAATCAAGGTTGCAGCCTTCCTGGGGGTTATCCAGATTAATCGTCGGTGGTGCCACCTGATCACGAATCGCCAAGATGCAAAATACCGCTTCAACCGCGCCCGCGGCACCCAATAGATGACCAATCATCGATTTAGTGGAGCTCACTGCGATACTCTTAGCGGCACCTCCCAAGACGTTTTCAATCGCTCGGCTTTCGGCTAAATCGCCCGCTGCCGTCGAGGTTCCGTGGGCATTGATATAGTGCACTTCCGAAACATCTATTTGGGCATCTTTGATCGCATTGCGCATAGATAACGCCGCACCACGCCCATCTTCAGGGGGCGAGGTCATGTGGAAGGCATCATCACTCATGCCGAATCCAACTAACTCCGCATAGATGTTAGCGCCACGGGCCTTTGCATGTTCATACTCTTCAAGCACCAAAATGCCGGCGCCGTCGGATAAAACGAAACCGTCACGGTCTACATCCCATGGACGACTTGCAGCCTGCGGGTCATCATTACGGGTAGATAGCGCGCGTGCTGCCGAAAAGCCTCCCAAGCCCAACGGCGTAGTGGCCATCTCAGCACCGCCACAGATCATCACATCAGCATCGCCATAGGCAATCGTACGTGCGCTGTAACCGATGTTATGAGTACCCGACGTACAGGCGGTCGTAATCGCAATATTAGGACCTCTAAAGCCATGCTGAATGGCCATATTGCCCGAAATCATATTGATAATAGAGCCAGGTACAAAGAACGGTGACACCTTCCGTGCACCGCCTTTATTCAGCGCATTGTGGTTATGCTCAATCATGGGCAATCCACCAATGCCTGAGCCAATAGCCACACCGATGCGATCCGCATTCGCTTCGGTACATTCAATACCGGAATCTTCTATCGCTTGGGCACCCGCAGCCATCCCGTATTGAATAAATAGATCCATCTTGCGGGCATCTTTGGGATTCAAATAGGGGCTGATATCAAAGTTTTTAATCGAACCACCAAAGCGTGTATTGAAGCCGCTGGTGTCAAAATGTTCAATCGCCGTAATGCCGCTTTTGCCTGCAACAATATTTGCCCACGACTCATCAACTTTATTGCCCACTGGGGTCACCAGGCCTAACCCAGTTACCACTACCCTTTTCCGTGCCATCTGCTTTCCTCCAGGCATCCATGGTGACGCGACCCACTTGGGTCATCTGCTGCTTAAATTTGGTCAACAGTATAACGGAGATTGAACGTTATAAGCATTGTGGCAGCAAAGCAAAAAAGCCGCCCTACGAAAGGGCGGCTCTTAAGGTGGGTGACTAGCACCCCACCTTGGTTCGATGCATCGAATCAGCCCTTACTGGTGGGCGTTCACGTAATCGATGGCTTCTTGAACCGTGGTGATTTTCTCAGCTTCTTCATCAGGAATTTCAGTATCAAATTCCTCTTCCAAAGCCATTACCAACTCAACAGTGTCGAGCGAGTCCGCACCCAGGTCTTCTGTAAAAGAAGAGCTGTTCTGGATGTCTTCTTCTTTAACGTTCAGGCGCTCTGCTACAACTTTTTTAACGCGCTCTTCAATAGTACTCATCAACGTACTCCAGTCGTTCACATTAGCCGTTTTTGATAACCAGCTATTTGGAAACCGCAAGCCAAAAGCTGCGGGGTAGTTTATAGACGCCCTTAGGTCGACGCAACCGCCAAGCCTAAGGCCATCAACGCATATTCATGCCGCCGTTCACGTGGAGTGTCTCGCCAGTGATGTATCCAGCCGCATCACTGGTTAAAAACCCTACCGCGGCAGCGATCTCTTCCGGCGCCCCTAAACGGGCCAGCGGAATTTGCTTAAGCAACATTTCATGCTGCGCTTCTGGTAGCCCTTGGGTCATATCGGTGGCAATAAAGCCCGGCGCTACTGCGTTTACCGTTATGGCTCGCGATGATACCTCACGTGCCAATGCCCGACTAAACCCTTCCATGCCCGCTTTTGCCGCAGCATAGTTAGTTTGGCCCAGGTTACCCATGGTTGCCACCACAGAGCTAATAGACACGATACGCCCAAAACGCGCCTTAGTCATACCCCGCAAACATGCTTTACTTACACGATAGACAGACTTTAAGTTGGTATCCATAACGGAATCCCACTCGTCTTCCTTCATGCGCATCAACAAATTGTCACGGGTAATACCGGCATTGTTAACCAAAATAGTCGGCGCACCAAAGCGCTCAGTAATGGCCTTCAACACCTCTTCAATACTGGCTTGGTCGGTTACATTAAGGCATAGACCAGCCCCTTCAATACCGTTCTCTTTAAGATCGGCATCAATTTTTTCTGCACCGGCTTCACTTGTCGCTGTACCAATGACAATACGGCCTTGACGACCTAGTTCACGGGCAATGGCTTGGCCAATACCGCGACTAGCCCCCGTCACCAATGCAACTCTACGTTCTTGGGTCATAACGTTCTGCCTTTAAGCGTGTCATCAAGCAAGGATAGCGCAAGATAATCTTCCGCTAAGCCTTGCCAGTCAACGTTTCACGCGCCAACTCCAGCGCGGCATTAAGACTGTCAGGATCATTCACCGCCAGCCCCTTACTGCCCTTAACGATACGCTTATTGAGGCCTGTCAGCACCTTCCCCGGCCCACATTCAATAAACACATCTACACCCTGAGCCGCTATTGCCTCAACGCATGCACTCCAGCGCACGGGCTGATAGAGCTGCTCAATTAAGCGCGTACGCAGCGTGTCAATATCAGCATGAGTCTTCGCATCAACGTTTTGAATAACCGTATAGCGCGGTGAGCGAAGCTCAATTGCCTGCATAGCGGTCGCCAAACGCTCGGCGGCGGGCCGCATTAATGCGCAGTGCGAGGGGACTGAAACAGGTAGTGCCATAGCGCGCTTGGCACCCGCTTCCTGGCAAGCGACGATAGCTCGCTCAACAGCCGCCTTGGAACCCGCTATAACAACCTGACCAGGAGAGTTGTAGTTGACAGCAGAAACTACATCGCCCTGCGCCGCCTTTTCACAGGCTGCTTCGACCGCATCATCCGCTAAGCCCAGAATAGCGGCCATACCACCTTCACCGGCAGGCACCGCTTCCTGCATGGCCTCGCCGCGCAGGCGCACCAAGTTAACGCCTTCAGCAAAGCCCATTACGCCTGCACATACCATCGCACTGTATTCGCCCAGGCTATGGCCAGCCATCACACTAGGCCGCGGCCCTTCCAACTCCTGCCATACGCGCCAGATAGCGACGCTTGCAGAGAGAAGTGCGGGCTGGGTGCACGCAGTTGCATTAAGCGATGCTTCGGGGCCTTCTTGGACGACTTTCCACAAGTCGTAGCCTAAAGCATCTGACGCTTCCTCAAATGTCGTTCCCACAACACTATAGCGCTCGGCCAGCTCTCGCAGCATTCCTAACTGCTGAGAGCCTTGCCCGGGAAAAATGAGGGCAAGGGGTTGAGACATGTCGTTCACCTTTGCTCTTGTAGGCATTTGCTCATATGAGCGATAGGCGAGATTATTGGCACATCCTGATGCCACCTATAATCCGCAAAAAATAACTATTTATTATCTAATCATGGCTGGCAAAACCACTGTTTTGCACAGGTGGTGCTTGCCAGCGGCCTGCGATCCGCGCAGGTAAATTATGCTCGACCTCCGCCAGGGCGCGCTGAATAGCGTAGTAAAACCCATCGGCATGAGTACTGCCGTGGCTCTTGACTACGATTCCCCGCAACCCTAACAAACTGGCTCCATTGTAACGCACAGGGTCAAGCTCTTGCTTTAACCGCTTTAACACAGGCCTGGCCAGTAGACTTGCCAAACGACCGCTTAGGCGCGATTCAAACGCCATTTGTACACGCTCGACCAGCATACTCGTCAAACCTTCGCTTGCTTTAAGCACAGCGTTTCCTACAAAGCCATCACATACCACTACGTCAAGCTGGCCTTTAAATAGATCCCCGCCTTCGGCGTAGCCGTGATAGCTAAATGCACTGCCACCTGAATCACTACCACCTGAATAGTCGCGTAGTTGGCGATCTGCCTCACGAACGCTGGCACTCCCTTTGGTTGCTTCCGCACCTACGTTAAGCAGCGCAATACGCGGTACAGGCGTGCCATCGACACACTGCGCCATCGCCGCTCCCATCAGCGCAAAATCAACTAGCCGATGAGCCGGAGAATCTACATTAGCGCCCAAATCAAGCAAATAGCAGCGTTGACCTTGGCGCGCTGGAATGGCGGTACTAATCGCCGGGCGAGAAATACCCTCTATCATTCCTAGTTCACGCCTTGCCATGGCCACTAAAGCTGCTGTATTGCCAGCGCTCACACCAGCCACGGCCTCTCCCTGTGCCACGCTACGCAACATACACGCCATACTAGTCGCCTGGCCTCTACGTAACGCCCAGGCTGCCGTTGCATCTGGAGCAACACTGCTTGGGGCATCATAGGCCACCAAACGTGACGTTGCCGCAGCCAGAGGCTGCGGCAAGCGTGAAAGCTCAGCAAGAATCTGCTGACGCGGGCCAAACAGAATCAGCTCAAGGCCGGGGTGTTCCACCACTGCCCTAGCAGAGCCTGCGATAATAGCATGAGGGCCTTGGTCACCCCCCATAACATCAATCGCTAGGCGCATACCGCACCGAGTCCGTTTAGCCGCTTAGAAACGCAGTTGAGGCTTATACTTCAACTACTTTGCGTCCGCGGTAGAAACCGTCCGGAGAAACGTGGTGACGCAGGTGAGTCGTACCGGTTTCTTTGTCCTGAGACAGGGTCGGAGCGGTCAGCGCATCGTGGCTACGACGCATGCCGCGCTTGGAACGAGTTTTACGGTTCTGTTGAACTGCCATGGGTGTTTACTCCAAGGTATTTTAGGTAAAGGGTGCTATTTTTTGCCTTTTAAGACATTCAGCACCGCGAAAGGATTCGTCGCTGGCGTTTCTTCCTGCGCCGCGCCTTCTGTTTTGCTGACCAGCTGCTCCGCCGAGACATGACATTCGGCTTCATCGTGATAGACCACCTGGGGCAAGCTGAGAATTAATTCATCCTCAACCACCGTGAGCAGGTCCAGCTGTTCCTTTTCCACCAGCACTGGTTCATGACTAGCAGGCAACTCGGCCGCTAAGGCTTCATCAGTGACCATTCCAAGCAAGAAGTCACTGCTAACCTCTTGAGGCAGCGGCACCAGGCAGCGTCGACAGGCAAGCGCCAACGTCGCTTGCAAGTGGCCACGAATTTCACGACGGCCTTGAGCATCGACACCAAACTCTAAGACGACGTGACAGTCACCGGTTTGGGTACCCGCTTCTTCAGCAAGACGCGGCAGCTTATCAAGCGCTACCAAGCCTTCGATTCGTTCGTGGCGGGCTGCAAGCTTATAAGGCTCAACCCGACTGGGGAGTTGTGAGGTCAACATAGGCGCGCAATGATAGGCACTCCCCCTGCTGGTGTCAAAGCCGTCAGCACAATTCTTCATACTTTCCTCAATCAACTAGCTTTTTAAACCTTAATAAAAAACCACTTAAGGCTTAATAAATAACCTATATAGGCACTCTTGCCTGCTTTCGCTACACTCTGCTTCTTTGTTTTTCATAAGCTCAATGCTGGTTTGCTCAACTTAAACACTGGCCGCCTGGAGATTTTTTGTGACTGAACCTCCCATGAAAGAAGCATCGACGACGACCGGCCTGGTGCTTGCCTCCAGCTCACGCTGGCGGCGAGAGCTGTTGGATCGCCTGCAGCTACCCTATCAGTGCTGTTCACCGGATATTGATGAGACGCCCCATCCTGGCGAAACCCCTCAAGCGTTGGTACATCGGCTGGCGCTAAGTAAAGCAAACGCTGTAGCAGCGCACTTCCCCCACCACTGCATTATAGGCTCTGATCAGGTCGCGGTATTTGAAGGCGACATCCTTGGCAAACCCCATACTGCTGAAAAGGCGTGCGCTAATCTGGCACGCTTTTCTGGTCAGCGTGTCACTTTCCTGACGGGGTTAGCTTTATTGGATACTCGCAGCCAGCACCACCAAGTCCATGTCGAGCCATTTGAGGTGGTGTTTCGAACCCTAAGCAGCCAAGAGATCGAAAACTATGTCGCAAAAGAGCAGCCGCTGGACAGCGCTGGCAGCTTTCGCATGGAAGGATTAGGCATTGCGCTGTTTGAAAAACTGGAAGGCCGCGACCCCAATGCACTCATTGGGCTTCCGCTGATTGCACTGTGCGACATGCTGCGCCAAGCAGGACTCGACCCACTTGGCGCCAATTAAGCTTTTAAAGCGAAACGACTGACCCTAAAAGCGCAGCGGCGTATTGGGCGTTTCAACGCCCAATACCTCAGCGACGACCTGGGTAAAGCGCCGGGTCAAACGCTCAAAAGGATCAAGGTTGGGCGTGTAGTCTTCCCAGTGAGCACCGCCCACTTGGGCGCGTGCCACTTGCTCAAGACTACCTAGCTGATCCACCAATCCTAAAGCAACGCTCTGCTCACCGCTCCAGATCAGGCCTGAAAAAATATCTGGGCTATCACTTAGCCGCTCACCACGCCCAGCGCGCACATCATCCACAAACTGACGATGCGTTTGATTGAGCACGCTCTGCCAAAAATCTTCCGATGCTTCATCCATGGGCTGGAAGGGGTCTAAAAAGGCTTTATTCTCACCAGCCGTCAATACACGTCGCTCAACACCAATACGCTCAATCGCTTCTTCAAAACCAAACCCTGCATAAATAACGCCGATAGAGCCTACCAAGCTTACTGGCGAGGCAACAATTTCATCAGCTGCTGCGGCAATGTAATAGGCACCGCTGGCTCCGAGATCCTCAATAACAGCAATAATCGGCTTATCA
Source organism: Halomonas sp. (assembly GCF_011050415.1). Lineage (GTDB taxonomy): Bacteria > Pseudomonadota > Gammaproteobacteria > Pseudomonadales > Halomonadaceae > Vreelandella. Next base: position 59,787 of record NZ_DRFS01000006.1, read on the forward strand.
CCCTGCTCACGCAATCGCATGATTTCCGCATAGATACGCTGAGACTGCACAGGACTGCCACCGGGGCTATTAATATGCAGCACCACCGCCGCCGCACTCTCGGAATCCCAGGCTCGATTCAAGCCCTTGATGATACGCTCCGCGTTGGCTGGCGAATCGCTTGCAATCACACCATTCACTTCCACGATGCCCAAGTGGCGCTGAGCGGGCATTGCTGTCCCTGATGTGTCCCAGAAAAGGTTATACACAGAGGTAAATAACGTTACTAAAACAACCGTTAGAAGCATTAATCGGAAAAACAGCTTCCAGCGACGCGTACGGCGCTGCTCGGTTAACACCCCACCAATCCAACGATCCATCATCTCCATTTGCGCTAGCCGCTGGCGCTCGCGTAGCGCTTCGGCACTATCACCCGGCGCGCCTGCCATGGCATCCTTTTTATCTGCTGCTACCTCTGGCCCTTCTGTCCAGCGATCATCACTCATAAACTGTCCTTATTTAGACGCCTTATGCAGGCCAAGGGCGCTAACCATGCAACCCATCGAAAAGCTCTTCTATGCTATGGGCGATCCACTTGGGGCGGCTCAGCGCCAAACGTTCCAGCGTATGCACCCCATAAGTGACACCCACGCGATCCATACCGATGGCTCGGGCCATTTCAAGATCATATTCGGTATCACCCACCATCACCGCCCGCTCCACCGGCACTTCAAGCTCTGCCAGCAGCTCTGACAGCATTTGCGGGTGAGGCTTTGAGCGTGTTTCATCTGCCGTACGGCTGGCATGAAACCATGCTCCACTGCCTGTTTCAGCGAAAATACGATCCAGACCACGGCGACTCTTGCCTGTGGCTACCGCCAAGCGTTGTTGTTCACGACCGCGAAGACGCGCGATATGCGCCTCTACACCCGCAAAAAAAAGCATTGGCGTCGTATCTCTAGTGACAAAGTGATGTGAATAGCACTCACGTAGACGCTCGGCTTGAACTGGCAATATACCGGGGCACAGTTGGGCAATGGCCTCCGGCAGCCCCAGGCCAATAATATCTTCAACTTCAGCCGCAGTAAGCTCTCCCCACTCAGCCTCCAACGCGGCGGCCTGCATGCACGATACAATACGCGGCACCGAGTCCATTAACGTGCCATCCCAATCAAAGATAATCAGCTCGTACTGCATGGCAGCTCCTCAGTGAAGGGCAAGTTAGTAGAAATCAGCTTATCGACGGGCTCGCTTTAACGTCTCTTCCAGGGCATCAGGCAGCGGCGCTTTCACCGTCACCGGCCGACCATTGCCAGGCTCTGGAAACGTTAAGGCGCGGGCATGCAAAAAAAGCCGCCCTAAGCATAGCTGCTTGGTAAGCAGGCCGCTTTCACGGGTCGCATATTTATCATCGCCAAGTAGCGCATGCCCGGCATGGGCAGCGTGAACGCGAATCTGGTGTGTACGACCTGTAACCGGCTCAGCCTCTATAAGGGTGACTTTTTCGAAGGTTTCGACGACTGAAAAATGGGTGCGTGAAACTTTACCATTGGGATCGACCCGCACCCGGCGCTCGCCATTTCCGGCATCAAAGCGGTCTAACCGCGCGCTCTCGTAGGTTTTACGCGCGGGCCAGCGGCCACTGACCAAGGCCAGATAACGCTTATCCATACCATGTTTTTTTAGTGACTCGTTGAGTGTCACTAGCGCATCGCGAGATTTAGCAAGCAGCAAACAGCCTGACGTATCACGGTCCAACCGGTGAACCAGCTCTAAAAAGCTTAAATCATCGCGCACCTGACGCAGTGCTTCGATCAAACCAATTTTAACGCCGCTGCCGCCATGTACTGCCAAACCAGAGGGTTTATTAAGCACCATCCAGTCAGGGCCTTCCATGATAACGCTGCCCACTAGCAGATCGCGCAAATTATCGCTTACTTCCTTGACGGCTTCGCGAGGCGCTAAACGCAGCGGCGGCACACGCACTAAATCACCCGCCTGCAAGCGGTAATCGACCTTTACACGTTTTTTATTAACGCGCACTTCGCCTTTACGCACAATGCGGTAGATAAGCGCACGAGGCGCTCCCTTTAGACGCGTCATGAGAAAATTATCAATTCGCTGCCCAGCCTGTTCCGGGGCGATATCCACCCACTGTACTTCACGCCCTTCGGACATTACCGCTTACTCCTGCTGGAATTCTATAACGTAAGGCTAAAAACGGCATTCTAACGTAGACCCAAGGGCATTGCGTCAATTGCTGGTCGTTCTCTTTACTGTTATATTCCAAATCGTTCACCAGCCGAGTGCAGAAGGCTTTCTTGTCTAGCGCTAGCGACTAGCTGATCAATGGCGAATTAGTTAATAAATAGCTAATTGGCTAAATTGACTAGCAGAAAGCATCAACGCCGAGCTTGGTTAATGCGCCTGCCCGACTAACACGCAGGCCTGAGCACAATAAACGGCGCCAGTGTACGCATTGCCCGTTTTAGCGAATTAACATCTGATCTTAAAAATGCAGTAACTCTGCCGCTTGTTTTGATATCGGCAGAGGGAAATCAAGCCTTGCCTTCAACGGCAGGCAGTAACTAAAAACGCCACGTTTTGAGCAGCCCCCTCCTTATTCGTCAAAAGGTGCTGGCTGAATCAAAACGACAAGTTCAACGCTGTGCCGGTGGCCGGCGTTGGTGAATCGATGAATGCCAGGTGTTGGCGGTGTCAGCAGGGCCGGATGGACGTGACAGCCACCGGAACACGTCCTGCCTCCGCCACGTACTCAACGCCCTTTTGGCCGGGTCGGCGATGACGCCTTCCCGGCTTGACGCGTCAGCATAGCTATGCGCCGAGCACAAGCACGCAGCAACCAGCGGTTCGCCTACGTCACCCCATAGGCAGTTCGCCGGTACGCAACGCTATGCGAGACACTATGAAACGGATGCTTATTAATGCGACCCAGCCCGAAGAGCTGCGCGTCGCTTTAGTTGATGGACAACGCCTGTACGATCTGGATATTGAATCAGGCGCTCGAGAACAGAAAAAAGCCAATATCTATCGCGGTAAAATCACCCGTGTAGAACCCTCCCTTGAAGCTGCCTTTGTTGATTATGGCGCAGACCGCCACGGCTTCCTGCCACTTAAAGAGATTTCCCGTGAGTACTTTGTCAAAGATGTTTCGGGCCGCCCGAGCATTAAAGAAGTGCTTAAAGAGGGTCAGGAAGTCATCGTTCAGGTGGACAAAGAGGAGCGTGGCAATAAAGGCGCTGCGCTAACGACGTTTGTTAGCCTTGCTGGACGCTTCTTGGTGCTAATGCCCAACAACCCACGTGCAGGTGGCATTTCACGGCGCATTGAAGGTGATGAGCGCAGCCAGTTGAAAGATGCCATGGGCCAGCTTACCGTGCCCGACAAAATGGGTCTGATCGTCCGCACCGCCGGCATTGGCCGCAACCCGGAAGAACTACAGTGGGATTTGGATTACCTGGTTCAGGTATGGGAATCGATCACCACTGAAGCCGCTAAGCGCGCTGCACCGTTTTTGATCTATCGTGAATCTAACGTCATCATCCGCGCCATGCGCGATTACTTACGTCAGGATATCGGCGAAGTATTGATCGACAGCCCCGAGATTCACGCAGAGGCGCTGGGCTTTATTCGCCAGGTGATGCCGTCTTATCAACAGAAGATCAAGCTCTACGCCGATGAAGTACCGCTTTTCTCCCGCTTCCAGATCGAATCGCAAATCGAGACGGCCTATCAGCGCGAAGTGAAGCTGCCTTCGGGTGGGTCGATTGTTATTGATCACACCGAAGCACTGGTCTCAATCGATATCAACTCCGCCCGGGCTACCCGTGGTAGCGATATCGAAGAAACCGCCCTGCAGACCAACTCTGAAGCCGCCGACGAAATCGCTCGCCAGCTACGTCTGCGCGACATCGGTGGCTTGGTAGTCATCGACTTTATCGACATGGGGCCTGCGCGCAACCAGCGTGAAGTTGAAAACCGCATGCGCGATGCCCTCAAGCTAGATCGTGCACGGGTACAGATCGGCCGCATTTCACGCTTCGGCCTGATGGAAATGTCCCGCCAGCGCTTGCGACCATCGCTGGGTGAAACCAGCGGCGTGGTATGCCCCCGCTGTAATGGCCAAGGCACCATTCGTGATGTGCGTTCGCTCTCGCTCTCCATCATGCGCCTGATTGAAGAAGAGGCGATGAAAGAGAATAGCGCACAGATTCGCGCCATTCTGCCGGTGCCGGTCGCCACTTACCTGCTCAATGAAAAACGCAGCGTATTAGCAGACCTTGAGTCTCGTCAGGGCGTACGCGTGGTACTGCTGCCTAATCCTGATATGGATACGCCGCACTACGACGTTCAGCGCTTGCGCGATGACCACTTGGATGAGGATGACACTCAAAGCCTCTCAAGCTTCGAGCTTTCCACCGACACCGAAGTCGGCAAAGAGCCGACGCCTAGCTTCGTGCCTCCCGCTCAACGTGCCGAAGCAGCGGTTAAAAGCGTTACCCACAACGCCCCTGCCCCTGCATCACTGCAAACCGAAGAGAAGGCGCCTGCTGCTTCTCCCGCGCCTGTAGCGAAATCAGCGCCAGCGTCCAACGAGCAACCCAGCGTGATCGGTCGCTTTATGCGCGGCTTTGCTAAATTGCTGGGCGGCGACGACACCCCCGCTGAACCGACCCCGGCGCCGCAGGCCGAAACGCCAGCACCGCGTAGGCAGAGCGAGCGTAAATCTAATCAGCGCAACAGCGAATCTAGGCAGCGCTCCTCACGCCCAGAGCGTGGCGACAACGCTGGCCGAAACGAGCAGCGCAACGACAGCAATAGCCGAACTGAGCAGAAAGCTGAGCAAAAATCCGAACAGCGCAGCAGCACGCCGCGTCCGGCCAGCGATGATAGTAGTGATAAGCGCAGCGGCCCTAGCCGCACACGCAATCGTCGTCGCCATCCTCAGCAAGACGATAACAGTGCTCAGGAAAACAATGCTCAGAAAAACACCGACGCTGTAAAAGATACCAATAGCAACGATAATGCTGGCAAAGCGGCACCGCAGAAAGAGCCTCGTCGTGACGCTGTGCGCGAAAATCAGCGTGAAGAAGCAGCTAAACAGCCTGTCGACGATGGCAAGCCGAAGCGTACGCGCAACAACCCACGCAACCGCACACGCACCCAGGCGGTTAACCCTGAGGCAGAAGCTGAGCAGCTAAAACTGCAGGCAGAAGCGCCGACGGAAACGCCAGTATCAGCAGATGCTTCAGAATCCATGGAAGCAGCGCTGCAAACAGCTAAAAATACGTCTGCACCGGCATCGACTCAGCCCGTTGAAACAACTGAGCAAGCCGATAGCGCGACGACCGCTGATAGCCCAGCGGCAGTGAATAGTAAGGCACGCAAGTCAACCCATCAGCGTCGCCAGCCCAAAGCTGCACCAGAGGTTCATGCTGACAGTGCTCTGGAAGAAACGTCTGCTCAGGAGCCAGCAGTTACCCAGCCAGTAGCAGCCGAGGCGAAAACTAGCGATGAAGCGATGGCGGCGCCATCCGCGGAAACAGTTGAGACTAAGAAAACTGAGACGGAGGTAACTGAGAAAGAAGTAACTGAGAAAGAAGTAAATGAGAAAGAGCTAACTGAGAAAGAGTTAACTGCGTTTAATAAGCCTGCAGAAAACTCGGTTACACCAGCACCGATTGAGCCTGCATCAATACCTGAATCCGCTGAGGCTGATGCAGCAGAGCCGACCGAAGCCAAGCAAGCTAGTGTAGACGTTGAAGCAGCAAGCTCAAGCGTTGCTGAGAGCATCACCGAGACTCAACCTGCCTCACCGGTTGAAGAGCAGTCCAGTGACAAAATGTCCGGTGAGCAGCCTAGTCACGAACAAGCTAATCGTGAAGAGCTAATGCCCGAGCAACCACAGCCTATCGAAGCACCAACAGTTGCAGCAGAACCCGAGGTAGCTGTAGAGCCTCAGCGCGCGCAGCCGGTAGCAAGCGAAGCAGCTATTGAAGCTGCTCCAGAAGTATTGGCAGAAACGGTTGCAGAAGCGACAACAGAAGCTCCTCAAGAAGCTGACAATGTGGCTAAACCGCGCCGTCGCCGCACCCGCGCGCACAATGACCCGCGTGAAAAGCGCAAGCAGGCACAACAAGACACTCACTCCGAATAAAACGGATGCGTGTTGTAGTAACAAAAACCCCGCCTAGGCGGGGTTTTTGTGTTTTATCGTATGGCGTAGATTCTATGCTTTTATAACTCGCGGCTCCGGCTCTAAGCGCACCCCAAAACGCGCCTCGACTTTATCGGCGATTGCACTGGCCGTTTTCATTAGCCCATCACGATCCCCGCCCCCAAAATGCACCAGTACCAACGCTTGATGCTGATGCACGCCAAAGGCACCATCCCGCATACCTTTTAAGCCACACTGGTCAATGAGCCAACCCGCTGCCAATTTGGTTTGCCCTTTTCCTTGTGGAAAATGCGGCATGGTGGGGTATATTTTTAGTAGCTGTGCCACCGATTGATCACTAACAAGTGGGTTTTTAAAAAAACTTCCTGCATTAGCCAGCACCTGAGGGTCGGGCAGTTTCTCACGGCGAATGGCACACACCGCTTCAGCCACCTCAAGCGGTGTGGGAGCTTGAGGTAATCGTGCAGCAAGATCGCCATAATTAAGCCGTGGCGTAGGCTTACGTGATAAACGCAAGACAAGCTGGGTAATCACTACTTTATTGGCCAGAGGGCCTTTAAATGCGCTGTCACGGTAACCAAAAGCGCACTCTTTTGCGCTCAGCCAATACGTAGCGCCCGTGGCAAATTCCATCACCTTTACAGCTTGCAGGGTATCGCCAAGCTCAACGCCATAGGCACCAATATTTTGCACCGGCGCCGCCCCACAGCAGCCGGGAATTAACGCCAAATTTTCAATTCCCCACAGGCCGCGTTCTGCAGTTGCCATGACTAAATCATGCCAATTAACCCCGGCCCCTACATGGGCATACACACTCCCCTGCTGCCGAGTAAGCCACCACTGCTGCAGTGCGGGTCTCACGACCAAACCCGGCAACTGATCAGGCAACAGTACGTTGCTGCCACCCCCTAGCAAGGTTACTGGCCAATCTTTGTGGTGAGCATGGGAAAGGGTCGCGCGCAGTGCAGCCAGCGTGCTAGGTGCGGCAAAGTACTCAGCTCGGCAAGGTAGCTTCAGCGTATTGGCGAAGGTTAAGTCAACGTTGCGATCAAGATTCATCCGTTTTGCCACATCATCAGTCACATTACCGCTCACGCTGAAGATGTTGAATAAGCCCATTGGATGCGGCTTCAATCATATTAAGAACGTTCTCAAACCCCTCTTCACCACCATAGTAAGGGTCTGGCACTTCAACGCCGGGCGTACCCGCAAAATCCAAAAACAGGCCAGTATGCGCACTACTATTAGCAGGCTTCAGCTCGCGCATGGCGCGTAAATTATCCTGATCCATACCCAGCACATAGTCGAAGTCAGTAAAGTCTCGCTCACTGAGCTGACGGGCACGCAGGCCACTTAAGTCAATACCACGCAGCTTTGCTGCCTGCTGGGCGCGCTGGTCTGGCGCTTTACCCACATGCCAATTACCCACGCCACAGGAATCCACTTCCACCTGATTGCTCATCCCGGCTCTTTCAAGGGCGCGGCGAAAAACACCTTCAGCAGTAGGCGAGCGGCAAATATTACCCAAACACACAAATAACACTTTCACTGCAGCGCTCCTCACCTACTGATTAATTATTTGACTGAGCCATTATTGCCCGAACACGCGCCAGGTCTTCTGCCGTATCCACACCCGTCGGGTTTACCTCACAGGCCAACGCCACCTGGATCAAATGACCATTTTGCAGCGCGCGCAACTGTTCTAGCTGCTCGAGCTGTTCAAGACTGGAGGCTGGCCAATCGCGGTAAGCGGCTAAAAATCCGGCGCGGTAAGCGTATAAGCCGATATGACGCAGCCAGGCATCCGTCGTCAGCAGCTCGGGCGGCTCTTTGAACTGCTCACGATCCCAGGGGATGGGCGCGCGCGAAAAATACAGCGCCCGGCCTTGTAGCGTACGTACTACTTTAACCACATTGGGATTAAACAGCGTTGCAACATCATTGATAGGCTCCGCCAGCGTTGCTATCGACGCCTCAGCGTCATCGGCTAAACGCAGCGCCACCTGATTGATCAATGCGGGAGGAATCAACGGCTCATCGCCCTGTACATTTACCAGCAGTGCGTCACTTGCCAATTCCAGCACATCCGCCACTTCCGCCAAACGATCAGTGCCTGAAGGATGATCGCCGCGGGTCATAATCACTTCGGCACCATACGCTAGCATGGCATCACGGATACGAGCATCATCCGTTGCCACCACGACTCTACTCGCGTGGCTTTGGCAGGCACGTCGCCACACATGAGCGACCATCGGCTCACCGGCAATGTCCAGCAGCGGCTTGCCGGGTAGCCGAGTTGAGCCATAGCGTGCAGGCACGACAACGGTAAAATCAGGGAAAGCCATCAAACGCCTCCTGAACTTCCTGGTGAGCGGCCTGGTGATGTGTGTAGCTTTTCATCGGCATCCATGATGCGTGCCTCTTCCGGCAACATCACCGGAATCCCCTCTTGGATTGGATAGGCTAAGCCATCGTAGTGGCAGCGCAGCTCTTGGGCTTCGCGGTCATATTTAAGTTTACCGTTACACAATGGGCAAACGAGCATTGCCAGCAATTCCTTATCCATGCGCAGTCTCCTTTAGGAAAGTGCTGACAGCCGTGCTGTCAGCCAGTGTTCAAACTCAAGTGGAAGCGTTGCCTCCACGTCGAGTACCCAACTATTGGCTGGCGCGAAGTCGTAACACTTGACGGCATCTTTGGCGGTCATAATAAGCGGGCGAGACTCCGCAAAGTTAAGCGCTTCAGCGTTAAAGCGCTGATGATCTGCCAAGGGGTGCCAATCTCCCACCACACCCAGCGCCGTTAACGTGCGAAAGAAACGTTCGGGGTGCCCAATGCCTGCCACGGCGTGCACCGGTAGGCTAAACGGCAAGGGCGTTAACGGAAATTTTTTGCCGTCTTCAAGGCGGCGCCAGCCCCGTGGCGCTAATTGCATAGTCGTGACAGAGCCGATGGGCAGTGGCTGCTGTAAAGACCCATTGACGATCACAGCGTCAACACGCTTTAAACGATCAGGCGACTCGCGCAGCGGACCGGCAGGCAGACAGCGGCCATTACCCAGCCCACGGGCACCGTCGATCACTAACAGTTCGATATCCCGAGCCAATGCCAAATGTTGCAAGCCGTCGTCACTCAAAATGATATCGCACCCCGATTCCACCAGCGCCTGTACACCTCGCGCACGCTTAGGGTCGGCCACCACTGGCAGTCTGGTTTGCTGCGCCAGCATGAGCGGCTCATCGCCGCTTTCAGCAACGTTGGTGTTGGGAGTGACCAAGAGTGGGTAGTGCAACGCTTTGCCACCGTAGCCACGGGTAACGATACCAGGCGACCACCCTTGCGCCACCAAGCTGTGTGCCAACCACGCCACCAGCGGTGATTTTCCTGTCCCGCCTAAGGTTATATTGCCTACTACGATAACCGGCACTGGGGCTTGCCATGAAGCTTTTCTACCGCTTAGGTAGGCCTGCTCACGGCGCGCCATGCCCCACTGATAAAGCGCACCCAAGGGCGCCAACGGCCAGAGCCATTGACTACCTTGATAGGCCCCCCGCAGCCAGCGCTCGGCCAACTTCATTGCACTTCTTGAAACTGTAGCTGATGCAGTGCCGCATAGGCACCATTTGCATCCAGTAGTACTTGATGGGGGCCTTCTTCAATAATGCGCCCCTGATCCATCACAATAATCCTATCTGCCCGTTCAATGGTCGATAAGCGGTGTGCAATCACTAAGGTGGTTCGCCCTTCACAAACACGCTCCAGGGCTTTTTGGATATAGCGTTCAGACTCGGTGTCCAGCGCTGAGGTAGCTTCATCCAGCACCAACAGCGGCGCGTCTTTATAAATCGCTCTAGCAATCGCTAACCGTTGTCGTTGGCCGCCGGAAAGCATCACACCGTTTTCACCGACAATGGTGGCATAACCATTGGGGAGCTTTTCAATAAATTCATGAGCATAGGCAGCTTCAGCCGCAGCCTTAACAGCGTCGAGATCAGGATTTTCCACTCCGTAGGCGATATTATCGGCAATCGAGGCGTTAAATAGCGTTACCTGTTGAGAAACTAACGCAATCTGCTGACGCAGCGGGCCCAAGGCGTACTCATCAATATCAATGCCATCGATCCGGATACTGCCTTCACTGAGACGATAAAAGCGCGGCAATAGGCTAACTAGGGTTGACTTGCCGCTTCCCGAGCGGCCCACGATAGCGACAAGCTCTCCCGGCGCTAAACGAAGATTAATATTGTGCAGCACGTTGGGCTGATCAGCGTCGTAGCGGAAACTAACATTATCGATCTCTACGTCACCGCTTAAACGGTGCGTAATACGCTTACCCTCATCAGGTTCGGGCGCCATATCCAGCAGCCCAAACAGTTCAGATGCCGCTGCAATGCCTTTTTGTATTTCACCATTAATCTCTGTTAACTGGCGCACGGGCTTAATCATTAACGCGGCGGCAGTAATAAAGGCAACGAACTCCCCTGGCGTCATATTCGCCATGAGTGAAGGCGCCATCGCCAGCCAGACCAGCATTGCCATTGAGACAGCCACCAGCATCAATATCACTGGTGAACTGACTGCGCGGGTCATGGCTTCTTTCATACTTTGACGACGATTCTCCTCACTGACTCGCTCAAAGCGCTCCTTCTCATATGCTTCTGCACCGTGTGTACGCACTACCCGATAACCGGACAGCGCTTCTGACGCTATATGGGTTACATCCCCCATGGAGTGCTGAATACGCTTTGAAATGCGCCTAAAGCGTTTACTGACGAAGTTGACAACTAAGGCAATAATCGGTGTCACGCCCAGAAAAAGCAGCGTCAGCATCCAATTGGTCCATAGCAGGTAGAGGATCAAACCCACCACAAAGAGGCCTTCGCGCAGAATAATCGTGACCGCCTGAGTGGCGGCTCCGGCGACCTGTTCTACGTGGTAGGTAACCCGCGAGACTAATTGACCGCTTGAGTGGTGGTCAAAAAACCAGCCGGGCAAATGGAGCAGATGGGCAAAAACATCACAGCGCAGGGTGTGTATCACGTAACGGCCTACGTAGGACATGAAATAGGTGCTTAAAAAAGTACCTATACCCCTGGCGGAGAACATAATAATTACAAAGAGTGGCAGAAATAGCCTGAATGCAGCATCGGGATTTTGTATGCCATCAATCAGGCGCTTCATCATCTCCGCCAACGCAGTGCTCGACGCGGCATAAACGACAAACCCCACCAGCGCCAGCGCAAACGCTCGCCAATGTGGTTTTACGTAACTCAATAACCGTTTATAGATATCCCAACTTGAATCAGTCACACGCGCTCCTGGCAATAGTGTGCAATGCGGAGGATTCTACCTTATGCCAGCGAGCTTCAACACCGGTTACGTCGACCAGGCAGTGGACGCGTCGTCTGGATCTGAACAGGCTGCTCTGCCTCTAGCCAAAAACGCAGTGCCCCATCATGAGCAGTATTCCAGAGACAGCTCTCCTGCTGGCGAAAACGACGCACTACCGGGTCAACCGGATGTTGAAAAGGATTCTCCCGCCCTGCGCTAAAAATCACATGCTCAGGTGCCACATGGCGCACAAACTGAATCCCCGAACTGGTAGCACTACCGTGGTGCCCTGCTACTAGAACACTTAACGGCGGCTCGACCTCTAATAAAAAGCGGCGCTCAATCTCGGTACTTACGTCGCCGGTAATGAGTAATCGCTGCTGACCTGTGCTGACCTCTAGCACACAGGATCGATCATTGGCTGAAAATGCATTGGCGCCAGCAGGCGGCCACAGAATGCGGTAATTAACCCCATCACGCTGCCATGTTTGACCGCGTTGGCAGGGGCTAGCGATGAGGGGCAGTTGTTCACCTAATGGCAACATCCACTGATCGACCTGATGATCAGCCAACAAAGCACTTACGCCTCCTGCATGATCATTATCAGCGTGGCTGACAATCACTTGATCGAACTGTTGGCCCGGCGGCCAAAGGGTTTCCAGCGGCATAAAACCGCCACGAAAGCGCGGCCCTGTATCGTAGAGAAGCCGATAATTTTCACTACGCAATTCGATTAACTGCCCTTGCCCTACATCGTAAACGCTAACGCTTACCGCCCCTTGAGGAGCGTCCTTAGACAACGACCACCAAGGAAGAGTGATAACTAACGAGGCAGAGGCCACCCGCAGCCCAGGTAACACGGCAGGCAGTCCCCAGCACAGCGACATAAGCAGTAAAGCGAAAGCTAATGGATAAGTGAGTAACCGATCTGGCTCCCACAGCGGCCACTGCTTCACAGACACGGTTAGCAAGAAGTGGAAAACGCTAAGCGCAACCTCAAACAGCCACCACACTCCATGGCTCAACCAGGGTATCGGTGACAACAACCATCCCAAGAGTGCTGTTGGCACCATGATAGAACTAACCCACGGAACAGCAATTAAGTTAATTAGCGGTGCTGCAGGGGCTACCCTGCCAAAGGCGATCAACACCGCGGCTGCCATTAGCGGTGCCAATAGTAACTGCGTTCTAACCAGTGCCCAACACCAGCCTTTAACACCCTTTGGGCGCTGGCGCCCTTGCCAGATAATAATTAACCACGCCACCGCCACAAACGATAACCACATGCCTGGGCGCCATAAGGCCAAGGGATCAACGATTAGCACTAGCCCGAGGGCTAACCACCACCCCTGCCAAGGACTTGGCGCATGACGCCCACTGAGCACCCAAAGGCCAATCAGCGTCATCACCATCGCCCGCATGGCTGGCGGCGCCATACCGGCAAGTGCGGCATAGCTAACGCACGCCACCGCAGCACTCCACCATGGCCAAGTGCGCATTCGCCAGCGGGTAGGCGTGGTAAAACGAGCAGCTAGTTTCGCTAGCCATAGCACAAACGAGGCCACTAGCCCTACGTGCAGGCCAGAAATCACCACCAAGTGAGTAGTGCCTGTTGCGTTTAGCAGCGACCAGTCATCTTGGCTCAACTGTTCGCTATCGCCCAGGGTTAGCGCCGCTAACCAACGTTTTGTGCGTTCGCTAAGCGACTGCTGAGCTACAAAGTCGAGCGCTAATTGACGTAAAGAAGGGGCAGCAGCAACCATGCGAGCAGGGGGTGGCTCCTGACGCATATAACCAGTAGCGTGAATACCTTCACGCCACAGCCACTGTTCAAAGTTGAAGCTACTAGGATTGGCAAAACCACGGGGTGGGCGTAAGCGCAGGGTCATCTGCCAATGTTCGCCGGGCTTAAACACGGCATCGCTGTAAGCCGTTACTCGCACCCTGGAAAGCGCTGAACAAGAGGGCCGTGGTGCAGGCCCACTGCATTGATTGACGTGCAGTAACAAGCGCGTTGCATCGCCCACTGGCTGGGCGGTTAAAACCCTCGCCTCGACGGCGAGGTCTACGCCGCTTAACCCCGCAGGTAAACGGCTAGACCACTCGCGCTGAACCCCAACAAACACCCACGCAGCGATAAGCAACCAAACCACATGCCGCGGGCGCCACACCACCACCAGTAGACAAGCGACCAAAACACAGCCAAGAAGAAGCTGCGATATCGTATATGAGATGGCGCTATACCAGGCTAAAAAACCCCCAAGCAGGGCCGCTATGGCGGTGGGTATGGCAATACCTAACCGCATACGGCCCTCCTTAGCGACGGTTGATTGCTTGACTAGCATAGCCGAAGGGCAACGCTATATGGATAATAGGCAAAATCGATAAGTAAGAGTATCTGTCATGCCGCGCCGGTTCCTGCAGCGCTACATGCCCAAACCCGACACTATCAGGAAACAGCGCTCGCTGCGTTTTATGGCGCCGCTGATTGCAGATCCGGGCTTGTGGCTTTTAACTCGCCGAAGCGTTGCGAATGCGTTTAGCGTGGGCGTGTTTTGCGCGATGCTGCCTATCCCCTTCCAAATGGTGGTCGCAGCGCTGGGGGCGCGCTTAACGCGCTGTAACTTAGCGCTATCCATTGGCTTGGTGTGGATTACCAACCCACTAACGATGCCGCTGATTTTTTACGGCAATTATCGTATCGGTACGTTCATACTTGGCGCGCCGGTCAGAGAAGCACCCTCGCGTATTTCAACCCGCTGGATTGCCGAGCAGATGCACGACATCATGCCGCCATTGATCGTCGGCTCCCTGGTCACAGCGATTATTTTAGCCATCGTTGTTAATGTCGGTATTCGGCTGATCTGGCGCTGGCACGTCTCCCATAACTGGAAACGCCGCCGCCTAAAAAGAAGGCAGCGGCGCGCGCAGATTGAAGCAGAGTTTGACGATTAAGCGTAAAAACTACGCTTGATGTTCAAATTTAAAGGCTTAGCTCAATAACTAAAGCCCCGGCGTTTGCTCAATCAGCTTACCTGCATCCAGTTTCAAGACGCGGTCTTGGTGAGCGGCCAGCCCCACATCATGGGTGACGATCACAAACGCACAAGCGCTCTCTTTCGCCAGTTCATCCATAAGCGCCAAAATTGTCGCTGCCGTAGTTTGGTCAAGGTTACCCGTGGGCTCATCCATCAATACTAAGCTTGGGTCAGTCACCAAGGCACGGGCAATCGCCACCCGCTGACGTTCCCCGCCCGAAAGCTCACCCGGCTTATGATCTGCCCGGGGCTGCATGCCTACCCGCTCGAGTATTTGCATAGCGCGCTGTTCGGCCGCTTTTTTCGACTGGCCACGAATAATCAACGGCAAGGCCGCGTTTTCCACCGCGGTAAACTCTGCCAGCAAATGGTGGAATTGATAGACAAAACCAATATAGCGGTTACGAAAACGGCCCAGCGCTGCTTCATTCAAGCCTGAAAGTGGCTCGCCAGCAATCACCACACCACCCTCACTCGGGCGATCAAGACCGCCCAACAGGTTAAGTAGCGTGGTCTTACCTGAACCGGAGCTGCCAACGATGGCAACCCGCTCACCGGCACGCACCTGCAAATTTAATCTATCCAATACCGTTAGGTCTTGGGGACCTTCGCTGTAAGTTCTGGTGAGCCCCTGGCAATCAAGCATAATGGCGGCTTCTTGAGGTGTTTCCATGGGCATACTCATTTCTGCATTCTCACGTCGAAAACCGTTATTCATAGCGCAACACATCCGCTGGCTGAACCCGTGCCGCTCGCCAAGCAGGATAAAGCGTTGATAGGAACGTCAGCCCAAATGCTGCCAGCACAATACGAGTAACATCATCCCAGTGCAGTCGCGAAGGCAGGTCACTAATGAAGTAGACACCCGCATCCAGGAACTGAATACCCAGCACGCTCTCTACCCAGCCGATTAAGTCAGCGATTGTCAGCGCCAGCAGCACACCTATGCCCACCCCTATGGCGATACCAATTAACCCGATCGCCATACCTTGCACAATAAAGATGCCCATAATTGAGCGTGGCGTCGCGCCAATGGTACGCAAAATAGCGATATCAGCGCGCTTATCTGTTACGACCATAACCAGGGTAGAGACGATATTGAACGCAGCAACCGCGATAATGACGGTTAACAATAGCGCAATCATGCGCTTTTCCATCTGTATCGCTTGGAATAAATTGCCGTGGGAGAACGTCCAGTCGCTGCCGCTATAACCTGGGCCAAGCTCATTAAGAATCGCTTGGGTTTCACTCCCCGCCACAAACAGATCATCCAGCTCAAGACGTAAGCCGCCTACCGTATCGCCCATGCGCGCCAGGGTTTGCATATCTTCAATATTGGCATAAGCCAAGTTGGCGTCTAAATCAGCGCCAACGCTGAAAATACCGCTAACGGTAAAACGTTTTAAGCGAGGAAATACGCCAGCGGGTGTAATCGAGGCTTCCGGCACCAGTAACGTCACACGATCGCCCACACCGACACCTAAGCTTCGCGCCAGCATTGAACCCAGAACAACATTCCATTCACCCGGAACAAGGTCCGCAAGCTCCCCTTGGCGCATATGACGGCCAATAATCGACACCCGATCTTCCCAATCCGGGTTAATGCCATTCACCATCGCCCCTTGATTGCGCCCAGAAGCGGAGAACATGCCCTGCTGCTCAACAAAGGGCGCCGCGCCAATCACCCGCTCGCGCTGCATCAACTCCTCCGCCAGCGCCTGCCATTCAACCATCCCCTCGCGAGACTCAATTTTGGTGTGCGGCACCATGCCTAAAATGCGCGTGCGTAACTCATGGTCAAAGCCATTCATCACCGACAACACCAGGATCAGTACAGCGACCCCCAGCATTAACCCCAGCATTGAGGTAAGCGAAATAAACGAAATAAAGTGATTCCGGCGTTTAGCGCGCACGTAGCGCAGCCCCACCAGAAAAGGCAAACGATCAAGCATGGCGTCATTCCTTATCAATAAGCGCTCATGGTACGGTTTTTTTAGTGTCTCTGCATGTTCAAACGGCCATTAGAGCGACAGGCACTGTGAGCGTTCAGATTAAAACGTTACGCTTGCAACTTGCCCCGTCACCGCCTACATTGCGCCGATTTACGGCTGCCTTTGAGGCAACCCTCTTTTCCAACTCGACAAAGGCACTCATGACGTTGGCGACTATGACTTATCGTTTGCTCCCCGAATGGTATCCCCAGGATGGCATTCAACTGACTTGGCCGCGCCACGACGGCGATTGGGCACCTTTATTGTCGCGTATTGAAGCCACGCTGGAGCGTATTGTCATTGCCACTGCGCGCTATCAGCGGGTGCTTATTTGCGTACCAGATGAGCTTACAAAAGCACGTTTGGCTGCCACTTTTGATGCCTATGGGGTGCCTGCTGAACGGCTGCTGCTAATTGTCGCACCCACCGATGACACTTGGGCGCGTGATCACGGTCCGATCAGCGTTGTCGATACACAAGGCCAACGGGTGATGCTGGATTACACCTTCACCGGCTGGGGCGGGAAATTTCCCGCTGAGCGTGATAATCAGCTAACTCAGTGGCTTGCCGATGCCGGCATCTGGTCCTGTCCAGTGGAGTCGCGCGATTTAGTGCTGGAAGGTGGTGGTATCGAAACCGACGGTGAAGGCACCCTGCTCACTACTGAAGCATGCTTACTGAATCCTAACCGCAACCCTTCACTGTCCCGTGAACAAGTAGAGGCACAGCTTGCTCAAGATTTTGGCGTTGACCGGGTACTGTGGCTGGCTAATGGCCATTTAGAGGGCGACGACACCGACAGCCATATTGATACGCTGGCGCGCTTTTGTGACCCATCGACGATTGCCTACGTGCGCTGTAATGATCCTAGCGATCCGCACTATCCAGCTTTAGCGTCCATGGAGCAGGAGCTACAGGCTTTCCGGCAGCGTAACGGTGCGCCATACCGGCTTATCGCGCTGCCCTGGCCACAGGCCTGTTTTGACCCTGAAGATGGCCATCGCCTGCCAGCCACCTATGCGAATTTCTTAATTATTAACCAGGCTGTATTGGTACCTACCTATGGCGATCCAGCGGATGTTACGGCGCTGCAAGCACTAGCAGACGCCTTTCCAAACCACACGCTCATTCCAATCGATTGCGTCAGTGTGATTCGCCAGCACGGCAGCCTGCATTGCCTCACCATGCAGTTGCCTCAGGGTACGCTTGCCCGGGGCACGCTTGCCGCGACCGCTAATTGCTAAGGAGTCTCCATGTCAAAGACACTCACCGTAGGGATTGTGCAGCAGCCCGCCTGGCCTGATAAAGTCCAGAGCCTAGCAGCAAGTGAAGAAGGTATTCGTAGCGCCGTTAAGCAAGGGGCGCAGTTGGTCCTGCTTCAAGAGCTCCACGCCACCCACTACTTCTGCCAGTTTGAAGACCCGGCACTGTTTGATCTGGCAGAGCCCCTTGATGGGCCTACCGGGCAGCGCCTTGCCGCGCTCGCCAAAGAGCTGGATATTGTGCTGGTCGGGTCGCTATTTGAACGCCGCGCACCTGGGCTATATCACAATACGGCAGTGGTTTATGACCGCGCGAAAGGCCGCATC
Organism: Halomonas sp.; assembly: GCF_011050415.1. Taxonomy (GTDB): domain Bacteria; phylum Pseudomonadota; class Gammaproteobacteria; order Pseudomonadales; family Halomonadaceae; genus Vreelandella. The sequence continues at coordinate 77,914 of NZ_DRFS01000006.1, forward strand.
GGGCAGTATCGCAAAATGCATATTCCCGATGATCCAGGGTTTTATGAGAAATTTTACTTCACGCCGGGTGACCACGATAGCGCCCGCCAAGAGGGCTTCACGCCTATTGAAACCTCGCTAGGCCGCCTGGGCGTGCTGGTCTGCTGGGACCAGTGGTACCCCGAAGCCGCGCGGCTAATGGCCTTGGCTGGGGCTGATTTACTGCTCTACCCTACGGCAATCGGCTGGGATCCCAATGATGACAACGCTGAAAAAAGCCGTCAAAAAGATGCCTGGACAGTGATTCAGCGCGCCCATGGGGTGGCCAACGGTTTACCGGTATTGGTCGCCAATCGGGTCGGCTTTGAGGCAGATCACTCCGGCGTCGGCGACGGCATTCAGTTCTGGGGCGGTAGTTTTATCTGTGGCCCTCAGGGTGAGCTATTGGCCCATGCGGGGGAAGAAACCGAGCAGTTAGTCGTGACACTCGATATGGAGCGTAGTGAGAACACCCGTCGTATTTGGCCTTATCTACGCGACCGCCGAGTGGATGCTTATGGTGATCTAACCCGCCGCTACAGAGATTAGGCTTGGCTTAGTTTGTAAAACTAGCAGAAAAACACAAACGCCTGCCTTGAGTAACCCGAGGCAGGCGTTTTTTTAGCAACAAGCTACCAGCTACTTCCAGAAATCGCGGATTGAAGCGATACCTTGAGCACCTACGGCGCGGGCGTGATTGGCATCAAAGCGCGTCATGCCACCCAATGCGAACACCGGCATACCGGCACGCTCGACCAGCTGCTGGAAATCATGCCAACCGAGCGGTGCCACCTCAGGGTGTGACGGGGTGGTGCGCAGCGGCGAAAGGCTAACAAAATCACAGCCTACTACCGCTGCCTGAGTGAGCTGCGTCTGGTTATGGGTCGACGCTGACAGCCATTTATTTTCAGCAATCGGTCGGCGCTCAAGCTGCATCAAGCGTTCACTGGTGAGGTGAATACCGTCCGCATCAATATGATCAAGCAGCGCTGGTTCACCATTGAGCAGCAACCGCGCACCGTGCTCATGGCATAACGCAAGAGCTCGCTGGGCGCGCGCAAGATAAGCCGCTTCCTCCAACTGCTTAGCACGTAATTGCACTAAACGAACGCGGTCCTCGCTCAGGGCACGCTCTAGAAATGCATCGAAGCGCGCTTCATCAGGCTCTTCACCGGTTATCAGATATTCGGTGGGCAGCCGAACCGCACGTAGAATCGGCACATTTGCCGCCGGGAAAGGATAGTTAGACAACTCACTCATCGGCACCCATCGCACTGCCTGCCCTTCACGACCAAAGGGCTCACCAGCAAACTCATGCACCTGCCACACATCAAGTAAAATGTGCTTGTCTGGGTACTCGTGATGGACGCGAATCAACGGCTGAGCACAAACGATTTCAATGCCCAGCTCTTCATGTAGTTCACGCTTCAAGCCTTCAAGGCCAGTTTCATAAGGCGCCAATTTGCCGCCTGGAAATTCCCATAGCCCGCCATGATCAACACTTGATGGCCGACGGGCGATCAATACTTGCTTTTGATCGGCACTGATAATCGCAGCTGCCGCGACGTGAACCCGTCGTTTTACCTTTACGCTCATATACTCGTTACGCCTTTATCCACTGCGCGCACCAACATTGATAACGTCGGTGCTATGTCGCTGCGTTTGCCCATTACCCCTGCCAGCTAATACTTTCCTAGCGATTATAGTAGCTAACTGCGGTAATCCGCGTTGATAGACACATAGTCATGGGAGAGGTCAGAAGTCCATACCGTGGCACTCTCTTCGCCGCGCCCCAAGTTAATGCGAATAGTAATTTCTGACTGCGCCATTTCGGCACTTCCAGCGGCTTCGGTGTAGCCTGCTGCGCGGCCACCGTGCTCCACTAAGCGTACCTCACCCAAGTCAATCACCACTCGATTTACATCAAAGTCGCTGACAGGGGCACGACCAACAGCCGCCAAAATACGCCCCCAGTTAGCATCTGATGCATAAAGTGCTGTTTTGACAAGCGGTGAGTGAGCGACGGTGAAAGCCACATCAAGCGCCTCTTCACGGCTCTTGGCCTCACCTACCTGAAGAGTAACGAACTTGGTCGCGCCTTCAGCATCCCGAATAATCGCCTGCGCCAGCTCGGTCATCACGCGCTGCAAGGCGTTGCGGAACACAGTCACCTGCTCTTCATCAGCTATGCGAGCACCCGTACCTGTCGCTGCTAGCATACAAGCATCATTGGTCGAGGTATCACTGTCCACGGTAATGCAGTTGAACGATCGATCGACGGTCTCACGCAGCAGACTATCCAGCAGCGGCGCTTCTATGGCGGCATCGGTCACCACAAAACCCAGCATGGTAGCCATGTTGGGCTTAATCATGCCCGAACCCTTGGTGATGCCGTTAATCGTTACCGTCTGTTGGCCAATTTGCAGCGTAACAGTCGCGCCTTTCGCACGAGTATCTGTGGTTAGAATGCCTTGGCCTGCCTGTTCCCAGGCGGCACTGTCACTTGAGAGTGACTCAAGCGCGGCTGGCAGTCCTGCTAAAAGACGCTCCATTGGCAGCGGCTCACCAATCACGCCAGTTGAAAATGGCAACACATCCACCTCAGATACACCGAGCTGCTGGGCAAGCGCTGCGCAGCTAGCGCGTGCATCACGCAAGCCAGTTTCACCGGTACCTGCGTTGGCGTTGCCCGTATTGATCAGCCAGTAGCGCGGCGAACGCCCCTGCTCGCGACACTGCTCAATATGCTGTTTGGCCACCACGACGGGCGCGGCACAAAATGCATTGCGGGTAAATACACCAGAGACGGTTGCCGTTTCAGGCAACTCAATCACCACCAAATCACGGCGATCCGGCTTTTTAATACCCGCCATTGCAACCCCCAGCCGCACCCCTTCAAGGGGTGCTAATGCTGGAAAAGGAATGCTTCCTACCGCCATGATTATCTCCTTTAGACAACCGCTGAGTTAGGCAGTGTCTTAAACATTATCGCCGTTAGCTTAGCTTTCTAACTTAGCTTTCCACAGCACTGCTTATATTTCTTGCCCGAGCCACAAAAGCAGGGATCGTTGCGACCAACTTTTGGCCCTTCGCGGCGTACCGGACGGCCATCAACAGCAGGCGCCTCTTGCGAAGCCGCTGGGGCTGACTGCTCATTGTTTGGGTCGTCATGCCGGGTGGCCGCAGAAGCCGTTTCCCGCTCCAGCGCTTCGCGGCGCTGGCGTTCAAGGGCATCGACTTCTTCGGGCTGGCGCACCTGAACGTGGCTAAGAATCCGCGTAACATCTGCCTTAATATTCGTTAGCAGATGCTGGAAGAGCTCAAACGATTCACGCTTATACTCTTGCTTAGGATTCTTCTGGGCATAGCCGCGCAGATGAATACCGCGACGCAGGTGATCCATTGACTGAAGATGCTCTTTCCAACGAGTATCGAGCACTTGCAGCATTACCTGCTTCTCAAAGCGACGAATTAGCTTTTCACCCGCCGCCGCAATCTTGGCTGCGTAGGCTTCGCGGTGCATGGTTTGCAGCCGTTCACGCAACTGTTCCTCGCTGAAGCGCTCATCCTCAGCTGCCCACTTAACAACGGGAGCATCAAGATTAAATTCTGTTTTCAAGTGTGCTTCCAGGCCAGGCAAATCCCACTGCTCTGGCAGGCTCTGCGGGGGCACATAATCACTGATTGCCGCTTCCATCACCTCTTCACGAATACCAATCACGGCGTCCGCGACATCGTCTGCGGCAAGAATTTCATTACGCTGGTCATAGATCACGCGGCGTTGATCGTTGGCGACATCATCGTACTCAAGCAGCTGCTTGCGAACGTCAAAGTTACGCCCTTCCACTTTCTTCTGGGCACGCTCAACGGCATTGGAAACCATTTTATGTTCGATAGCTTCACCGCGTTCAAGGCCTAGCGCCTGCATTAAGCGCTTGACGCGATCAGAGCCGAATAGGCGCATCAGGCTGTCTTCTAGAGACAAGAAGAAGCGCGTCGACCCAGGGTCACCCTGACGCCCTGCACGGCCACGCAGCTGATTATCAATACGCCGTGATTCGTGACGCTCAGAACCTACTACGTGCAAACCACCTGCAGCCAGTACACCGTCATGGCGCGCCTGCCATTCGGCCTTAAGCGCATCAATTTGCTCTTGACTTGGGTTCTGCAGCTTGGCAGCTTCGGCCTCCCAGTTCCCCCCCAGCATAATATCGGTACCACGACCAGCCATATTGGTGGCAATGGTAATCGCCCCTGGGCGGCCCGCCTGGGCAATAATCTCGGCTTCACTCTGGTGCTGCTTGGCGTTAAGCACGCTAAATTGAAGCCCAGCCTCACGCATCAAGTTGGCGAGATACTCGGATGTTTCGATAGAAGCGGTACCCACTAATACAGGTCGACCGGCTTCCGTCTCCGCTTTTACATCCTTGATAATCGCTTCATATTTCTCTTCAGCGCTCAGATAGACCAAATCGTTAAGGTCTTTACGAGCTAGTGGTCGGTTGGTAGGAATAACCACTACGTCGAGGCCGTAGATTTGGCGAAACTCAAAGGCTTCGGTATCCGCTGTACCGGTCATCCCCGCCAGCTTTTCATACAGACGGAAGTAATTCTGGAAGGTGGTCGAGGCTAGCGTTTGGCTTTCTCGCTGCACCGTGACGCCCTCTTTGGCCTCGACGGCTTGATGTAAGCCTTCCGACCAGCGGCGCCCCGGCATAGAGCGTCCAGTATGTTCGTCAACAATCACCACCTGGCCTTCGGAGACGATATAGTCGACATCACGGTTATAGAGATAACGGGCACGTAAGGCCGAGTGCATATGTTGAAGCAGGTTAAGATTTTGCGCTGCATAGAGGGAGTCATCCGCACCTAACAAGCCCTCAGCGCGCATCAATTCTTCAACTTTGTTATGGCCCTGCTCTGTCAGTTCGACCTGCTTCTGCTTTTCATCAACCAAGAAGTCACCAACGACAGTGGCTTCTTCATCTTCAATTTCTTCACCCTTTTCAAGCTGCTGGGCTAATCCATCAACGATTTTATAAAGGTCGGTATTTTCATCGACTGCCCCGGAAATAATCAGCGGGGTCCGTGCCTCATCAATGAGAATCGAGTCGACTTCATCGACAATCGCAAAATGGAGTCCACGCTGTACTTTGTCTTCTAACGAAAACGCCATATTGTCACGCAGATAATCGAAGCCAAACTCATTATTGGTGCCGTAGGTAATATCGCACTGGTAAGCGTGACGCTTCTCTTCACCGGTTTGACCCGAGAAGATGACACCGATGGATAGCCCTAAAAACTCATATAGCGGACGCATCCACTCAGCATCTCGGCGCGCCAAGTAATCGTTCACTGTGACAACATGCACGCCCTTACTAGTCAACGCATTAAGGTAAACAGCAAGCGTGGCAACGAGGGTTTTACCCTCACCAGTTTTCATTTCTGCAATACGACCACGGTGCAGGGTCATGCCCCCCACCATCTGTACATCAAAATGACGCATGTTCATCACGCGCTTACTGGCTTCACGTACGATGGCAAACGCAGGCGCCAAAAGGCTATCCAGTGACTCACCGGCTTCTAAGCGCTGGCGCAGCTCAGCCGTTTTCCCCTGTAGTTCAGCATCATTCAACGCCTCAAATTCGGCTTCTAGCGAATTGATTTGCGGCACATTTTTGTGCATGCGCTTTACTTCGCGGTCATTTTTGGAACCAACGACTTTACGTAATAAATTATTAAGCATGAAATATCCAAGTATTCACGAGCGACCCATCGGGACACGCCCTGTTTCGAGAAAGTGAGAGTATTATCGACTAACTCGAGGGGAAGGTGGACCGCGTTGGGTCAAAACATCGTGAGCCGCGACCAGCATAGCCATTGGGGGCAGCCAATTAAATAAGTGCCGAACAGGAGCAAAGCGCTTAGGATGCTGGAACCAGCGGCGCAAAGCGCGGCGTTTTTTGGCAATCCAGTGAGATTGAGCACGTAAAATAGCAGGCACCCAAAAACAGATCGTAACGCTGCGCTCACCGCTACGAAAAGCGTCGGCGTGGCCTAAGCTAGCAGGTAAGAGGCAGCTCACTAGCAGGCCAGCCAGCCACCAACGCGCTATACCATAACGGCGTTGACGCCGTGGTATAGCAGACTGAGTTTCATGCGTTGGTGACATGCTGTAGACCGGCTCCTGAGCGTGGTAAAATCGGCTAATTGGTCATCGGCCAGGATTGCCGACATCGTCATTAGCGGTACCCTAAGATATCGGTACCCTAGGAATTAAGCGTATGAGTATAAAGGTTAAGCGTTCTCACGCACAGCCCATTGCCCGCTTGCTCTCAAAGTCCGGCGATATTAGTCAGTTAATGCGCCTGTCTCGCTTGATCGATCAAGCGCAGCGGCATTTGCGTGCGCACCTCCCTGAAGAAATGCGTGAGCATATTTTCGTTGGAGGATTTCGCGAAGGTCGCTTAACGCTCATTAGCGGCCAAGCCAGTTGGTTAACCTGGCTGCGTTTTGAACAGCGTCGCTTATTAGAGCTGCTTCACCAGCTACCTGGGTTTGAAGGTGTTAATGGCTTCACTTTCAAGGTACGTCCTGTGCGCCCGATTGTCGCCCCAGCGCGAAATACTCGCAGCCTGTCAGCTGATGCGGGCAAAACATTAGCTGAGTGCGCAGAGGACACTACCAATCCTGCTCTTAAACGGGCGCTTGAACGGCTTGCCTCTCATGCACGACCGCTAAAATAGCAAATCCCAAGAAGCTGATTTGTTTTAATATGCTTTCTTTCTAACAGCCTCAAAATGCATAAAGCACCGCATCGGCGGTGCTTTACGAGTTTAATCAGACTTAATAGCTTCCAAAAGTGCTTCTAGTGAGGTTTAAACTCACGCCATTGCGGGTGCCGCATAAGAGATAGGCGCAACAGCTTTTTCATCTTCAAAGGTGACGATTTCATAGGCATCAGGCTGTGCCATAAGCTCACGACAGAGCTGATTATTCAATGCATGGCCTGATTTTACACCCCGGAATTCACCAATTAGGCTATAACCCAGCTGGTATAAATCTCCGATGGCATCCAACACTTTATGTTTAACGAACTCATCTTCGTAGCGCAGACCGCCTTCGTTAACGATACGATAATCATCAACTACGATGGCATTATCCAAACTGCCGCCCAACGCCAAATTGTTTGAACGCAAAAACTCTAAGTCACGCATAAAGCCAAAGGTCCGCGCGCGCGATACTTCTTTAACAAATGACGTGGTTGAAAAATCAATCAACGCTGTCTGCTTCTGCTGCTCAAAAACAGGGTGGTCAAAATCAATCGCAAAGGAGACCTTAAAGCCCTGGTGAGGCAAGAAAACAGCCTCTTTATCACCATCAGTGACGGCAACGCGGTGTTTAATGCGAATAAATTTCTTCGCGGCATCCTGCTCTAAAATACCCGCTGACTGAATCAAGAATACAAACGGGCTAGCGCTACCATCCATAATGGGCACTTCAGGCTCGCTAACATCTACGTAAGCATTATCAATCCCCAGCCCGGCAAATGCTGACATTAAATGCTCAACCGTTGCCACTTTAACCCCGTTATAAGAAAGCGCCGTGCACAACTTGGTATCTTCTACCAATTCCGCGCGTGCAGGTACGTGAGCCACGGGTTCCAGATCGGTTCTGACAAACACAATTCCTGTATTAGCTGGCGCCGGACGCAAAGCCAAATGAACTTTTTTACCAGAATGCAAACCCACTCCGGTAGCGCGAATGACGTTTTGAAGGGTGCGTTGTCTGATCATGGGCAGTGGTCTAACTCTAAAGACGGTGATTACCGCGAGGAAAAAGTTATCAAACAGTGTTCACTTTAACAGCTAGCGAGCGTTTTAGCCAATAAAACGCTCGCTAGCTATTGCAATGAGCCTGATAAAGAGGGTCAATCCGCCTGGCGGCGTAGAAACGCGGGGATATCCAAATAGTCGTCAGCTTCAGTCGTGCGACGCTTTTCAGGACGTGGCTTGGCAGCTGCTTCAGGGGCTTCAGAGCGTGCCGTTGCCTGCTGACGCATGACCGTAGGCTGCTGGAGCTTGCGATAATCAGAGGAAGATTCCGCCGCCGAACGGCGTGCTGGCTCTCGTGCAGCGGTTTTAGCTTTGTGGCCATCCAAGCCAGCGGCTACAACCGTTACCCGCAACTCATCTGACATTTCCATATCGATGGATGTACCCACGACAATAGTGGCATCTGGAGATGCAAACTCCTGCACCGTGGCACCAACATCATTGAATTCACCAATCGACAAATCGGGTCCAGCAGTGATATTGACCAGAATACCGCGCGCTCCATGAAGATCGATATCTTCCAAAAGCGGGCTGCGGATCGCCTTCTCAGCGGCTTCACGTGCACGATTTTCGCCCGTTGCACCGCCAGTACCCATCATTGCCATGCCCATTTCGGACATAACCGTGCGCACATCGGCAAAATCGACGTTAATAATACCGGGGCTGGTAATCAGCTCTGCAATGCCTTGAACGGCGCCTAACAGCACGTCGTTTGCAGCACTGAAAGCGGTAAGCAGCGTGGCATTCTTACCTAGTACTGAAAGCAGCTTTTCATTCGGAATAGTGATTAACGAATCAACATGCTCGGAAAGCTCTTTCATGCCCTCTTCAGCGGCACGCATGCGCTTTGGCCCTTCAAACGGGAAGGGACGCGTCACAACAGCAACGGTAAGAATACCCAGCTCTTTAGCAACTTGAGCAACTACCGGCGCACCACCTGTACCAGTGCCCCCGCCCATACCTGCCGTGATAAACACCATATCAGCGCCAACCAGCAATTCAGCGATACGCTCGCGATCTTCCATCGCGGCTTGGCGACCCACTTCGGGATTGGCACCTGCACCCAATCCTTTAGTGATTTCAGCGCCTAGCTGAAGAATAGTTTTCGCCGATACGCGTTTTAGCGCCTGGGCATCAGTATTGGCGCAAATAAACTCTACGCCTTCAATATTACTTTCGACCATGTGATTAACAGCATTGCCGCCACCGCCGCCAACGCCAACCACTTTGATGACCGCACTGCTCGAGGGTGCGTTATCTACCAATTCGAACATAAGCCCCGTCTCCTGAACCGCGCTTGCGGCCCTGTCAGAAATTTCCTTTGAACCAGCCCTTAATTCTTGCCAGCGCCGAATGGTCTTCCTTGATATCACGCCGGGCAAGCTCGTTGCGACCCTTATGGGCTGCAACCACTCCCCCGTGGCTTTTTAGGCCTTGCCCATGACGCGTTTCCTGCAAGGCATAATGCAGCAGACCAACGCCCGTCGCATAAATCGGGTTACGAACGACATCCGCCAAACCTCTTACATTCTGCGGACATGCGATGCGAACAGGCATGTGAAAAATCTCTTCCGCCAATTCGCTAACACCTTCCATACGCGAGGTACCGCCGGTAAGCACTATCCCGGCGGCCACCATGTCTTCATAGCCACTACGGCGTAATTCATCTCTTACTAGCGTAAACAACTCTTCGTAGCGCGGCTCTACCACTTCGGCTAATGCCTGCCGTGATAAGTCTCGCGCAGGTCGGTCGCCTACGCTAGGAACTTTAATCATTTCATCGCTTGCCGCTAAATGCGTTAACGCGCAAGCGTACTTAACTTTTATCTCTTCAGCATGTTGCGTAGGCGTTCGCAAAGCCATCGCAATATCGTTGGTCACTTGGTCACCAGCGATAGGAATAACTGCCGTATGGCGAATAGCGCCTTCAGTAAAGATAGCCATATCCGTGGTACCACCACCGATATCCACCATACATACGCCAAGTTCACGCTCATCTTCAGTTAGCACGGCCATACTTGAAGCGAGTTGCTCTAAAATAATAGCATCAACCTCTAAACCACAGCGCCGTACACACTTCTCTATATTTTGGACTGCGTTTAAGGCAGCCGTTACCAGATGAACCTGCGCTTCTAAACGCACGCCTGACATACCTAAAGGCTCACGAATGCCGCCCTGAGCATCAATTGAAAACTCTTGAGGCAGCACGTGCAGCACACGCTGACCTTCTGAAACAGCACGCGCGCGCGCAGAATCAATAACTCGTTCAATATCGGAGGGAGTCACTTCACGCTCTTTAATAGCGACAACGCCATCAGAGTTCATTGAACTAATATGACTACCCGCCACGCCAACATATACCGAGTGAATATCACAGCCAGCCATTAGTTCAGCTTCTTCAACCGCGCGCTGAATAGACTGCACCGTAGATTCAATATTGATCACAACACCACGCTTCATACCACGCGAGGGGTGCGAGCCAATACCGGCAATTTCAATTCCGCCGTCGTCGGTAGGTTGACCGACTATCGCGACGACCTTGGACGTTCCAATGTCCAGCCCGACCACCATATTGGATGCGTTGGGTGAGCCTGCCATGAGTCGGGAAATCTCCTTGCGTCATTTTATAAAATAAATATATAGGGAGGCGCTTAATCCAATGTTTAACAATGAAGGCGCGAAACCCGAAATAATCAGTAGTATTTTTCAGACACTTGCTAAGCACAAATAGTCGAATTAAAAAATCACTTAACCTTTGTCTGGCCCATAGTATAGAAACAATAGCCAGAATACGACTAGTCCTAACCTACAATATTAGGCTTTGAACGCAAATTAAAGCCGATTATTGGCTTTTTCATTGAGGGCGACCACTTACTTTTACTCCTTATTTGCATCAAGTAATACAACTGTTACTCATCTTGCGCATCAAATTCACTTTCTCCATGCCAAGCCACAGCAACGCCATTCGGATAACGCAGGTCGATATAACGAATCTGATCTCCAAGTCGGTATAGCTCCCTTTGCCATGAAGCGGACAGGCGTGCCAAACGGACTTCATGCTGACGCCGTCCCAGCATTACCCAAGCACCATCATTGAGCTGCAGCCGCCAAGCGCCGCGCGGCTCTAAACGCAGTTGGGTAAGTTGCAGTGAAAGCTGCTCAAAGTGAGGGCCAAGACGGTGATAGTAGCGCAGCACTTCTTCACTGCTGCCCACTGGGCCTGCCAAGTCGGGAAGGCCTGACGGTGGTGTAAGGGGAGCAAAAGCAAAAGGCTCGCCTTGAGGATTAAGCAAGAAGTCATCATTCCAGCGTGCCGCGGGTACTTGCTCAATTAATTCAAATACCAGTGCATTGGGCCATTCCCGCGAAATACGCACTTCATGCAGCCAGCCAATCTGTAGTGCTCGATCGCGCAGTTCACCTAGATCTGCTGACAACCAAGTAGCATCAACCACTAATGGCGCAAGCTGAGTACGCAAATAATCGGCACTTACATACTCCCACTCGCCACGAATGGAAACCCGCTCAATAGGGCGATCCAACCAAAGCCAAAGCGCACGGCCACCCGCACCCATCAGCAATGCCAGTAGAATGAACCCCAGCCAAGCGTTACGCTTTTTCATGCGGTGAACTGCTCGCCTGCGGTGGTGAGTATTTGAAGCACGAGATCATCAAAACCAATGCCAGCATGTGCCGCGGCCTGGGGCACCAGACTATGATCGGTCATACCAGGCACGGTATTGACTTCTATCAGCCAAAATTGCCCCTCGTTATCACGCATCACATCAACACGCCCCCACCCTACCCCACCAACAGCTGCAAACGCCTGTTGGCACAGCAGTGCAAGTTCTGCCTCTTGAGCGCTGGGCAAACCACAGGGCAAATGATACTGGGTGGTATTGGCAATATATTTGGCTTCATAGTCATAGAATCCACCGGGCACCTCCACGCGGATAGCGGGTAAGACCTGGTTACCTAATAGTGCAACGGTGTACTCCTCACCTACCACAAAGCGTTCCGCCATCACTCGAGCATCAAACTTTGCCGCCTCATGATACGCCGCCTCAAGCGCCGCTTGGCTTTTAACGATGCTGATACCTAGCGTGGAACCCTCGTGAACGGGCTTAACAATTAACGGCAACCCCAGTTGTGCCACCACCGCTGACCAGTCAGCGCCTGCATCCAGCATAATGCTTTCTGGGGTCGGCAGCCCGACGGCGCTCCATACCTGCTTGGTGCGCTGCTTATCCATTCCTAGCGCAGAGGCAAGCACGCCACTCCCCGTATAAGGGATATTGAGCAGCTCTAATGCGCCCTGCAGCGTTCCGTCTTCACCACCGCGACCGTGTAGAGCAACAAATACGATAGCGGGATTCAACTGTTCTAAACCAACCAAACCATTATCGCGAGGATCATAGCCACAGGCATCTACGCCCTTGCGCTGAAGCGCCTCAAGCACTGCTGCACCGCTTTTAAGTGACACCTCACGCTCAGCAGAGGTACCACCATAAACAACAACAACTTTTCCGAACTGTTGGGCTTGGGCCATTTGTGTACTCATAGCTCCACCTCTTTCATTGCTAATTGCGCCTGCGCCAAACGGAGGGAAATACCACCAACATCGCCAGCCCCCTGGGTGATTAAGATATCGCCTGGCCTTAACACATTGGCTAGCAAGCTAGGTAGCTCTTGCTTATGCTCCACAAACAGCGGGTCAACTTCACCGCGCTGACGAATAGAGCCTGCCAACGTTTTACCTTCGGCACCTGGAATAACCGCTTCACCGGCGCTATAAACATCGAGTAATACCAGCGTATCGACTTGCGAAAGCACCCGCACAAAATCTTCGTATAAATCGCGAGTGCGGCTATACCGATGGGGTTGATAGAGCATGACTAAGCGACGTTCAGGCCAACCGGCACGAACGGCCTGGATAACCATATCGACTTCACGCGGGTGGTGGCCATAGTCATCCACCAGCATAATATCGCCGCCACCTTGGGGTGCGGGAAAGTTACCATGCACCTGGAAGCGGCGACCCACACCGGCAAAACCAGCCAGCCCACTCAATATGGCAGCATCACCCACCCCCGCGTCGGTCGCCACCACAATCGCTGCCATTGCATTTAACGCATTGTGGCGACCTGGCATTGCCAAACGGACATTTAACGGCGCCACTTTGCCAGGACGCAGAGCGGTAAATGAAACCTCCCCCTCCTGCTGAGCAAAATCCACAATCCGGTAATCAGCGTCGCTATCAAAGCCATAAGTCACAAACTGGCGTTTGACCTGTTCACACAGCACCCGCACATGCGGGTCATCAATACATAGTACTGCTAGCCCATAGAACGGCAGATTGTGCAGGAACTCAATGAAGGTGCTTTTTAAACGCTCAAAATCACCGCCGTAGGTCGCCATATGGTCAGCGTCAATATTGGTAACAATTGACACCATCGGCTGTAAATGCAGAAAAGAGGCGTCAGACTCATCGGCTTCAGCAACTAAATAGTCACCCTCCCCCAAACGAGCATTGGCACCTGCACTGGTTAATTTCCCGCCAATTACAAACGTAGGATCAAGCCCACCTTCAGCCAGCAGCGTAGCCGTTAAGCTGGTAGTGGTCGTCTTACCATGGGTACCGGCCACGGCAATACCATGCCGAAAACGCATTAACTCTGCGAGCATTTCCGCGCGCCGGACCACCGGAACACGATGCTCGTGCGCCCAGCGAATCTCAGGGTTAGTTTCATCAATGGCGCTAGAAACCACGACCACATCAGCACCTTCTACATTTGCCTCGGCGTGACCGATCACTACACACACGCCACACTGGCGCAGCCGCTCCACCACAGAGGAGGACTTCATATCACTACCGCTAACGGTATAACCTTGGTTAGCCAGCACTTCCGCAATACCGCACATCCCTGCGCCACCAATACCGACAAAATGAATGCGTCGAATACGGCGCATACCAGGGCCTATGTTGCAGCCACGTGAGGGCGTCAAGGTTTGGTTTGAATCGGTCACGCAGTTTCTCCTAACGGCACCATCGCCAAACATCCCTCAGCTAAGCGCGTCGTAGCATCCAAATGCGCGGCCTGGCGTGCATTTGCTGCCATCGCTGCCAGAGTGTCAGGGACGAGCAATTCATTTAAAAAATCGGTTAAACGCTCAACGGTCAGCTCAGATTGAACAACGCACTTGGCAGCACCGGCCTTAACCAATACCTGTGCATTGAGCCGCTGATGATCGTCTACCGCAAATGGGAAAGGTACCAGCAGTGAGGGCTTGGCAGCCGCCGCCAGTTCAGCCACGGTCAGAGCACCCGAGCGGCATACAACTAGATCTGCCCACTGGTAAGCAGCCGCCATATCCTCAATAAATGGACTTACCTCAGCCTCTACACCGCACTGTTGATAATTCGCTACAGTAGCGACTTCGCGATCTTTGCCCGCCTGGTGGCGCACTGCCGGACGCTGCTCGACAGGCAGTGCGGCAAGCGCTGGCGGTAAGCGCTCATTAAGCGCAACCGCACCTAGTGAACCGCCCACTACGAGCAGCTGCAGGGGGCGAGCAGCGAGCGTGTTGGCATCGCGTGGGGTATTGCCTAGCGCGGCAATATCGTTACGCACAGGGTTGCCAATCACCTCCGCTCGCGAACCGAAAGCCTCAGGAAATGCTGCGTAAGTGCGCTTGGCAAGTCGTGACAACACACGATTAGTGAGACCTGCTACAGCGTTCTGCTCATGAATAACCAAAGGAATGCGTGACAACCACGCTGCCAAGCCACCGGGGCCACTGGCAAAGCCACCTAAACCAACCACCACATGGGGCTTGAAATTACCAATAACAGTACGCGCCTGTAAGATCGCGCGCGAAAGATTTAGCGGCGTTTTCAACCACCCCGCTACGCCGTTACCACGCAGCCCACTGACCGCAATAGTGTGCAGCTTAATACCCGCTTCGGGTACTAGGCGATTTTCAATTCCTCTGGGGCTACCTAGCCACTCAATGTCTACCTGCTGAGCTTGCAACGCTCTGGCAAGTGAAAGCGCTGGAAACACATGGCCACCGGTGCCACCCGCCATAATAAGAACCCGTCGGCGTGCGTTCGTTGTCACAATAAACTCCTGAAAATAGCGCTAAGACAAACGCGGCTCATGACGCGATTTATAGGGGGTGGACGCACGTCGAGGGCGGTGTCGCGTTTCGGCATCCGTGCGTAGCAGCAGCCCGATCATAATACCCGTTACCAACAAGCTAGAGCCGCCATAGCTCATTAGCGGAAGTGTTAGGCCTTTGGTGGGCAGCAGCCCGGAGCTGACAGCCATATTAATGAAGGCCTGCGCGGCAACAATAAAGCCAATGCCGTAGCTTACGTAAGCGCCAAAAAGATGCCCTGCAAGCTCGGCACGCCGCCCTACCCACATTGCGCGAGCAATAAAAATAGTGAACAACAGCACGACAATAATCGCGCCGATCATGCCGAGCTCTTCGGCGATAACTGCAAAAATAAAGTCGGTATGCGCTTCAGGCAGGTAGTGTAATTTCTGTACGCTATTACCCAGTCCAGTACCTGTCACATGCCCTCGCCCAAAGGCAATCAATGCTTGCGTTAACTGATACCCCGTAGCGAACTGATCCGCCCATGGGTCCAGAAAGCTCGTCCAGCGTGCTAAACGATAAGGCTCAATTACCACCATCATCACCGCACCCGTACCCAGCACCGCGCCGCTACCCAACAGCAGCACTAACGACGCCCCACTCATCATTAGCATGCCAATAACACAAACGGTAAAGACCACCATGCCGCCGAAATCAGGGGCTAAAAAGAGCAGCCCTGCAGGCAGAGCTAGCACGGCCAGGGGGCGCCACATGCTAAACGCTCGACGGCGCAAATCGTAAGCGAAACGCGACATAAATGCGGCCATATAAAATATCAGCCCAATTTTGGCAAACTCTGACACCTGCAAGCTTGGCAATGGCCCCGGCAATGCAATCCAGCGCTTACTGCCGTTAACCTCTTGGCCAATCACCAGTACCAAAAAAAGCATAAAAATACTGGCAAGCAGAATCAGCGCAGCGTTTTGACGCCACGCTTCAAGCGGCACACAGAGCATAAACAGGCATGCCATAATGGCCAGCACAAGAAAAACACCGTGTTGACGGGAGTAGTGATAAGTATCGTCCAGCAGCCCTATTGAGGCAGAGCTAACCATCACCCAACCCAAGCCGGCTAGCGCAACAGCTGCCATGACAAGCCAAATATCGCACGGCATGTTTCGCGTTGTGAGCCCTTCGCGAAGGCGCTGAAGTCGGCTCATAGTGCTGCTCCTGCTGTCTGCTGTGCCATTTTCTGCACCCAGCGGCGAAACACTTCACCGCGCTCTTGGTAATTGGCAAACTGATCTAGGCTTGCGCAGGCTGGTGACAGCAGCACGCAGTCACCCGGCTGGGCAAGTTTAAAGGCGACTTGCATCGCTTGGTTCAAGTCTTCCACTTGCTGGATACTCACGTGTTCAATTAATGCATCAGCTAGCCGTGGTGCGTCCAAGCCAAATAGCAGTACATGGCGGGCACACTGGGAAAGCGGCTGTGCTAGGGGCGAAAAATCGGCACCTTTGCCAACGCCACCGGCCAATAAAATCAGACGCCCTTCCAGAGTAGCGCCAATGCCATTAATGGCGGCCAGTGTAGCCCCAACATTCGTCCCCTTAGTGTCATTAACCCAGGTAACGCCATTAATGTTGGCAATGACTTCACTGCGGTGAATTAGGCCTTTAAATTCGCGCAGCACATTACACATCGGTGCATCTGCGAAACCTAGCGCTTGTCCCATCGCCAATGCGGCTAACGCATTTAGATAATTGTGCTGCCCAGCCATCTTAAGTTCATCAATCGCAATCCAAGGCTGAGCACCCTGCATAAGCGTTAGCTTATCGTGATAAAGGGCCAGGCCCCACTCACTCTCAGTGGTGGGGACCTTAGAGGAGAAGTGCGCAACCTGTGCAACAGCTTGCTCGGGCCAGGTAGAGAGGTCATCGGCATTAACAACGGCGCTCTGCGCGCCGTTAAAAATCTGCTGTTTGGCAGCCCGATAGCCGTGCATATCGCCATGCCGGTCAAGGTGATCTTCGCTTAAGTTCAGGAATGCCGCACAGGCCGCTCCCAAGCTAGGGGTTGTTTCAAGCTGAAAGCTGGAAAGTTCAAGAATATAGAGCTCAGCATCAGGTTGATCGGCTAACAAATCCAGCGCTGGGGTGCCTAAATTGCCACCAACAGCCGCACGAACGCCTGCGGCCTCAGCCATCTCGCCAAGCAGCGTGGTGACCGTAGACTTGGCATTTGAACCGGTAATAGCCGCGATAGGAGCCTTGGCAGCACGCACAAACAGGGCAATTTCACCCACCACCATCGGCTCGCCCGTATGAACGCTGATCTTGTCGGCTAAGCCTTCTAACCCTGCCATGCGAGGATCAAGCCCTGGGCTGATGACAACCTCTCGGATATCAGTAAGATCCAGTGACGTTAATGAGCCACAGTGAATGTCAACGCCTGGATGAGCAGCCCGAAAGTCTTCAAGCCCCGGTGGTACAGCGCGCGTATCCGCCACCATATAGGGCACATTTAACCGACTTAAATGGCGGCAGATCGCGCGACCAGACAGGCCCAGCCCCACTACCAGCGTCAAACCTTTAGCTACTCGAACCATGACAGGCTCCTTATCGCATCACGCCACGGCTAATGAGGCGCACTCACGACCATGTGCATTAACGAATTTTAAGCGTCGCAAGACCTAGCAGCACCAGTACTACGGTAATGATCCAAAAGCGCACGATAACCCGCGGCTCAGGCCAGCCTTTTAATTCATAGTGGTGGTGTAAGGGCGCCATACGGAAGATGCGTCGACCTGTGAGCTTGTATGAGCCCACCTGCAAGATCACGGATACCGTTTCCAGCACAAAAATACCGCCCATAATAAACAGCACGATCTCCTGGCGAACAATCACCGCGACCACGCCTAACGCTGCGCCTAACGCCAGCGCCCCCACATCGCCCATAAAAACTTGTGCCGGATAAGTGTTAAACCATAGGAAGCCCAGCCCCGCGCCAGCGATAGTGGCGCAGAAAATAGCTAACTCACCCGTGCCAGCAATAAACGGGATATGCAGGTATTCAGCAAAAACGATATTGCCGCTAGCATAAGCAAACACCGACAGACCCATGGCCACCAGCACGGTGGGCATAATCGCTAGGCCATCAAGACCATCGGTTAAATTCACAGCGTTAGAGCTTCCCACAATCACAAAGTAGGTAAGTACGATATAAAAAACGCCAAGAGGTAGCGCAATATCTTTGAACAACGGCACCAATAAACTGGTTTCAACCGGCGTGGAGGCTGTGAAAAAGAGCAGTAGTGCGGCGCCTAGACCCACTACCGACTGCCAAAAATATTTCCATCTGGCAGGTAAGCCGCGGGGATTTTTCTCGACTACTTTGCGGTAATCATCAACCCAGCCAATCGCACCAAAGCCCAGGGTGACACCAAGCACAATCCATATATAAAGATTGGTTAAATCTCCCCATAGCAACGTACTAATGGCAATCGCCAGCAGTATCATCGCCCCGCCCATGGTGGGTGTACCCGCTTTAGAAAGGTGGGATTGAGGGCCGTCATCGCGAACGGCTTGACCGATTTGACCTTCAACCAAGCGCCTGATCATCCATGGCCCTAACCAAAGACAGAGCATTAACGAGGTCAGTGCACCTAAAATCACGCGAAGCGTTAAATAATTAACAACCTGAAAAGCAGATTGGTACTGCGACAGAAAATTCGCCAAGTGAAGTAACATGAACGGCGTTTACCTTATTTCATCCGAACGCAGCGCATTGACAAGGTGTTCCATGCCAGCACTGCGCGATCCTTTCACCAGTAGAGTGGTGTTAGGCGGCAAAGTATTAGTGACATGACGCGTTAGCGCCTCGTGATCGTTAAAATGCAGCCCACGACCAAAGGCCTCGCTGGCAGCACGTGCGGCGTCTCCCAGCGTTAAAAATTCATCTATGCCAAGCGCTGCGGCATAGCGGCCAATGTCGGCATGTAGAGCTACCGAGTCGCTTCCCAGCTCTCCCATCGCGCCTAATGCACACCAGCGCGGTGCCGGAAAGCTAGCCAAGGTATCCAGGGCGGCTTTGACCGCGCCAGGGTTAGCATTATAGGTATCATCAAGTACGTTGGCCCCACGCAAACCTGGTACCACCGTTAACCTGCCTGCCAACATTTTCAGCGAGTGCAGACCCGCAATGACCTGCTCAGCACAGACACCTAGGGTCAGCGCTGCAGCAGCTGCGGCTAGCGCGTTGCAAACGTTATGCTTACCTAGCAACGGCAAACGTACATGGCCTAATGCCTGACCATGCTGCAGCAGCGTGAAAGCATAACGCCCTTGATGATCACAGGAAAGCGCTGACGCGCTCACATCCGCCTTGGGATGCAAACCAAAGCTAACAATGCGATGTTGTCCCGCAAAGGCGGCCCAAAAAGAGAAGTAATGATCATCGCGGTTCAGTATGGCCGTACCACCCTCACCAAGCCCTACTAGTATTTCACTTTTGGCCTGGGCGATTTGACCCATACCGCCAAACTCACCTACATGGGCACCGGTCACATTGGTAATAATGGCGATATCGGGTTTAGCCAAGTGGGTCGTCCAGGCAATCTCACCTAAATGATTCGCTCCTAGCTCTACCACAGCGGCTTGATGGTGCTGCCTCAACCCCAGTAACGTAAGCGGTGCGCCAATATCATTGTTTAAATTACCCTGGGTGGCTAACACATTGCCCAAAGGCGCCAGCAGAGCGGCGCACATCTCCTTAACCGTGGTTTTACCACTATTGCCTGTGACGGCAACGACGGGGCCCATCCACCTCTGGCGCTGTGCACCTGCCAACAAGCCCAGTGCAAGGCGAGTATCGGCGCAAACCAACTGCGGTAAACAGCACTCTACAGTTGTCTCGACTAACGCCGCCGCTGCACCCTGAGCGTGGGCGCTTTCAATAAAATCGTGGCCGTCAAAGCGCGGCCCTTTTAAGGCAATGAACAGACATCCTGGTACTATTTTACGAGTATCGGTCACTACCTCGGCTATTGGTAACTCGGCGCTTTCCAGCGGCACTTCAATTCCCAGGGCTGCTGCCACTTGACCTAATGTCCACTCCATCAGTGGGCACTCCGGGTAGCAAACGCCCGCTGAATCTCATCACTGTCGGCGTAGGCGTGGCGCACGCCGTTAATTTCCTGATACGCCTCATGGCCTTTTCCGGCAATCAAGACAACATCCTGAGCGGAGGCTTGGCTGATAGCAGATGCCACGGCCTCGCGGCGATCGCCTATTTCGATGGGCTGTGCCGCGTCCGAGAAGCCGGCCAATATCTGCTGACGTATCTGCCCAGCAGACTCATGGCGCGGATTATCATCCGTTACCACGATATAATCGGCTAACTGTTCGGCTGCCTTAGCCATTTCGGCTCGCTTACCCGTGTCGCGTTCGCCTCCACAGCCAAACACGCACCACAGTTTTCCAGCATCGCCCAGATGGGCTCGCAACGCCTGCAACGCATTGTGTAACGCGTCAGGCGTATGTGCATAATCCACCACTACGCTTGGGGAATCTGCATTGCGGTAGAGCTCCATACGTCCTGATACGGGCGTTAACGATGAAGCCGCTTCAAACAGTGCATCAAGCGGTTCGCCCAACCCATAGAGCACGGCCATTGCCAGCAATACATTGTCTAAGTTAAAGCGCCCCATCAGGCTCAAAGAGAGCATTTTCTCGCCGTCAG
The DNA here is from genome assembly GCF_011050415.1 of Halomonas sp. Lineage (GTDB taxonomy): Bacteria > Pseudomonadota > Gammaproteobacteria > Pseudomonadales > Halomonadaceae > Vreelandella. The sequence goes on from NZ_DRFS01000006.1 coordinate 98,610, forward strand.
GGGTGGCAATCATCGCTTGCTGCCCCTGCTCAAACGCCTGCCAATCGATTACCCGCAGCGTAACTGCCTCATCCTGACCTATAGCCAGGACACGCACGCTAGCATCGCAACCTGCGAGCATCAGCCGCGCCAGCGGATCGTCGCCATTCACCACTGCCAAACTAAGTGTCGTTCGACGAAACAGCTTCGCTTTTGCGGCAGCATAAGCGGCCATACTGCCGTGGTAGTCCAAGTGGTCGCGGGTCAGATTGGTAAACACCCCTACGGTAACGTTAACGGCTTCCAGGCGGTGCTGGTCTAACGCATGGGATGATGCCTCCAACGCAACGCGCTTAATACCCTGCTGTGCCAGCTCTCCTAAGGTCGCTTGGAGCGCCAGCGGGCCAGGCGTCGTTAAACCACTATCCACAAGCTCACCTGGTCGCCCTACACCCAACGTCCCGATCACACCTGCTGGTGTCCCCAGCGCCTCGCTAAGGGCGGCGAGATAATGCGTTACCGAGCTTTTACCGTTAGTACCGGTAACCGCGATAACATCAATATCTCGCGGCACCTTAAACACAGCGCGACCCAACTCGCCCAAACGTATCGAAAGGTGCGGCAGCTTAAGCACCCGCCCCTCCAACTGGACATCGTCGTGGGCTCCCTGGGCCAATATAAGTGCAACACCAGCCTCAAGCGCTTGCTCGATATAGTCACGACCATCACGCTGAGTGCCAGGCACGGCCACAAAAATATCGCCTTCCGCTAACTTACGAGAATCTGTTTCAAAACGAACATGATCCGGCAGTTTAGGCAGTTCAGCGGGCAGTGGTGTTGTTGGCCATACTTGCGCGAGCGCCGTTAACACATCGCTTGGACTGAGCGTCATGCAGTCTCCTTAATAAAGCTACTCCGCCTCGTGATCTGGCGGCACATCCAATAAGCGTAAGGCATTCCCCGTCACACTGGAAAAGACCGGTGCGGCTACAGCACCGCCGTAGAACTCACCTGCTTTTGGGTGATCAATCATTACGACGGTCACAATACGCGGATCAGAAATAGGGGCAATGCCGGCAAATACACTGCGGTAGGCATCGGTGGTATAACCTTGCAGCCCGGTTTTGCGTACCGTGCCCGTTTTACCGCCCACACGATAACCTTCAACCCGCGCACGACGCCCACCGGTATAAGCCGCCACCGACGTTTCTAAGACATTCAGCAAATCATTAGCCACGGTAGGTGAGATGGCAGGAATACCCATAGGCGGCTCTGAAAGGCGCAGCAATGAAGGCTGCAAACGCTCGCCGTTGTTGGCTATGGCGGTATAAGCACTTGCTATCTGAACCGCTGACGCTGACAAACCATAGCCATAAGAGAGGGCCGCGCGTTCACTACGCGACCAGCGTACAGGCGCAGGCAAGCTGCCCGTCGATTCACCCGGAAAACCGGTGCCTGGCGCCTGACCTAAACCCAATTGGTTATATTTTTCCCAAATCGCAGTATCGGTTAGCTGCAGTGCCAAGCGTGACATGCCGATATTTGAAGATTTCTCCAAAATACCGGCTAAATCCAACTGGCCATAATCACGGAAGTCGCGAATGGTAAACTGGTCTAACCGCATCCAGCCGGGTGAGGTATTGACCACTACATTGCGATCAACAACACCACTTTCCAGAATGGCGGCCATTGCCAGCGGCTTCATAACAGAACCGGGCTCAAAAACATCAACCAGCGCCTGATTACGCAGCCCACGAGGGTCGAGCCCCGCACGATTATTAGGGTTATAGGAAGGTAAGTTGGCCATCGCCAACACTTCCCCAGTGCGGGCATCCATCATTACCAGCACGCCACCATCGGCTTCATGCTCCGCCACTGCAGCCCGCAGCTCACGGTACGCCATATACTGAATGCGCTGGTCGATAGCCAGGGTTAACTCGCCCCCAGGTTGGGCATCTCTGATCACACCGAGCTCACGCACCAAACGACCACGACGATCATTGATAACGCGACGCTGACCCGGGTGCCCTGCCAAATAAGGCTGATAGGAGAGTTCCAAGCCTTCTTGACCAATATCATCCACATTGGTTACCCCCAACAATTGGGCGGCAACTTCTCCAGCAGGGTAATAACGTTTGTATTCACGCTGAGGATAAACCCCTGGAGTACGTAAATTAAGAATCTGCTGCGCTGCGGCGGGTGTCATTTGGCGACGCAGATACATAAACTCACGTTCGCTAAAGCGCGCTACCCGCGACTCAAAGTCATCCAGGGTCATTCCAAGCGCCTGGGCTAGCACAATACGTTGAATGGCATCGTCCGGTAACTCTTGTGGATTGGCCCATATAGTGACGACTGGCGTTGAAATCGCCAAAGGTTCGCCATTTCGGTCGGTGATCATGCCGCGGTGGGCTGGAATCGCTTCATGGCGCAAGGTACGAGCGTCACCCTGGCTTTGTAGAAAGGGGCGGTCAATGACCTGCAAAAGCGTGATGCGGCCTATTAAAATAGCCGACGCCAAACCAATGGCGAGCAGAATAAAGAAAAAACGACCACCGCCTAAGGGGGGTGCAATCGGCTGCTGACGAGAGGTGCCTCCTCGACGCTCACTCCTCATGGCCGAATCACCTCAACGTCATTAACATCGGGGATACGCATTCCCAGTCGCTCAGTGGCAATTTGCTCAATACGGGCGGGTGTTGCCCAAGCCCCCTCTTCCAGCAGCAACTGCCCCCACTCCGTTTGAAGCTGGTTCTCCTCTTGCTCTAACTGCTGTAGCTGCGCAAACTGAACCCGCGTCATATGTGTAGTGATAACCACACCCAATCCAGAGGCCATACATAGCAAAAAGACGACGCTAATTACAATCGGCCAGGGACGAAGGCGGAGCTTAAACGGCCATTCGGTGCGTAGTGTGGTTGCCCACTGCTCAATCCGGTCCATGCTCATGATGTCATCCGTGATCACATACGTTTGCGAGCAGCTCGCATAACGGCACTACGTGCACGAGGGTTAGCATCGACTTCCTCATCGCTTGGACGCACTCCTTTGCTTATCGCTTCTAAGCGTCGATTCATTTGATCATCACGAATAGGCACTCCGCGGGGCAGGTCAGTGTCACCGCGCACATGGTGACGAATAAAGCGCTTCACACGTCGATCCTCTAGTGAATGAAAGCTAATGACCACCAGGTGGCCACCAGGAGCAAGCGCCTCAAGCGCTGCATCGAGCGCACGATCTAGCTGTTCAAGCTCGCCGTTGATAAAAATACGCAGGCCCTGAAACGCTTTCGTTGCCGGGTGACGGCCTTTCTCCCAGGCGGGATGGGCAACTTTAAGCACTTCAGCCAAATCCACCGTATGGGTGAACGGCTTTTCAACCCTACGGGACACCACAGCTCGCGCCAGACGCTTGGCGTAGCGCTCTTCGCCGTAAGTTTTAAACACATGTGCGATGTCTGATTCACTTGCCCGGGCCAAAAACTCGGCAGCACTTTGGCCCTGGGTAGGATCCATGCGCATATCCAGAGGCCCGTTACGCATAAAGCTGAAGCCCCGCTCAGGATCATCCAATTGAGGTGATGAAACACCGATATCCAGCAGCACGCCGGAAAGCTTTCCATAAAGCCCTTGCTCTTGGGCAAATTCTGCCAAATGGGCAAACTCACGCTGGGTAATCTGAAAGCGGTCATCCACTATTTCAGCGGCGGCGGCAATCGCCTGGGGATCGCGATCCATAGCGAGCAGCCGACCTGACTCATTAAGGCGATCTAATATCAAGCGTGAGTGACCGCCTCTTCCGAACGTGCCATCCAGATAGACACCATCAGCGTCATGGATCAAAGCATCAACTGCACCTTCCAGGAGTACGCTGGTATGGCGAAAGCGGTTAGCAACCTGTTCAGCGTCAGCAGAAGACATTTTTTTCTCACACAAGAGTATAAAAGACAACGTTATAAAGGGCGTGCATGCACGCCCTAAATGTGGAAATGGGGGAGTCGGCCGATAAGCCGGGTTCTGTCTTGGACAGCCATTCCTCTAGGCGCTGCGTTACCACAGCGCTCAAGCAACCTACCCGGACCCAGCGCGGGCCACGCCATTGGGTCCCTATTTGGTCTTGCTCCGAGTGGGGTTTACCATGCCACGCACTGTTACCAGGCGCGCGGTGCGCTCTTACCGCACCCTTTCACCCTTACCGGCCCCAGAGGTTTATTTCAGGGGCTTAGGCGGTCTACTCTCTGCTGCACTTTCCGTCGGCTCGCGCCGCCCAGGCGTTACCTGGCACTCTGCCCTATGGAGCCCGGACTTTCCTCCCCCAATACCTTTTAAGGGGCATTAGCGGCGACTGTCTGGCCAACTCCGGCGGCAAGCATACCAGTGCCCTCGATTTGCCTCAATGGTCGCCTTTCATTGCTTGCAAACGAGCGTACCAAGCCTGCTTACGCCCACCCAGCATTCGCGAGGCAATAGCGGCTCCCTGCTTTACGCCAACGCCTTCGGCCAATAGGGCTTCTAGCAACGCATCCGCTGAAATATCTTGATGCTCGCTCTGTGCCACAGGCGCAGCTCCAGTAACGATAACCACGAATTCACCGCGGGCCTGATTAGGGTCAGCGGCTAACTGTTCAAGCAAGGAGGCTGGTGTGCCGTGTAAAAAAGTTTCGAAGGTTTTGGTCAGTTCACGGGCCAACACCACATCTCGACCAGTCATTTGCTCCTGCAACGCTTCAAGCGTGTGCAGAATACGGTGAGGAGACTCGTAAAAGACCAGTGTCTCTTCGCGGGTTTTCCATGCTTCTAATGCCTGGCGGCGAGCACCAGGTTTAGCGGGTAAAAACCCACCAAATACAAAACGATCTGTTGGTAATCCTGCTCCTGATAGCGCAGTAATTAGCGCACAGGGGCCCGGAATGGGTATTATATTGCGGTTTCGCGCGCGCAGCTCACGCACCAAAACAAATCCAGGATCACTAATCAACGGTGTTCCTGCGTCGCTGATCAAGGCAATATCTTCTCCTGCAGCGAGATAACCATCCAGGGTGTCTACTCGACGAGCTTCATTGTGATCATGCAGCGAAATCATGGGCTTATTAAGCCCTAAATGTGCCAACAGCCGCCCGCTATGACGCGTATCTTCAGCTGCGATGCGGGTCACTTGCCCTAATACCCGAGCGGCACGCGAGGATAAGTCGTCCAAATTCCCAATTGGCGTGGCAACCACGTACAATGTGCCCGGATTATCATCTGTCATTTATGACTCTCAATTCGTTGAAGGCTTGCCCTGCCGGTACGCTATGCTTGTGCAGAGACCTATTTCAATCGCTGGCAAGCAGCGACAGCGCAAATGGAAACTTAAGGAAGGATACATGAAACAGTCATTACGTGGCTTTCTCGCCGCTGCTCTAGTGGCACTTCTGGTTGCTGGCTGTGCGATGCAACCACCAGGCGTTGTCGACCGGGCACCTGATGAAGACCCAGGTCGGCTATTAAGCCAGGCTGAACAGCAAGCCCCCGAGCAAGCCGCCAAAACGCGCCTGGAAGCGGCCAACATTATGGCCCGCCAGGGTGAGCGCGATAACGCCTTTGAAACAGCTGGCGCTATCGATGAAAGCTTGCTGTCAGAAGCGGATCGCGTACGTTGGGCGCTGCTTTTCTCCGAACTTGGCCGCGCCCTAAATGAGCCGCGTGCTGTATTACGTGCCACCCAGGTACTGGGTGACGAGCTACCGATGCAGGCTAATCAGCAAGAAACGCTAGAGGAACGGCAGCGTTGGGCTCGCGAAGTGCTTGACCAACCCAGTGCGGTAAGCGTGGCCCTACCTGAGCTTGAAGGACAAGACATTCGTCGCATTGTCGTTGCACTACCTGAATCAGGTCCGCTTAGCAGCGTTGCCAATGCCATTGCTACTGCCATGCGCCAGCATCACGACATTAAAGGCGACAATGTTGAGCTAAGCTTCCTGGACGCATCACGCTACTCGCTAGACGAGCTTTACGACCGCGCTCAACAAATGAACGCTCAGCTAATTATTGGACCACTCGACAAAGACCAAGTTACCCAGTTAGAAGAGCGCGACAGCGTGCCCTTGCCTACGCTTGCGCTTAACTACGGCAATAATGACAGCAACCAAGCCCAGCGCCTTTTCCAGTACGGCCTGTCAGCGGAAGATGAAGCACGCCAGGCCGCACGGCGCGCATGGCAGGACGGCCACCGCCAAATGTCAATGATGGTACCGGACAATGGCTGGGGTCGCAGGGTTGGGGAAGCGTTCTGGAATGAGTGGCAGGGCCAGGGTGGCGAAATCACCAATGCCGTGCGTTACAACCCAGAAAGCTCGGTATCTAATGCCGTTCAAACGGCGCTTAACGTCAGCGGCGAGCGCGCACGCTTAGGCAATATCGACGCCCTCTTCCTGCTTGCTTTGCCAGAATATGCGCGCCAAGTGCCGCCAACGATGGACTACTACTACGCTCCCAATTTACCGATCTATGCCACATCGCATTTATATGAAGGACGCCAACAGACTCGCCTTGACCAAGATCTCAACGACGTTATGTTTATGGATATTCCATGGCAGATCCCGGATGCTGCAGTAGGTGGTGAAGAAGCCCTGCCCTTTGCATCCAGTTATCGTAGCTTACGTGACGAGTCCGATGCCTCCATGTTCCGCTTAATGGCCATGGGCGTTGACGCTTACGAGCTGGCCATTCGCCTTTCCAATCTTGCCGACCTGGAAGGTCTGAGTGGCAGCACGGGTATGCTATCGCTGAGAGACGATGGGCGTATCTATCGTGAACTACCTTGGGCGAGATTCCAGAACGGGTCTCCCTCACCCATTTTAGGGCGTAGCCTGGGTGACAGTGGCGAATAACGCCCAAACTGCCCGCGCCCGCGGTGCCGCCATTGAGCAAATCGCTGCTCAATGGCTATGCCAGCAGGGGCTCACCCTCGTGACACAGAATCATCATGTGAAAGGGGGTGAGCTTGACTTGGTGATGCGAGATGGCGATATTCTCGTCTTTGTCGAAGTCAAACACCGCGCGACGACGCGCTATGGGCACCCACTGGAAACCGTTACCTACCAGAAGCAACAGCGCTTGGTACGCGCAGCACGGCTCTATCTTGCCCGCTGCGGCACATCATCACCCTGTCGCTTTGACGTTCTGGCGATTATTGGCAAAGCGCCTGATCTCGATTTTCACTGGGCAAAAGCGGCTTTTGACGCCTTTTGACTCTATTTTATCAGGAAGCCCTTATGGACTTTCAAGCTCGTATACTTGGTCATTTTAACGACAGCATTGACACTAAAACCTACGCCAGCGAAGTACTACCGCCGTTTATAGAAGTAGCCAGTCAAATGATGGTGCAATGCCTTGTTAGCGAAGGAAAAATTCTTGCTTGCGGCAATGGCGGTAGCGCAGGCGATAGTCAGCATTTCTCTTCTGAACTGCTTAATCGCTTCGAGCGCGAACGGCCAAGCCTCCCCGCGCTGGCATTAACTACCGATACATCGACCCTCACATCGATTGCAAACGACTATAGTTATAACGAGGTTTTTTCCAAGCAGATTCGCGCTTTGGGTCAACCAGGCGATGTGCTGCTAGCTATCTCTACTAGCGGTAATTCCGGCAATATTGTTCAGGCTATTCAAGCGGCACATGATCGTGACATGACCGTGGTTGCCCTTACCGGCCGCGATGGCGGTGATATGGCTTCACTATTAGGCCAGGATGACTGTGAAATTCGCGTTCCAGCCACGTCGACTGCACGCATTCAAGAAGTCCACTTATTGGTCATTCATTGCTTGTGCGATCTTATTGATGAACAGCTGTTTGGCAGTACTTAAGCTTTGCCGCCTAACTCATACCCTTCCAATGATTAACACCACGGAGTTATACCGATGACCCAGCGCTTCTCTTCTTATGGCTTAATGGCCGCAACCCTTTGCGCGGCGCTGTTGCTAGGCGGGTGTGCAAATAATTCGGCGTCCAACCAGTCTAACTACGCTCAGCGTAGTGATGATGTGCAAGCTGTCGATACGACCATTGAGCGCGAAGTCGAACGCGCACTGGATCGTGCCGATGCCCGCCTTGGTGACGCACGCATTCGGGCAAATAGCTTCAATGGTGTTGTATTGCTGGTAGGTCAAGTACCTAGCGAAGAGCTTCGCGTACGGGCAGGCGAAGTGGCCAGCAACTTACGCGGCGTGAATGAAGTGCATAACGAGCTGACCGTTGCTGCCCGACTTCCCGCTAGCCAACGGCTCACCGACACTTGGCTAACAACCAATGTTGTCAGCCACCTAGCTACCAATGACTCCATCGACTCCTCAAAAATAAAAGTCACCACTGAAAACGCCAGCGTTTACCTGATGGGCATTGTCACTCGCGCAGAGTCTGATCGCATCGTAAATGCAGCCTCTGCTGTTGGCGGCGTGCAGCGTATCGTTAAGGTATTTGAGTACCTAGATTAAGCAGGCGAATTAAACACTTTATAAGCGCACTCAAGAAAAAAACCTCGCCCAGGAAATGGGCGAGGTTTTTGATTTAACAACAGCGTGACAGCGATTACTTAACGACTCGTAGTGTCGGCTTTTTCTTTGGCTTAGTGTCTTTTTTCGAGGATACCGATGCATCATCAGAATCATCACTTTTCGCAGCAACAGGTTCCGTAATGGAAAGCTCCGGCTTGGATGAGGACTTATTTTTGGCAGAAGACTTCGAATTAGTTAAAGACTCTGACTGATCTAAGTCATGCGCGTCATCCTCAACATCACCAAACGATTCAGAGGCTTCACTCAAATCAGGCTCATGGCCAAATACCATTCCCGCGCCGTTCTCCTTGGCATAAATTGCAATCAAGGCCTGTGTAGGAATCATAACTTGCATAGGCTGACCGCCAAAGCGCGCATTGAAACCTATCGCCTGGTTCTCCATAAAAAGATCGCGCACAGCAGTAGGTGCCGCGTTCAATACAATCTGGCCATTTTGAACAAACTGACGAGGCACCTCTACACCAGGCAGAGTTGCATCGACCACAAAATAAGGGGTTAGCTCATTGTCTAGTAGCCACTCATAGAGTGCTCGGGCGAGATAGGGGCGACTCGATTTCATCTAGACTCCCTCCTCCTAACAAGTAAAGCCCCTTCCTTAACAAAGCAAAGGGGCCGAATGAATTCAAGCGCGCATCTCTTTTTCACGCTCACTCAAAGATGCCTTAAATGCTTCACGCTCGAATACACGTGACATATAACTTAATAGCGGCTTAACCTGCTTTTCCGGCAGCTCAATATTAAGGTCAGGCAAACGCCACAGTACTGGCGCTAAGCAGCAGTCCACCAGCGTAAACTCTTCGCTCATGAAGTAAGGCATATCTTCAAAAATTGGCGATATACCAATCAGGCTTTCACGCAACTCTTTACGCGCCTTATCCGCTTCTTTCTTTCCACCGCTGCGAATCTGATCAACCATTGGGCACCACTCACGCTCAATGCGGTGCATCCATAAGCGGCTTTGTGCACGCGCCACTGGATAAACAGGCAATAGCGGAGGATGCGGGAAACGCTCATCCAAGTACTCCATCATGACCTTGGATTCGTATAGCACCAGATCACGATCTAACAGTGTTGGCACACTGTTGTACGGGTTGAGGTCTGCCAGCTCTTCAGGCGGCTTCTCGTCGAGAACATCAACGATATCAACAGCCACCCCCTTTTCGGCCAGCACAATGCGCACACGATGACTGAAATGATCATCACTACCTGAGTAAAAGATCATCGACGACCGCTTGGCCACAACACCCATGAAAGCATCCTCGCATCAAAACAATCTTGAATAATAACACGCCAGCCCTATCTTAGGGGAAGCCAGCTAGCGTTGCTTTATTGTCATACCAACAAACAAAAGGCGCACGGCTTACACCGTGCGCCCCACTGATCATCAGTTATTGCTAATTAGTGGATGTCTCGCCAGTACTCACGCTTGAGCAGGTAAGCAATCACACCAAATATAAAGATAAAGATCAGCACCTTAGGAGCCAAAGCCTGCGCCTGTAGCTTAGAGGGCTCACCAACGTAGGCTAGGAAGTTGGTCAAATCATAGACCGCTTCCTCAAACTCAGCTGGTTCCAGCTCTCCAGGCTCTGTTACTTGGAGCACCTCACAAGACTGATACATACCAGACAGAGAGTCTGGCTCTTGGCCTGGCACCGGACGATCTGTCTCAGAGCAGACAAGCTCTTGCACACCCTGCAACGGCTCGAGCACATTAGGCATAGCCACTAAATCAAATACAGTGTTGTTTACGCCGGTAGGCCGAGTGGGATCGCGATAGAAGCCGAGCAGATACGAGTAAATCCAGTCGGTTCCGCGCAAACGCCCTATCAGCGTTAAATCTGGCGGAGCTGCGCCAAACCAACCTTCTGCGTCACCACTGTCCATAGCGATATGCATCTGATCGTTATAAGCCAAGTCTGATGAGAAAATAATATTTTCCTCAATCAAGTCCTGAGGTATCCCCAGGTCTTCAGCCGCTCGCGCAAAACGCTGATGCTCCAATGAGTGGCAGCCCATGCAGTAATTGACATACAGCTTCATGCCATTTTGCAGCGAGGCTTGATCGTGCAGATCGGGACTCATTGAGTGAGGCACGCTTGCCGCTGGCGCAGCCAACGCCGTTACGGGCACTATCGCGAAAAGTAGTGCTAATAGATGCTTTTTCATTAGCCAGTCACCCTTTCCGGAACGGGTTTAGTCTTCTCAAGCTTGGTGTAGATCGGCATCAAGACGAAGAAGGCGAAGTAAATAACGGTGCACACCTGCGCCAGAATGGTTCGCCCTTCGGTTGATGGCAGTACACCTAAAACACCCAGAATGACGAAGCTAATGGCAAACAGCGCCAGCATAACCCTCGACATCCAACCCTTATAACGCATAGAGCGCACCGGGCTACGATCCAGCCAGGGCAGAACAAACAATATTGCTATCGCCGCGCCCATAAATACAACCCCCAGGAACTTAGCGTCTAAGCCAAAGACCGAGAAAGTAATCGCGCGCAGAATGGCGTAGAAAGGCGTCATATACCAAACGGGGGCAATATGATCAGGCGTTACCATTGGGTTGGCTGGCTCAAAGTTGGGCCGCTCAATGAAGTAACCACCACCTTCTGGGAAGTAGAATACGACAACGCAGAAAACGAACAGGAACACTGCCACGCCGACAAGGTCTTTAACCGTGTAGTACGGATGGAAGGGAATACCGTCTAACGGCTTACCTGTCTCATCTTTCTTCTCTTTAATATCAATGCCATCAGGGTTATTGGAACCCACTTCATGAAGGGCAATGATATGCAGCACGACAAGCGCCAAGATAACGATTGGCAAGGCGACCACATGCAATGCAAAGAAACGGTTAAGGGTGATACCGGAAATCAGGTAGTCGCCCCGTACCCACTGCGCCAAATCAGGACCAATACCGGGAATAGCCGAGAACAGCGAGATAATAACCTGCGCGCCCCAGTAGGACATTTGTCCCCATGGCAGCAGGTAGCCCATAAAGGCCTCTGCCATCAGCACCAAATAAATAGTCATGCCAAAAACCCACACTAACTCACGAGGGGCTTTGTAAGAACCATATAAAAGGCCACGGAACATGTGCAGATAAACAACAAGGAAGAAGGCAGAGGCACCGGTGGTGTGCATGTAGCGAATCAGCCAGCCCCACTCCACGTCGCGCATAATATACTCGACGGAATTAAAAGCACCCTCAGCAGAAGGGTTGAAGCTCATGGTCAACCAAACCCCGGTCAAGATTTGGTTGACGAGTGCCAGAAGCGCTAGCGAGCCAAAAAAGTACCAAAAGTTAAAGTTCTTCGGTGCATAATATTTGGAAAGATGCTCTTGCCACATCTGCGTTGCGGGAAAACGGTCGTCTACCCAGCGCATGACGCCCTTTTCCGCCTTGGCTTTATTCGGATTACCCATTAGGCAGACTCCTCATCTTCGCCGATGATAATGATGTCATCATTTTCAAAGCGGTAGGGTGGCACCTCAAGATTCGTTGGCGCGGGTACGTTACTAAATACGCGGCCAGCCAAATCAAAGCGCGAACCATGGCAAGGACAGAAGAAACCACCCGGCCAGTTATCAACGCCTACGCCCTCTGCGTCAGGCTCAGGCCGGAAAAGCGGCGAACAACCCAAGTGCGTACAGATACCAATTAATACACCGATCTCTGGTCTGATCGACCGCAAATCACCGGTAATATATCCCGGCTGCTGCGGAACCTCAGAATCTGGGTCGGCCAGCATTCCATCATCCAGCGACTCAGTGCGCTCGATCATTTCGGGTGTGCGATTGATAATCCATATAGGACGACCACGCCATTCGACGGTCATACGCTGTCCAGGTTCAAGCCTTGATATATCCGCTTGAACGGGAGCACCCGCCGCTCTTGCCCTGGCACTAGGCTGCCAAGAAGCCACAAAGGGGACCGCAACCCCGACAGCACCTACCGCACCCACAACGGAGGTGGCGCCTACGAGGAAACGGCGTCGGCCTTTGTTTACGCCGTTATCTGCCATTTCAGGTTTCTCCCATCAGCTTACTCGTTCCGCCGCAATGGCGTTTCGCGACGACGAATATCAAATACGCTCTATGGTAAAAAAACAAAGCGCCATACACAAGAACAACTACCCGTGACCATAGTGGTACGAGCAATATAATTTTTTGATATTCCAATAAAAAACGCCCAGGTCGATGACCTGGGCGCCTTGCCGCATAGCGTAAGTACTTAACGCTTAGAGAATTGCGGACGACGACGTGCTTTACGCAGGCCGACTTTCTTACGCTCAACTTGACGTGCGTCACGCGTTACGTAGCCAGCGGCACGCAGCGTAGGACGCAGATCTTCATTGTAGTTCATCAGTGCACGTGTAATGCCGTGACGAATTGCACCTGCCTGTGAAGAGTTACCACCACCGGCAACAGTGACAAAAATGTCGAACTGGCTCAGCGTTTCAGTCAACTCAAGGGGCTGACGAACAACCATACGACCGGTAACACGACCGAAATAAAGGTCTAGGTCTTGGCTGTTGACAGTAATTTTGCCAGAGCCCGGCTTCATAAACACGCGAGCGGTGGAAGTCTTGCGGCGCCCGGTACCGTAATACTGCTGTGTCATGGCGAAGATTTCCTCAGATGTCTAGTTCAAGCGGCTGTTGGGCAGCATGCGGATGCTCGGCACCGGCGTACACTTTTAACTTAGTGTACATGGCGCGACCCAAAGGACCTTTCGGCAACATGCCTTTTACGGCTGACTCAATGATGCGCTCGGGCGCATGATCAAGCATTTTGTCGAATGTCATAGAGCGCAGACCGCCCGGGTAACCAGTGTGGCGGTAATAGGTTTTAGCCTTCGCCTTGTTGCCGGTCACATGGACTTTCTCTGCGTTGATCACAACGATATAGTCGCCGGTATCAACGTGAGGGGTAAATTCGGGCTTATGCTTGCCGCGCAGGCGACGAGCAATCTCGGTGGCCAGGCGACCGAGCGTTTTGTCCTTAGCGTCGACAACATACCAGTCGCGCTGGACGGACTGCGGCTTAGCACTGAACGTCTTCATGGATAAAATCACCAGATTAAATGTATTGGGTGACTCACACCGTTACACGGCGAAGCACCATCCCTATTCTTTTTGGTTGCCTGCATTCACAGGCAACATGTGTAGCGAGGCGGCATTCTACAGCAAGGATAGCGGCAAGTTAAGCGGCATTGTGACTTTTTTACTAAACAGTTAGGCACAGGTTATGTTTAAGGCTTGTGAGGTAAGCCGAGATACTCGCGTGACTGCATCTCTTGCAGGCGCGAAAGCGTTCGCTGGAACTCAAACGTTAGCTTTCCATCCCGGTAAAGCTCCTCAATCGGCCCCTCGGCCGACATCAGTAACTTCACGCCTCGATCATAAAACTCATCGACCATATTAATAAAGCGCCGCGCTTGATCATCTTTTTTGGCATCCATATAGGTGACATTCGACACTACCACCGTATGAAACTCCCGAGCCAACTCAATATAGTCATTTTGGCTGCGCGGCCCATCGCAAAGTTCTAGAAACTCAAACCATGCAATATCTTCATGCAAGCGACGGGTTTTCAGCACGCGATGATTAACCTCAAGCGACGCCCCAACCTCGCCTTCATGGCCTGCAATTTCTCGAAAGCTACGCGCAAGCTCCTGCTCGGCCTCTTCATCCAAGGGGGAGTGAAAAATAGCGGCGCGCTCTAAAGCACGTAATCTATAATCCACCCCCGAATCAACATTAACCACCTCGCAGTGACGGTTAACGAGTTCTATGGCTGGCAAAAAACGTGCTCGCTGCAACCCATCTTTATACAAGTCGTCAGGCACGATGTTTGACGTTGCCACCAACACTACTCCGCGCTCAAATAACGCTTCCAACAGGTTGGCGAGAATCATCGCATCGGTAATATCTTTAACAAAAAACTCATCGAAGCAGATCACCCTGGCCTCAGTGGCAAACTTCCCAGCGATCAACGTCAGTGGATTTTTCTCTCCTTTATAATGCGTCAGCTCATTATGAACCCGCTGCATAAAACGGTGAAAGTGAGTGCGCATTTTGTCAGGAAACGGCAACGCCTCATAAAAGGTATCCACTAGATAGGTTTTGCCCCGCCCCACACCACCCCAAAAGTAGAGCGCTTTAACCCGAGGCAGAGCAGGCTCACTCGCGGATGAGGCTTTTTTACCCATCAAGCCTGCCACCTTAGCCCTGAATCCTTTATTGGCCACCAACGCCTTAGGCATGGTTGTCGGCGCGGCCACAAGTTCATCATATAGGCGCTGAAGATGACGCACAGCCTCTTCCTGGGCTGGATCATACTGAAAATCATCGCGCTCTAAATCAGCGCGGTAGCGCGCCATAGGCGTTGCAGGACGCGTGACCGACAGCGCCTCAGCCGCAGTTTTTGATGACATGCACTTGTCTCCTACAGCAGGTAACGTAGGAACCAGCATGAGCACTGGCAACCCTAAGAAGGGTGTGATTATACCTCTAGAGACGTGTTAACGCATGAGTGGATTGACCCAACCGGCAGAGTGACGCCTATAATGGCAGCCTGTTTCATTCATAAGCTGCTGACGATTGCAGCCCGCTGTTATATAAGGCGCCAGGGAGAACACTGTGGACCCAAGCTCATCATTAACCTTTGCTATTATTGGTCTTGTCGTCGGCTTTATTGCTGGAATGGGCTGTTACCGTCTATTTAGTAAAAGCGAACGGCATGCCGCAGCCATGCGGCAAACACTACTCGAGCGCGAACACCAAATTGCTGAAATGAAGAGCAGCGTAGGCAGCCATTTAAGTGGCATCTACCAACGCCTCGGCAATATACGCGATGAAGCAAACCAGTTAGAGCAACAGCTCAAAGAAGATGCAGCGGAATGGAATATTCGCGACGCAGCTCAGCCCAGCCTTGACTATAGCGCTGTTCACTCTGCCAAAACGTCGCCAACCAATGACCAGGCGCCCGCCCCTGCCATCCCACGGGATTACGCAGACGGCAAAGGTGGCACGCTGTCTGAAGACTTTGGTTTGAAAGGCAGCCAGGCAGCCAACCCTCAGCCGCCACGCTACTGATAAAACTAACCTATTGCGATAAAAAAGCCATATTGACCACATAAGCATGCTGCGCGTTTTTTCCAACGTCACAGCATGTAAATCCTCTCAACCCCGCATTCGCCTATTAGCCATACAGGGCTTTTAAGTGATTAAGCGGGGTTATCGATATCAACAAAACGGTGTTCAATGCCGTACTCATCTGCCAGCCACTCCCCCATCGCCTGAATACCATAGCGCTCGGTAGCATGATGCCCGGCAGCAATATAATGAATGCCCATTTCGCGGGCCAGGTGGGTAGTCCGCTCCGAGACCTCCCCCGATACAAACACTTGCGCGCCCGCCTCAAAAGCATCCGTTATCATGTCTTGCGCGCCTCCCGTGCACCAAGCGATACGCTCGATCTCTCCTACGCCAGGAGCCTCGATCACCAACGGCTCTCGCCGCAGCGTTTGAGCAATTTGCTGTGCTAGCACCTGAAGCGTTTGCGGCTGAGTTAATCGCCCTGACCATAGCAATCCTTCGCCTAGCTCACCATCGATACAGCCCTCCACCTTCCAACCCAAAAGTCTAGCCAGTTCGGCGTTATTGCCCATTTCTGCGTGTGCATCCAGCGGCAAGTGATAGGCCAGTAAATTAATATCATGATCAAGCA
The DNA here is from genome assembly GCF_011050415.1 of Halomonas sp. Taxonomy (GTDB): domain Bacteria; phylum Pseudomonadota; class Gammaproteobacteria; order Pseudomonadales; family Halomonadaceae; genus Vreelandella. The sequence goes on from NZ_DRFS01000006.1 coordinate 114,876, forward strand.
ATGTTTTAATTCGCTTTTGTTTCATACCGGTTATTGCAACCGGCTCATTTTTCCAAAAATAACCATGATGAACTAATACCATATCCGCCTGCCATGCAACCGCCTCATCGAGCAGCGCTTGACATGCTGTCACACCGGTCATAACACGCACGATCTGGTCACGCCCGGCTATCTGCAAGCCATTAATAGTGAAATCCTTAAACTGCCCCGCGCGCAACTGATGGTCACAGGCTGCCACTAATTGATCCCGCTGAATCATACCGACTCCTTTAAAGATTTATCTGCACCGGTGAGGAACTTGCTAAGAAAGTGTTACCATTAAAACGATTGTAAAACTCGTCTACCTTTATCGCGAATGGCGAGCCCAACACCCGCTAAGGAATTTTTTGCATGCGACGCTACGTGCTGCCTTATCTCTGGCCTGTCATCACTGGCGTGCTACTCGCTATTTTGGTCTTACTCTTACTTCCAGAGCCATTACCTAACCCATTTAGAGAGTCGCCTACGCAGGCCACTTCACCGGCTGTTGCAACCCCACCTATTGCACTGAACCCAGTGCCTAACCGCCCCGCACCAGAGGTACACCAAGCGGCGCCACTGTCACGCAACCAAGGGCCCGCTAGCTACTCGCATGCAGTGGAGCAAGCAGCACCTGCGGTGGTCAACATCTACTCTTCACGCATTGTTGAGCGTGATCAGCACCCGTTGATGTCTGACCCTTTTTTCCAGCAGTTTTTCGATGACCAAGGCAGTGATGCCACTACTCATCATCGCATGCTATCCAGCCTAGGCTCTGGTGTTATTGTCAGCGATGACGGCTATGTGCTAACCAATCATCACGTCATCAATGGCGCAGACGAGATCCAAGTTGCCTTACGCGATGGCCGCGAGACGCTTGCTGAAGTTATCGGCACGGACCCCGAGAGCGATCTCGCCGTACTACGCATTGATCTTGACGACCTTCCGGTCATCGAGCTAACCGACTCTGCCGATGTAGCGGTAGGCGATGTTGCACTTGCCATTGGCAACCCTTTTGGGGTTGGGCAAACCGTTACCATGGGCATTATTAGCGCCACGGGTCGCAATCATTTAGGGCTTAATGCCTACGAGGATTTTATCCAAACTGATGCCGCCATTAATCCAGGCAATTCAGGCGGCGCCTTGGTTAACCCAGAGGGGGCACTGGTCGGAATCAACACGGCGATCTTCTCACGCTCGGGTGGGTCACAGGGTATTGGCTTCGCCATCCCTGCCAACCTTGCTCACAGCATACTTGATGAGCTTGTCACTCAAGGCCGCGTCATTCGGGGCTGGTTAGGCATTGAGGCTCAGGCACTATCACGGGAGCTAGCCGCCTCCTTCGGGCTGCAAACGCCTCAAGGGGTTATTATTGCAGGTGTTGTTAGCGATGGCCCTGCAGCAAAAGCAGGCCTAGAGCCTGGCGATGTTCTTCTCGCTGTAGATGGTCAGCCTATATTGGATGCTCGTGCCACCATGAGCGAGATCGCCTCCATTCCACCCGGCACATCCCTTCCACTCACCATTGTACGCAGTGGCGAACGCATGAATATGACGCTAGAGGTAGGAGAGCGCCCTCTTCCTGCGGTCACCAATGATGAAGAACTCCCTCGTCAACGCGGCTCTTAATTTTATCATCCGCGATGACGAGGGAGCCGCGTAGGCAAGTAGAGTTTAAAACACAGGCGGCGCACCAAGCATTAATCGAGAATGCGGTACTCGGCTGAACGGGCATGAGCGGTGAGCGATTCGCCTCGTGCCAATACGGAGGCAATTTTACCCAGCTCAGAAGCCCCCTCTGCAGAACAGTGGATAATCGATGAGCGTTTCTGGAAATCATACACGCCCAATGGGGAAGAGAAGCGCGCCGTTCCTGAGGTGGGAAGCACGTGATTGGGCCCGGCACAGTAATCACCTAACGCTTCAGCGGTGTAGCGGCCCATAAAGATTGCCCCAGCGTGACGAATATCATCCAACCAAACTTCCGGTGCTGATACCGACAGCTCCAGGTGCTCAGGAGCAATACGGTTAATCATCACAATGGCCTCTTGGGCATCCTGACAGAGGATTAACGCCCCCCGACGACGCAACGACTCGCGCACTATCCCTTCGCGCTCTAAGCTAGGCAGCAGCCGCTCAATCGCCGCTTCGACCGCATCAAGATGCTGCGCATCCCAGCTTACCAATATCGCCTGGGCATCTTCGTCGTGCTCAGCCTGAGAAAACAGATCCATTGCCAGCCAATCAGGATCCGTTAGGCCGTCCGACACCACCATAATTTCCGAGGGGCCGGCAATCATATCGATACCCACTTGACCAAAAACAGCTCGCTTGGCGGTGGCCACATAAATGTTACCTGGCCCGACGATCTTGTCGACCCTAGGGATACTTTCAGTGCCGTAAGCGAGTGCCGCTATGGCCTGAGCACCACCAATGGTGAAGACATAATCGACCCCAGCCAAGTGAGCGGCCGCCAGCACCAGCTCATTCAATACGCCATCCGGAGTAGGCACTACCATGACGATTTCCCGCACACCTGCTACATGCGCGGGAATCGCATTCATCAGCACCGATGAAGGATAGGCTGCTTTACCTCCAGGAACATAAATACCAGCACGATCAAGCGGCGTTACTTTTTGCCCTAGCACGGTGCCATCAGCCTCTTCATACTGCCAAGAGTTGGGCTTCTGACGTTCATGATAACGTTTGATCCGCTCCGCGGCGCTAGAGAGCGCCTCGCGCTGCTCAGTAGGCAAGTTATCAAAGGCGCGTTTCAGCTGCGCGGGCGTGAGCTGCAGTTCATCCATGCCCGACACTGACAGTCGATCAAAACGATTTGTGGCTTCGATGACTGCCGCGTCGCCGCGCTGCTTAACGCTAGCAAGAATCTCCTCGACCCGCGCCTGTACCGCTTTATCAGACACCCCCTCCCAGTCCAGCAAGGTGTCCAACCGATGGTTAAAATCGGCCTCGCTAGTCGATAGGCGGGCAATCGTATCAGCGTACTGGCTACTGACGGCGGTACTGCTTGTAGGGTTGCTCATAGATTACCTCGTATCACTCGGCAAACTGGGCCTGGCGCTTTTTCACTGCGCTTTCCAGACGAGCTAATAAAGGCTTGATACGATCATGTTTCATGGTCATCGCCGCTTTATTAACTACTAATCGCGTGCTGATATGGGCAATAAGCTCACGCGGCTCCATACCGTTTGCCCGTAAGGTATTGCCTGTATCAACAATATCAACAATTTCATCGGCCAGGTTCATCAATGGCGCTAGCTCCATTGCCCCGTAGAGCTTGATCACTTCAGCCTGTATACCCTGCTCGGCGTAATAGCGGCGCGCCACATTAACAAACTTAGTGGCCACGCGGCGTCGGGCAAGTGCTGGCAACTGGCCGGTAACCCCTGCAGTCATCAATTTGCAGCGGGCGATCTCTAGATCCAGCGGCTCATAGAGCCCTTCGGCACCGTGCTCAAGCAATACATCTTTTCCCGCCACCCCTAAATCGGCGGCACCTAGTTGAACGTACGTGGGCACATCGGTGGCACGGATAATGACTAATTTAACGTCCGGCAAGTTGGTATCGAACAACAGCTTGCGGCTTTTACCCAAATCTTCAATAGGCGCAATACCTGCATCAGCAAGTAGCGGCAGTGTTTCATCGAGAATACGACCCTTCGAGAGGGCCAAAATCAGTTGCTTACTCATCGTTTAGCCCGTAGTTATTAGCATGCAAAGGCTGAGTTGCATGGCTTAGCCGGGAATACGGCGAATACGCGCACCCAGTAGCTGCATTTTCTCTTCAATACATTCGTAGCCACGATCAATGTGATAAATCCTATCTACCAGTGTCTCGCCCTCGGCCATCATCGCTGCAATCACCAGGGAAGCGGAGGCGCGTAAGTCGGTCGCCATTACCGGCGCACCGGAAAGCTTCTCCACCCCTTCAATTAAGGCGGTGTTACCTTCCAGTACAATATTGGCGCCCATGCGGTTGAGCTCTTGAACGTGCATAAAGCGGTTTTCAAAAATGGTCTCAACCACCCGGGAATGGCCCACGGCCACAGCGTTCATGGCGACAAACTGCGCCTGCATATCGGTTGGGAATGCCGGATAAGGCGCGGTACGAATATTCACCGCCTTGGGACGTTTACCGTGCATATCCAGGGCAATCCAATCATCGCCAGTGGTGACTTCAGCGCCAGCTTCTTCAAGCTTAGCGATCACTGCATCCAAAATATCTGCACGGGTACGTGTGACCTTGACCCGGCCACCAGTCATTGCTGCTGCTACCAGAAAAGTACCCGTTTCGATTCGATCGGGCATGACATTGTGTTCGCAGCCATGCAATTTCTCGACGCCTTCGATGGTAATAGTGTCGGTGCCGTGACCGGTGATCTTTGCGCCCATCTTGATCAGGCATTCAGCCAAGTCGACAATTTCAGGTTCACGTGCCGCATTTTCCAGAATGGTTTTGCCATCGGCCAATGTCGCCGCCATCAGCAGGTTTTCGGTGCCGGTTACCGTGACGGTATCAAAATAGATGGTCGCCCCTTTCAGGCGGCCATCGACACGGGCACGAATGTAACCCGCCTCAACGCGAATCTCCGCTCCCATGGCTTCCAGGCCACGAATATGCAGATCCACCGGGCGTGAGCCAATGGCACAGCCGCCAGGCAGCGATACATCTGCTTTACCAAAATGGGCAAGCAGAGGCCCCAACACCAGAATCGAAGCACGCATCTTCTTAACTAGTTCATAAGGCGCGTGGCAATGGGTTACTTGGGAGCCGTCTAACTGAATCGTCAGCTTCTCTCCCATTACCGGCTCAACGCCCATACGACCAAGCAATTCTAAGGTCGTGGTAATGTCTTGCAGATGGGGCAAATTACCAATCACAACGGGGCCATCCGACAGCAGGCTGGCACAAAGAATGGGCAGCGCTGCATTTTTAGCACCACTTACCCACACTTCACCGTCTACCGAACCGTTGCCGGTAATAATTAATTTATCCATGGGGCGGCCGTTATTGAACGTTTTCCGACGCAGCTTGCCACTGCGTCGGGGTAAACGTTTTGATACTAATAGCGTGGAGAGCGCCAGATGCGATTTCATCGCTTAACGCGGAGTAGACCAATTGTTGACGCTTAACCGGAGAGAGACCTTCAAAGGCATCGCCAACCGCAATCACCTGAAAATTACAGCCTTCACCCTGGATATGGAACTGACATCCATCGATGCGGGATTCAAGCAGTGCTTTTACTTCGTTGGGTTGCATGGCGCAGAGAACTCCTTTTGAGTCGTCATTATCAATAAATGTAAATAGGTCGCCATAATAAAGAAAAGCAGCGCACTTGGCGATCATGCCAAGCTATTAAACCCTCAGTTAAACCATCAATGCAGAAGTGGGATGGTCAATTAAGTCATCTAACTCAGCCATTGATGCAAGCCGCCGTAGGGGTGCTGAAAAGTAAATGGCCTCAGCATCAATGCCACGCATTTGGCAGGCACGCAGCCATTCAAACAGCACACTGATGGCAACACTGCTGGCTTTATTTACCTGATTGAAATCAAATATGACCGATGTATGCTTCGTGGCCTGCAGCCATTTAACGCCACTGGCGGCCAAACCGGCCGCCAGCGTTACGTCTACATCACCCACAACCACCAAGGTAGCACCCTCAACACTCACAGTGACACTGGGGTGTGTAAACAGCATTGTCACGCATCGCCTCCCTGCTCTAGCTCTTCAACACCCACTTCAGGCGACCAGCCGTTAATGACAGCATCATAATCGCGATTGTTATCACGCATGGCTTGATCAAATTGATTGCGGAACGTTAGCCCCAGGTTAATTCCATTAACAATCACGTTCACAACGCGCCACTCGCCATTTGAAAGCCTCAGGCTATAGCTGACGGGATACACCTGACCATTATTAGCAACAACCTCCATTGCAACACTGGCTTGGTCATCATGGCGCTGCGCTTGCTGAGTACCGAGAACGCGTATTTCGTCGTAATCAAACGTCACCAGGCCACGTGTATATGTATCAATCAGCGTTTGCCGAAACACATCGGCAAAACGGCTGCGCTGCTCAGGTGTGGCATTACGGAAATAGCTACCCATCACGCTGGCGCCGATATAACGAAAGTCCGCCACTTGATCAAGATTGCTGTCGACCAATGCTTCAAGCTCGCTAAGATTATTAGCATAATAATCTTCACGGCCCTCAAGGTCGGCCATCAGTGACTCAACGTTTTCACGAATCAATGCCTCGGGGGTTTGCGACTGCGCTTGGGCCTGGAGAGGCGCCCAAAGCATGACCACTGCAGCTGCTGCAAAAAACCGACGACCAATCACGCTACTAATTCCTTTCATCACTCTATCTCCTAACGCTCTATCTATGGAACAGCGTTTAATTGCTTGCCATATTGGACACAAATTGCTGAATAAGTTCTTCTAGCACCAGTGCTGACTGCGTATCACGGATAGTATCGCCCGCTGCCAACATCTCAGGATCGCCGCCCACGCTGAGGCCGATATACTGCTCACCCAGTAACCCTGCGGTAAGAATAGAGGCCGTGGAATCTCTGGAAAGCTGGCCTTCTAGCTCACTGTTCAATCTCAATACCACCCGTGCATCGTACCACTCGGTATCCAGTTCGATAGTTTCCACCCGCCCAACGGTAACACCGGCCATGGTGACCCGAGCGCGAGGCTTTAAACCGCCAATATTGGCAAAATTGGCTTCCAGCTGAAAGGACTGCGAAGGCGCGGAGAGCGTCAGCCCACTAACGCGCAAGCCTAGGAAAACGACCCCCAAGATGCCAGCAATCATAAACAAGCCAACACCGAACTCCATGGTTTTACTGCGTCTCATGAAACTGCTCCACCCATCAAAGGCCGCCAAACATAACGGCAGTCAATACAAAATCAAGCCCCAGAACTGCAAGCGACGAATACACTACTGTGCGCGTTGTTGCGCGGGAGATACCTTCAGACGTTGGCACCAGGTCATAGCCCTGGAATACTGCAATCCATGTGACTACCACGGCGAAAACAAGGCTTTTAATCATGCCGTTGCCGACATCATTAATGAAATCCACGCTTGCCTGCATGTTGCTCCAGTAGGAGCCTTCAAATACGCCCAGCCACTCAACGCCAACTAAATAACCGCCCCAGATACCGACCACGCTAAAACCCACGGTCAAAATAGGCAGCGCCACAAAACCTGCCCAAAGCCTTGGAGCCACGACGCGACGCAGTGGATCAACACCAATCATTTCCATACTGGTCAGCTGCTCGGTGGCCTTCATCAAGCCAATCTCAGCGGTCAGCGCAGAACCCGCACGTCCGGCAAACAGCAACGCCGCCACCACTGGCGCAAGCTCGCGCAAAAGCGAAAGCGCAACCATTTGGCCAAGCGCCTGTTCGGCGCCAAAGTCCACCAGTATGGTGTACCCCTGAAGTGCCAGCACCATGCCGATAAACAGCCCTGAAACGAGCACAATGGCGAGCGACAGCACGCCGACAAAATGCATTTGCTGTAGCCACAGTCGCCAGCCCTCTCGGGACGGGATACCTATCGCGGACTGAGCCAGAAAGACACCGGCGCGCCCTAGCGCTTCCATTAGATCGCATCCACGACGCCCCAATCGAGTAATACGCGCGGTGCCACTTGAAAATTTTGACTGCATTTACCCTGCCCTGTATTTACCCTGCTTTAGTCCATTTAGCCTGACGTTGACACTCTGGCATCGCCTAAAATGTCGCGATAAAACGCCTCTGCGGGGTAGTGAAATGGCACCGGACCGTCGGGCTCGCCATGAATAAACTGACTTACCCGCGGATCCTGATTGATATCCAATGTCTGCGGCGTACCGTGAGCCACTACCTGACCATCAGCGATTAGATAGAGGTAGTCTGCAATACTCAATGTTTCCTTAATATCGTGCGATACCACCACCGACGTCAGCTGCAGCGCTTGATTAAGGCGTTTAATCAGTTGAACTAACACCCCCATTGAGATCGGGTCCTGACCGACAAACGGCTCATCATATAAAATCAGTTCAGGATCGAGGGCCATCGCGCGCGCCAAAGCCACCCGGCGAGCCATCCCCCCCGACAGCTCGGCAGGGGTTAATTCACGCGCACCTCGCAACCCCACGGCCTGAAGTTTTAACAATACTAAATCGCGCACCATGGTATCGGGCAGATCTGTGTGTACCCGCAGCGGAAACGCCACATTTTCGAAGACATCTAAGTCGGAGAAAAGCGCACCACTCTGAAACAGCATCCCCATTCGTTTACGCAGCGTAAATAGCGCTTTTCGGGATAGGCGGTGCACGTCTTGGCCATCGATTAAAATTCGCCCTCTATCAGGCACTAGCTGCCCGCCAATCAATTTGAGGAGCGTGGTTTTACCCGTACCGCTAGGACCCATAATCGCCGTCACTTTTCCCCGCGGTACGGTCATATTTACGCCGCGGAAAATATCGTGTTCTCCACGTGAAAAATAGAGGTCTTCGATTTCGATAAAAGGAGTATCTGTCATAGATCAGTGACTCTTAGCGGGCGCAGTCAGGGCTCATTATATTACCCTATTTACTATCGCCGCAGTTAAAAAACAGCGTTTCTAAAACATTATCGAACAACGTACTATAACTCTACTAGACACCCCTAAGCGAACGGGTGTTCCTGTTAATATGAAAAACATTTAGCCCACAACCTTTACTGCGGCGGCAGTTAACTAGTGCCTATAAGCGCGATCAAGATGTTATTCTTACCCCCTTGATCCTTTTATATTTTCAATTGTTAAGAGATATCGCTATGCGCCAGCCTCTCGCTCCACCCAGCTTATTACGCGAAAGCGCACTGCGTACGCTGCAAATTGAGCAGGCGGCCATTGGTGGCCTTCAGGAAAAGCTGGACGAAAGCTTTGACCGTGCCTGCGAGCTGATACTCGCTTGCCAAGGGCGCGTGGTGGTCACTGGCATGGGTAAGTCAGGCCATATAGCAGGAAAACTTGCCGCAACGCTTGCCAGCACAGGTACGCCAGCTTTTTTTGTCCACCCAGGAGAAGCAAGCCACGGCGACCTCGGCATGATAACCCGGGCTGATGTCGTGCTTGCTCTTTCAAACTCTGGCGAAACGGTTGAAGTTACCGCTCTTCTACCACTTTTAAAGCGCTTGGGAATCCCACTGGTTAGTATGACGGGGCGCCCAAACTCCACGCTGGCAAAACATGCGGATGCCCACTTAAACAGCGGCGTTGAGCGCGAAGCGTGCCCCTTGGATCTTGCGCCGACCAGCTCAACTACCGCTGCCCTTGCACTAGGCGACGCGCTGGCAGTAGCACTTCTCGAAGCGCGGGGCTTTACGGCCGAGGACTTTGCGCTCTCTCATCCTGGCGGCAGCCTGGGTAAGCGACTGCTACTTCGGGTAAGGGATCTTATGCACGATGGCACCCGACTGCCCCAAGTAGCGCTAGGCAGCCCGCTGCGCGATGCCTTGTTAGAAATCACTCGCCAAGGGCTGGGGTTCACCTGCGTCGTAGATAGTAACGGCCACTTAGCGGGGGTTTACACCGATGGCGACCTGCGACGCACCCTTGATCAGTTTCACAACCTGCATGACGTTCTTGTCGACGATGTCATGACGCGCCCCGGCAAACGCATTGGCCCCGACATCCTAGCCGCAGAAGCGGTTCGCATTATGGAAGAGAGCCGCATTACAGCTTTAGCCGTGGTGGATGAACAACAGCGACCTATTGGCGCTCTACATATGCACGACCTACTTGCCAGCGGCGTTATTTAACCCTCAATCACAAATGTTAGTGACTTACTTAACGGAGACTATATGAGCCTACCTGCATCCCTACTTGATCGGCTCCGTCGCGTACGCCTATTGGCTCTGGATGTTGACGGCGTACTGACTGACGGTCGACTTTACTTTCAAGCTGATGGTATTGAAATCAAAGCTTTCCATACCCAAGATGGGCATGGTCTAAAATTGCTAAAACGGGTGGGAATTCACGTTGCCCTGATCACAGGCCGTGATTCGCCAATGGTAAGCCAACGCGCAGCCGCACTCGGTATCGACCACGTCTATCAAGGCAGTGAAGATAAGCTCACCACTTTGCGTAGCCTTTGCCAGCGCCTGGACTTAGAGCTGGAGCAAGTGGCCTACTGCGGTGATGACCTCCCTGACCTCTCCGCTATCAAGCGTTGCGGTGTCGGCATCACCGTTCCCAACGCACCGGACTATATGCACACCCATGCCGACTGGATCACCGAGCGACTAGGGGGACACGGCGCCGTGCGCGAAATATGTGACACGCTGCTCGATGCCCAAGGCCATTGGGGGGCGGTGTTGGATACCTATTTGCATGGTCGCACATAAATGTTTAAACAACTTAAGACACGCATATGGCTAACGGGGCTTGTTATCGCCTTAGGGGCGCTGCTGGTTTGGCTTGAACCCGGCGGGCCTCAACAAGTAGCCATCGACCCCGATGCACAGGCACAAGAGCCTGGTCATGTGCTTGAAAACGCAGAAATAACCCTCTTCGGTGAAAATGGCAATGCCTTACAGTCGCTGCAAACACCGCACCTTATCCATACTCCGCAAAGCGGTGAAACGTGGTCAGAAGAGCCTAGAGCAGTTTTGTATGACAGCGAAAATCGTCAATGGCTAGCCAACGCCGATGTCGGCACACTCAACGCCAACACTCATGCCCTTGTGCTATCCGGCTCAGCTCGTCTGATTGCCCCTGACGAAGGCTGGCAACTTGATACAGAGTTATTGCACTATGATGGACTAAATCAACATGCATGGAGTGAAACACCCGTTTTGCTGCAGCAGCCCCCACAGCAGATGAGCGCTTCACGTATGGATGCATGGCTTAATGATAGCCAGGTCCGCTTAACTGACAATGTGCGCGGCACGCATCCCCCGGCCACACAACGTTAACAGGAGTCGCCATGAAAACACTTATCTGCACCGCTCTTATTGCACTAGCGGTACCGCTGTCAGCGGCGGCCCAGTCTAGCCCCTCCCAGCAGCAGGCTCCAGTGGAAGTAGAAGCCGATCGCTTAGACCTGGATCAACGCGCCGGTACTGCCGTTTACACTGGCGATGTCGATATTCGACAAGGTGAAATGCAGCTTCGAGGCGATCGTGTGGAAATCCAACGTAATGACGCAGGCGAGCTCTCCCTTGCCACATCTACCGGCGAACGCGCCTACTTGCGCCATCAGACAGAAGGCCAGGAAGGCCCTACGGAAGGCTGGGCCCGGCGCATTATCTACCATGTTGCCGAGCGCCGCGTGGAGTTAATTGATCAAGCCGAATTAACCCAAGCGGATGATCGCTTTACCGGTGGACGGCTAGAGTACTTTATTGACCGCGAAGTGATTCAAGCACGCTCAGACGTTGACGGCAGCGAGCCCCAGCGCATTCGAATGACCCTTCAGCCCGCACAATAGGGAGTTAGCTTGTGGCAATTGCTGAAACTGCGCCGATAAAAACCCTCTATGCCCAACACTTAGCGAAAAGCTATAAGCGTCGTCGAGTGGTAAAAGATATCAATCTGAAGATTTCACAGGGTAGCATCGTCGGCTTGCTTGGCCCCAACGGCGCGGGCAAAACAACCTCGTTTTATATGATTGTCGGTTTGGTAAAAGCGAATGCAGGTAAGGTCGGCATTGATGACCTGGATTTGACCCGAGCGCCCATGCACGAGCGGGCAATGGCTGGTATTGGCTACCTTCCCCAGGAAGCGTCAATTTTTCGCAAGCTATCGGTTAGCGATAATATTATGGCGATTCTGGAGACCCGCAAAGAGCTTGATCGCGCAGGCCGTGAAGAACGTCTGGAAGCTTTGCTTGAAGACTTCCATATCACCCATATTCGCGACAATTTAGGCATGAGCCTATCGGGCGGCGAGCGGCGGCGTGTCGAAATTGCCCGCTCACTAGCCACGGAGCCTGCTTTTATTTTACTTGATGAACCTTTTGCTGGGGTTGACCCCATCTCGGTTGGCGATATTAAAACCATTATTCGCGCGCTAAAGCAGCGCCATATCGGCGTGCTGATCACTGATCACAACGTACGGGAAACTCTCGATATTTGCGATATCGCCTATATCGTAGGTGATGGACAGATCATTGCCAGTGGGTCTCCTGAGTCAATTCTCACCAACCAGAAGGTGCGAGACGTTTATTTGGGTGCTGATTTTCGCCTCTAAGCTGTTTTTCATCTCTAATCAGTGCTCTACGAAAATTTTTATACCAATGGCATGCTTATTGCACTTGCACACAGCCACCACTCGCACTAGGGTAAACCTTTCCGATTAACGAGTGGTTCTCAGATGGTCATGAAAGCTTCTCTTCAGTTGCGTATCGGCACACAGCTGACCATGACGCCTCAGTTGCAGCAGGCGATTGCCCTGCTGCAGCTATCAACGCTCGACCTTCGTCAAGAAATTCAGCAGGCGTTAGACACTAACCCAATGCTGGAGCAAGAAGATGAGTTCAGCGAACAGGCTGTCAGCGAGCCTAAAGAGGAAGAGTGGTCAGAGAGTATCCCTACCGAGCTATCGGTAGACAGCGATTGGTCGGATACTTATCAGGACATAGGTAGCACGGGCACCAATAGCGGAGAAGGCCCTGACTTTGAGCGCCAAGCCGCTGGGCAAAGCCTCCACGGCCACCTGCTGTGGCAACTCGCCATGACCGATTTTACTCCCCGTGAGCATTTGGTGGCGGAAAGCCTGATCGATGCGTTAGACGCCAATGGTTATTTAACCCAGCCGCTTAACGACATCCGTGAAGGGCTGCGCGCCCAGGGCGTCGATGGTCTCAGCCAGCGCGAAATCGAGACTGTACTGCTTAAACTGCAGCAGTTTGAGCCTACCGGCATTTTTGCCCGCGATCTGCGCGAATGCTTAATGCTGCAGTTGGCTGCGCTGCCCGATGACACACCGCTACTCGTTCCCGCCCGCCGCCTTGTCCGCCAGTTTCTTGAAGCACTTGGTAAGGACGATATGCGCTTACTAAAGCGCCGTCTGGGGCTAGATGACGAGCAGCTCGGTGAGGTCATTCTATTAATCCGCAGTCTCGACCCACGCCCAGGAAGCGCTTATGGCGTCACTGACGATAGCTACATCACTCCCGACTTAGTGGTGCGTCACGACAACGAAGGCTGGCATCTGGAGCTCAACCCAGAAGCCTTGCCACGACTGCGTATTCAGCCTGACTATGCAAGCTTGATTAAGCGCGCAGATAAAAGTCAGGACAATCAGTTCTTAAAAGAGCATTTACAAGAAGCGCGCTGGTTAATTAAGAGTCTTTCCAGTCGTAACGATACGCTGCTACGCGTGGGCCGCGAGATTATCACCCGCCAAATTGGCTTTTTAGAACACGGCGAAGAGGCTATGAAGCCGCTGATATTGGCAGATATTGCGGAAGCGGTAGAAATGCACGAATCGACCATATCTAGGGTGACTACCCAGAAGTACATCCATACGCCCCGCGGCGTGTTCGAACTCAAATACTTTTTCTCCAGCCAAGTGAGCGGTCAAGATGGCGATAGCCACTCCAGCACCGCCATTCGAGCACGACTAAAAAAACTGATAAACGAAGAGCCGCCTGGCAAACCTCTCTCTGATAGCCGTTTAGTGACGCTTTTAGACGAGGGTGGCATTCAGGTTGCACGCCGAACGGTAGCCAAATATCGCGAAGCCATGGGCATCCCCTCCTCTAGCGAACGCCGTCGTTTACGCTAAGGCTGTATCAATAGTAAGTAAACTCTCTACAAGGGCTTTGCAACGCGGCAAAAAGGGTTACAATCGAAGTACAGTCCGATGGATAAGGAGTACGTCAATGCAAGTTAATATCACTGGTCATCACGTAGATCTGACTGACGCCTTGCGTGACTATGTCAATGAAAAACTTGAACGTGTCGAGCGTCATTACGACAATATAACGACGGTGCAAGTCACCTTATCTGTAGAAAAAGAGCGACAGCAAGCCGCCTGTACACTGCACGCAGCAGGTGCAGATCTACATGCAGAAGCTCTCGACAGTGATATGTATGCCGCGATTGATGCTTTAGCGGATAAAATTGATCGTCAACTCGTTAAACACAAGGAAAAAGCACAAGCTCGCGCCCAAGGCGCAGGTGTGCGTTAATTCAATGACGTTGGAAACCATACTCCCCCCGGAACGCGTTCTATACGATGTGCCCGGGGGCAGCAAAAAAAGGGTGCTGGAGTTTTTCAGCACCTTTATTGCCCAAAACACGCCCAGCCTAGATAGCCAAGAAGTGTTTAGCCGATTAATCGGTAGAGAACGCTTAGGCAGTACAGGTATAGGTAACGGTGTGGCTATCCCTCATGCGCGTAGCCCTCACTGTTCAACGCCTATAGCTGGTTTTTTGAAACTTTCAGAGCCAATCGATTTTGATGCTATCGACGGCGATCCAGTTGACCTAGTATTTGTGTTGCTCGTACCAGAAGAGGCAGACGACACTCACCTGTCCTTGTTAGGTCAAGTGGCCACTATCATGAATGATGCGGACACCCGCCAGCAACTGCGCAAAGCAGGCAGCCAGCGCGAGTTACTTGACCTTCTTACCGCTAAAATTCGTGAGCAGTCAGCCCCCTAACAACACTCTGCTTGTCTAGTAGCTACCATCAACTCAGCCTGCTCAAAGCAAAGAGAGTCTTAATGCAACTGGTGATCATTAGCGGCCGCTCGGGGTCTGGTAAATCCATCGCCTTACAAGCGCTGGAAGACCTTGGCTACTACGCCATTGATAACCTCCCCGCCATGCTACTGGGTTCATTGGTGGATGAGCTTCGCGACCAAGGTGAACGCACGCATTTGGCGGTCAGCATCGATGCCCGTAACCTGCCAGGCGCATTAGAACGCCTCCCTGCCCAGCTAGAAGAGCTACGCCAGCGTCAAATAGATTTTCAAGTCATCTATTTGACCACTGATGCACGCATTCTTCTTGAACGCTACTCAGCCACGCGGCGCAGGCACCCGCTAACCCGCGACAGCGAGATGACGCTGGAAGAGGCGATTAATAAAGAAGAGGAAACGCTACACGATATTCGTGATTTGGCCGACCTGCTGATAGATACCTCACGTTTGTCGGTACACGATTTACGTCGCCGGATTACCGATCAGGTCGCCCACCAGCGACGTGACCAGCTTACGCTGACATTTGAATCATTCGGTTATAAACGCGGCGTCCCCATGGATGCAGATTTGGTCTTCGATGTGCGCTGCCTGCCGAACCCTTATTGGGATCCAACGCTGCGTCAATTTACCGGCCGCGACGCTAACATTGTGGCTTTTTTAAGCAGTTATCCCATTGTCGATGATATGAGCAATGATATTCAGGCTTGGCTTGAGCGTTGGCTACCCGCCTACCAGAATAGCCAACGCAGCTATATGACCGTAGCTATTGGGTGCACTGGCGGACAGCATCGCTCGGTGTATATGGTCGAACAGTTAGCGAAAAGGCTGGCACCCCGAATGGGCGAGGTGCAACTGAGGCATCGCGAATTAGGCTTTCAGTACACGCTGAGCGATCAGTCAGCGCTCCCGCTGACCAACCTGCCCCACAGCGACAAGCGGCAAGAGACTTCTTAAGCGTTTCTACCAATTAATGACACCACTCGGCGAAAAGGAACCAGGGTGCCAGAAAGAATACTCACACTTACCAATCAGCGCGGACTACATGCCCGCGCGGCCACCAAACTGGTCAAATGCGGACAACAATTCACGGCTAAAATACGTGTCTATAAACAGCAACAAGTTGCCGACGCCGCCAATATCATGTCGCTACTAATGCTCGCCGCGCCCTGCGGAACTGAGCTGAGAGTCAATGCCGAAGGCGACGATGCAGAACAAGCGCTTGAAGCAATTCAAGCGCTGTTCGAAGCGCGATTTGAAGAAGATCAATAGACTACGCTTTTACGTGCAAGCTTTTCTTTTTAGTCACCAGCAACTGTCATCGCATCAACTAACCAACTACCCGTGTGAACACTGCCACGGGTATCGGTGTCATCGCCGACTCCCACCAATCCTGAAAACATTCGCTCGAGATTACTAGCGATAGTGAACTCTTCAATCGGGTACTGAACCTTACCGTTTTCCACCCAAAAGCCAGCTGCTCCACGCGAGTAATCACCGGTAACACCGTTAACTCCCTGCCCCATTAACTCCGTTACCCAAATACCTCGCCCCATCTCTTTCAATAACTGCTCACGGGGTTGTAAGGGCGCAGTCAGGCGCACATTGCGGGCCCCACCGGCATTACCCGTGGTTTGCATATTTAATCGCCGCGCACTGTAAGAAGAGAGCATGTAGCTTGCAATACGGCCTTGATCGATAAACCGGTTATTTCGGGTTTGCACGCCTTCGCCATCAAACGGCGTGCTCGCCATGGCGCCGATTTCCATCGGGCGCTCCTCTAAGCTAAACCAATCAGGAAATAGCGGCGTTCCCAATCGATCGCAGAGAAACGACGCCTGCCGATATAACGCCCCACCGGCTAGACCGCCAAGTAAATGCCCTATCAAGCCACCGGCTAACGAGGGGTCAAACAGCACTGGAAACGTACCCGTAGGGGGACGCTTGGCCCCAAGCCGACGCAGGGTGCGTGCAGCCGCCTCTTGACCCACCTCGGCAGGATCACGCAAGCTGCGGGGATCTCGCCCAGAAGTATAGTCATAGTCGCGCTGCATGCCGCCCGCATCCTGAGCAATCAGCATGCAGGAGAGAGAGTGACTGCTACCTTTTTGAGTGCCCAAAAAACCATGGCTATTGGCATAGACACGAACCCCTTCACCGCTGGAGAGCGAAGCGCCATCGGACTGAGTAATCCCTTCAACCTCACGCCCAGCCTGTTCGCAGGCAAGCGCTAGCTCAATCGCCTCATCGGTTGTTAACGCCCAGGGGTAGTGCACTTTTAGGTCGGGCAGTTCGGTGGCCATTAGCGAAGCATCCGCCAGCCCAGCAGCCGGGTCTTCCCCGGTGTATCGGGCGATAGCAAACGCTTTCTCAACGGCCGCCTGAATGGAGGCACTGCTAGCATCGGTAGATGATGCACTGCCCTTACGCTGACCTACATATAATGTTACGGCAATGCCTTGATCACGCGACAATTCAACCGTCTCTACTTCACCTAAGCGCACGCTGACCCCAACGCCCTGGTCAACGCTTGCACCTACTTCAGCCGCATCCGCGCCTAAGCGTTTTGCCAACGCTAACGCCTCTTCAGCTCGCGCGGTCAATAATGACTGCTGCGCCGCTGCATCAAATGCCTGTGCCATATAACCTCCTTTATCAACCGAATGTCTCTCAACCAACGTCTTTCAAGAGAGTGTCTTCGGCTAATCAATGTTGTACTCGCAGCTGGTATAATGCTGCAACGAATCTAGTCAGTGAGTCACATTATGCGAAAGCAACGTCCCGATCCTGTTGAAACAGAAGACCAGGAAGAACGCCCTAGCAAGTCGCAACTCAAACGCGAAATGCATGCCTTACAGGCACTTGGGGAAACTTTAATTGCTATGCGGCCAGCCGAGCGCGCCCGCTTTCCTCTCTCGGACGATATGCTGCGTGCTATCGAGGAAACATCGCGCATACGCTCCCATGAAGGCCGCCGTCGGCACATGCAGTACGTCGGCAAATTAATTCGTAAAGAAGACCTCACGGCCATTCAAGGCGTCTTCGACTCTATTGATCAAGAACAGGAGCAACGCGACCACGCTTTTCACCGCCTCGAAAAATGGCGGGAACGCTTAATTGATGAGGGCGATGATGCTGTTGATCTTTTCATGGCAGAGTACCCCGATGCCGACCGCCAAACGCTACGACAACTAATTCGCAACGCTCAGCGTGAGCGCGAACAGGGCAAACCGCCTACCAGCTCACGCAAGCTGTTCAAACACCTGCGCGAGACCTTAGCCCTTTAAAAAAAGCCCCTTTAAAAAAGCGCTTTAAGACTGCGTACCACCGACGGTCAGCTCATCCAATTTCAAGGTGGGCTGACCAACACCGACCGGTACGCCCTGCCCCTCTTTCCCACACACGCCAATCCCTGTATCAAGTGCCATGTCGTGACCAATCATTGAGACGCGTTGCATCGCTTCTGGCCCGTTACCAATCAGCGTGGCTCCTTTTACGGGTGCCGTCACCTTGCCGTCTTCAATCAGGTAGGCTTCGCTAGCGGAGAATACGAACTTCCCAGAGGTAATATCGACTTGGCCGCCGCCAAAGCTCACCGCATAAATGCCACGCTTTACACTTTTAATAATGTCGCTTGGCTCATCTTGACCCGCCAGCATGACGGTATTGGTCATACGTGGCATCGGTAAATGCGCAAAGGACTCGCGGCGAGCGTTACCCGTTGGCGCCATGCCCATCAAGCGGGCGTTGAGCTTGTCCTGCATATAGCCGGTCAAAATACCGTCTTCGATAAGCGGTGTATATTGACCCGGCGTACCTTCATCATCGACGCTCATCGAACCACGAGAATCTGATATTGTTGCGTCATCTACAATAGTGACGCCTTTAGCGGCGACGCGTTTACCCATCTGACCAGCAAAAGCAGAACTACCTTTGCGGTTAAAATCACCTTCCAAGCCATGACCAACTGCCTCATGGAGCAAAATACCCGGCCACCCGGACGCCAACACTACAGGCATTTGTCCGGCAGGCGCATCAATAGCTTCCAGATTGACAAGGGCTTGGCGAACAGCCTCTTTAGCGTAGTGCTCCGCGACTTGATCATCGCGCAGTTTGGCCATCGAATAGCGGCCTCCACCACCGGCACTGCCACGTTCACGACGGCCATTTTTGACCGCAATAACGCTGACATTAAAGCGCACTAGCGGACGAATATCCGCCGCCAATGTTCCGTCGCTTGCCCTTACCAACACGACTTCATAAGTGCCTGAAAGAGAGGCACTGACTTGGCTGATACTGGGATCCGCTGCACGCGCTACACGATCAGCTTGCTTTAGCATGGCCACCTTATCTTCAGCACTAAGCCCCGCCAAAGGATCAATACCCGCGTAGCGTGACGCAGCTGATACTTGGTGTACCGCCTGTCCTGGAAGCCGTTTACCACTGCGCACAATGCCCGCTGCCGTACGGCCTGTATCCATTAGTGCATCAGCGGTAATTTGGTTGGAGTAGGCAAAGCCGGTTTTTTCGCCCGCCATAGAGCGCACACCGACGCCACCGTCAATGTTATAGCTGGCCTCTTTGACCTCACCATCTTCCAATACCCAACCTTCTTGCCAAGTACGCTGAAAGTATAAATCGGCATAATCAATACCCGCGCCCATGGCATAGCCCAGCCCGGTTTCCAGCGCATCTAAGTCTAGTCCGCCGGGCGTTAACAGGATGGCAGCAGCGGTATCTACATCACTTTTATATGCGATCATTGAGGGCCTTCTAAAGTAACCTGCGGCGAGGTCCAGGGGCCTCGCACGCGATAATGGAGTGTCGTGGCTCGATCAAAGGCGTCGCCAAACAATTGGTCAGCGAGAAACAGCGCACCACCTACAATGGGCGCGCCAACGGCAATCGCCGCGATGGGCAAGCTTTGGGTCACTGGCAGTATGACGCCAAGCCGCTGGTCAAGTTCACGATTAACAAGGTCTACATCACCCGTAAGCTTAAGGGTGGCGGCAGGAGCGTCAATTTGCAACGGCCCACGCAGCGTCAAAAGCCCACCCGCCACATCGGCAGTTCCATGCACGCGGTCAAATGCCGTGCCCTGACCGGTGACATCGGAAAAATCTAATCTCAAGCGGCGTAAAATATTGTCGAAATTGAGTAACCCAATTAAACGTACCGGTGCAGACTCAAGCGTTACAAAGCGTCCATCGCGAATATCGGTTCGGATATAACCATCGGATTGACTTAAATCCAACTGCCAGGGCGCCCCCGGCCAATCAAGTGACGCGACCACATCGGTGCTCCGGCTGCGCATGACCACCGGCTGATCAAGACGCTCTAGCGCAGTCCCAACGTCCCCCCCCTGAATAGAGATATCGGCACGAGTGTGGCTAGAGAGTGAACTACCCTCCCAGTGTAGCTCGCCGCGGGCGGAAAGTTGCCCCATCGTCAAACCTACCGGGGTGAGCGAAAAACGCTCTCCATCGGCTATCCAATAGGCCGTTAAGGGGCCAAAACGGCGTTCTCCCATGGCGATGTCAGCTAACCGCAGACGCCCATCAGGCACGCCAGCCAACCAGTCAGGAATGGCAACAGGTGAATCGCGCTGGGTTTCCACCTCTTCCCACCAGGAGCCTGGAGGGGGGGTATCTGCGTCGTGCTCAACATTCGCCAACGCTAGCAAGCGATCAAGCGCAATCGACTCAACCGCTATATCCAAAGGATGAGACGACGCCTCGTTGTAAACTAAGTGCCCAGTAACAATATTACCGCTTACCTCCAAATCAGCGAGGCCATTATTGATGCTTCCCGCTGCGCTGATATTGCCTAAACACTCGCCCTGATAGACCACACACGGCGTTGCCAGCGAGACAGCAATAGGGATTTGACTGTTACCACTGCTCAGCGAAGATCCCTCTCCTGCAAAGAGTGGCGCCAACGCTTCCTGCCAAGCTAACGGGTCAATGCGCGGTACATCGGCGGTAATAGTAAAGCCAGCCTGAGAGGGCCATTCAGGCACAGATGCTGCGTCACTGCCTAAACGTAATGTCCCAGCGACTGCTCCATCACGCTGCTGCGCACGTGCAAAAGCAACATCAGCCAAGCGGCTTTCAACACGCCTAGCGTCTATATCGGCGTTGATTACCCAGGGCCATGGCTGCTGTGCCGATTTTGCAAATGGCTCCGGTAAGTGACTGGTAATACCAACTAAACGACTCTCCAGGCGGACCGTTGGAGTGGGTAATAGGCTAACCAACCCCTGCCACTGCAACTGACCCTCTAGCGGCAAGCGCCCCTGGCTATCGTCTAAACCGGCGAGATCAAAAAGGGCGGCGGAAGCGACATTACCCTGCAACTCTATGCGGTCATGACGGGTATCAATATCGGCGCTTACCCCCCCACCCAATAGTTGACCACTGGCGTCACCCATTAGCCCTTGATTCTCACCGTCTTGCAGCCAAGTAAGATCACCCTCAACCGCCTGAACGCGTAAATCCAATGGCTGGTACACTATTTCTGAAAAGCGCGGATGAGCATTAATCTCCAGCTGTAGCGCCTCCGGCACTTGCAGTGGCAACGATAAGGCAATATCGCCATTCACCTCGCCTGTCACGCTTAGATCATCAAGCTGGGAAAGATCGATGTCCGGCATGGCCTGCAAAAAAGCCGTCAGCGCTTGTCCATCGGCATGCAGCTTCCCCGAAAGATCAAGCACCTCATCTTCCATTTTTACCTCGCCCAGAGAAGCAGTGACGCCATGGCTTTGGGCATGGTCTATCTCGGCATCAAGCACCTTGTTCTGCCATTTCAAACGGCCCTCAACATCTTCAAGGCGAGGCCAACCAGGGGCTATGGGCATATGCCCCTGGTTAATGGCAAGCGCCAATGTAGCGGTAAAATCGGCTCCAGTACTTAACTGGCCGATTGGCTGGCTAAGCCTTAAAGAGCCCGCACTAACATAGCCGCCTATGTCATTGAGCAGATAGGAGCGTAATCCCTCTTCCATGACACCCAGTGGTAACCACTGGGCTAAGGGGCGCTCCAAGGCATCCACATCGCTAAAATCGATATCCAACCCAAAGTGGCCGCGCTGCTGACCGGTGACCAAACCAAAACCACCCGTAACCTGCGCACCATCCCAATCCACCTTTAACCGCTTACCGCTCACCATGGCCCTGGGACCGTCATAAACCCACTCGACTTCCCCTTCAGCATGGCGTAGCTGCATTGGGGCGGCAAACACATCGGGAAAATAGAGGGTGCTATCGCCGTCACTGCTAAACAGCACACGGCCACGCAGATTGCGTGCCTGCACCCAGGCATCTAAAGGGCCGCCACCCGGCGCTTTCTGCCACGGTGACACTTCTACGCCGGTGATCGCCGCATCGACGCCCCACTGGCCGTCCCGTTGACCTACATGTAGCCCTTGCACCTGCCCGCGTGGGGAGAGGGTTTGTAATACGCGAGTTACCGACTCAGGTAGAAACACATAATCACGCCAAGCAGTCAGCGAGGCTAATTCAAACGCACTCGTGCGCACTTCCCATCTTCCTGGCTGATGGGACGCAGACCAATGGCGAGGCAAAGCCGGGCCATCACTTACACCTACCGGCTGTGCCCACTCCACGCTCTGGGCATCGCCACTTAACCAGGCTTTCCCGCCATCGCCATCGCGCTGCCACAAGCCGTTGGCTTCAATATCTCGTAGCACAGCGTATTGAACATCGTGTCGCAGCGTTAACTGAGGTACATCCACGGAAATACGCGCTTCCTCTAGGCGCGCATCTCCCCAGCGCCCCCAAAGCCGCGCACGCCCCCCTGCCTGTTCTAGATATGCCACATGATCAGGGCGGAACATGTCAGCGAGCACGACTAGTTGATCAAGCTGTATATCCAACTGTAACGCGGCCGAAAAGTCGCTAAAGCCACGACGGCCAGGCTGCATCTCAAGCTTTATTTCAGCCGCTGGTAGAGGTATCTCCCGCGCTTGCTGAAGTGACTCAGCAATATTGATAGCACCTTGCAACCGGGTGCGCCGCTCATCGCCCGTTAGCAATAGCGTTTGAGCATGCAGCATGACCGTGTTCTCACTGCCATGCAGCACCATGCGGGTATCGTGTACCCATAAGCGTTGGCGCAATATTAAGCCTACCCAGTCATCAAGAGTGGCGAGATCAACGTCAGGTTCAGGAGCGATCAGAGAGGGTAATTCAGCAGGCTCTGGCCACTGCCATACCCCACCGATGCCTTCATAAAGATGAAATTCAGTACCGCTAATGCGAGCATCGTTAAAGATAGGTGCCAGATTGGCAAGCGTCGCCCAGAAGTCTAACCGAAGACCCGCATGGTCTAACGAAAACAGCGCCTGGCCCTCGGGCGTTTCAGCCTTTAAGCCATCAAGACGCAATAAAAGGTCATTACGGGCAAGAGTGAGCGATAAGCGCTCAATAGTGACAGGCACGCCAATACGCGCTTCTAATAGCGCTTCTATTCGGGGGGTAAGTGCGTCAGTTTGGCTAATCGCCAGGCGCAGCAATAGCAGCACCACGGCGATACTGCCCAATAGCGAAGCCATCACAACTAAACTCCAACGCATTAGCGAACGAGTCAACATGGCTTACATTAGTACTATGTCGTATTGCTCTTGGGAGTAGTGCTGCTCAACCTGAAAACGTATCGTTTTATTGATAAACGTTTCAAGGTCTGCCACCGCCGCTGATTCTTCATCCAACAATCGATCTACTACTGGCTGTGAGGCAAGCACCATGTAGGTTTCAGCGCTATAAGCACGCTCCTCACGCAAAATTTCTCGAAAAATTTCATAGCATACTGTTTCGGGTGTTTTAAGCGTTCCACGGCCGCTGCAAGTGGGGCACGCTTCGCATAGCGTTTGCTCTAGGCTTTCACGGGTACGCTTGCGGGTTAACTGCACCAAGCCAAGTTCGGTAACACCCGTGCACTTGGTTTTGGCATGATCGCGCTCTAAGGCCTTCTCTAACACCCGTAAGACCTGACGCTGGTGCTCCACATCAATCATATCGATAAAGTCGATAATGATAATGCCACCCAAATTACGCAGCCTAAGCTGACGCGCAATGGCGGTGGCCGCTTCCAGATTGGTTTTGAAGATGGTCTCTTCAAGGTTGCGATGCCCCACATACCCACCGGTATTCACATCAATGGTGGTCATCGCTTCGGTGGGATCAATCACTAAGTAGCCACCTGATTTCAGCTGCACCTTACGCCCCAGCGCTTTTTGAATCTCATCTTCGACGCTATACAGGTCAAAAATGGGCCGCTCACCAGGATAATACTCAATCCGATCAACGGCATCAGGCATAAACTCTTCAGCAAATTCAACCAGCTTGACAAAGTTTTCTCGCGAGTCGATGCGCACTTTTTCAATGTCGTCACGCATCACGTCCCGCAGCGTACGCATAAATAGCGGTAAATCATCGTAAATAACGCTTTGCGGAGTTGCGGTCACTTTACGCTCGCTCACTTTTCGCCACAGCCGCAGCAAAAAGTGCATATCCCCTTTAATCTCTTCGTCGCCAACGCCTTCAGCCGCGGTACGAACGATAAACCCACCGGTCACCTCTAACGTTTGCTCGGCGACACTCTCATCAAGCAATGTTTTTAACCGCTCGCGCTCTCGCTCATCCTCAATGCGCTGCGAAACACCATGATGCGGTGAGTCAGGCATATAAACTAAATAGCGAGAAGGTATCGACAAGTGGGTGGTTAAGCGCGCCCCTTTACTACCGATGGGGTCCTTCGTGGCTTGCACCACTAACGCCTGCCCTTCGTGAAGTAACTGGCCGATGGTTTGTTGTGCGTCAAGCGGGGTGCCTGAGGGCATTACTTCATGGGCATGAATAAACGCCGCTCGCTCTAAGCCAATATCAACAAAAGCAGCCTGCATACCAGGCAGTACACGCACTACCTTGCCTTTGTAGATATTACCCACAATACCGCGTCGGCGTGAACGCTCGATCAGTGCCTCTTGCAGAACACCATTTTCCACCAGCGCAACGCGGGTTTCCATTGGCGTTAAATTGATGAGAACTTCACCGCTCATGCAAAATTCCTTGTTGGTTGACGTATTCCTTACCAGCGACACAGGCAGCAAAGCCTTCAAGGCAAGGGAGATTAAGCACGCTCCCAGATAGGAACTCCCTGTCTACGCAGTAATTGCGCTGTTTCAAACAGTGGTAATCCCACCACTGCCGAATGGCTACCCTGGATCTCTTTTACAAATATGGACGCTAGTCCTTGTATTGCGTAACCACCAGCTTTGTCAGCAGGCTCGCCGGTACGCCAATAGTCAGCGATTTCATTTTCATCAATCTTGCGCATGGCTACTTGCGTTGCCACACAGCAGGAGAGTATGCCTTCAGGCCCAGTGACCGCTACTGCCGTCAGCACCTGATGACTCCTGTCTGAAAGCAGACGTAGCATCCTGGCTCCTTCCATAGCATCTTGTGGCTTACCCAGGATACGCCCATCGACCACAACAGCGGTATCTGAGCCTAAGGTCGGCAAGTCAGCGAGCGAAGCGGCCGCCTCTGCCTTCGCAATCGCCAAGCGTAGCACATACGCATCAGCTAACTCCCCGCTCAGCGGGGTCTCATCAATGTCGCAGGGCTTAACAGTGACTGGCACACCAATAGAGGCCAGCAGCGCCCGACGACGCGGCGAAGCAGATGCCAAACATAGTACAGGAGATGCTGCGGTCATGAGGCAGCCATTCGGCGCTCTAACGCCTGAAACATAGTTGATAACCACGGCCACAGCAGAGCGCTAACCAGAGAAGGGATCAAAAACGCCAAATGAATCGAAAAATCGCCCACGATAGTACGCAACCACTGCGCAACTAGTTGCACTAAGCCTAGTAATACGAGTACTAATGCCGATTGCTGTACCAATGAATATGCCCGAAAACGGGGATACACAAGCGCACATAAAAAAGCTAACAACGCATAAATTAACGCATGCTGACCTAATGCTGTGCCTTCAATAAGATCCATTAAAATGCCCAGCACGAAACCGTGAAAAACGCCGACTCTATCGGGTGTACGCATACACCAGTAAATCAACATTAATCCCAGCCATTCAGGACGATATACCTGCCAACCATCGGCCAGCGGCATCACTTGCAAACACAGCGCCAGGATCAGGCTAAGCCAAACCACCAACAGTGGGACAATCGGTGCGCGCGGCATCAGGGCACCTCTGGGGATGATGCATTTTGATCGAGCAATGGTTGATCTGGCATTGCTTGATCTGAAAGACGAAGCGAAGAGCGTAATGCATCCGCCGAGATATCCAGCGTATCGTCCCACGCATGTTCTGCTACTTCTTCCTGGGGTGGCGGGAAAAGCAATAAGAAATGGCGTGAGCGCTGCAGTTGCGCCATGGGCTCTGCGGTTACACGAGCGAAAGGCTGACCAGGGTCATGGTAGACCTCAGTGACGCGCGCCACGGGATAGCCCGGTGGAAAGCGCCCTGCCAATCCAGACGTGGTAAGCAAATCACCTTCACGGATATCCGCCGTATCAGGCACATGCATCACATTAACGCTGCTATAGCGCCCAGCACCTTGGACAATAAAGCGCAGCCCATTGCGATTAAGCTGAACCGGCAAGGCATGGCTTGCATCGGCTAATAGTAATACACGGCTAGAGTAGGCTGATACGGCGGTGATCTGCCCCACCAAACCTGAAGCATCAATCACTGGCTGCCCAACGTAGGCACCGTTGCGATGCCCACGGTTAACCACCATTTGATGGCTAAATGGATCATTATCCAGAGATAAAAGCTCGGCCGTGATGTAAGGAATATTACGGCGCTCAGCGGCTTTAAGCAGATTACGCAGCTCGCTGTTTTCCGCGGTCAGATTCGCCATCCGCTGACCACGATGGGAAAGCGTAAGAATCTGCTCACGTAAACGACGATTTTCATCCACTAATGCCTGCTGATCAGACAGTGCTAGCGACCCCCAATTCAATAAGTCGCTAGGCACACTAACGACCCACTGAATAGGGGCAACGACCATCGACATTTGCGCGCGCACTTGCTCCATGCGCGTGAAACGCTGGTCGACAAACATCAAAGCACTGGCAGCCAACACGCAAAAGAAGAGCCGATAGCCCGGCAGTGGCCCGTGCGAAAACAGCGGTTTAATAGGCAATCCCCCCGCAATTAACCGCTGCGATTAGTCGCTCGACAGCAACTCAAAGGTGTGCTGATCAATCATTTCCAGCGCTTTACCACCGCCGCGCGCAACGCAGGTCAATGGGTCTTCGGCAACAATGACGGGCAGGCCTGTCTCTTCAGCAATCAGCTTATCCAGATCGCGTAACAAAGCACCACCACCGGTGAGCACCAGACCACGCTCTGCAATATCCGACGCCAATTCTGGCGGCGACTGCTCAAGCGCGCTTTTAACCGCGGCCACGATGGAACCCAGCGTCTCTTGCAGGGCTTCCAGCGTTTCGTGGGAATTAAGCGTAAAGCTACGTGGAATGCCTTCTGCCAAATTGCGGCCGCGCACATCAATTTCGCGCAGCTCACCACCGGGATAGGCACAACCGATCTCTTCTTTGATGCGCTCGGCCGTCGCCTCACCAATCAAACTGCCGTAGTGACGACGCACGTAAGCGGTAATTGCTTCATCAAAGCGGTCGCCACCCACCCGAATTGACTCGGAATAGACCACGCCATTGAGCGAAATAATCGCGATTTCAGTGGTACCACCACCGATATCCACCACCATTGAGCCCTGCGCTTCCTCAACCGGAAGACCCGCGCCAATAGCCGCCGCCATGGGTTCTTCAATCAAGAACACCTCGCGGGCACCAGCACCTTCTGCTGACTCACGAATGGCACGCCGCTCAACTTGCGTTGACATGCAAGGGACGCACACCAGCACACGTGGGCTGGGAGTCAAAAAGGTACTTTGGTGAACCTTACGGATAAAGTGCTGAAGCATCTGTTCAGTCACCGTAAAGTCGGCGATGACGCCATCCTTCATCGGGCGGATGGCCGTAATATTGCCCGGCGTACGACCCAGCATTCGCTTGGCATCGGTACCAACTGCCGCGACGCTGCGCATATTGCCAGACTGGCGGATAGCAACCACGGACGGCTCATCAAGCACGATACCGCGACCGCGTACATAAATCAGTGTATTGGCCGTACCCAAGTCGATCGATAGATCGCTGGAAAACAGCCCCCTCAAACGTTTAAACATGGATGTTGTTACCTAGTGCAGACCGGGAACCCTGTGCGGATGCAAACGGTATCACCGCAACCCCCTGGCAGCAAGCACGAGTCGTGCTAACACTGCCCGTTAAGGCCAATATGTGGTACCTTTTGCGGCTATTTTCCACGTCTGCGACACAAGACGTTTTTTTGATGTCGGTATGTATACCGCTTAATGTGGAATATGTTCCATCACATTTGCGAGGAAATCTCGATCATGGCGATTGAAGACTCTCATGTGCGCCGGGCTGCCCACTTAGCCCGACTCGCCATTAGCGATGACCAAGCCAGCGGCTTTGTAGACGATTTAAGCCGTATTCTGGAAATGGTCGATCAACTACAAAGCATTGATACAGAAGGTGTTATGCCGCTATCTCATCCATTGGATGCAACCCAGCGACTGCGTGCCGACGAAGTCACAGAAAGTAATCAGCGCGACACTTTCCAGCGCTGTGCTCCGGCAGTGGAAAACGGTTTGTATCTCGTTCCCCGGGTCGTTGAGTAACGTTAATAAATTAATGTCGCAGAATAACAGCGGCTCAAGACTACCCAAGCTACCACTTTTATTTCTTTTTTTTCTCCCCTGAACGGAGCTTCCGGGTCATGTATGAGAAAACCTTAACGCAACTCGCTGCCGCCTTAAAAAGCGGCGAGTTTTCAAGCCGCGAGCTAACCGCTCATTATTTACAGCGCATTGAAAAAGCTGACGGCAAGCTGAATAGTTTTATCAGCGTGACGGCTGAACAGGCGCTGAAGCAGGCTGAAATCGCTGACAACGACCGCGCGGCAGGCAAAGCTGGCCTGCTCACGGGCATTCCCCTAGCGTTGAAAGATATTTTTTGCACCAAAGATGTAAAAACCAGCTGCGGTTCGAAAATGCTGGATAACTTTATCGCGCCCTACAATGCCACCGTGGTGGAAAAGCTAAACGCGGCAGGCACCATCAGCCTGGGCAAAACAAATATGGACGAGTTCGCCATGGGCTCCTCCAACGAAAATAGTTATTACGGCCCAGTCAAAAACCCCTGGGACCTTAAAGCGGTGCCCGGCGGCAGCTCAGGCGGCAGTGCCGCAGCCGTTGCGGCAGGGTTAGTACCCGCAGCGATGGGCACCGATACCGGCGGTTCTATTCGCCAACCGGCCGCTTTTTGCGGCATCACCGGTCTAAAACCTACTTACGGTCGTGTCTCGCGTTTTGGCATCATTGCCTATGCCTCAAGCCTTGACCAAGCAGGCCCAATGGCGCGCAGCGCCGAAGATTGTGCGCACTTGTTAGGCATCATTGCAGGTCATGATGGTCGCGACTCCACTAGCGTTGCCCGTGGCGTGCCGGACTATGTAGAAAACCTGAATGCACCGCTGTCAGGGCTTAAAATTGGCCTACCCAAAGAGTATTTTGGCGATGGTTTAGACCCGGAAGTCGAAAAAGCCGTCCGC
Organism: Halomonas sp.; assembly: GCF_011050415.1. GTDB lineage: Bacteria > Pseudomonadota > Gammaproteobacteria > Pseudomonadales > Halomonadaceae > Vreelandella. The sequence continues at coordinate 144,308 of NZ_DRFS01000006.1, forward strand.
GAAGCGGTGAAAGTCTACGAGTCCCTGGGTGCTACGGTACGTGACGTTAGCCTACCGCATACCCACTATGCGATTCCGGCCTACTATGTTATCGCTCCCGCAGAGGCCTCTTCAAACCTATCCCGTTACGACGGCGTGCGCTTTGGTCACCGCTGCGAAAACCCCAGCGACCTGATTGATCTATACACCCGCTCCCGCGCAGAGGGCTTTGGCGAAGAAGTCAAACGACGCATTCTTATCGGCACCCACACGCTCTCAGAAGGCTTCTTTGACGCTTACTACACCAAGGCGCAGCAGGTTCGCCGTTTGATCCGTCAGGACTTCCTGGACGCCTTTGAAGATGTGGATGTATTGATGGGCCCCGCATCGCCCACGCCAGCATTTGACCTGGGGGCTAAAAAAGATCCGGTCTCCATGTATCTGCAGGATATCTACACCATTGCGATTAACCTGGCAGGCATTCCCGGTATCAGTGTTCCTGCCGGTTTGGCTGGTGGTCGCCCAGTAGGCCTACAGATTCTTGGCACCCACTTTGCCGAAGCCCAGCTGCTAAACGTCGCGCATCAATTCCAGCAAGCAACTGACTGGCACTTACAACGTCCTGCCTTTGCCGAGGAGTACGCCTAATGCAATGGGAAACCGTGATTGGGCTTGAAGTCCACGTTCAGCTCGCAACACGCTCAAAAATCTTCTCCGGCGCCTCAACCGCGTTTGGCGCTGAACCCAACACCCAAGCCTGCGCGGTCGATTTAGGCCTGCCCGGCGTATTGCCGGTGCTCAATGAGCAGGCCGTGGCCATGGCCGTTCAGTTTGGGTTAGCGGTGCATTCTGACATCGCTGAAGTGTCGGTATTTGACCGCAAAAACTACTTCTACCCTGACCTGCCCAAGGGCTATCAGACCAGTCAGATGTATCACCCCATCGTCGGCCCTGGCGAGGTAGAAATCACCTTAGAGGATGGCAGCACTAAGCATATCCGCATTCACCATGCCCACCTCGAAGAGGATGCCGGCAAGTCGCTCCACGAAGACTTCCACGGCATGACCGGTATCGATTTGAACCGAGCGGGCACACCGCTGCTGGAAATCGTTTCCGAGCCGGACATGCGCAACGCAAAGGAAGCCGCCGCCTACCTTAAGGCGATTCACTCGATCGTGACCTACCTGGGCATATCAGACGGCAACATGGCGGAAGGCTCCATGCGCTGCGACGTTAACGTTTCAGTGCGGCCTAAAGGTCAAGAAGCGTTTGGCACCCGCGCCGAGATTAAAAACGTTAACTCTTTCCGCTTTGTCGAACGCGCCATTGCGTTTGAAGTAGAGCGCCAGATTGAGCTGATCGAAGATGGCGGCAGCGTCGTACAAGAGACACGCCTATTCGACCCAGACCGTGATGAAACCCGCAGCATGCGCACCAAGGAAGAGGCTAATGACTACCGTTACTTCCCCTGCCCTGATTTGCTGCCGGTAGTACTGGATCAGGCCTACCTGGACCATTTGCGTGGCCAGTTGCCCGAGCTGCCTGCCGACAAACGTGCGCGTTTCCAAAATGAGCTGGGGCTGTCTGCCTATGATGCCAATGTCATTTCAGCCAGCCGAGACATGGCTGAATTTTTTGAGTCGGTGCACAATGTATGCGGCGATGCCAAGCAGTCGGCAAACTGGGTACAGGGTGAGCTTTCAGGGGCACTTAACCGCGAAAACCTGAGCATTGCTAACAGCCCGATTTCAGCGCGCCAGCTAGGCGAACTCATTAGCCGCGTGCTAGACGATACGATTAACGGTAAAGCCGCCAAAGAGGTCTTCCAGGCATTGTGGAATGGTCAAGGCGAGTCTGCCGATGAGGTGATTGACGCTAAAGGCCTTAAGCAGGTGACCGATACTGGCGCCATTGAAGCGATGATTGACCAAGTGATTGCCGATAGCCCCGCTCAGGTAGCTCAATATCGCGACTCAGAGCCGGACAAACGCGGCAAAATGATTGGCTATTTTGTCGGCCAAGTGATGAAGGCTTCCCGTGGCACCGCCAATCCACAGCAGGTAAACGGCTTGCTTAAAGAGAAGCTTGACGCGTTGCTGTAAAAAGCACTAGCGGCTGCCGAGGCAGCCGCTTTTTTTGGCCTTTATGGCTAGCGAAGCTGGCTGGGCTGAGTGAACCGTTTCAACTGCGCACAGCCAGCAGCCCATACGTCGGCTTCAAACTCAGCGATGGCGGCGGTAGGGAAACCAATTCCCTGGGCGGGGCTGCCCTCTACCAACAGACCGGCTAGATCTCCCACCAGCGGCATATGGCTGACCAGCATAATTGGCGCGCCTAACGGCTGGTGAAGCAGCCAATCACTTACTGCCGTGGGAGCGTCCTCAGGGGTAATAAAATCCAGCGTTTCAAGCGGCGCACCCAATACATCACACAAAGCTTGTGCTGTTTGCTGGGCCCTGGCGTAAGGGCTTGCATACATTCGCGGCATTGAAAGCTCCCCCCCGGCCACGCGCCCTGCTAACCATTGGGCCATTTTTTCAGCTTCTGACTCCCCCCGGGTCGTTAACCGCCGCGCATGGTCGGGATACCCAGGTGCTGCTTCTCCGTGACGCATTATCAGCACATCATGCATCCCAGCCTCCTGTTTTGTGAGCGCGATGAGCTTGCTGCACATCTTCACGGGGCAGAATAAACTCTACGTCGCTGCTCTGCTCGCCCATCATCAACGTGCGGGCCATCTCCTGGGCAGGCACGCCGCCGAAGAGCACATGTTCAAGCCCTTCAGCGAGAGGCATGTAAACCCCCATTTCGCGCGCTTTAGCACATACCAGCTTTACCGTATTAACGCCTTCGGCGACCTGTCCAAGTGCATCAACCGCCTCTTCCAGTGAACGCCCTTCCCCCATAGCGTAACCGACCCGATAATTACGCGACAGATTAGACGAGCAGGTAACAATCAAATCGCCCACGCCCGCCAGGCCCAAAAAGGTCATCGGGTTAGCTCCCTGGGCAACGGCAAACCGGCTCATTTCGGCCAAGGCGCGGGTCATCAGCATGCTACGGGTGTTTTCTCCCATACCCAGCGCCGCGGCCATACCGGCGGCAATGGCATAAATATTTTTGAGCGCACCGGCAAGCTCAACACCATGGCGGTCATCGCTGGCATACACGCGAAAATAGCGGCAACCCAAAGCCTTTTGTACCCGAGTGCGTGTTAAGGGGTCAGCACTGGCAATGACCGTGGCGGTTAGCTGCTTATCAGCAATTTCAGAAGCAAGGTTGGGGCCAGCAATCACCCCAATATGGTTAAAGCCCGTCTCCTGCTCAAGCACTTGGCTCATCAACAAAAAACTATCCTGCTCAATACCTTTGGTGGTGCTAACCAGTATCTGTTCCGGCTTTAGCCACGCTTTTGCTGCTTGCACCACGCTGCGAAACGCTTTTGAGGGAATCGCGATCAGCACTAACTGCGCATCCGACAACACGACCTGAAGGTCAGTTGAAGCCTGGACGGCAGGATTCATTGCATAGTGGGGCAGATAGCGCCCATTGCAGTGTTCGTTATTGATCTGCGCGGCCAGCGCTTCGTCACGCATCCATTGACGAACACGGGCGCCATTATCGGCGGCAATACTCGCAAGCGCCGTACCAAAACTGCCGCCTCCCAGCACCGCCACATTAGTTGGTACCGCGCCGTCGATTTGCTGCTCAGCCATGATGATGTCCTAATCAGTCTTACAGAACGTATAACCCTACTGTACCAAAACAGACGGCCCGCTGGGGTAACCAAGCGGGCCGTCATTAATGTAGCAAGTGTTATTAAGCAGTCAGTACGCTATTGAGACGCTTCACGTAGGCGGCAGGATCATCCAAATGGCCACCTTCGGCGATAATGGCTTGATCAAGCAGAATGTAGGAGAGCTGAGTGAAGAGATCGCCCTCAGCACCTTCCAAGCGCGCCACTAGCGCATGATCCGGATTCAGCTCAAGGATCGGTTTCACCTCAGGCAGCGGCTGGCCTGCGGCCTCCATAATACGGCGCATTTGATAGCCCATTTCATGTTCTGGTAATACGACACAGGCCGGCGAGTCGGTCAGGCGATGCGTTACTTTAACGTCTTGTACGCAATCTCCTAGCGCTTCTTTCACGCGCTTGACCAAATCCTCTTTGGCTTTTGCGGTCTCCTCCTGAGCTTTCTTCTCGTCGGCATCTTCTACATCGCCTAAGTCCAACTCACCCTTCGCCACATCGGCAAAGGTTTTGCCGTCGTACTCAGTCAGATGGCTCATTAGCCAATCATCAATGCGATCAGAGAGCAGCAGCACTTCGATGCCCTTTTTGCGGAAGATCTCCAGGTGCGGGCTGTTCTTAGCAGCGTTAAAGCTGTCGGCCACCACGTAGTAAATCTTCCGCTGGCCCTCTTTCATGCGCTCAACGTAGTCTGCCAGAGAGTGCTCTTGGGCAGAGGTATCGGTGTGGGTTGAGGCAAAACGCAGCAGGCCTGCAATTTTTTCGCGGTTGGACGGATCTTCACCCGGACCTTCTTTCAGCACGCTACCAAAGGTCTTCCAAAAGGTTTGATACTGCTCTTTATCCTTGGTGAGCTTTTTCAGCATATCCAAACCGCGCTTGGTGAGCGCCGCTTTAATTTTATCCACATTTGGATCTTGCTGAAGCAGTTCGCGGGAGACATTGAGCGAAAGCTCACGTGTGTCTAGCACGCCTTTGATAAAGCGCAGGTAAAGCGGCAGGAACTGTTCTGCATCATCCATAATAAATACGCGCTGAACGTAAAGCTTAACGCCACGAGCACCATCGCGCTCAAACATATCGAACGGAGCGCGACCCGGCACATAAAGCAAACTGGTGTACTCGAGCTTGCCTTCGACTTTGTTATGACTCCAGGTTAACGGGTCAGAAAAATCGTGGGCAACGTGCTTATAAAACGCTTTGTATTCATCTTCGGAAACATCGCTCTTCGGACGCGACCACAGGGCCGTCGCTTCGTTAACGGTTTCCCATGTCGTTACTTCGCTACCCGCAATGCTGTTGCCTTCATCATCAGTGGCCGTTTCGGTTTTCGGCATGCGAACGGGCACTTCGATATGATCTGAATACTTACGCACCAAACCCTGGAGGCGGTAGTCGTCGGCAAACTCTTTCGCATCCTCTTTTAAGTGCAGGGTGATTTCAGTGCCGTGCTGCGCTTGCTCGATATCGGAAACGGTAAACTCGCCCTCGCCTTTCGAGCGCCACTCAACGCCTTCGGAAACCTCAGTGCCTGCTTTGCGTGTACGCACCGTAATTTCATCAGCCACAATAAAGCCTGAGTAGAAACCAACGCCGAACTGGCCAATTAGTTTGGCATCCTTCTGCTGTTCACCGGAAAGCTGCTTGAGAAACTCTGCGGTGCCTGAACGGGCGATAGTACCCAGATTGGCGATAACATCTGCGCGATTCATACCAATACCATTATCACGTAGCGTGATGGTATTGGCCTCCCGGTTATGCTCAATTTCAATACGCAGTTCGCTATCGCCTTCATATAGCGCATCGTTATCGAGTGCCGCATAGCGTAGCTTGTCGCAGGCATCGGCTGCGTTCGAGATAAGTTCGCGTAAGAAAATCTCCCTGTTAGAGTACAGAGAGTGAATCATCAGGTTCAAAAGCTGCTTCACTTCCGTTTGGAAGCCAAGGGTTTCTTCGTGGTTGGCTGAGTTATCAGCGGTTTTTTCGTGGGGAGCAGTAGTCATGCGCTTAACCCTTATTAATCACGTTGAGTCATGTGCCCCCGCAGGATGCATGCAGGGGCATAAAATGGTTTCGTGAGCTTGATATGGGGTTAAGCAGGATTTTTTCAAGCAGCTAAGCGTCAAGAAGGAACCATATCGGGGTCAGCAAACTTCCAGACACGATACTCCTCAAGGCGCTGATCAATACGATTAAGCAGCCAGCCAACGATCAACACGTCATCAATAATGCCGATGATCAGCAAAAAGTCCGGTATTAAATCAAAGGGCATCACGAGATAGCCCAGCGCCAGCGCCATCATGCCGAAAGCTGACCAGGGGATAGGCCTAAAATCGCCTCGGATGACATCGCGAGTCATCGGAACGAAGAGTTTGAGGGCACGTACAATACGTTTTGTCGCCCAAACACGGGATTTGAGTCGACGTAAGAACCACCAAGTGGATAATGGGGCCATCGCAATTGAATCCTCCATGTGTCTACGTTGTCAGAACAAGGTTCATCCCTTTAGTTCACTATAGCGTCTGTTCAGCGATAGCCGGATTTAAATACTCAAATCTGAACCGCTCAGATCAAGCAGGGTTAACGAACAGAGTTAACAAGCAGAATTAAATCGATAGAGAGAGAGCACCATGTTGGTTTCGCCATTTCGCTATACCGCTCGTGCATTATCTAAAGCTGTAGTGTGTAAAACTGCACTGGGCAAGGCCGTGCTGAGCACCGTTCTACTGTCAGGCTTACCCACGCTTGTGTGGGCCGCGTCAGACAGTGATTTGCGTGATGCCCTTGCTGCTGCTCGAGAGCAGCAGTGGCACCGCATTGACGAACGCGCCATTGAAACCCATCCACTGCGCGGCTACGTGGAGTACCACCGCCTAAGAAGTCAATTGCCCAATGTTTCCCCAGACAGAGTCCATCAGTTTATTGACCAATACGCTGACACTCCGCTGGCGGGATGGATTCGTGGACAAGCGATCGCAAACTATGGTCATGCCGGTCGCTATAGTGATCTACTCTCAGTCGCTGATGGCGAGCCAGCAGGCACGGCGCGCCAGTGTTACTACTATGCAGCGCTGCTCGATAGCCAGCCTCAGCAGGCGAGCGCGGCAGGGCTTGATTTGTGGCGGGTAGGCAGTTCACAACCTGACGCATGTAATCCGCTTTTCGAGCGTCTACGGGCCAACGGCACCATTGATGCCACGGCAATTTGGGAGCGTAAGATGCTTGCCTGGCAAGCAGGAGAAACCCAGCTTTCCAGCTATTTAGGTGGGCTATTGAGTGGCCAGTGGCAAACGGCGTTAGACACGGTGGATAGCGTTACTAGCCGTAGCCGGGCCATTACCCAGGCCCCCTCCTGCCTAGGCCCTGAGTGCGCCGCAACCGCAAGTTTTTATCAGGCTGCCATGCAACGCTTCACTCGTGAAGATACGCCTGCTGCATTTGCCGCCTGGCAGGAGCTCGCGCCACGCTTAAATTTACTCCCCAGCGACCGTCAGGTGATAGAGGAAGAGCTAGCCTTCTATGCCCTGGTACGCGATGTGCCTGGCACGCTCAGTTGGGTCGACAGCGTGCTCCCAACACTGGAGAGTGAGCGGGTATTGGAATTACGTGTTCGCCAAGCGCTAGCCAGTCGTGACTGGAATGAGGTCGTACACTGGATTGCTGAGATGCCGGCAGGGCAACAGGAGAGTAGCCGTTGGCAATATTGGTTAGGACGCGCCAATGCCCAACTTGGTAACCATGCAGCCGCCGAAGCGCGTTATCATCAGGCTGCTACAGATCGCAGCTTTTACGGCTTTGCAGCAGCAGAAAAACTGGGCCAGCCTTATCAGTTGAATCTTGAACGCAATCATTTTGACGAAGCCTCGCGTCAACGTATCGCGCAACTACCCGCAGTGCAGCGCACCGAGGCCTTATTACGCATTGGTGAAGATGGCCTTGCCAATAGCGAATGGTTGCATGCGGTGCAGAGCGGATCTCCCCAGCAGGCCCGAGAACTGGCCGACTATGCGGCCCAACAGCAGTGGCATGCACGCTTAGTACAGACCACTATTGCCGCCGAGATGTGGGATGCGTTGGATTGGCGCTTCCCCCAGGCCTACTACGATAGCTTTATGCACTGGGGACGCCTAACGGGCGTAGATCCGTTCTTATTGATGGCAATTACCCGTCGCGAAAGCGCTTACAACCCCAACGCACTGTCACCTGCCGGCGCACGCGGCTTAATGCAACTAATGCCGGGCACCGCCAGCCAAGTCAGCCGCGAACTGGGTATTAATGACCCTGGTCCTTACGGCGTTTTAGACCCTGAGCTTAATATTCGTCTGGGCAGCACTTATTTACGCGACAAACTGCAGCGCTACCAAGGTAATCGCTTGGCCGCCGCTGCGGCATATAACGCCGGCCCTGGCCGCGTTGATCAATGGCTAGGCAATAACGTAGAAGCGTTTGACCTTTTTGTGGAAAGTATTCCTTTCCGCGAAACACGCGACTATGTACAGGCAGTACTTAGCTATCGAGTGATTTATGAGAGTCTCGCCAACGGCGGCAATAGCGAAGGCGTTTCGCTGCTTAGCGACAATGAACAGCAGGTGCGCTATGACCGGGCTTTACTGGCCCGCCGCTAAGCAACTCACAGCATTATTACATTGACGTCAGCGCCCGGTTATACCGGGCGCTGTGTTAGTGCCAGTCTGATACCAAACATTACCAACACTGCCCCCGTAGCGGCGTTTAGCGTTTGTGCAAAGCGCGCGCTGGCTAACCACTTACCCGCACTGCCGACCATCAGCACTACGCTGATTTGCCAAATATTGGCGATCACAAAATGCACTCCCGCCAACCACAATGACTTCAGCAATGCGGGGTCCGTGGGGGCAATAAACTGAGGTAAAAACGCCATATAGAAGACTACCGTTTTAGGGTTCAGTACATTAGACAAAAACCCCTCTTTGACCGGTTGCCAGCGAGAAACGGCAGGGGTGTTTTTAAGTATCCCATTGACCGGTAACGGCTGCCCACGGCGTGCTGCTAACAAGCTGGTGATACCCAGCCAGATTAAATAACCCGCCCCGACCAGCTTTAACATATGAAATGCCCAGGCCGACTGGAGCAGGATAAGCGAGATCCCCAGCGCTGAAATCGTGGCATGTACAAACAGCCCACAGCAGATGGCAATACTAGTGGTAATCCCGTCACCAATTCCCCCACGCGCAGTATTACGAATCACCAATAGTGTATCGACGCCTGGACTAATTGATAGCAGCGTAATCGCCACTAAAAATGGAATAAATTGTGCATCGATAAAGCCCAACTGCATCATAAGTGCTTGCTCGCAACAAAATAAAAAATCTTAGGAATGTCGCTGGACGACAGCCGAATTTGCATCTAGAGTGATTGTAGCGGGTGGACAATTGAGTTGCCCGTGATTACTAAGCAAGTTAAGGAAACAGAAAATGGCAACTGGTACAGTTAAGTGGTTCAACGACACTAAAGGCTTCGGCTTCATCTCTCCTGATGACGGCGGAGACGATCTGTTCGCCCACTTCTCCGAAATTCAAGCTGAAGGCTTCAAGACCCTGCAAGATGGTCAAAAAGTCAGCTTCGAAGTGACTCAGGGTAAAAAAGGCCTTCAGGCTTCCAACATCCGCCCAGCTTAATTGCCAACGGATGGACAAAGGCCCGCTAACGCGGGCCTTTTTTATTGCTCACTTTCCCTACGGGATTGCTGAACGTCTCGATCTACGTTAGCCCTATCTGACTCTGGCACCAGACCGTTAACGCTCTCCTCGTTTTCAATCTCCTGATACTGCTCATCAAGACGCTTCTGCGCCTCTTCAAAACGCCGCTCAGTATCTTCAATCAACGCGTCCACATCGGTGGCTTCAAGATCATCCTCTAAACGCGTACGCTCATCGGGTAGACTGCTTTCCGTATTCCAACTAGATGAAAAGTCTTCATCATCCATGGGCTCCAGCATGGGTGTTTGCTGCTCCACCTCCTGAAACTGCTCTTCAAGACGTCTTTGCGCCTCTTCAAAGCGACGCTCGGTCTCGGCAATCATTTCATCTACATCAGAACGAGTCGCTTCGCCCGGCATCGCGCTCTCTTCATTGAGCACATCATCAGGATCAGCTGCCAAGGTATCTTCACCAGCCTGCACCTCTTCTCCGGCTTCTGTGGAGTCTGTACTTTGCGCCGCGCCCTCCTCACGCAGCGCCTCTGCTCGCTCAAGCTCCTCAGCGGCTTGGCGTGCCTCTATTTCATCTTCAACCTCGTCAGGGGTTGGCATTTCAGCTGCGTTTTCTGCGGCAGCTGGCGCCTCTTCTTCAATTACCGTTTCATCGTCCGCCACCTCAGAATTTTCATCTGGTGTCACGGTTGGATCTTCCTGAGTATCTCCACAGGCACTCAATAGTAGCGCCACAGCCGCTAGAGCAGGTATCCACACGCGATTTGCCATTTGAGTCGTCTCCTAAACTACATTAAATATCGAGGTCAAAACTATTACGGCTGGCGACTTGATGACAGCAACGGGCAATCTTCTGGTATCAATACACGCAGCGCAAGAGGCACTACTTCAGCACAGTAGTGATCGTAACAGCGCGCTTCACCATCTAATGTGAGTGGCCATGGCGGGTCTTCTGCCTGGGTTGTCACCGTTAGCTGGCTGGTAGTGAAGTAGCGAACAAATCGCCCATCGGCAGGAAAACTTTGCAGCTCACTAATTAGCTTAGTCAGCTCCATCATCGACTTAAAGTCTTTCACTAGCAGCACATCCAGGCGACCATCATCTAGTTTAGCGCGCGGTGCGAGCACTTGCCCGCCACCGGACTGGCGACCATTACCGAGCGCCAATAATAGCAGCGACGTCTGCTCCTCTTTGCCATCCCAGTGCAGCGTGCCACGATAGCTGCGATGACGCCAAGCCTTGAGGGCCCCCATTAATGAGTAAGCCCCGCCTCCCAGCATGCGCTTAAGGGTTTTCGGCGTGGAAGAGGTGATTTCAGCACCAAATCCACCCGTGGTCATATTCATATAATAGCTGGTCGTTGACTCGCCACTGGCACCTGCGGTGATACGCACCACATCAATGGGATGTGAGCTTAGCGACAGCGCTGCCTCCAAGGCGGGGCCAGGCTCTAGAGGCAAGCCTACTGATGTGGCAAAGTCATTGGCGCTGCCCAGCGGTACAATACCTAACGCTGGGCGCTGATCATGAGCTAAGCGCATTAAGCCATTCATGACTTCGCTTACCGTGCCGTCCCCACCACATGCGATCACATGAGTGATACCCAGTGAGGCAGACTGCTCAGCGATATCGGCGGCGTCTCCTCCTTCCCATGTAGCACGAACAGTAATCAGCATCCCTGCTTGGCGTTGTTCATTGACTGCTTCGCGCAACTCCGGATTTCCGGCGGATTTACCATTGATAATGAGTAAATAGTGCTGCTGTGAGTCTGTCACCGTTGTTATTCCTTTCCATGGTTATCCGCGGTTATTTACTGCTATACCAAAGCCTGTCTCAAGTGCTGTTTTAAGTCCGCTTTCATGCGCTCTCTCAAGTGCTCTCTCAAGAGCTATGCCAATGCTTTTGCCACCACCTCGAATACATTTGAGGATAGCGGTTCCTGCTTAATACGCTCAAGTTGAGACCGCATTAATGCCTGACGGGTTTCATCAAAGCGTTGCCAGCGGGTTAACGGTGTGACTAAACGAGCAGCAATTTCCGGGTTGAGCCGGTTGAGTTTGATCACCACATCCGCCAGCAATTGATAGCCCTGCCCATCTAAGCGGTGGAAATTGATTCGGTTCTGGGCAAAGGCCCCGATCAGCGCACGTACTTTATTAGGGTTTTTAAGGGAAAACGCAGGGTGCTGCATCAAGTAGTTTACCCGCTCAAGCACATCTGGTTGAGGACGTGACACCTGAATAGTAAACCACTGATCCATTACCAAAGGATCATGTGCCCATTTTTCACCAAATGCCTTCAATGCGGGTGAGGCAAGATCATCGCGGTCACTGTGTACCAGCAATGTTAGCGCCTGACGAACATCGGTCATATTGTGATCGGCTGCGAATTGCGCTTCGCAAAAAGCCAAACCTTGCTCATCTTCAATCGATAGCAAATAAGAGAGAGCTATATTTTTCAGGCTACGCTGGGCAATTTGCTCCGGAGTTGGTGCGTAGGGCTCTTCTGATAAATTCGCCTGGTAGATCGCGATAAACTCATCGCGCAGCGCCATAGCCAAGGATTGGCGAACAAATTCCCGCGCTGCGTGAATAGCATCGACATCAACAATCGGCTGCTGCTCGGCAATGTAAGCTTCTGAAGGCAGTGTCAGCATCTCTGCCAGTACCGCCTTGTCGTTCATTGGCCCGTTAAGCAGAACCTTAAAGGCATCAATAACGCGCGTATCCATGACTTTTTCTACGCCGTTGCGATGAGCAGCAATTAAGTCATCCAAGGCCAAAAGCGCCAGTCGCTGGCCAGCATCCCAGCGATTAAAACCGTCACTATCGTGGGTCAATAAAAAGGCAAGCTCTTCCCGTGAATAGGGAAAGTGCAACTTCACGGGCGCTGAGAACTCGCGCAGCAAAGAGGGAACCGGCGCTTCTGCCACATCGGTAAATACAAAAGTATGTTCGTCTTCACGCAAATGGATAACGGCATCTTTGCCTATTTTTTCACCATTTAGCGTCAGGGTAAGATCCTGGCCTGATTTGGTACCCACCAAACCCAAACGCACCGGAATGTGCAATGGGAGCTTGTCTGGCTGACCAGGTGTTGCTGGGGTGCGCTGACGCAAAGTCAGTCGATATTCGCCATGGACGTAGTCGTATTCACCGCGAGCATCAATATCCGGCGTGCCCGCCTGGGAATACCAGCGCATGAATTGGCTTAAATCCTCACCAGAGACTTCAGCCATACAGCCCACGAAGTCTTCAATGGTCACCGCTTGCCCATCGAAACGCTCAAAGTAAAGATCTGAGCCACGTCGGAAATCCTCCTCCCCTACTAGATTGCGCAGCATGCGTACAACTTCCGCCCCTTTCTCATAAATCGTTAGCGTGTAGAAGTTGGTAATCTCAATATAGCGGTCGGGGCGAATCGGGTGCGCGGTGGGCCCGGCATCTTCGGCAAACTGAGCGGTACGGAAAAATGATACATCTTGAATACGTTTAACGGGCGCTGAGTTGGTATCGGCTGAAAAGCATTGATCACGGAAAACCGTAAAGCCCTCTTTAAGTGAGAGCTGAAACCAGTCGCGACAGGTAACCCGATTGCCAGACCAGTTATGGAAATATTCGTGGGCAACAATGCCTTCCACATTTTGAAAAGTAGCATCGGTAGCAGTTTTGGGATGGGTTAATACCGCAGCCGAGTTAAAAATATTGAGGCCTTTATTTTCCATCGCCCCCATATTGAAGTCATTAACGGCCACAATCATAAACAGATCCAGGTCGTACTCACGCCCATAGGCCTGCTCGTCCCATAGCATGGCGCGTTTCAACGAGGCCATGGCGTGCTCTGTCTTATCCAGGTTCTCTTTTTCCACCCAAATCTGCAGCGCCACCTCTCGCCCACTCATGGTCGTGAAGCGATCTTCAACACTATGTAAATTACCCGCGACTAAAGCGAATAGGTAGCAAGGTTTCGGATGAGGATCATCCCAAGTGACAAAATGACGGCCACCCTCAAGTTCGCCGCGCTCCAGAGGGTTACCGTTAGCCAGTAAAATTGGCTCATGCTGCTGATCGCCGATCACAGTGACCTTGAAGGTTGCCATGACATCAGGGCGATCAGGGTAATAGGTAATTCGCCGAAAGCCTTCCGCCTCACATTGAGTGCAGTACATGCCGTTGGATTGGTACAGGCCTTCCAAGGCAGTATTGTCTTTGGGGGCGATTTCAACCTCGCTTTCCAACACAAATCGCTCGGGAACCTGACCAATACGCAGGCTCTCTTCGTCTACTTGATACGCCGTTTCATCCAATGGCGCGTCATCAATGGATAGAGAGATCAGCTTCAGGTGCTCACCGTTTAATACCAGCGGCGCGTCAGCGCTAGCTTCGGTGTGACGCTCCATCATCAGTCGCGCTTTCACACGGGTCGCAGCGGGGTCAAGATCAAACGTCAGCTCGGCATGAGTTACCCGATAAGCGGGTGGCTGGTAATCGCTTAAGTAAACCGGCTGCGGATCAGACATAGTGCGTGACTCCTGTATAAAACGAATGTTACATAATTAAAAATGCTCGACAGCTGAATGCCGCTGCCTAGTCGCGGAAGTTATCGAACTGGAGCGGCAGATCCGGCCCCTCTTCCCCACGCAGCAGAGCCATTACCGCCTGTAAATCGTCTCGCTTTTTACCCGTGACACGCACCTTCTCGCCTTGAATTTGCGCCTGTACTTTTAGCTTGCTAGCTTTGATGAGCTTGACCACATCTTTGGCTTCGGCCGCGTCGAGCCCTTGTTTTAAGGCAACCTCTTGCCGCGCTTTCACGCCGGAGAGCACCGGGTCTTGAACATCCATGCAGCGAGCATCAATACCACGCGCAATTAACCGGGCGCGCAGCACATCGAGCATTTGCTTAAGCTGAAAATCGACATCAGCCTCTAGCTGCACTTTGTCACCTTCAAGCGCAAAGCTTGCATTGACGCCTTTAAAGTCAAAACGGGACTGCACTTCACGGTTCGCCTGATCAACGGCGTTAGCACCTTCGTGCTTATCAAACTCTGACACAATATCAAATGAGGGCATGATTCAGTTCCTGACAAGACATGGCTCACCATTCTAGAGCAGGCAGGCCCCTACCGGCCAATTCTGTTGTTTTTTCTATGGGTTTTTAACACAAATTATTGATACAACCCTTCATCGAGACAGGTCATTATCTGTACAAATATTATTTTTACACGACTACATAAAGAGGAGCCAATAGCTTAGGCTAGCGCATAGTTAAGCTTTGAAGGCTTTTTAGCCTCTCTACCAGGAGACAACATGAGTGACCGCGACACCCGCCATAAGGCATCCATGCAAAAACTTAAAGCGCGCGTAGACGAAAAAGTGGCCAGTGCCAGTGAGCAGCGTGGCCTCATCATCGTCAATACAGGCAACGGTAAGGGCAAAACCACGGCGGCCTGGGGTACGGTGACCCGTGCACTGGGCTATGGCTATAAAGTGGGCGTCGTACAATTTATCAAAGGTCTTTGGGAGTGCGGGGAGCGCAACCGCTTGGAGGGGGACACCAACTTAGAGGTCGCGATTATGGCCACCGGCTTTACCTGGGATACCCAGAATCGCCAAGCAGACACCGAGGCCTGCCAAGCCGTCTGGAAAGATGCTGAGCGCATGCTGGCGGATCCTGAAACCTATCTGGTGGTGCTGGATGAGATCACCTATATGCTTAAATTTGGCTATTTGGAGATTGAAACGGTTAAGCACGCGCTGGAAAACCGGCCACCTGAGCAGACCGTGATTATTACCGGGCGCAATGCCCACCGCGAATTGATAGCCATGGCCGATACGGTTACCGAAATGCAGGAAGTGCGGCATGCCTTCAACAATGGTCTTCAAGCACGCCGTGGTATCGACTTTTAAAAATACTTTCTGCATGCAAAAGAGGGGCAACATAGTTGCCCCTCTTTTCATTCACACACTGATCAAGATCAGCTTTATGCCTACTTAACTTTCGAAAGGATTACGCAGTATGATCGTCTCCATACGGTCTGGGCCGGTTGAAATAATATCGATACTGGTACCGACTTTCTCTTCGAGATAGCTAATATAAGCGCGAGCATTGGCAGGCAAATCTTCTACCCGCTTTGCTCCCAGGGTTGACTCTTTCCAGCCTGGTAAGTCTTCATAAAGCGGCTCAACGGCTTCGAAGCCTTCCGAGTCCACAGGATTTTCCAGCACCTCACCATCTTTACTGCGATAGCCAACGCATACACGGATATTTTCCAACCCGTCTAATACATCAAGCTTGGTCAAGCAGATACCGGATACTGAGTTGATTTGCACAGCGTGACGCAGTGCCACCGCATCAAACCAACCGCAGCGACGCGCACGGCCAGTGGTCGCGCCAAACTCATGACCACGCTCGGCCAAGTGGCGGCCGTCAACGTCAAACAGCTCAGTGGGGAACGGGCCTGAACCAACCCGGGTTGTATACGCCTTGGTAATCCCTAGTACGTAATCCAAATAGAGCGGTCCAACACCGGAGCCTGTGGCAACACCACCAGCAGTGGTGTTCGAGCTGGTCACGTAGGGATAGGTACCGTGGTCAATATCAAGCAGCGAACCCTGCGCACCTTCAAACAGAATGTTCTCACCGGCTTTGCGAAGGTCGTGAACCATGCTGACTGTATCACATACCATCGGACGCAGCTCTTCGGCCATCTGCATCGCCGTGTCGAGCACTTCCTGGAAGTCGACCGCTGGCTCACCGTGGTAATTGACCAACACAAAGTTGTGGTAGTCGAGGACTTCGCCCAGCTTAGAAGCGAAGCGCTCGCGATGCAGCATATCGCCTAAACGCAAGCCACGGCGTGCTACTTTATCTTCGTAGGCAGGACCGATTCCCCGGCCAGTCGTGCCGATTTTAGCAACGCCACGCGCCTTCTCACGGGCCTGATCCAGACGCACATGGTAAGGCAAAATCAGCGGACAGGCAGGTGAAAGACGCAGACGCTCACGCACCGGCACGCCTTTGGCTTCCAGCTCACGAATCTCTTTGATCAGCGCTTCCGGTGACAGCACCACGCCATTACCAATCACACAGGTTGTGCCTGGGCGCAGGACACCTGAAGGAATCAGGTGGAGGACGGTTTTCTCACCGTCGATGACCAGTGTATGGCCCGCATTATGGCCACCCTGGTAACGCACCACAGCGGATGCTGACTCAGTGAGCAGGTCAACTATCTTACCTTTGCCTTCGTCACCCCATTGGGTTCCCAGCACTACGACATTCTTACCCATTATGATGCACTCGTCTCTTGTGTCAGGGTCGTTGGCTGCCAACGACCATTGATAAACTCAAGACGGCGGTCACAGTCGTGCTCCGCCGGCCCAGTACGCTGCCCTGGCAGCGCTTGAATCACGCGTTCCCCCTGCTCACGCAGCGCGACAACAGCAGCGTTGAGCGACTCGTCCTGCATGGCTGGCGACCAAATGGCACTACGGCTAGGCGAAGCCAGCGCCAATGACGCCAATTGCTTCAAGTCCATTGAGAAGCCGGTGGCCGGACGTGCACGACCAAAGGCACGCCCAGTATCATCATAGCGCCCACCTTTGGCGAGCGCATGCCCATAACCTGGCACATAGGCAGCAAACATCATACCGGTGTGGTATTGATATCCACGCAGCTCTGCCAGATCAAAGTATAGCGACACGTTAAAGCGTGCCAACACCCCTTGGTACAGCGCATCCAATTGATCTAATGCTGCCATGACCGAGGTTGGCGCCCCGGCAAAGCGATCCCGCGCTTCAGCTAAAATATCTGCTCCGCCGTGAAGCTCACCAAGCGCTAACATCATTTCAGCTAACGCAGGATCATTAACACAGGCACTTACCTGCTCGGCTAGCTGGCTAGGGGATTTGAGTGCCAACGCTTCAAACAGCGCACTCTCTTGCTCATCACTAAGCTCTGCCGCTTCTACAAGACTGCGGTAAATCCCGATATGCCCAAGTGCCAGATGAATCTCTTCTGCACCCGCTGCCTTCAAACTGGCCAGGGCTAGATGGATTATTTCACTATCAGCGTCTAAACCTGCATGACCAAACAGCTCGACGCCCACTTGGACAGGGCTGCGTCCGCCTTGATGCTGATCTGCCTTGGCGCGCAATACGTTAGTGCAGTAGCACAGACGTACCGGCCCCTGGCGTTTTAGCGAATGAGCATCCATACGCGCCACTTGCGGCGTAACGTCCGCCGAAGCGCCCATCATACGGCCGGTTAATTGGTCGGTCAGCTTAAATGTCTGGAGATCTAGGTCTGTACCGGTACCGGTTAGCAAGGAGTCAAGAAACTCCACCGGAGGCGGCATTACCTGGTCATAGCCCCAGCAATGGTAAAGATCGAGCAGCGCACGGCGCAGCTCTTCCATGCGGCTTGCCTGAGGCGGGAGCACCTCATCCATGCCGTCGGGCAATAGCCAGCGGTCAGCGATGGTCATGTAAACAATCCTGCAAGACGATGAAGGCCCAATAAATTCAAACAGTAACGACGATAGGCCATTGACTGCATTAGCGTTAAACGAGGGCCACAAAAAAACCGGGCGACGCCCGGTTAACAAATTCTATCACGTTTATTGGCCGGATGAACCCCGCCTGACCATAGACAAACCATGGCGGGATCAGCCGGCCAAAAGCGATTTACTCGCTGTCGTCTTCACCACCTTCCGGCATTGCGCTGCGCAAATAGCGGAAGAAATCGCTATCCGGCTCCAGCACCATCAGGTTGTTATCGCCAGAGAAGCTCTCACGATAAGCGTTCAGACTGCGCCAGAAAGCGAAGAACTCCTGATCCTGCCCGTATGCTTCAGAGAAAATCGAGGCAGCTTGAGCATCACCTTCACCACGCAGGGTTTCTGAGCGCTCGTTAGCCTGAGCGAGCAGAACTTGGCGGCGGCGATCCGCGTTAGCACGAATACGCTCAGCCTCTTCCTGACCCTGAGCACGCCACTCGCGAGCTTCGCGCTCACGTTCGGAACGCATACGTTCGAAAACAGCCGCAGAAACGTCTTCAGGAAGATCAATCCGCTTAATACGAATATCACGAACGGCGACACCCAGCTCTTCACGCATTAGCGCATCAAGTTCTGAGGTAGGGCCGGTCATTAAGTCATCGCGACGTTCAGCAATAATTTCCTGAAGATTTAAGCGACCAAATTCGTTACGCAGGCTCTCATCTACCCGCGGCTGAATCAGACGCACGGCCATCAGCTCATCACCAGCCGTTGCCTCGTAGTAACGGGTGGGATTCACCACCTGCCACTTAACGTAAGAGTCAACGATTACCGCTTTCTGCTCAAGCGTCAGATAACGGCTGGTGTCGGTGTCTAGAGTCAGCAAACGCGTGTCGAACTTACGGATTGTTTGCGCAATCGGCACCTTGGCATGTAGACCAGGCTGGATATTTTCTTCAATGACTTCACCAAAGCGCAGCTTAACGGCACGCTCGGTTTCATCTACTACGTACAGAGTGTTGCTTGCCAGCCACGCGACAGCGGCTAAACCACCAACAATCAGCAGGGATCGATTATTAATCATTTACCGGCCCTCCCTGCGGATGGAGCTACTATTGGTATTTCCTGAAGAGCCACCCTGCGTAGTGCGTAAACGCTCAACCACATTGGGGTCTAACTGTTCATCACTGCTATTGGCACTATCGCTATTCGATGAACTGCTGCGATTGCCACTGCTACCACCGCGCATTTGATCCAGCGGCAGATACATTAACGGGGCGTTTTCGCTGACATCGAGCAATACCTTCGGCGTATTAACAAACACCTCTTCGATGGCATCTAGGTACATACGTTCGCGCATGATCTCAGGCGAATTACGGTACTCACCGAGTAGCGAATTGAAGCGGTTAGCTTGACCTTGCGCTTCCGCCACAACCGACTCGCGGTAACCTTGGCCTTGTTCAACCACACGTTGCGCCTGACCTTGTGCCGCAGGAATAATCGCATTGGCGTAGGCCATGCCTTCGTTGATGGTCCGCTGACGATCTTCACGAGCACGAATAACATCATCAAAAGCGTCAATTACTGGCGCGGGCGCAGACGTTGATTCTATGTTGATAGTTTGTAGACGGATACCGGCACCATAGGTGTCAAGGTAAGACTGCAGGCGGCTTGCAACCGAGCTACCTAGAATTTCCCGTCCCGAGGTAAGGATATCGATCATGTCGGTACCACCCACCACGTGACGCAGTGCTGAATCCAATGCATTTTCAATTGAAATAGCAGGATCACGTACGTTGAGTACGAAATCTCTTGGATTAGCGACTTGGTACTGAGCAGAGATTTCTACTTCAACAATATTTTCATCGCGGGTCAGCATGGATTGCGTTTGGGTCAGTGAGCGCACTCGCGTCACGTTAACCATCCGCACTTCGTCAATCAACGGAGGATTCCACTGCAAACCTGGCTCAACGATGCCCTGGAATTCGCCAAAGCGTAATACAACGCCACGCTCCGACTGGTCGACCAGATAAAAGCCCATAGCAGCCCAGATAGCTAATGCAACGATCAGTATCAGGCCTGGCAATGCGAAAGGGTTGCGGCTCTTATCACTACCGCCGCCACCACTTTTCTTGCCACCGCCCTTTTTACCGCCGCCAAGCATACTGTTCAGCTTGTCTTGGAACTTTTTCAGCGCTTCATCTAGGTCTGGAGGGCCTTGATTATTGCCCCCTTTATTACCATTATTGCCGCCCCCATTGTTACCGCCGTCGTTGCCACCACGGCTTTTATCACCGTCGTTTCCACCGCGTCGGCCACCGCTACTCCAAGGGTCGTGCTGGTTGCCACCACCAGGCTCATTCCAGGCCATACTTCTTCTCCACTAAGGTATTCGCTCACGCTTTTAGCTTCGTTAAGCAAACGAAGCCATGGCGTTTTGATATTATTGCTATATAAATCTTGTACCGTATTTATACGAAACGGAGAGCCAACAGCGTACTAGACATCAAACAGAGAGGCTACCAATCTTCAGTTTCGCGTAACGCTTCAGGCAAATAGGTGTTGGCACGTTCACCTAACTGAGCCATCAATTGATTAAAATCACGTCGTGGCAATCGAACATCTAGCACCGAATGCCCTTGCTCATCAAACGCCTCTTCACGCACGGCATTAAGTTCATGTAAGCCAGCACGCAGCTTACCTTGCTCAGGGCTGAGTGTCAGTGAAAAGCCAATAACGTCATTTGCTAAGCGTTCAGTCAGCGCTTCATGTAGCAGGTCAAGCCCCTGGCCCTGCTGGGCAGAGAGCCAAACCACGTCTGGCACACCATGACCGTCGCGCTCGATACGGGGCGCACTATCCAGCTTATCAATTTTATTCATGACCTTAAGTACCGGCACATCGTCTGCGCCGATCTCTTTCAGCACTAAATCGACCTGCTCCATATTTAACTCGCGGTCAGGGTCTGCTGCATCAATCACATGAACCAGCAGCGATGCTTCCGAAGCTTCCTGCAGCGTCGCCTGAAATGCTTCCACCAGTTTATGCGGCAAGTGGCGGATAAAGCCCACGGTATCGGCCATCACGACAGGACCGACATCCTCGATTTCCAGCCGGCGCAACGTTGGATCCAAGGTAGCGAACAACTGATCAGCGGCATATACATCCGCATTGGTAAGCGCATTAAACAGCGTGGACTTACCGGCGTTAGTGTAGCCTACCAGTGAAACGCTATGGATTTCAGCGCGCGCTCGCGCACGACGATTTTGATCGCGCTGACTGCGTACTTTATCTAATCTTTTGTGAATTGACTTAATCCGGCCACGCAGCAAACGACGGTCGGTTTCAAGCTGCGTTTCACCTGGCCCACGCAAACCAATCCCGCCTTTTTGGCGTTCAAGGTGCGTCCAGCCTCGCACGAGGCGTGTCGACATATATTCAAGCTGGGCAAGCTCTACTTGAAGCTTACCTTCATGGGTTCTGGCCCGCTGCGCAAAAATGTCAAGGATGAGACCGGTACGGTCAAGCACCCGGCATTTGAGCTCTTGCTCAACATTGCGCTCTTGGGAAGGACTTAAACTGTGGTTGAAGATCACCAATTCAGCCGAGTGAGCCGCGAGCAAGGCCCGCAACTCCTCCAACTTCCCTGACCCAATAAAGGTACGCGAATCAGGGCGGTGTCGGCTAGCAGTGAGTAGAGTCGCAGGCTCTGCACCAGCAGAGCGCACGAGCTCTAAAAACTCACCCGGGTCTTCACGTTTTTGTTCATCATGGAAATCGACGTGAACAAGAACTGCCGTTTCACCGGCGTCTGGGCGTTCAAAAAACAATCAATACCTCGTGGACTCTCATGCTTATCCAGCGGTGTTAAATCTCTGCATCCTGCTCTGCCGGATCCTGCGCAGGCAAGCGTACGTTACGAGATGGCACAACCGTGGAAATAGCGTGTTTATAAACCATCTGACTTACGGTATTACGCAACAAGATTACAAACTGGTCAAACGATTCGATCTGGCCCTGCAGCTTAATGCCGTTGACCAAAAAGATAGAGACCGGAATGCGCTCCTTGCGCAAAATATTCAAGTACGGGTCTTGAAGGGACTGCCCTTTGGACATGTTGCTCTCCCTAAAACTGTCGTTGGGGTTAATTATCAAATGGCGTGCCCTACTGGTGCTACGCCGCACTATTATTTACTGCCCGAAAGGCCAACTAATGCCCAAAGAGCCTAGTGTTACCCGAAAGGCTCAGTCATTCGGCCACTCGAAAACACACGTTTACCAAATAACTATCTTGAAGGACTATCTTACGCTAAGCACCGCTTTCACGCACGATTTTCAGCACCTTATCCAAAGCGTCAGAGCGCTGAGAATCCACCCATTCAAGTTCTGGCCAGCTTCTCAACCACGTTAGCTGACGCTTTGCGAGCTGACGCGTTGCAATTATCCCGCGCTCAACGAGCGTGGCGTAATCATACTCATCTTCAAGGTAGTCCCACACTTGGCGATATCCAACGCTCTTCATCGCCGGAAGACCTAAATGTAAGTCATTACGCTTTTTGAGGGCGGTTACTTCATTTATCAAGCCCTCGCCCAGCATTACTTCAAAACGCTTAGCAATACGTTGGTGCAAAAAAGCACGATCACTTGGCGCTAACGCTATCGACAACACGCGCCATGGAAAGGTTTCCGGCTGCTGCTCCGCCCATAACTCGCTCATCGGGCGGCCACTGGCGTAATACACTTCCAACGCGCGCATCAAGCGTTGAGGATCATTGGGGTGGATACGCTGTGCGGAAACTGGATCTACCTCTGACAGTCGTTTATGCAGTGAGTCGAGCCCTTCAGCTTGCCACTGCGCCTCAAGCTGCTGGCGTATGGCAGGATCCGCTGAAGGCAGATTCGCCACACCTTCTAGCAACCGTTTGTAGTAAAGCATGGTGCCCCCCACTAAGAGTGGCACCTTGCCTGCCGCGCTAATTTGTCGCATATGTACCAGCGCATCTTCGCGAAAATTAGCCGCGGAATATGGCTCAGAGGGGTCTCGGATATCAATTAAGCGATGGGGTGCACGGGCAAGTTCAGCAACGCTAGGCTTTGCACTGCCAATATCCATGCTGCGGTAGACCATGGCCGAATCAACGCTAATCAGCTCATGACCCAGGCGCTCATGGAGCGCTATCGCGGTATCCGTTTTACCAGCGGCAGTAGGACCCATTAAAAAAATCGCCCAAGGGCGCGTATCAGCCATGCGCAGTAAAACTCCCATCAGTAAGGGATTATCGATTAGAGAGGTTTTATTGGCCGCGCAGAAACAACCGATCTAGCGCTTTGAGGCCCATTTGAGTCCATGTCGGGCGACCATGGTTGCACTGGTCGCTGCGCTCGGTGCGCTCCATATCGCGCAGTAAGGCGTTCATTTCATCAATGGTAAGGCGGCGATTAGCACGCACGCTACCGTGACACGCCATGGTGGAGAGCAGCTCGTGAAGTCGCGCTTCAACCTGATGAGTACGCCCGTAGCGTGCTAACTCTTCGAGCATTTGACGCACCAGGGCTTCCGGGTCAGCCTGGGCCAGCAAAGCGGGTAACTGGCGCACGAGTAGGGTTTCTGGCCCTGCGATATCCAACTCAATGCCCAGCTTTGCGATAGCCTCTTGCTCACTTTCGGCTGTCGCTACCTCTGCCCGACTAGCCGCAATGGAAACCGGCACCAGCAGCGGCTGGGCATCAAGCCCTTTAGCGGCGGCCAGCTGAGTTTTCATCCGCTCGTAAACAATCCGCTCGTGGGCAGCGTGCATGTCCACCAGCACCAAGCCCTGGGCGTTCTGCGCAACGATATAGATACCGTGCAACTGACCCAACGCGAAACCCAACGGTGGCGGCGCAGTGGGGTCATCATCGGGCATCATACGCGGGACTTCACGCACTTCGCTGACTGCTTCTCTACCAGCCCTTTCACTGGGGGCACTCGCCTGAGGTGTTAACAGCGACTCTTCATGATTGGGGTGTAATGCCTGATAACCCTGCATAAAACGTCGGACGCGCTCAGCACCGGGGTGCCGATCTGGCGAATGGGTCAGTGCAATACCCTGCTGCTGCCAGCGTGGCTGCTCAATGCCCTTATCCATGCCCCGTTCTAAGCCCTGTTCAGCGCTCTCACTAGTCAGCTCTTGCTGTGCTGGCGAAAGAGAGCCTTCATGGGCCTGAGTCGCTAACACATCAGCACCTTGCTCATCACTTTCAGCGGGCTTAGAGGACGCTAAGCAGTGGTGCAAACTTGAATAGAGGAAGTCATGCACCATACGACCATCACGAAAACGCACTTCATGTTTGGTCGGGTGAACATTGACATCGACGACATCAGGGTCCAGCTCCAGATAGAGCACAAACACGGGATGACGGCCGTTAAACAGCACATCGCGATAGGCTTGGCGCACGGCATGGGCCACCAGGCGGTCGCGCACCACGCGGCCATTGACAAAAAAGTACTGCTGATCCGCCTGGGAGCGGGAATGCGTCGGCAGACCCACCCAGCCGCTTAACCGCAAGCCACCGGCTTCGCGTTCGATATAGCGGGCGTGCTCAATAAAATTCTTGCCCAGCAGCGAGGCAATTCGACGCTCACGCGCCGCCGCCGAGTGCCCAGGCGGAAGCTGATGAACGACTTTCTGATTGTGGCGTAACACCCAGGCGATGTCATAGCGCGATAGCGCCTGGCGACGAAAGGCCTCCTCCACATGGGCAAATTCGGTCTTCTCGGTACGCAGAAACTTTCGTCGCGCGGGGGTATTAAAAAATAGATCGCGCACGCCCACACTAGTGCCCCGCGGGTGCGGCGCAGGGGTTACCCGGGCTTCCATTCCTCGCCCTTCCGCGACGACTCGCCAACCCTGGCGAGGGTCTTCATCAGCGTTTGAGATCAACTCCAGCCGAGAAACCGAGCTGATAGATGCCAGCGCCTCACCCCGAAAACCCAGTGAGCTGACACCCTCCAGATCCTCAAGACTGCCGATTTTGCTGGTCGCATGACGAGCCAGCGCCAGCGGTAAATCCTGTTCGCCAATACCAATGCCGTCGTCACGCACTTTGATTAGCCGTGTCCCACCCTGCTCGATTTCCACCTCGATGCGCTGACTGCCCGCATCGATGGCATTTTCGATTAGCTCTTTGGTCACCGATGCAGGGCGCTCGACCACTTCTCCGGCGGCAATCTGGTTAGCCAGCCGAGGATCAAGCACATGAATACGCGGTGCGTTAGAGGACATATCAGTCAACCAAACCTCACGAGCTGGGAATGCGTAATACTTGGCCAACGCGAATCACGTCACCGCTTAAATCGTTCGCCTGCCGAAGCTGGTTTACCGGAACACCATGACGAACCGCAATCGCTGACAGGGTATCGCCCGTCTGAATACGGTACTCATTCCCCGACGGGCGACGCTGATTGTCGCGCTGCCAGGCGAGCAAGCTAGCCGGTGGCGGGTAGCGCTCAAAGTGCTCACGCAAGCCACCAAAAATCGCTTGGGAAAGGCCAGCTTGATGCACAGGGTCACGCAAACGGCGCTCTTCATCAGGGTTGGAAATAAAGCCCACCTCAATTAACAGGGATGGAATATCAGGCGATTTCAGCACCATGAATCCAGCCTGCTCCACCCGTGATTTATGCAGGCGATTAACCCGCCCCAACTGTTCTAATACCTGCCCGCCCACCGAGAGGGAGTCATTGAGGGTCGCGGTCATGGTCAAATCCAACAGCACGCCGCGTAGCACTTGATCCCTGTCGCGCAGCGAGAGGCTGCCGTCGACGCCACCAATCAAGTCAGAACGGTTCTCGCTATCCGCTAGCCACTGGGCTGTTTCTGATGTCGCACCGCGCTGGGAAAGTGCATACACCGAACTACCCTGAGGGCGTGGACTGGTAAAGGCATCGGCGTGGATTGAAACAAAGAAGTCTGCTTTTTGCTCGCGGGCTAACGCCGTACGTTGGCGCAAACCAAGATAGTAATCGCCATCACGCACCAGCACGGCCTTGAAACCATCGGTATTATTTACCTGAGACGCCAAGCGACGGGAAATTTCCAGCACGACATCTTTTTCCCGCGTCCCCGCTGGCCCGATGGCACCTGGATCCTCACCGCCGTGGCCGGCATCAATGGCGATAATGATATCTCTGCGCGGGTGAGGTCTGGCTTCCTGCACTTCAATGGGCTCTTGTTGCGCTGGGGTAGCAGGCGCTGCACTGCCAGGCACTTGCTCTTGGGCAACCGGACGCTGAGATTGAATTTCCTGCTCGCGAATCATCGCTTCAATAGGATCAATGGGGTTTTCAACGGCACTTTCACCTGGATATTCCAAATCAACAACCAAGCGATGACCATATTGATCATTGGGTGGCAGCGAAAAGTGGCGCGGCTCAATCTCGCGATTGAGTTCAAGCACCACCCGCAAGCCCCCTCCTTCACGCAGCCCTGAGCGCACAGAGGTAATAGCGCTGTCATGCAACGGCAGTGTACTAGGGTCGGTATCCATTTGCGTATCATCTAAATCAATCACCAACCGCGCCGGATTATCCAGTGAAAACACATTGGCGTTGGCCGCGCTCGACAAATCAAACACTAACCGCGCATGATCGGGCGCTGCCCAAAGGCGCATACTTTCAACGCTAGATGCTTGAACAGAACCGGCCACCAGGGCAAAAAAACTAACGGCTAATAGGCGATATATATTCGCCACTGTGCCCTTCATTTCCATTGAATCACACCGTTCTCCAACTGATCGGAACTTATCTTGCTCTGCAGTCGTTCAAGCACGTCTTCGCCTTTAGGACTGCAAGCCATTAATGAAGCCAGGCGCCCTTGCACAGCCACTTCCAAAACTAAGCGAAGGTCAGGCGATGGCAACCACCCCTCTCCCCGACTAGGCCATTCAACAAAAATGAGGGCATCGTCGTCCAACACATCACGACCACCGATAAACTCAAGCTCTTCAGGGTCTGAGAGCCGGTATAAATCCAAATGATAAATACGCTGGGAACCCAGTTCATAGGGCTCAACCAATGTATAAGTGGGGCTTTTAACGGCACCTTGATAGCCATAGGCACGCAACATGCCTCGGGTCATCGTGGTTTTGCCGGCCCCCAGCTCGCCCTCTAAATAAACTAACCCACGACCCTGCAAAGCTTGCCCTAGCGCTTCACCAAACGCGACCTGGGCCTCTTCATTGTCTAATTGCACCTGCATGTGGGCTGCCTTCAAGGATTAATCAATTTTCGCGCATAGGATGCCAGATCGCTGGCCAGCAGGCCACGCTCTCCGTCTATCTCGGCGGCGCGATCAGCGGCTAATGCATGCACCATGGTAGCCAGCCAGGCACTAAACTCCACATCACCTCGTTGAGCAACTAATGCGCCCAGCATACCGCTAAGCACATCGCCCATTCCGCCACTGGCCATTCCTGGATTGCCGTAGGGGCAAACGACTAATCCACTGGGGCCCGCAATGAGGCTTCCAGCACCCTTTAAAATCACTACGCCACCACGCGCACGCTGCAGCGCCTGAACAGCTGCAGGTCGATCTGATTGGATATCCGCCACGGTACAGCCCAGTAACCTGGCGGCTTCACCGGGGTGCGGCGTCAATATCCAGTTATCGCGCCGAACATCTGGCCACTGTCGCGCCAAAAGATTCAACCCATCGGCATCGACCACTAGCGGCGCGTTTGACTGCAAAGCACTTTGCAGTACTGCCTGTCCCCAAGCGGCCTGCCCAAGGCCCGGCCCTACCACCACCACATCGGCGTTTTGGGGTAACTCACTTGCCTCAGCCCCACCGCGCACTGCATGGGCCATCACCTCTGGGCAGCGTACCAAACTGGCAGTGATATGTTCAGGCGCCGTTGCCAAGCTTACTTTACCAGCACCCAACCGGGCAGCCGCTTGGCACGCCAATAGGGCCGCACCGCCGAAACCAAGGGCGCCCCCCATCACCAATACATGCCCCATTGTGCCTTTATGGCTGGTACGTAGACGTGGTGTAAATGCCTCCGTCAGCAGTGAATCATCCAGCCGCCAGGCGGTGGGTGGAATATCGAAATAGGCCTGGGCTTTCACACCCAGCGGACGAAAATCGATCTCACCGGTATAGGCGGGTGCATCACCGGTATGCAAACCAATTTTATCGCCGATAAAAGTCACCGTGCAGGCGGCCTGAACAGCAATATCTGTCACCGCTCCTGTGTCAGCAACGAGCCCGGAGGGAATATCAATCGACAGTACCGGCCGAGGAGCGGCATTAATCATTTCAATAGCGCGCCGGAAGCGCCCTGTCACTTCACCCGTTAAACCGGTGCCCAGCAGCGCATCAATGATAACTTCGCCACTAAATTCTGTACCTGCATGCCACTCTTCACAGCCCACTCCCGCCGATGTTGCGAGCTGGGCAGCCCGTTCTGCGTCACCGCTTAACGCCGTTAAAGGCTTCAAGGTAATCCGCTGCACTTTGAGACCGGACTGCATCGCCAACGCAGCGAGCACGTGCCCATCGCCACCGTTATTACCACTGCCACATATCACCGTTAAACTACGGACTTGCGGCCAGCGCGAGCGGAAGCTATGCCAAGCACTTGAAGCGGCACGCTGCATTAACGCAAAACCATCAATACCACCGGCAATTGTACGTCGATCTAGCTCGCGCACTTGGGCTGCTTTGTATAGCGGGCGTAGCATGGAAGTATTCGGGACCGTCACGATCGCTCCTTTCACATGTTTTGATGGCTGACAATGCGTTAGCATAGCGCGCTTAAAGCCTAGATGTTGATTGACTACCTATTTGACTGAATTGTTTGAATAACCATGCCGAATTCCACTGCCTTTGCACATTCTAGCCAAGCATTAACGAATGAAGCGCTTGTTCGTCTTGCCGACCTAATTAAAACCTGGGGCCGCGAGCTGGGCTTTCAGCAGGTTGGCATCACCGATACTGAACTGTCGGCTCATGAGGCCCACCTCGACGCATGGCTGGAAAAAGGGTACCACGGCGAAATGGGCTTTATGGCGAAACATGGCACCAAGCGCACCCGCCCAGCGGAACTGGAGCCCGGCACTCAGCGCATTATCAGCGTGCGCATGGACTACCTGCCAGCAGAGGTGGAGAGCACCAAGGTACTTGGCCAGCCATCGCGCGCCTATGTCTCCCGCTATGCCCTGGGGCGTGATTATCACAAGCTAATTCGCAAACGGTTAGCCCTATTAGCAAAAAAAATTGAGCAGGAAGTCGGCAGCTTCGGTTACCGCGCTTTTGTCGACTCAGCGCCGGTGATGGAACGCGCCCTTGCGCAAAAGGCGGGATTGGGTTGGTTTGGTAAAAACGCCATGTTACTCAACCCTAAAGCGGGCTCGCTGTTTTTTCTTGGCGAACTCTATACCGACCTGCCGCTACCCATTGACGCTCCCTTTGAACACGAGCATTGCGGCAGTTGTAGTGCGTGCAAAACCACCTGCCCAACCGGTGCCATTGTTGATGACAAAGTAATCGACTCGCGTAAGTGCATTTCCTACCTCACCATTGAGCTACATGGTGCCATTCCGGTGGAGTTTCGCCGTGCGATGGGTAACCGGATCTATGGCTGCGATGACTGCCAACTCGTGTGCCCTTTTACTCGCTTTACCCGCACTACCCAGGAAAATGACTTTGCGCCGCGCCATGATCTAGACCGCGCATCGCTTTTAAGCCTATTTTCCTGGGGCGAAGCGGAATTTCTCGATAAAACCGCCGGCAGCCCCATTCGGCGCATTGGCTATGAGCGATGGCTGCGCAATATCGCCATTGGCCTGGGTAACGCGCCCTGGAGTAAGGCCGTGGAAGCCGCCCTATTCGCACGTAGAGCCTACCCAAGCGCACTGGTGCGTGAACACGTGACCTGGGCGCTTGAGGAGCAGCGCCTCAAGCGCGGTGAGCGTATCGCCACAGACTCGTCTTAAGCGCTACTCTTCTTAGCTATTCTTCCTCTTCGTCGCTGCGCTGATCAACACGTAAAAACGTACTGCGATAGTGAGCCAGTTCAGCAATCGACTCTTTAATATCGTCCATCGCCAGATGCACATTTTGCTTACTAAAACCCGCCAATGCGCCTGGATTCCAGCGTTTAGCCACCTCTTTTAACGTCGATACATCAAGGTTGCGGTAGTGGAAAAAGTTAAGCAGCGCAGGCATCTCACGCTCTAGAAAGCGACGATCCTGGTGGATACTGTTACCGCACATGGGCGACGAGCCCGCCACCGCGTACTGCTGCAAAAAAGCCAGGGTCTGCTGCTCGGCTTCCGCCGTTGCCACTTGGCTGGCTTTCACCCGGGCAACCAAGCCCGACTCGCCATGGGTCTTCTGATTCCACTCATCCATTTGCGCCAACAGACTATCAGGCTGCTTCACCGCAATTGCAGGCCCCTCAGCGATAACGTTCAAGTCTGCATCGGTAATCAGTGTGGCGACTTCAATAATGCGCTCTTTATTGGGATCTAAACCGGTCATTTCCAAGTCAATCCAAATCAGCAAATCATCGCGTGGAGCCGTTGCATCCGTTGTCTCGTTACTCATTACCGTTATCCTTTGCCCAAATGACTATTAACATCTTTCAAGTGTGCCTTAAATAAGCTCGCCGAGCAGCTATACAGGCCAGCTTGGCGACTAGATAAATACAATGACCCCTTTGCTAGGTACAATGGAGCCTATTGTACCTAGCATCGGGTAGACATGAGCAAACGTAAATTAAGTCGCCAGCAACAGTGGCGAGTCGAGAAAGTCCAAGCGGAACGTGCCCAACGTGCTGAAAAGCGTGATGTGCAAGACGCTGAAAAACTCGCCGCTGGCGAATACGGCGCCGAACAACCGGGGCGCGTCGTTGCTCACTTTGGCCGCACGTTAGAAGTGCGTAACTCTGAGAATGAACCGGTGCGCTGCCATTTGCGCGCCAACCTGGATGGCTTGGTCACTGGCGACCGAGTGATATGGCGCGCAGGACAAGAAGGCTCAGGCGTCGTAGTGGCCCGTGAAGAGCGCGACAGCGTACTCAAACGACCCGACGCACGAGGTCTACTCAAACCAGTCGCAGCCAATATTGATCAGCTGTTGATCGTATTTGCCGTAGAGCCTGCCCCCCACGCCAACCTCATCGATCGCTACCTGGTGGCCGCCGAAGCCACCGGCATTGCCCCGGTGCTGGTGCTCAACAAGACCGACCTGTTGCCTGAAGATGGCGGCGAGCTAGGCAAGCTCCTAGAGCGCTATCGCGACCTGGGCTACCCCGTGGTGCGCACTACCACCGCCACAGACACAGGGTTGGATGAGCTGCGCAGCCAGCTTGAAGGCCGCACCTCAGTATTCGTCGGCCAGAGCGGCGTGGGTAAATCATCGCTGATTGACCTGCTGCTACCCGATGAGACGCTACGCATTGGCGCGCTTTCAGAAGACTCCCGCAAAGGCACTCATACCACCACCACAGCACGCCTCTATACCATGAGTCGCGCCGAGGTAGCCGATGGTGACTTAATCGACTCACCAGGCATTCGTGAGTTTGGTTTGGTGCACCTCAATGAACAGGAAGTCACTGACGGCTTTATTGAGTTTCATGACTATATTGGTCACTGCCGTTTTCGTGACTGCCGTCATCGCAATGAGCCTGGCTGCGCTTTACTTGCAGCAGTTGATGCAGGCAAGATTCATCCAGCACGCTTTGCCAGCTATCGCCGTATTCTTGATAGCTTGGACAGCTAATTTCTATTGTCTCAATGTTCAGAGACAAGGAGCCAAACATGAGTACAGCAAGCCAATCGTCGGAAGCTAACCTGCTGCCGCTAATCGTTGAACCGGAACAGTTGCTGGAACACATAGCTGATCCGCAACTATTGATTATCGATGTACCGGTCAACGGCGACAGTTATCGCCAGGGCCATGTACCGGGCGCTATTTTTCTCGATTTTCGCTATCTAATGCGCGGTGATGGGCCAGTGCCCAACGATGTTCCCAGCGTCGAGGCGTTATCACGGCTCTTCAGCGCCTTGGGCTTGACGCGTGACACCCATGTGGTGGCTTACGATGATGAAGGCGGCGGCTGGGCAGCACGACTGCTGTGGACACTGGATCTAATTGGCCATACGCGCTACTCCTACCTTAACGGAGGCATTCATGCATGGCGCGATGAAGGCCTTGAAGAGAGCAGCGAGCCCACGGCACCTACCCCCAGCGATTATCATGCCGAGATTCTCAACCCCCATGCGCTGATCACGGTCGACGAACTCAAAGAGAAGCTCGATGATAAGCAGTTTGCGATCTGGGATGCGCGCTCCAAAGATGAGTACGATGGCGTACGTGGCAACAACAAGTATTTGGGCCGCATACCGGGTGCCGTCAATATGGATTGGCTTAACGCCATGGATCGCAATCGCGCCCTGCGCATACGCGATTACGCTGAACTTATTACCGAATTGGGCGCCTTAGGCCTAACGCCGGATATGGAAATCGCCACCCATTGCCAGAGCCACCATCGCAGCAGTTTTACCTGGCTGGTCGGCAAGGCATTGGGCTTTAATATGCGTGGCTACGCGGGCTCCTGGAGCGAGTGGGGCAACCGCGACGACACGCCGATTGAGAAGTAACCCCCAATAAAGTGTTATGCCGTAAAGACTAACGTTGTTAGGAAGGAATGTTTACACAGCCTCGGATAACGCCGTGCGGGAACAGGTTGAAGCGAGGGTCTTTTGCCATGGATGGCAAAAGTAGCGCCCAAGGACGGGTTCACAGCGCCCTCGCGGAAACCTGTTCTTGCACAGAGCCGCTCATTTAGGCTTTTAGCCACTGCTACGAAGATATTATTGTGACTCTTTCCCAAAAAGCCTTTTCGCTACTCCAATATCCGCTGCCTCACCACGCGATCTCGCGCCTTACCGGCCAGTTCGCCCAGTGCGATAACCCCTGGGTAAAAAACACCCTCATTAAAGCATTTATCAAACAATTTAATGTGGATATGAGCGAAGCGCTGGAGCCCGATCCCACCGCTTACGCGACATTTAACGACTTCTTTACCCGTGCACTGAAAGACGATGCGCGCCCCTTTGGTGCAGGCATACTAAGCCCCGCCGATGGCACGCTATCCCAATACGGCCGCTTGCAAGCAGGGCAACTGGTGCAGGCCAAAGGCCACACCTACTCCGCCCAAACCCTGCTCGGCGGCGATAGCATCCTGGCTGAAGAGTTTTTAAAGGGCAGCTTTGCCACTGTCTACCTCTCCCCTAGCGATTACCACCGCGTACACATGCCAGTAACCGGCACCCTACGCGAAATGATCTACGTTCCAGGTCGGCTATTCTCAGTGAATCAGGCTACTGCTGCTTATGTGCCGGGCCTGTTTGCCCGCAATGAACGCTTGGTATGTATTTTTGATACAGAGCACGGGGCAATGGCAATGGTATTGGTGGGAGCCATGATTGTCGCCGCCATTGAAACCGTCTGGTCTGGCCAGGTAACACCGCTTTCAGGCCATCCCCAGCGCATGCAGTTTGGGCAACCTATTGTGTTGGAGAAAGGCGCAGAGATGGGCCGCTTCAAGCTCGGCTCTACCGTGGTGATGTGTTTTGCCAAGCCGGTGGATTTTGCTGATTTTAAACCTGAAATCAAAGTGCAAATGGGACAATCAGTTGGCCACATTGATACACCGATCCTACTATAATGAACGCCTTCTATAGCGAACGCCTGCGGTAGAGACGTTGCACTAACAGCGCGGTGTAGCAAATGAGAGCACGTCTTCCAGGCGTGCTTTGCCCAATACCAACTGAATTAGGCGATCAATGCCCAGCGCCACGCCAGCGCCCTCCGGCATTCCATGCTCAAGTGCGGCGAGTAGCCGCTCATCCACATCCACTTCCGGCAAGCCTAAACGGCGCCGCTCAGCGTTATCTGCAGCAAAACGAGCGCGCTGCTCAGCCGCATCGGTTAGTTCATCGTAGCCATTGGCCAACTCGATTCCGTTTAGATACAGCTCAAAGCGGGAAGCCACCCACTCGCCATCTGCATCCTGATGGCGACGAGCCAGTGCCGCTTGGCTGGTAGGGTAATCGGTTACCACACTTAGCTCAGACCGGCCCAATTGAGGTTCAATCACCACGCTCATCAGCAGATCAAGGCAGGTATCCCGTCCCTCCCCGGCTAATGTTGTAGCAGACATCTGCGCCCGCTCAGCAGCTAACGCCCGCAGTTTTTCCAGAGAAGTGGTAAAAGGGTCTACTTCCAAGTGGGTATGAAACAGTTCGCGGTACCGATAGTGCACGACAGGCCCAGGGAAACTTGGTAGCAATGACATTACCAATGTTGCGGTCTCATCAATCAGTTTTGCCAGGGTAAACTGCGGTCGATACCACTCAAGCATCGTGAATTCAATATTGTGGCGACTACCCACTTCACCATCACGAAAGCTTTTGGCGAGTTGAAAAATAGGCCCGCAGCCGGCTGCTAACAGCCGCTTCATATGAAATTCAGGAGAGGTTTGTAACCACAGCCTACGCTGGCCCCTATCGGTACGCGCCAAGGTATGCAGCGACACCAAATGCACATCCGTGCTGCCCCCCTGCCCCAGTATCGGCGTCTCCACTTCCAGCACGTCACGCTTAGCAAAAAAGGCGCGTACGTTAGCAATTAGCCGCGCACGTTCACGTAGCGTCTCGATAGACGCGGAAGGCTGCCAATCAATGGCCATCACTACTCCTTAGACATACTAGGGTCTGGGCAAACTAATGTTTGGAAACGCTACTGCTCGGGAAAGCTAACGTTTGGAACAGCTAATGTTTTGAAAAAAAGACTTAGCAAAAAATGACCACGCTGTATGCGTGGTCATAATAACTATCAGCGTAAAAGCTATTAAGCGCGTGAGACGTAGTCCCCACTGCGCGTATCGACTTTCAGCACTTCACCCTGATTAATGAATAGCGGTACACGCACCACAGCACCAGAAGACAAGGTCGCAGGCTTAGAACCACCCTGTGCCGTATCACCTTTCAAGCCGGGATCTGTTTCAACGACTTCCAACTCGATAAAGTTAGGCGGCGTTACGGAAATAGCCTTATCATTCCAAAGCGTAATGATATAGGGCACCTGCTCTTTCAGCCACTTGACGGTATCGCCTAGCGCTTTTTTCTCTACCGCGTACTGCTCAAACGAGCCATCGGTTTTCATGAAGTGCCACATATCACCATCGGTATAGAGGTACTCCATCTCCAAATCCATGACGTCAGCGCCTTCCAGCGAATCACCAGATTTGAAAGTCTTCTCACCTACGCGGCCAGTCATCAGGTTACGCAGCTTAACACGGTTAAACGCCTGCCCCTTACCCGGCTTGACCAGCTCGTTCTCAACGATCGAGCAAGGATCGCCGTCGAGCATTACTTTCAAACCTGCTTTGAATTCATTGGTAGAATAGTTCGCCATAAATGTCTCTCAATTATCCATTTCAGTTATTTGTTTCAGCAAATACAACACGAAGTCATACTTCGCCTTTGCTAGCGTCGTTGTAAAATAACGCCGCTGTGAAATAGCGCCACCGCAATTAGCGCCGTTATATGAAGTGGGCGCATGATAACCCGAAGGAGGGCTTTTTTGCAGGAGAACATTATTATCGCCGCTAAGCAGGCATCTGCCCAGATATCTCTCTCATGGCAGCAGCAGCTTTCGCTAGCGATCCGTGACCCTATTACCCTCTGTCAGCGACTTGGTTTAAGTGATCGCTGGGTGTCGGGTGCTCGCACCGGGCACCAGTTGTTTGAGATCTGCGTGCCCGAGGCATACCTAGCACGTATTGCACCTAACACCCCCGATGATCCGCTGCTACGACAAGTGTTGCCACTCGAAAAAGAAGCTTTAACCCCCCTGGGGTACGTATTAGACCCCTTGGAAGAAGCGGAACATCGGCCAGCCAAAGGACTCATTCATAAGTACGCGGGACGAGTATTGCTGATCGCTAGCCCTAACTGCGCGATTAACTGCCGCTACTGCTTCAGGCGCCACTTTCCCTATAGCGATAATTCACCTTCCAGGGCTCAGTGGCAGGAAGCGCTGGATTACCTGCGCGCCGACCCCACTATACATGAGGCTATTTTGTCTGGTGGTGACCCGCTGGCCGCTAGCGATCGTCAACTGGCATGGTTGGTGGAACAGCTGGAAAGCATCCCCCACTTGAAGCGGCTGCGTATTCATACCCGGCTGCCGGTGGTCATTCCCGACCGGATTGATGACGCTTTACTGGGCTGGCTAGGTTCGACGCGTTTGCAAAAAGTCATGGTACTGCACATTAACCACACCAATGAAATTGACCAAGCAGTGATCGATGCCTGCACGCGGCTTAAACAAACAGGTGCGACGCTACTTAACCAAAGCGTGCTACTGCGGGGTGTAAACGATGACGTAGCAACCTTAGCAACGCTGTCGGAACGGTTATTTGAGGCAGGTATCCTGCCCTACTACTTACACGTGCTGGATCCGGTTCAAGGCGCCGCCCATTTTGATGTACCAGATAATGAAGCCCGCGAGCTAGTGGCTCAACTGCAGGATCGCTTACCCGGTTTCTTGATGCCACGACTGGTGCGTGAGATTCCAGGCAAAGCGAGCAAAACAACGCTTTAATGCTTGTTAAACGGCACAAAATCAGTGCAACCACTGCTTTTGACGCACCATTAAAACGCATGCAGCAAGTCAATACAGTTGCCGCTAGTGCGACAACTGTATTTTAATTATCTGAAACAGAAAGAATTAACATGAATCGGCCACGATTTTGCTCAGTATCTAAGTGTT
The DNA here is from genome assembly GCF_011050415.1 of Halomonas sp. GTDB lineage: Bacteria > Pseudomonadota > Gammaproteobacteria > Pseudomonadales > Halomonadaceae > Vreelandella. Next base: position 181,051 of record NZ_DRFS01000006.1, read on the forward strand.
ACAAACGGGGTATCGGCGGTTAATGCTGCCAGACAATTTAGTTTCCAATAGATCGCTAGGGTTCCGACACCGTCAATACACAACCCCCGATGGTGTGGCTGGTCCGAGAGCAATCGACCTAACGCTAAAGCGTAAGGTTACACGGCGGGACAAAAGCCCGGGAGGATAAGGTGCAGTGATGCGCCGATGCCCCCGAGTTTTCCCTTAGCCGTTGGAGGCTTTCATGACCCGTGCCAATCGTATCTCCCTAAAAAGCTTTTCGCTCGCTCCCTTATCTGCCGCGCTATTGGCATCAACCCTTGCAATCACTCCTGCACAGGCACAAGAACGCGACGAATTTAGCGTTTGCTGGTCGATTTATGCCGGCTGGATGCCCTGGGCCTATGCCGATGTAGAAGGTATCGTCGATAAGTGGGCCGACGAATACGGCATCAGCATCGATGTGGTGCAGGTCAACGACTACGTCGAATCAATTAATCAGTTTACCTCGGGCAACGTTGACGGCTGCGCCATGACCAACATGGATGCGCTGACGATTCCCGCCGCCAGTGGCGTCGACTCTACCGCGCTGATTATCAACGACTATTCAGACGGCAATGACGGCATTGTACTAAAGGACAGCGATGACCTTGCCGACATCGAAGGCCGCCGGGTCAATCTCGTTCAGTTTAGTGTCTCCCACTACTTTCTTGCCCGCGCCCTTGAGAGCGTTGGCTTAACCGAGCGCGACATCGAGACGGTGAATACCTCTGATGCGGATATCGTCGGCCTGTTTTCCAGCAGCACGACCGAAGCCGTGGCCGCCTGGAACCCTCAGTTAAGCGCCATCGCCGAGATGCCGGATGCCAATGTGGTGTATACCTCAGCTGAAATTCCCGGCGAAATCCTCGACATGATGGTGGTCAATACCCAAACCCTGGCCGATAACCCCGCCCTTGGCCATGCCTTGGTAGGCGCCTGGTATGAAGTGATGGGTTTAGTCGAAGCAGACGACGAGAACGCCCTAACCATTATGGCGGATGCAGCAGGCACCAACCTTGAAGGCTACCGCGCCCAGCTAGAAGCCACTTACCTCTACACCGACCCTGCTGAAGCCGTAGCGTTAATGGAAAGTCCCGAGCTGCTCGAAACCATGGAACGGGTTGCCGAGTTCAGCTTTGAACACGGACTGCTCGGCGATATGGCACCCAATGCAGGTGTGGTGGGCATTGAAACGCCCAGCGGCGTATTTGGCGATGAGAGCAACGTACAGCTGCGCTTCGACCCAAGCTTTACCCAGGCTTATCTCGACGCTCAGTAACGGGTTCCTCCTACATTAGCGCGATGGGAGTGGCGCCTGCCACTTCCTATGCTCTCATCATCTGTGGACACCGCCATGAAGCGATTTATTAACTTAGCGCCCTCTCGGGGCGGACGCTGGCTGTTGGGTTTACTGCCTTTTTTGTTACTGGCGATGCTCTATATGAGCCTCTCCAACGCAAGGCTGGCGGAGAACCCCAACGATCGTCTGCTGCCAACACCCTCTACCATGGCAAGCTCCTTTTACCACTTGGCTACCGCAGAAAACGTGCGCACCGGGCAGATTGTGCTGTGGACAGACACCTTCGCAAGCTTGGAACGCATTGTGATTGGAGTCGGCATTAGTGCGCTCATAGGCTTGGTCGTGGGCATTTTAAATGGTGGCATTCCACTTATCCGCGCCAAGCTCTCACCGCTGGTTACGGTCGCCTCGCTGATTCCGCCCATGGCGATACTGCCGATCCTGTTTATTGCTTTTGGCACCGGAGAAGCTGCCAAAATTGCGCTGATTGTGATTGGGGTAACGCCCTTTCTCATTCGCGACCTTCAGGGCCATGCCCTGCGACTCCCAGACGAACAACTGATCAAAGCGCAAACCCTGGGCGCCAGCTCCTGGCAAGTGCTGTTAAGGGTTCTGCTGCCACAGTTAACGCCAAGGCTATTAAATGCCACCCGTTTGGCCTTGGGAACCGCCTGGCTGTTTTTGATTGCCGCTGAAGCAATTGCCGCCCAGGAAGGGCTTGGCTACCGCATCTTCCTGGTGCGCCGTTACCTCTCCATGGACGTGATACTGCCCTATGTGGCCTGGATTACCCTGCTGGCGTTTCTGCTTGACCAACTGCTGGCCTGGGTCTCGCGGCTGGCTTTCCCCTGGTATCACGCTGGCGAAGGAGATAACTCATGAGCCTGCTAGCGGCTAAACGGTTAGAAAAGCACTACGGCAATCACGCGGTGCTCGAAAACCTTAATTTCAGCGTTGAGCCCGGTGAGTTTGTCACCTTAGTGGGCGCCTCGGGCTGCGGTAAAACCACCTTTCTAAAAATGCTGCTGGGTACCGAAGCCACCTCCCGTGGCAGCCTAACCCTGGATGACCAGCCGATTCCCAATGAACCCGGTCCCGACCGTGGCGTGGTGTTTCAGAAGTACTCGGTTTTCCCCCACCTAACGGTGCTGGGCAACGTCATCATTGCCGATGAGCTAAGCAGCGCCAAGCTGCTCGGCAAAAGCTTTGGGGCTGCCAAGCGCCAGGCTATCGAGAAGGCCCGTGCCCGTATCGACGAAGTGGGCCTGAGCCACGCGCTCAAAAAGTATCCCCACGAGCTTTCCGGGGGCATGCAGCAGCGCCTGGCCATTGCCCAAGCGCTGATGATGCGACCACGCATACTGCTGCTGGATGAGCCTTTCGGGGCACTGGATCCAGGCATTCGCCAAGATATGCACGTGCTGATTAATCGCCTGTGGCAAGAGCAGCAGCTGACCATCTTTATGATTACCCACGACTTAAAAGAGGCCTTCGAGCTGGGTACCCGGCTATGGGTCTTCGATAAGACCCGCCACGACCCTCAGGCACCGGAGGCGTATGGCGCCACCATCACCTACGACCTACCCATCTCGCGAGACCGCCCATCAACAGAACTCCAAGAAGCGCTTAGCCATGGCGGCTTGAAAACCCACACCCAGGAGACGCTGCTATGACAGACGCTGTTATAAATAGCCAACCCGCTTACTCCACCCATTTACCCGGTGGGCATCACTGGTCGCTGCGCCTGCGCCGCGGCACCACCTTGACCCTGACCGCGCAGCAAGCCGACAGCAACGTGGGGCTTTTATGCTATAACCCGGAAAACCTGCTGGAACGCTTAAACCTGCCCGACACTCTGAAGTGCCAGCACACCTTCAAGCTCACCCAGGGTCACTGCCTTTATTCAGATATGGGGCGTATTTTTGCCTCCATTACCCACGACGACCTAGGTTGGCACGACAGTGTCAGCGGCAACTTGATGCCCCACCATCTGTTAGCTAAAGGTTGGCAGCCGGTCAGCTATCAGCAGGCCCACAACGACTGGACACGCACCGGCTTCGACGCCTTTTTGGTCGAGCTGGCCAAGTACGGTCTGGGCCGTCGGGATATGGCCGCCAACCTCAACCTCTTCTCCCGCGTTGAGAGCGACGACGACGGCAAGCTGAGCTATGTCTCTGGCCACTGCCAACCAGGTAACAGCGTCACGCTGCGCTTTGAGATGGACACCCTGGTGCTGCTGCACACCTGCCCGCACCCGCTTGACCCCAGCGCAGAGTACCCTCGTCGCGGCGTCGATATTGTCCTCGGCACCGCCGAGCCGCCCACTGAAGACGACCCTTGCTACCGCTCACGGCCTGAAAACGCCCGTGGCTTTGCTAATAACCGTCTTTATCACCTTGGCCTGTAAGGGGGAACGAACAGCATGATTATTGAAAGCACCCTACGCCCCGAAAACGCCGTCAGCCGCACCACGGTAAACGCGGGTGATCACTACATTGGCACCGTCAAGCGAGGCCAAACCCTGCGCATTCTCGACTTAGAGGGCAACCAGGCCGCCGACACCCTGTTCTTCAGTGCCGCCGATACCAGCGAGCGCTACAGCGCCATGGATACAGTTCGCGAGCAAGGCGCGGTTTATCTCACCGCAGGCACCCCGCTGATCTCCAGCGAAGGCCGCACCATGCTGACGATTACAGCCGACACCTGTGGCCGCCACGATACGTTGGGGGGCGCCTGCGCCAGCGAAAGCAACACCGTGCGCTACGATCTGGAAAAGCGCCATATGCACTCCTGCCGAGATAACTGGATGCAGGCCATCGCCAACTATCCAGATTTCGGCCTGACCAAGCGCGATATCACCCACAACATCAACTTTTTTATGAACGTGCCGGTCACCGCGGATGGCGAATTAACCTTTGCAGACGGCATCTCGGCACCGGGTAAATACGTGGAGATGGTCGCCGAAATGGACGTCATCGTGCTGGTATCCAACTGCCCTCAGCTCAACAACCCCTGCAACGGCTATAACCCAACGCCCATAGAGCTGTTGGTTTGGGACTGACATGAGAATAGGCGCTGATCAAATCACGAGAGTAAGTGAAACGTCTTTTTCAGGGCCGGAAAGAGCTCCATGCAGTTCCGGCATTCCCGCCATCCATGGCGGTCAGATGAAAAAGCCGAGCGCCCATGGATGGGTTCACAGCGTTTTCGCGTCTCTTCTGACTTGACCACAGCACTAAATCCCTGGGGACGACCCCACGAGGTTGATTCTTCTGCGGGACGACCCGCCTTTGTTTGCAGGCAGTGCCATGTCCATCAATAAAACGTTTAGCAAAGTCCTGATTGCCAATCGCGGTGCCATTGCCGCCCGCATTTTACGCACGCTGAAAGCCCTCAAGATTGGCAGCGTGGTGGTTTACGCCGATACGGATCGCGACGCCCCCTATGTTCACCAGGCCGATGAGGCCTACTCCCTCGGCGAAGGCGGTGCCAGCGATACCTACCTTAATATCGACAAGCTGATCACCATTGCCAAACAGAGTGGCGCCCAAGCAGTGCATCCTGGCTATGGTTTTTTGTCTGAAAACACCCGCTTTATCGCCGCCTGCGACGCCGCAGGGCTAGTCTTTCTAGGTCCCACCGTCGAACAGATTCAGCAGTTTGGTCTAAAGCACGAAGCACGCTCGCTTGCCAAGCAGGCCGGGGTACCGCTAGTGCCCGGCTCGGAGCTTCTTGAAAGCGTTGATGAAGCACTCGAAAACGCCGAGCAGATTGGCTACCCAGTAATGCTCAAGTCCACCGCCGGTGGTGGCGGCATCGGTATGCAAGTGTGCCACAACGCCGCCGAACTTGAGCGCGCCTTTGACTCGGTCAAAGGCCTAGGCGAGCGCAACTTTGGCGATGGCGGCGTATTTTTGGAGGCCTATATCGCCCGCGCCCGCCATATCGAGGTACAGCTGTTTGGCGATGGCCAGGGCAGTGTAATCGCACTTGGCGAACGGGACTGCTCGACCCAACGCCGACATCAAAAGGTGCTCGAAGAGTGCCCTGCTCCTAATTTGCCGGAACAGGTTCGTCAGGCGCTGCACGGCACCGCCGTTCAACTGGGCAAAGCGGTCAACTACCGCAGCGCCGGTACCGTTGAGTTTATTTACGATACCGAGCGCGAGGCGTTCTATTTCCTTGAAGTGAATACTCGGCTGCAGGTTGAGCACGGCGTCACCGAGATGGTATATGGCATTGATATCGTCGAGTGGATGGTAAAACTGGGCGCAGGCGAACTGCCTGGCCTTGAGTCACTTAGCAAAGATCTCATCCCCAGCGGCCACGCCGTGCAGGCGCGCCTCTACGCCGAAGACCCCGCCCACGATTTTCGTCCCAGCGCAGGTTTGCTGACAGAGGTTGATTTCCCCCAGGCTGACGGCCTACGTATCGACCACGCCATTGAAGCGGGGCTGGAAATCTCAGCCCTTTTCGACCCCATGCTAGCCAAAGTGATGGTTCATGCCGACAGCCGCGACGCTGCCATCGAACGCTTAGCTGGGACGCTGGATAAGGCCAGCGTTTACGGCATTACCACCAACCGCAGCTGGCTTGCCCACGTGCTGCGCGCCGAGCGTTTTCAACGTGCCGACCTGGATACCCACTGGCTTGCCACCCTTGAGTGGGCCCCCCCGGTTATAGAAGTGATCACGCCTGGCACCATGACCACGATCCAGGACTACCCCGGCCGCCAGGGCCATTGGGATGTGGGCGTGCCGCCCTCGGGGCCTTTTGATGACTGGTCGTTTCGGCTGGGTAATCGTCTGCTCGACAACCCCAGCGATGCCGCTGGGCTTGAAATCACCCTCACCGGCCCGACGCTGCGCTTTCACCGCGCCACCCAAATCGTGCTGGCAGGTGCCGAGCTGCCTGCCACGCTGGATGGAGAAGCCGTCGCCTTTTGGCAGGTCGTGGATATACCTGCCGGTGCCACCCTAACCCTAGGCAAAGCCGCCGCGGGCGCCCGCGCCTATCTATTGGTGCGGGGCGGTATCGCCTGCCCCCGCTATCTTGGCTCCCGCAGCACCTTTACCCTGGGCCAATTTGGTGGCCATGGCGGTCGCGCACTGCGCAGCGGCGATATGCTCGATTTGCCTCTGCTCACGCCTACCCCGGCGGCCCAGCTGGATAAGGCGCTTATCCCCACCTTTGGCAATAAAAGCGGCGGTAAAACCTGGCAAGTAGCGGTACTTTACGGCCCCCACGGCGCACCAGACTTTTTTACCGATGACGATATCCAGCGCTTCTTTGATCACCCGTGGGAAGTGCACTACAACTCCAGCCGCACCGGTGTGCGGCTGATTGGCCCACGCCCTGAGTGGGCACGAGCCGACGGCGGTGAGGCGGGCCTGCACCCCTCCAATATCCACGATAACGCCTACGCCTTTGGCACCATCGACTTTACCGGCGATATGCCGGTCATCCTCGGCCCCGATGGCCCATCATTAGGCGGCTTTGTCTGCCCCGCCACCGTGGTGCGCGCCGAGCGTTGGAAGCTGGGGCAGCTGGCAGCGGGTGACAGCATACGCTTTATGCCGGTGAGCCTCGCCACCGCTCTCGCCCTTGAAGAGCGCCAGCTCGCCCAGCTGGCATCCCTCACCGCAGTGCCCGTCGAAGCGATTCAGCCAGAGCGCGACACGCCGGTCGTTCGCGATGTCCCCGCCGAGCAGGCCGGTGAGCGCATTGTTTACCGCCGCGCCGGGGATGATTTCCTACTGATTGAGTTCGGCCCCATGGAGCTGGATATCGCGCTGCGCTTTCGGGTACACGCCTGGATGCTGTGGCTGCGGGAGCATTCGCTGCCCGGTCTGCAGGAATTAACCCCTGGCATTCGCTCGCTGCAGATTCACTATGAGCCCTTGGAACTGACCCTGGACGAACTGCTCACCCATCTGCAAAGCGCCGAGCAGGCGCTGGTGGATGTGGAGTCGCTGGAAGTCGAGTCTCGGGTGGTCCACCTGCCGCTCTCCTGGGATGACCCCGCCTGCCAGGAAGCCATTGACAAATATCAACGCAGCGTGCGACCAGATGCCCCTTGGTGCCCTAGCAACCTCGACTTTATTCGCCGTATTAATGCGCTTGAAAGCAAACAGCAGGTGCGCGATATCGTCTTCGATGCCCGCTATTTAGTGATGGGTTTGGGTGATGTCTATCTTGGCGCGCCCGTTGCCACACCGCTTGATCCCCGCCAACGGCTGGTGACCACCAAGTACAACCCCGCGCGCACCTGGACGGCAGAAAACTCGGTGGGCATTGGCGGCGCTTACCTGTGTGTGTATGGCATGGAAGGCCCCGGCGGCTACCAATTTGTTGGCCGTACGCTGCAAATGTGGAACCGCTACCGCACCACGGCGCACTTCGAGAACCCCTGGCTGCTGCGCTTTTTTGATCAACTGCGTTTTCATGAAGTTAGCCACGACGAGCTGGAGCAAATTCGCCGCGACTTCCCCCATGGCCGTTACGATTTATCCATTGAAACCGCCCGCTTTCGCTTGGCGGACTACCAGGCCGAAATCGACAAAAATGCCACGGCGATTGAGGCCTTCCGCTCAAAACGTGAAGCCGCCTTCCAGGCGGAAATGGCCGCTTGGCGGGCCAATGGCCAGTTCACCTTTGAAGATCAGGCCCCGGAAACCACCGAAGTCACAGCGCTTGATGACAACGAAATAGGTATCGAAAGCCCCGTCACCGGCAGTCTGTGGAAGTTATTGGTGGAAGAAGGTGATCAGGTAACCGCTGGCCAGCCGGTAGCCCTGGTGGAGTCGATGAAAATGGAAGTTGAGATTACCGCCCACTGCGCGGGCCGCGTTGCTCGGTTACCCCTTTCTGAAGGCGCTTCTATCGCGCCAGGACAGCCACTTGTGGTGCTCACCAGTGAACAGGAGGTAAACGCATGAGCCAGATCACCGCCGATCAGCGCTTAGCTGACTTTCAAGAAATACCCGTTATCGACATTAGCGGTTTACTCCATGGTGATGCAGCTGCGCGCCAAGCGGTTGCTGATACCCTTGGTCGCGCCGCGCGGGAAGTAGGTTTCTTTCAAATGGTGGGGCACGGGATTGATCTACCGCTTCGCGAGGGTTTAATTACCCAAGCCAAACGCTTCTTTGCTCAACCTGAAACAATCAAAATGGAGCGCTACATCGGCCTCTATCACCACCACCGGGGCTATGTTCCTCCCGGTGAAGAGTCGCCAGACCCTAAAAAGCCGGACATGAAAGAGGCGTTTGATCTTGCCTTTGAACTGCCCGGTGACGACCCTGAGGTGTTAGCAGGTACGCCACTCCTCGGCCCCAACCCCTGGCCCGATCTTGAAGGTTTCCGCGAGCCTGTCGCCGCCTACTACGACGCTGCTTACCAAGTGGGCCGCGCACTCATGAGCGGCTTTGCACGTGCGTTAGGTCTTGATGAGCAGCAGCTACTGCGCCACGTCACCAAACCGCCTAGCCAGCTGCGATTGATCCACTATCCGTATAACCCTGATGCCAAAGATGCCCAAGGCATCGGTGCCCATACCGACTACGAGTGCTTTACTCTACTGCTACCCACTGCGCCAGGGCTCGAGGTAATGAACGGTGCGGGCGAATGGATTGATGTCCCGTATCAAGAGGATGCATTAGTCGTCAATATTGGCGATATGCTGGAAGTTTGGAGCAACGGCGAATTTGTCGCCACCTCCCACCGGGTGCGTAAAGTAAAACAGGAGCGCTACTCCTTCCCGCTGTTTTTCGCCTGCGATTACCATACCGAAGTTGCGCCGTTACCCGAATTAGTCGAACGACACGGTAAAGCCCATTACGCACCGCTCAAAGCGGGCGATCATCTTTATGCCCAAACTATCCAAACCTTCCGCTACCTGCGCGAGCGTTTGGCAAAGGGTGAGATTGCGCTTCCCGAAGGTGCCCGGGAAGTGGGCAGCCTTGGCCAGCACGGCAAGCATAAGGAGGGCCTCGGATGAGCGTCTCCTTGCCTAACATACCTCGCGAATTTCGCGGGGGTTGGCAGCGCACGCTTTATGCAGAACCTGCCGCCCAGCCTTACCAACACGCCGATACCACCACTCAGGTTGTCTGGCTGCAGGGTGAGCTGTGGCATGCAGATCTACGCCTGCCTGCCAACGGCCCTGATTTTTCCGGCATCTCCGGTATAGAGGAGTGCGACCGCCGCCAGCTTAAGTGGCTGGCGGAACTCACTGCCTTTGCCGGTATTACCCAAATCGAAGGCGAACGGCGCCCCTCGCTATGCACCTGGCACCGTTTTCAAGATCTATGCCCCGGCTTAGAAAAGGATGTAGGGCTACTGCAATGGATTAACGGCACCACCCTGGAAGAGCGACACCCTCACGGCCACTACGTTGAGCACTGGCAGCAGATTTCCACGGAGACCGCTGAAGAAGAGATTCGCTGCGACGAGCAGGGGCGCCTTCGCTGGCTGCAAATAGGCAATCACGCCATGGCGATTACTCCACGAGCTCTAACGGCCAATCCAACAGCCTTATTTGAACCATTAAGTGACTTGACTGACGACGCCCTGCGCTGGCGAGCCAGCCTCTGCTTCGACTACTTGCAACGCAGCCAAGACGGTTGGCAGGTAGTGCTATCCACCCAGCCCTGGCGGGTTGGGGAGCGACTTTCAGCATCAAGTCTTAATTAAGGTCACCGTTAATACAACTAGGAGTTTGATCATGTTACCCATCGCATCGCTGGATATCGCTAGCCTCCACACCGCCTACCAGCAAGGTGAACTCACCCCTGCTGGGTTAATTGATGAACTACTCGCCCAAGCAGAAAGCCACGGTAAAGAACCCGCCTGGATCACCCGTTTGACGCGTGAACAGCTGGAACCCTATTTGCAGCGTCTGGAAGGCGAAACGCCGCAGACGCTGCCGCTGTTTGGTATTCCTTTTGCGCTGAAGGACAATATCGACTTGGCGGGAGTTCCTACCACCGCAGGCAGTCCGGCGTATGCCTATACCCCTACAGAAAACGCCTTTGTGGTGCAGCAGTTGATTGATGCGGGGGCCATTCCTCTAGGCAAAACCAACCTTGACCAGTTCGCCACCGGCTTGGTGGGTGAGCGCGCCCTGAGTGACTACGGCGTACCGGCCAATGCCTTTAATCCCGACTATATTCCCGGCGGTTCCAGCAGCGGCTCGGCGGTGGTCACCGCAGCGGGTATGGTGAGCTTCGCGTTGGGCACCGATACGGCAGGCTCTGGGCGCGTACCTGCCTGTTTCCATAATCTATACGGCGTTAAACCCAGCCTGGGGCTACTCAGCACCCGCGGCGTGGTACCCGCCTGCGCCACGCTGGACACCATTAGCCTGTTTACCCTCACCGCCGATGACGCGGCGAAAGTGCTGGATATTACCGCTGCCTATGATGATCAGTGCGCCTGGTCACGCGAACACCACTTTGCCGTGCACGGTAAACGCTATGGCAAAGCACCTGCTGCGTTCCGCTTTGGTGTGCCGCTGGAATCCCAGTGGCACACCGATGCGGCGTATACCCAGGGCATGCACCAGGCAATTGCCGAGCTGGAAGCGCTGGGCGGTGAGAAAGTCGAGCTGGACTGTACGCCGTTACTGGCGGCAGCGCGTCTGCTCTATGAAGGCCCCTGGGTGGCTGAGCGCTACCATGTGATTCGCGATTTGATGCAGAGCCACCCGAATGCGGTGCACCCGGTCACCTTTGAAATTACCCAGGGTGGCGCCACGCCGCTGGCGGTGGACGCCTTCGATGCACGCTATAAGCTCGCTGAGTATAAACGCCAGGCCGATACGCTGATCAGCCAGGTAGATGTGATGCTTACGCCTACCACGGTTACCCACCCCAGCAAGGCCGAGGTGGCGGCGGATCCTATAGGGGTGAACTCGCGTTTGGGCACCTGGACTAACTTTATGAACCTGTTGGACTACAGTGCTCTGGCAGTGCCGATAGGTTTTAGCGAGCGTAACCTGCCGGTGGGCGTTACGCTATTTGGGCCGGTATTTGCTGATCTAACGCTGCTCTCCCTCGCTCGCGCCCTTGAAGCGCGTTTCATGCTGCCGCTAGGCGCGACCGGAATTCCACACCTGCCTTTAGCGGGACTCACCGCTCCTGCCCAGGATGGCAGCATGGAACTGGTGGTGTGCGGAGCGCACCTGCAAGGCCTGCCGCTTAACCACCAGTTGACTGAACGCGGCGGTGTATTGGTTAGCACTACTCAAAGCGCGCCGCGCTATAAACTTTTTGCCCTGGCAGGTGGCCCCCCCAAACGCCCGGCAATGCTTCGCGACGAAAATGGTCAAGCTATAGAAGTGGAAGTATGGCGCCTGCCCATCGAATCCGTAGGCAGCTTTTTAGCAGGAATTCCCGCCCCGCTAGGTTTAGGCCAGGTGGAGCTTGCCGACGGTAGCTGGAAGTGCGGCTTTATCTGCACCGCAGGGGCGCTTAATGAAGGCGGTGAAGCAGAAGATGTCACCGAATTTGGCGGCTGGCGGAGATGGCTGGCAAGTCGCCCATAGCACCGACAATGAGGCCCGTGCGCAAGATTTCACATGCACATGGGCCTGAAGCCAAGCTACTCCGGTTGCTCTTGAGTGCGTTTGGCAAAAGAGCGATTAACGGCCCTAAAACACACCCGCATCAATGGCATCAATAACCATAGCAGCGGTATGAGCAGCCAGCGGTAGATAAACCGGGTAACGATCAGCACAGGCAGTAGCACGATCAGCCAGATAAGAAACTGTCCTAACCATGTTGGCCAGCCGAGCCAGTTAGATAGATTGGCACCAAGTGCGCTGACTAGGCTGGGATGACGAATCACTATATAAGCCGTGCCCGCTACCGCTGCGACCTTCGCGATACGCGGCAGCGTGGCGAAGCGCCCGCCAGTAGTTGCTAGCGCTCCTTGGCGCAATCCAGTACGCGCTCCTTGAGCTTCTATGCTGCCTACTCGAGCGGTTCGAGCGGCTCTTCCAGCCCGCAACACCTTGACGGTGCTAGCCATCACCAGCAGATCGACACCGGCCCAGCCCAAATCGGCTGCGCCAATGGCATCGCCGCGCCGCCACTGGCTTTCAAGATCACGTAAACCGCTGGTAAAGAAATCCCCTACACCCGCGACTACACGCTCTCCTTGTAACCACTCCACTTCGCCTTTGTCACTCATTACAAACTGATTGAGCAGCCCGTGGCCATTGGCATCCAGTAGCGCAATGCCCATCTGGCCACGTCGATAAGGCGTTAATTCAGCCATCGCTGCCACTACATCCGTGTCATCTCCCTCTTCCGAACGTTCGTCGCTCCACCAACGGCTGACCTGCTGATAGCGCTCACCAATCCAGTGCTGTGCACGCAGCGTGGTAACGTCGTGATCGCGGAAGTAGCTGATGGGCAGCACAGCATCTGCGCCAAAGCGCACCAACACATCCTGAAACTGTGGAGAGAGACCGTAATCAACCAGTGTGCTGCGGGCTATGTCACCATGGCGCAGAATCGCCAAAGAGGCGCTCATCCACAAAGCCTGATCGGCGGCGTAGCTAAGAAACAGTGCGTTGAGCTCTGCTGACTCCTGCTGAAGCTCAAGCGATGGAAGCGCCCGCGCTGCTTCCAGGCGCACCAGCTTGGACTCAAATGGCTCGTGAGAGGCCACCGCTGATGCTAACCCAGCGATAACAACCGCCGTTAACACGATGATTAGCCAGGGCCGCATGGACACACCTCAATAAGCACTATTCAACTATTTACCTCAGCGGCGCCTTACCCCAACGATGCCGCCGTGACATTCGCAGCGGGTGCTTGGGTAGAGTGGTGACGATTGATGGCACTCAGTACACCCTTCATAGAGGCGCTGGTAATGCTTTCATCCGTGCCCACGCCAAACACCGATTTTCCATCGATACGCACTTCCACATAGGCAATGGCTTCGGCATCGGCGCCCTGCCCACGGGCGTGCTCGTGGTAGTCGATAATTTCCACATCCTGCCCACTTGCCACCAACGCTTTAATAAAGGCGGCTAACGGGCCATTGCCTTCGCCTTTTAGCGTCTGGCGACTGCCGTCAGTTTCGACTACCGCTTCTAATGCCACCTTGGGGCTATCGGGTTCAGAAGAGAGCCGATGGCTAACAAGTCCAAACGGTGCGCGTTTCTCAAGATACTCATCCAAGAACGCTTGATAGATCATCTGCGCAGTGATCTCTTTACCGGTGCGCTCCGCTACTTCCTGTACAACCTGGCTGAATTCAATAGAGAGGCGACGCGGCAACTCAATCCCGTGCTCCTGCTCAAGCAGGTATGAAACACCGCCTTTACCCGACTGGCTGTTAACGCGAATCACCGCCTCGTAGCTACGGCCAACGTCGAGAGGGTCGATAGGCAGATAAGGCACATCCCACACCGCATCAGGGTTTGCGCGGCGATCCGCCATGCCTTTTTTAATCGCATCCTGATGAGAGCCTGAGAACGCGGTAAACACCAAATCGCCCACATAGGGATGACGCGGATGCACGGGCAACTGGTTGCAGTACTCCACTTCACGCATCACTGGCGTGATATTGGAGAAGTCAAGCTGCGGATGGACGCCTTGGGTAAACATATTCATCGCCAAGGTGACGATATCAACGTTACCGGTACGCTCGCCATTACCAAACAGCGTCCCTTCCACGCGGTCAGCCCCCGCCATCAGGGTCAGCTCGGCTGCTGCTATACCGGTACCGCGGTCGTTATGGGGATGAACGCTGACAATCAGGTGGTCTCGGTTTTTAACGTGGCGGCAGAACCATTCAATTTGATCGGCGTAGTTGTTAGGTGTGGCGACTTCAACCGTGGCGGGTAGGTTGACGATCATGCGCTTACTGGCATTAGCACCATAAGCATCCATTACGGCTTCGACGATCTCTACCGCAAAATCCATCTCGGTCGTGGTAAACAATTCGGGCGAGTATTGAAACGTCCAGTTAGTTTCTGGCGCAGCTTCCATTTGCGCGCGGATCTGCTGAGTGGCTTCCACAGCGATTTGCACGCATTCAGGCTTATTCACGTTGAACACCACGCGACGGAACATCGGGTCAGTGGCGTTATAGACGTGGACAATCGCGTTTTTGGCGCCTTTCAGCGCTTCAAAGGTGCGCTCGATCAAGTGCGGGCGAGCCTGGGTCAGCACTTGAATAGTGACATCGTCAGGGATCTTATTCTGCTCAATCAGCGAGCGCACAAAGTCAAAATCCGTTTGCGATGCAGACGGAAAACCTACTTCAATTTCTTTAAAGCCGACATTAAGCAGCATGGCGAAAAAGCGTTCTTTACGCTCCTGATCCATCGGATCAATCAACGACTGATTGCCATCGCGTAGGTCTACGCTGCACCAGGAAGGCGCTGTTTCAATACGCTTACTTGGCCATTGACGATCAGGCAAATCAACGGCCACAAAGGGGCGATATTTTTTGGAAGGATCAGTCAACATAATAGCGGCTCTCCTAAAATCAGTCTGTCGTCGGCTTATCGATGTGCTTGCCGCCCACGTCGCTTTGGGTTGAAGCTGAGGGTACATGAGACTGAGTCAACACGGCTTCCATTCGGTTAAGCTGATCGCGTAACTCTCTTACATCTGTGCGTAAGCCCTGTAGTTCAGCGGCCTCCCCCTCTCCACTCTCTAAATCAATCAGTGCGCTCTCTTTCTGCATAACATCAAGCACAATGCCGATCATCATATTGAGAAACACAAACGCATTTAAAAAGATAAAGGTTAGAAAGTAGATCCACGCATAGGGGTAAACATCCATGACGGGATAAAGCACCGCGGTTGCCCAACTCTCAAACGTCGCCACCTGAAAAAGCGTCAGCATCGCCAGAGCAATATTACCCCATAGATCCTCATTAACGTTATGAAATAGGAAACTACCGATCGCGCCATAGATGTAGAAGATGATAAACATCAGCAGGACGACATAGCCCATGCGAGGGATCGACTTAACCAGGGCGACGAGCAACAAGCGTAGTTCAGGAATCATCGACACCAGGCGCAAGACACGGAAGATCCTGAGCAGGCGCGCCAGCAGCACCATTTCCGACTCGTCCATGGGGATCAAGCTGGCCGTCACGATCAAGAAATCAAAGACGTTCCAACCCTTTTTAAAAAAGTTGATCAAATTGCGCTCGGCGGCCATGCGAATTAACAGCTCCACCAAGAAGAAGACCGTGACCGCCACGTCTAGATACATCAACCACTGTTCGAAACTGCTTACCTCATCATACGTACGTGCGCCGATCATCAGCGCGGACAAAACGATGATTGAGATTACGACCGTTTCAAAAAATTTATTACTGCGCAGCCGCTCCAGGCGTGCCTGCCATTTTGCAAAAGGCGCCTGACTTCCTGCTTCACTCACCGTTTAGCCCTCCAAGTCGATGTGGCGATAGCCCATCAAATAGAGCACGCCATCAAGACTCACCGTAGATATTGCCTGGCGCGCTTGGGCACGCACTAGAGGTTTAGCCCGAAACGCAATGCCCATACCCGCCTTGGCAAGCATCTTAAGATCGTTGGCGCCATCACCTACGGCGATGGTCTGGTCAAGCGTAAAACCTTCTCGCAAGGCAATGGATTCTAATAGCGCAGCTTTGCGCTCGGCATCGACGATTGGTTCGCTAACTTCGCCGGTTACCTTGCCATTTTCGATAACCAGTTCATTGGCATGGATCTCATCAAAGCCAAGCTTCTCCTGCAAGTGGCGAGCGAAGTAGGTAAAGCCGCCGGAGAGGATCGCGGTGCGGTAGCCCAATCGCTTTAGGTTAACCATCAACCGCTCAACGCCCTCCATCAGCGGTAGCTCATTAGCTATATCCGACAGTACAGATTCATCTAATCCGGCTAACTTGCTCATGCGTTCGCGAAAGCTTGCTTTAAAATCGAGCTCGCCGCGCATGGCGCGCTCGGTTACTTCGGCCACCTCATCACCGACGCCATGGCGTCGCGCCAATTCATCAATGACTTCGGCTTTGATCAGCGTGGAGTCCATATCAAAACAGACCAAACGGGGCTGAACATGATCGCGAGTATCTTTCTGAATAACGATATCAACGCCAAGCGTTTCACTTAACACCAGCGCGGCATCGCGCACTGCGACAACATCCACCTCACCGACGAGACGATATTCAATGCAGTCAATATGTTCATTTTGCTGTAGTGAGGCGTCTGCCAGTCGCAGGTTACTCTTCTCATGCAGGCCAAAGCGCGCCACCAGGACCGCTACCTGGGATTGAATGTCCTCGGTTAATCGCGACGCTAGTACAGTCAGAATAAAATCACCGCGTGCCATCACTTAACTCCTGCCATTATTTATTCCCCTGCTTCTAAGCGGTCAACTTTTTGGAAGCCACGTGGCAGCTTGCTACCCCGTCGGCCGCGCTCGCCGCGATAATAAGCCAGATCGTCAGCTTTTAGGGTTAGTTTGCGCTTACCCGTATGAATTATCAGCGCATCGCTAGAGGCCAGCACTGCAAGACCACACACAAACTCTTCCCTACGCGCTGCCCGTGGCCCCGGAATATCGAGCATTTTATTGCCTTTACCTTTGGACATCTCGGGCAGTTGATCCAAGGGGAACAGCAGCAGTCGTCCCTCATTTGAAACAGAAGCCACCCACAACTCATCACCCTGCGGCACCTCAACCGGCTCCATGACGTTACAGCCCTTAGGCAGGCTAAGCACGGCTTTACCAGCTTTGTTTTTACCGGTAAGCGTATCAAGCCGCGCCACAAAGCCATAGCCACCGTCGGTGGCGAGCACAAAGCGTCGCTCAGGAGGGGCAAACATTAGCCCCGCCATTTTCGCCCCTGCAGCAACGTTAGCACGCCCTGTCACCGGCTCACCCTGCCCCCTGGCGCTCGGGAGATTATGCGCCGACAAGGTATAGGCCCGTCCGGTATCATCCAGCAGCACCAGTGGCTGATTGGTTTTACCCCGCGCCGCCAGGAGGAAGCTATCACCGGCTTTATAGGAGAGCCCTTCGGGGTCAATATCGTGCCCCTTGGCCGCTCGTATCCAGCCTTTATCCGACAGCACCACGGTAATCGGATCAGCACCCATCAGCTCGACTTCAGACAGCGCCTTGGACTCTTCACGCTCTACCAGCGGTGAGCGGCGAGCATCGCCATGCTCTTTACCCGCTGCACGGATCTCTTTTTCGATCAAAGTAGTCAGCTTGGCTTCGCTGCCTAACAGACCTTCTAAATATTTACGCTCTTTTTCCAGCTCATCCTGCTCGCCGCGAATTTTCATCTCTTCGAGTTTGGCAAGGTGACGCAGGCGCAACTCTAGAATAGCTTCCGCTTGGCGATCAGAGAGCTTGAAAGTCGCCATCAACGAGGCTTTAGGGTCATCCTCTTCGCGAATAATGCGGATCACTTCGTCAAGATCCAGGTACGCAATCAACAGGCCTTCCAGGATATGCAGACGATCTTCGACCTTGCCTAGCCGGTGCTCTAACCGGCGGCGTACCGTGCTGCGACGGAACTGCAGCCACTCACCCAGCATTTCGGGTAACGGCATCACCCGTGGTCGGCCGTCCAGGCCAATCACGTTCATATTCACCCGCACGTTCTTTTCAAGGTCGGTGGTGGCAAACAGGTGTGCCATCAGCGACTCAACGTCGATGCGGTTGGAACGCGGTTCGATCACCAGGCGGGTCGGCTCTTCATGGGTCGACTCATCGCGCAGGTCTGCCACCATAGGCAGTTTTTTGGCCTGCATTTGCGCTGCAATCTGCTCTAGTACCTTGGCACCGCTTACCTGATAGGGCACGGCGGTAATCACGATATTGGCTTCTTCGCGAATGTATCGCGCACGTAGTTTTACTGAGCCTCGACCGCTTTCGTAGAGCTTCCTAAGATCTGCAGGCGGGGTAATGATTTCTGCATCAGTGGGGAAGTCCGGTGCGGGCACAAATTCCATCAAATCGGCAGTCGTGGCCTTGGGATTGCGCAGCAAATGGCAGGTTGCTTCCACTATTTCCGAGACGTTATGCGGTGGAATATCGGTGGCCATGCCAACCGCAATCCCGGTGCCACCATTGAGCAGCACATGGGGCAGCTTTGCAGGCAGTACCAGCGGTTCCTGCATGGTGCCGTCAAAGTTAGGTACCCAATCAACCGTGCCCTGGCCCAGCTCGCCAAGCAGCACTTCGGCAAACTTGGAGAGCTTGGCCTCGGTATAACGCATGGCAGCGAAGGATTTAGGGTCATCTGGGCTACCCCAGTTGCCCTGGCCATCTACCAGCGGGTAGCGGTAGCTAAATGATTGCGCCATCAGCACCATGGCTTCGTAGCAGGCGCTGTCGCCATGGGGATGGAACTTACCCAGTACGTCACCGACGGTACGCGCCGACTTTTTGTACTTGGCATTGGCGTGCAGCGCCAGCTCGCGCATAGCGTAAATAATCCGCCGCTGCACGGGTTTCATGCCGTCGCCAACATTGGGCAAGGCACGGTCAAGAATCACGTACATCGAGTAGTCGAGGTACGCTTTTTCGGTGTAGTCGCGCAGGGAGAGACGTTCGACGTCGCCCTCCGCTACTTGAATATCCATGGTCATCGGGGGTTATACCTCAATGTCTGCGAGGTTGCCGTAATCTTCCAGCCACTTTTTGCGGTCACCGGCGCGTTTTTTGGCCAGCAGCATATCCATCATTTCCATGGTGCCGTCACCATCCGTCAACGTGAGCTGCACTAGGCGGCGAGTTTCGATCGCCATGGTGGTTTCTCGCAGCTGTAGCGGGTTCATTTCACCCAAGCCTTTAAAGCGCTGCACGTTAGGCGTGCCGCGCTTGTTGGCCAGCTGCTTGAGAATGGCGGCTTTTTCACTCTCATCAAGGGCATAGTGCACCTCTTTACCCAGGTCAATGCGGTAAAGGGGCGGCATTGCCACATAGACGTGCCCGGCATCTACCAAGCTTGGGAAGTGGCGCACGAACAACGCACACAGCAGCGTGGCGATGTGTAGTCCGTCGGAGTCGGCATCGGCGAGAATACAAATTTTATGGTAACGAAGTTTCTCCAGGCCATCGCTACCCGGGTCAGCGCCAATAGCAACAGCAATATCGTGCACTTCCTGGGAGCCATAGATATCGTGGGTATCGACTTCCCAGGTATTCAGGATTTTACCGCGCAGGGGCAGAATCGCCTGGGTTTCACGGTTGCGCGCCTGCTTGGCACTGCCGCCCGCCGAATCCCCTTCGACCAAAAACAGCTCGCTTTGCGCAGGGTCCTGGCCGGAGCAATCCGCAAGCTTACCGGGCAGAGCGGGGCCGGAAGTAACCTTTTTACGGAGCACTTTTTTGGCTTTTTTCTGACGATTTTGCGCCGCGTTGATAACCAGTTCGGCAATCGCTTCGGCCTGTTCCACGTGGTGATTTAACCACAGCGAAAAAGCGTCTTTGACGACGCCGGACACAAAGCCTGCAATGGTGCGCGATGAAAGCCGCTCTTTGGTTTGACCGGCAAACTGGGGGTCGAGCATTTTTACCGAGAGCACAAAGGAGGTGCGCTCCCAAAGATCATCGGCGGTCAGTTTGATGCCCCGGGGCAGCAGACTGCGGTATTCGCAAAACTCACGCAGTGCGTCCAGTAGCCCAGAACGGAATCCGTTGACATGGGTGCCGCCCTGGGGGGTCGGAATCAAGTTAACGTAGCTCTCCAACAGCGCTTCACCGCCCTCCGGCAGCCACTGAATCGCCCAATCGACGCCGTGTTCGTCGTCGTTGAAGTGGCCTACAAAAGGCTCCCGGGGCAGCACTTCGTAGCCATCCGTCGCTTCCACCAGATAGTCGCGCAGGCCATCGGCAAACGCCCACTCGGTGGAGGTGCCGTCGGGTTCTCGCAAGGTGACTTTCAAGCCTGGGCAGAGTACCGCTTTGGCACGCAGCAAATGCTTTAACCGGGTGAGCGCTAACTTGGGACTATCGAAGTAGCTTTCATCCGGCCAGAAGCGCACCAGGGTGCCACTTGCCCGCTTGGGGGCTTTGCCAATTTCATGCAATTCTTCAACTTTTTCGCCAAACTCGAAAGCCATGGCGTGGCGTGCGCCGTCGCGGGTAACTTCGACATCTAAGCGGCGCGAAAGCGCATTAACAACCGAGACACCGACGCCGTGTAGGCCACCCGAGAAGCGATAGCTGGTTGAGGAGAACTTTCCCCCGGAGTGCAGCTTGGTAAAGATCAGCTCAACGCCCGATAAGCCATGCTCGGGGTGCATGTCGATGGGCATACCACGACCGTTATCCTGTACCTCAATGCCGCCGTCGCTATGCAGCACGACGTTGATCTCGGTGGCATGGCCCGCCAGCGCCTCATCGACGCTGTTATCAATCACTTCCTGAGCAAGGTGATTGGGGCGTGTGGTGTCGGTATACATACCGGGACGCTTACGTACCGGCTCGAGCCCGGACAGGACTTCGATGGAACTCGCGCCGTACTGAGAGGCATCAAACTGGGTCATGTAACGTCGATTCCCTGAAAATCGTACTTGGCAAATAGTGCTGGCAAGCCGAACTAAATACTTAAATGAGTGATTGGCGGCTGGCAAAGTGGCACAGGATAGCGGAAAAGCAAAAAGCTGTATATCTAGCCATGTTTATTACCAGGGGCGCCGGGGATAGGTCGTAGAGGAGGTCATTTGCCATGGCCTGCAAATGTAGCGCCCATGGATGGGTTCCCAGCGCCTCCTCATAAGCCTATAGCCGGGGTAGTCCCGGCGGCTAGCCACCGGGGTAACTCACTCCTGCTCAGCCGCCCAAAATGCCTCAATCAACCCCTTACTGGAAGCATCCATCCGTGACATATCACCCTGGTGATCGATGATTTTCTGAGTATCGGTGGCAATTTGCTTGCCTAACTCGACGCCCCACTGATCAAACGGATTGATATCCCAGATGACGGCTTGAACAAACACTTTGTGCTCGTAAAGCGCAATAAGCGCGCCGAGCGTCGCCGGAGTCAGTTGATCAAGCAGCACCGTTGTGGACGGCTGATTGCCACGGTAGCGCTTATGCTCTGGCCGTGGGCCGTCATCTTCCAAGGCATCGTCGCCAAGCATTAATACACGGGATTGAGCAAAACAGTTGGCCAGCGCCAGACGGTGCTGGGTTTTAAGATGACGGCGGGTATCAGGATCCGCCACTTCGTCGTAGCGTTTAAGCGGCGCGATAAAATCACACACGACTGGCTGAGTACCCTGATGCAATAACTGATAAAACGCATGTTGAGCGTTGGGGCCAAGTTGCCCCCAGAGCACCGGGCAGGTGGAGTAATTGACCGGCTGCCCCTGGCGGGTGACCGATTTACCGTTGGACTCCATCTCGAGCTGCTCAAGATAAGCAGCGAAATACTCTAACCGTCCGTCGTAGGGAAGAATGGAGTGCGCGCGAATATCCAGAAAATTAACATTCCAGATACCTGCCAAGCCAAGCAGTATTGGTAAGTTATCTTCCATGGGCGCCTCAGAAAAATGGCGATCCATGGCGTGGGCACCGGCTAAAAATTCACGGAAATTGTCCATACCCACGACTAGCGCAATCGGTAAACCAATAGTGCCCCACAGTGAATAGCGCCCACCCACCCACTCCCAAAAAGTTAGCTGGTGATCAGGCGTGATTCCCCACTCGGTCATTTTGTCAGGGCTGGCTGACACCCCGATAAAGTGCTGACGCACCACCAATTCAGCGCTAATCGGTGTCGCACCATGCTGAGTCAAACGACCCAATAGCCACTCGCGTGCAGTATTAGCGTTAGAGAGCGTATCAATAGTGGTGAACGACTTGGATGACAGCACAAAAATAGTCGTTTCTGGGTTTAGCCGACTGAGATAATCCGCTAACTGCGAGCCATCCATGGTAGAGGCAAAATGCACCTCAACCGGATGAATATCTTTAGGTCGGCAGTCCGCCAACGCATGGGTAACCATTAACGGGCCAAGGTCAGAACCTCCAACGCCCAGATTGACCACATGGCGGATAGGCTTACCGGTCGCCCCGCGCCACTGCCCGGCATGCAGCTTGTTCACCAAACTCTCCATTTGGGCAAGACTTTCATGCACCGCAGCGACGATATCTTCACCCTCGACTTCAAGGGTGGCATCGGCTGGCAAGCGTAACGCTGTATGTAATGCCGGGCGATTTTCACTAACATTCACCCGCTTACCACTTAGCAGCGCCTCAATTGCCGAAGGCACACCCGCCTCGCTAGCCAGCGTAAACAGATGTTCGAGCGTATCGTCATCCCAGCGCTGCTTGGAGAGATCTAGCGTTAAGCCCGCCACCTGGCGAGTAAAGTTTTCCCAGCGCGAAGGCTCGGTGCCAAACAGCGTTTTCAAGTGAACGTGCTGCAGTGTTTCAGCGTGATGCTTTAACGTCTGCCATGCGGGCAGCGTATCGGGGGTAGCGCTTGATGCTGAGGCCATGTGGCATCTCCAGTGGCGTCGTTCCATGCAGGGTCTGTTCTGGCTTACTGTTCTGACATGCTGTTCTGACATACATAGGACGCGTAAACTACGCAGTCTTATTAATAATTCTGGCCTGACCATGAGTGATGCATCTTACCGTGACGCTATCTTTTCGACACCCCTTGACCGAGTGGCAAGGTTCTCGTTCGATGAAAAGGTGGTCGCATGCTTTCCCGACATGATCCGTCGATCCGTGCCTGGCTATGGGCAAATTCTAGGCATGCTGAGTCTGATTGCCCAGCGCCATCTGCGCCACGGCGCCCATGTCTATGACCTAGGCTGCTCGCTCGGCGCCTCGGGGCTTGCTTTGGCCGGCACGCTTGCGCCTGATGCTTTTCGCTACACCGGGGTTGATCTCTCCCCCGCGATGGTGGCCAAGGCACGGCAAACCTTTGCTGATGAGTGCCCAGCGTACGCGATGCAGGTGGAAGAAGCCGATATCCGTACCCTGGAGTATGCGCCTTCCGGCATGATCATTCTCAACTTTACGCTGCAGTTTCTGCCCGCGGCGGACCGTGATGCACTGTTGGCACGGCTTTACGCAGCGCTGGAACCCGGCGGCGTGCTGATTCTTTCGGAGAAAACCGTCGATGCCGATGAGCGCGATAACGCTTGGCGGGTTGAACGCTACCATGATTTTAAGCGAGCCAACGGCTATAGCGATTTAGAAATTAGCCAAAAACGTACCGCCCTTGAGAACGTATTGGTACCTGACACGCTTGATACACTGCATGGCCGTTTGAAGCAGGCAGGTTTTCCACGTTCCATGACGTGGTTCCAGTATTTGAACTTCGCGTCCATCATTGCTTTTAAGGAGGAGTGAGGTGGATCTACCTGAACATCATCGCGCCCTGTATCAAGCTTTTCTAGATCAAGCTGTGCTCGACCAATCCCTCACCGCTTGGCTAGCCAAGCTACCCGAGCAGCTAGCCAATGGGCTCGACAGAAATCGCCATGGCGATTTACCTGCCTGGGAAAAGGCGGTAGCCAAACTACCTCCCCTGCCCACTGAAAGGCGTGTTCAGTTGGACAGCGACACCGTCAGCGTTGAGCTGAATATCAGCGATAGCCAGCAGCGCCAGTGCTTTAACCTGCTAAGAAAGCTCGCGCCATGGCGCAAGGGGCCTTTTCAGCTGGGTGGCATTCAGATTGATACCGAGTGGCGTTCTGACTGGAAATGGCAACGAGTCGCTCCGCATTTAGCACCGCTTAAGTACCGCAAAGTGCTTGATGTTGGCGGTGGTAGCGGTTATCACGCCTGGCGTATGGCGGGAGCAGGCGCAGCGTTTGTGCTGGTCATTGATCCTTCCCCGCGCTTCTATTGGCAGTTTCAGGCAGTACGCCACTTCGTGGGTGATGCTGACAGTGGCAGAACACAGTTCTTGCCGATAGGTATAGAAGATGTCCCGGAGAACCTAGCTTTCTTCGATACCGTCTTTTCCATGGGCGTGCTCTACCATCGCCCAGCACCGCTTGAACACCTTCAGCAGCTGAAGGCCGCGTTGAAACCGGGCGGCGAGCTAGTATTGGAAACCTTAGTCGTTGAAGGCGATGAGCAAACGGTATTTGTGCCCGGCGAACGTTACGCATCCATGCCGAATGTCTATTTCCTGCCCTCTTCCAAAGCGCTCTGCCACTGGCTTGAGCGCTGCGGCTTTACTAATGTGCGTGTGGTCGATGAAGCAGTCACCACACTTGAAGAGCAGCGCTCAACAGAGTGGATGACCTATCAATCGCTGGCGGATTTTCTTGATCCTAACGACCGCACCCGCACTATCGAAGGCTATCCTGCACCGCGCCGGGCTGTGATTTTGGCGAATAAGCCGAGCTAACCAAAATGCTGGTGGGGCTGGCGCTTGATAGGCTGATTCTGGGCGCGCTGCGTAAGTTCCGAGAGTCGCTATGCATGGCCCAATGCGGAAGAGTGCGCCGTTACCACTATGCTATATAGGATCGAGTGAGTGGCACACGTCACCACCATCTTGAAAAAGGGGAAAGGACGCCATGTGGAATAACGCAGCGACGCTCTGGGAGCACAGGCTAAGCGATTTTCGTGACACCGTGGCCCGCGAGCCGATGCCTGGCTGCGGCGCTGTTGCCGTGATCAGTGCCGACCTGGGCCTGGCGCTCGTGCTCAAGGGGCTGCATCTTAGCCAGCATCATGATGCCACGGCGGCGCGCCAAGTGCTGATCGATGAAGGCGCGGCGCTTAAGCAGCACCTGGCGCCGCTGGCACAGGAGGATGTGACTGCCTTTGAGGCGTTCATGGCAGCCGTCGGCCGCGATGAAGAAGATGAAGGACGTAACGAAGCTATTCATGCTGCGGCCGAAACTGCCGTTGAGGTACCGCTGAAAACAGCGCAGCTGTGTGAGGCGGCGCTAGTACTGACCCAGCAGGCAAGGGAACACATCGAACAGCAGTTTGTCAGTGACGCGCTCGCCGGGGCGCGATTGATTCACGCCGCGCTGCACAGTGTGCTGCTCAATGTGGATGTTAATGCCAGCCATCTTGGCAGTGACGCCTCCCGTGTCCGGTTCAGGCTTTGCCGTGATGGCCTCGCGCAGCGCGCCGATAGGCTTTTGTCGGCCATTACCGATACAGCCGCAGGGCGAGATCCCAAGTCAAAGCCTAATTCAGCGACAAGGGAATGATGAGGAGTATCGTTACTTACCTTCGCAAAATCACCAGCCAGCGACCTAAGTTCATCACACTGGCGAGCGATGCCGCGACATAGGTAAAAGCGCAGGCGGTGAGTACATGCCGCGCCCCTGCCATATCGGCAGGCGGTACGTACTCTTTCAATAATGGCAGTGCCCGATTAAAGCTGGCATCGAACTCTACCGGTAGCGTCACCAGATGCACCAGAGCGGCCGTGCCAAAGCTGATCACCGCCATAACAATGACGATCGCCAGGCCCCCGGGTAAACGCGTTAATAGAAACAAAAAAGGGGCTGCCATCATTAAAATGGCACCCAATTTTTCGGCTTTTTGTGCGACACCCACCAAGCGGCTGCGCGCCAAAAGCGGCGTATAGCCTTCGTGATGCTGAATAGCATGCCCCACTTCATGGGCAGCCACCGTCACGGCGGTTAGCGAACGACCATCATAGTTATCGGGCGAAAGACGCACGCAGCGGGTTTCGGGATCGTAATGATCACCGTACTCGGTACGCTCTACGTTTACGCCCTCAACACCTAAGCGGCGCAGGAGATGATCAGCGAGTTCCGCGCCGGTACCTGGGTAATCGTCACGCCCACGGGTATGCCGTTTGAGCACCCATTTGGCCCACATATTAGGTAATACAAAAACGGCCAGCGCGAAAATGACCAGCAGAACAACCATGGCAACACCTATGAGTAAAAACGCCGCTACGATTTATGACCGCATGTATGACCGTAAAAAGTCTCTTTTCGGCCACGGCGTAAGGTGTATTTTTACCATGATGGTCAGCTAGGCTAAAGCATTATGCAGGATCGTTACGCTGCTCTTCTACATCCCGCTTTACTGACGCTAATCCCTGCGCAGAGATATCACCCTGCGAATAGGCATGCTCGGCAATTAATACGCTATCAGCAGCAAGCACCAAGTCGCACTGGGTGCCCACTAACTCATCGCGCAAACGCTGAATGGCCTGCTCACGCTTAGGGTCTTTATCTACACGACGGATATAGATGGCTTTAATACGATCCGGATAGGCTTTTACGATTTCGATATACACTTCAGGGTCGTGTTGCCCACTATCACCAATCAAAATACATGGCAAATCGTCATAAAGAGTCAGCATGCGGTCGATCAATTCACGCTTATGCTCTTCTGCCTTGCGCGGCCAGGGACGACGCCACGAGATTCCCCACTCGCGTAAAAACAGAATAGGGCCGACGGGTATACGGTTAATTTGAAAAAAGGTTTCAAGCATTTCATAAATGGCCCACGGTGCCCGTGAAACATACAGAATGGGCCGCTCGGCACGTTCGCTAACGCCGCGATGAAGTGCCTGGTAAAGCGACGCTACACCAGGGAAGGCAGTGCGGCGATGGGGCTTTTTAACAAACAAGCGGTAAAGCATTTTGAGCTTTTCCGCCACGCCGGTGAACATTACCGTGTCGTCAATATCGCTAATGATCAGTAAATCAGCCTCTGGAGGCGGCACGTAAACCTCTACGTGGGTTCGCACCGGGGTTTGGCCGGGACAGTGCACCATAATATCAGCACGATGCCACGAAACATCAATGGGCAGCGCATGACTGATCGGCAAGTGCACATCGAAATAGCCATAGCGATCGGTGCCCACGCACAGCTGGTTTTCGCCAAGATGAATTTCTACCTGCGCGTTGGCCAGGCCTCGACGGAAAATGCGCCGTGTCACATCTGCGGTATCTCGCAGCATGCCATGGCGAGGAATAGCACGACCTAGCGCGGCTTGACGAAAAACCCGCCCCATAACGAAAACTTCTTTCTGGGAGCCATAGCCGCGGTAAGGATGGACGACCATCCCCCCACGGCTACTGTCGCCTTTAATCGGTTTGGCAACAACATGGACAAGCCTTTTGACAAAACTTGCCCACTCACGCAATAGACTCATCAAGCGTGTTGTCCGGAGTGACGCCCTTCCTGAAGCTCTTCGAGTAACTTGGCGTTAAAAGCATCCAAGTCTTTCGGTGTGCGGCTGGTAACAAGGCCACTATCAACAACGACAGGCTCATCTACCCACTCAGCACCGGCGTTGCGAAGATCTTGCTCAACGCTGGGCACAGACGTCATACGACGACCCTCAACCACACCTGCATTAATTAAAATCCAAGGCGCATGGCAAATAGCCGCGACTGGCTTGCCAGCCTCGAAAAATGCCTTAACGAAACTTAAGGCCTCATGATTAGTCCGTAACTCATCAGGATTAAACAAACCACCTGGCAGTACTAATGCGTGGTAGTCAGAAGAGTTCGCCTCAGCAAGGGCCTTGTCGGACTCGTAGGTATCGCCCCACTCGGTTTCTGCCCACGCACGAATACCGTTTCCATCAGGAGTCACCACGTGAACATCGACGCCCTCTTTTTGAAGGGCAGCCCGCGGCACACTAAGCTCTGACTCTTCAAAACCATCGGCGGCTAAAATGGCCACTCGTTTACCGTTTAGTGCTTGTTTCATCATGCTCTCCTTTTCGTGATGATTTGCGTTTGTAACGCTCCACTAGTGTGGCGCATACAGCAACAGCGTCAAGCTATCCTGCTAACGAATGTGGTTATCCAATCGACTATAAGCACCTAGGCATTATAGATAACCTTGCCTAGCTCGCTTATATCATAACCACCCAATGCTTCTGCTCGATGTATAAAGCGCGCCTGAAGAGTGAATGCGAATAGCCGTTGGACAGCAGGTTCGAAGTAGTTGCGCCGCTGCATGATTAAATCAAATGGCTCTTCGCATAAAGGAATAAACCCCAACTGCTGTCTATGGGCAGCGGCTTCTACACCTAATCCAACATCGGCCTCACCTTGGCAAATACTAAGCGCCAAATCGTCTTCACTAAGCGAGGGATGAGATGTCCAATCTATTGCCGAGCTATCAATTCCGGCTTGCTCAAGCAAATAGTTAAGTAATTTTGCAGCCCCTGCATCCGGCTGGCGGTGAGCTACACGCACATTAGATTGTTGCAAATCTTTGAGCGCATTAATTTTCAATGGATTATCAGCACGAACCAATAAGCCTTGGCGACGTTTGGCCCAACGCACTATAAGGAGGTCACGCATGCCGCTGAGTCCTAACACGCTGGGTTCATTATAACGCTGAGTAGCGGCATCTAGCAGGTGAATGCCTGCTAACATTGCTTTGCCATCGAGTAAGCGTCTAACACCATCACCACTACCTTGACAGAGCGTAGCCAAATCAGAGCCGCTTTCCCTAATTGACCACTCTAGCAGTGGGTCTTGGCTGCCCGCGACCACCAAAGGCACCGATAAACGCTGGACTTGATCACCTTCCAAGTGACTCAGTACCCATAAATCAATTTGCTGGAGAGGAAACAACAGCTTTCCGGTTACCCGGCTACACGGGATCTGGCCTTGGCTGACCAAATCATACACTTTGCGTTCTTTAAGCCGCAGGTAGGTAGCAACTTCTGCAGTGGTTAAATAAGCATGGGTGCTGGTGACCATAATGTTGTCCTAGGTTTAACTGTATACAGAGATGCTCAACCGATTTTACTGCATATAGCTGCATGCATTTCAGCTGCATGTGCAATCAGTTAGATTCCAGTACATCATGCCAAACTCAACATAATAATGATGTAGCCGCTTAATGCCGATTAATGACAATGCCTTTAGCACCGCCCTTTCCTTGATCCTGAGCATGGACAGTGCACTAATCTCAATTGTGATGCTGTCGCTTCAGGTATCGCTAATGGCGGTATTGATTGCCAGCCTATTAGCACTGCCGTTAGGCGCCGCTCTCGCCCTTTGGCATTTTCCCGGCCGTAATGCGGTCATTGTTGCGCTTAATGCACTGATGGGTTTACCGCCGGTCGTTGCCGGGCTATGCGTCTATTTACTACTTTCTCGTGCGGGGCCATTAGGTGAATGGGGATTGTTGTTTAGCCCCACCGCAATGGTCATCGCTCAAGTGATTTTGGTGCTGCCGATTATTGCCGCCCTTACTCGCCAGCAGATTGAAGCTCTTCACAGCGAATATGCCGAGCAGCTGAACTCCTTGGGCCTGTCGCGTCAACGCATGATCCCAACACTACTCTGGGATGCACGCTTTGCATTATTAACCGTCATTTTGGCAGGCTTTGGCCGGGCCAGCGCGGAAGTAGGGGCGGTAATGATTGTAGGCGGCAATATCGATGGCGTAACACGAGTGATGACGACCAGCATTGTGCTTGAAACCAGCAAAGGCAACCTGCCAATGGCACTCGGTTTAGGGATTATTTTGCTCGCTTTGGTCACCATGATTAATGCCATTGCCCACATGATCGGCGAAACGGCAAAGAGGCGGCTGGGATGAATGCACATCATATCCCCCCTGTAACAACCCTTGAGCTAGATAGCGTAGGCTTTATTCACCGCGACCAAACACTGCTCAAACCCACTTCGCTGCGCTTAGCAGGCTGCCAGCGAACGCTCATTATGGGACCTAACGGGGCTGGCAAAAGTCTGTTAATGCGGTTGGCTCATGGCTTATTAACACCCACTAGCGGCAAAGTTCGTTGGCAAGGCGAGCAACCTGCACAGGCCATGGTATTTCAACGCCCCGTGCTATTACGCCGTTCCGCCCTGGACAATCTCACCTATGTACTAGCGATCATCAAAACGCCTCGGCCAGAACTTAAGCTATTAGCGCGAAAAGCGCAGGCAATGAGTGCGCTTGAGAAGTTTGGTTTGACTCATTTAGCTAAACGTCCCGCACGAGTGCTGTCAGGAGGCGAACAGCAGCGTTTAGCGCTAGCCAGGGCTTGGCTGCTCAATCCACGAGTGCTGTTTTTAGACGAGCCTACTTCCGCACTAGACCCAGCCGCCATCAAAGCGGTTGAAGATGCTGTGCTTGAGTTTCATCACAGCGGTACACGCATTGTCATGACCACCCACGACTTACACCAAGCGCGCCGCTTAGCCGATGACGTGCTGTTTATGCATAACGGTGAGCTGCTTGAGCATACGCTCGCTAACGACTTTTTTACCGCGCCCACCTCTAGCGAGGCAGCCGCGTTTATTCGGGGTGAGCTGGTTTGGTAGCCCTTGAACTGATGACGCCAGCACTAATCAACAACGATCTAGGAGCAACTTGATGATGAAAACCACCGCATTTATCACTGCAGGCACATTAGCACTAGGCTGGAGCAGTACACTCATAGCGGCTGATGGCTACATTACACTGGCCTCTACCACCTCTACCGAAAATTCTGGCTTGTTTGGCGCTATTATCCCGGCATTTACCGAAGAGTCGGGAATCGAAGTACGCGTGGTGGCCGTGGGCACCGGCCAAGCATTTGAAATTGCTCGGCGCGGCGATGCCGACAGCCTGCTGGTACACGACACTGTTGGCGAAGAGCAGTTTGTGGCCGATGGCTACGCTACCCAGCGCCTTGATGTGATGTACAACGACTTTGTTATCGTTGGTCCGAGCGATGATCCTGCTGACATCAGCGAAAGCGAAACGGTTTCCGATGCCATGCAACGCATTGCTGAGAGCGAATCGCCCTTCGCCTCACGGGGCGATGATAGCGGCACCCACCGTGCTGAACTGCGCTTATGGGAAGATGCTGGTGTTACGCCGCAGGGCGGGTGGTACCGCGAGCTGGGTAGCGGCATGGGCCCCACCCTAAATACCGCTGCGGGCATGAATGCCTATTCATTTACTGATCGTGCTACTTGGGTGGCGTTTGAAAATCCCCAGGATTTAAAGCTGCTGTTTGAAGGTGATGAAGCGCTGTTCAATCAGTACGGCAGCTTATTGCTCTCAGAAGAGCAGCATCCGCACTTAAAACATGCGCTCGCCGCGCAGTGGCACGAATGGCTAGTCTCTGAACAGGGCCAGCAGGCCATTGCTGATTTTGAGGTAGCCGGTGAGCAGCTGTTTTTTCCTAACGCTGAATAATATTTGAACCTATCCAACGACAACTGCCCGCTTTAAAAGCGGGCAGTTGTTTTATTATGCACAGTTGTTATACACAGCTTCAGTGAGCTTCTGCTTACAAAAATATTATTTAGCGGTTAAATAGCCCGCTGATATCCTTGGCTTCCCAGTGGGGAAAATGCTTGCGCACCAGCGCATTCAGGTCACGCTCAAACGCCACCCAGTCGGTAGCGCTAGCAACGCTGCCCGGTACACTCGCCGTGCCACGAATCATCCCGGCACCCACAGTCACGTTAGTTAGTCGATCCACAATAATAAAGCTGCCGGTACCCGGGCTGGTGCGGTAATCATCTACCGGAATCGCGGCGGTTAGCTCAACGTCGCAGCGGGCGATGGTGTTCAAGCCCAGGGAGTGAGTGGCATGTTTCTCCAGTGTATTGACGTCAATTTGGTAATCAATCGCGCTCACCTGTCCGGAAAGGTCCCGCGTCGCCAGCTTGAAATCGTAAAGCTTGCCTGGCGCTAACACCTCTTCATGCATCCAGACAATATCGGCTTTAAAGGTGTTGGAGAGCGGCAGTTCGCTATCCGCAGCCACCAGCCAATCACCGCGGGAGATATCGATCTCATCTTCCAAGGTGACCGTTATTGCCTGACCAGGGTAGGCGGCGGCTAGGTCGCCATCAAAGGTAACAATCCTAGCGACGTGTGATGTTTTACCCGATGGCAGTACTTTAACGGCTTGCCCCGGGCGCAACACGCCAGCGGCCAGTGTCCCGCAGTAACCGCGAAAATCGAGGTTCGGGCGGTTCACATACTGAACCGGCAAGCGCAGGTCGCTAAGGTTTTGGTCGCGACTTATTTCCACACTCTCGAGCAACTCGATCAGTGTCTGCCCTTGATAACCCCCAGTAAAATACCACGGGGTTTGCTCACTGCGATTCACCACATTGTCGCCATTCAGTGCAGACATTGGCACAAAGCGAATATCTGGCGCTTGCAGATTAGTGGCAAAGGCGCGGTACTCTTCAACTATCTCGTTGTAGCGTTGCTCAGAGAAGTCCACCAAATCCATTTTATTAACCGCAATTACTAGGTGTTGAATACCCAGCAGGTCGGCAATAAAACTGTGGCGACGGGTTTGGGTCTGCACACCGTAACGGGCGTCAATTAGGATAATCGCCAGGCTAGCCGTTGAAGCCCCTGTCGCCATATTGCGGGTGTACTGCTCATGCCCAGGCGTATCAGCGATTATAAATTTGCGCTTATCGGTGGAGAAAAAGCGGTACGCCACATCGATGGTAATACCTTGCTCCCGCTCGGACTGAAGACCATCCACCAACAGCGCCAAATCAACGGTATCGCCGGTGGTGCCGCTGGTTTTGGAAGCCTGGGTGATGGCTGCCAACTGATCTTCAAAGATCATCTTCGAGTCGTGGAGCATGCGACCAATCAGCGTCGATTTGCCGTCATCGACGCTGCCGCAGGTAATAAAACGCAGCAGGTCTTTGTTTTCGTGCTCGTGCAGGTACTGCTCGATATTGTCGGCGATTAAATTGGATTGATGTGACATCAGAAGTACCCCTCGCGCTTTTTCTTCTCCATCGAACCAACCTGATCGCGATCAATGGCACGGCCACTGCGCTCACTGGTACGGGTCAGCAGCATCTCTTGAATAATTTCCGGAAGCGTCGCCGCTTCAGATTCCACGGCGCCTGTGAGTGGATAGCAACCCAGCGTTCTAAACCGCACCGACTTCTGCTCAGGCACTTCACCAGGGGCTAACGGCATACGGTCGTCATCGACCATAATTTGCATACCGTCGCGTTCGACCACCGGCCGTTTGGCTGAGTAGTAAAGCGGCACAATGGGGATCGACTCTAAATAGATGTATTGCCAGATATCCAATTCGGTCCAATTCGACAGCGGGAACACGCGGATCGACTCGCCTTTATTAACCTTGGCGTTATACACGTTCCACAGCTCGGGACGCTGATTTTTGGGGTCCCAACGGTGATATTTATCGCGAAAAGAGTAGACGCGCTCTTTGGCTCGGGAAGCTTCTTCATCGCGACGGGCGCCGCCAAAGGCCGCATCAAATCCATACTTATCCAGCGCTTGCTTGAGCGCTTGGGTTTTCATGATATCGGTGTACTTGGCGCTGCCGTGATCGAAGGGGTTGATATTAGCTGCCCGCCCCTCTTCGTTGGTATGCACGATCAACTCCATGCCTGCTTCCGACGCCATGCGGTTACGAAACTCGATCATCTCGCGGAACTTCCACGTGGTGTCCACATGCATCAGCGGAAATGGCGGCGTACCGGGATAAAAGGCTTTGCGCGCCAGATGCAGCATGACGGAGGAGTCTTTACCAATCGAGTACATCATTACCGGGTTGGCGAACTCGGCTGCGACTTCACGAATAATGTGAATAGACTCAGCTTCTAATTGCTTGAGGTGGGTCAGGCGCGCAGCATCGGGAGCAGCAATACTGGATTCCCGCTTCGACGGCGAAGAAGTTGACGCTGATGAAAGCGTCTCTGAAGAAACAGCGGACAATTGGGTCATGGCCCCTTACCTCACAAGAACAAGCTCGTCACACAAGAAGAGCAGTGTACGTTCTAAAAATGTACGTTCGAATGAAGATAGGGTAACGCCGAGTCGATAATAACCCAAAAGAATTAATAACTATCTTTTTATTCCTTTATCGCCTAACGAACTATTGATAGCGACAAAAAAGCTAAACAGCAATGCGCTCTATCCATGTCTGCCACTCGCTGCCAAGTAGCTCACTCCATTCTAAATCTACAATGCGATAACCAGGACGGGAGGCCTCATCAACAGCGAACTCCTCTGCATTGGGTAGAAACTGATCGGCCATAGCAGGACAGCCATAAATATTCACCATTGCATCCCCCACGGCACGTCGCTCGGCGTAAGCTTGATGCGCATGACCAAAGAGAATGATCTTGACCTGAGGGTAGCCACTTAACAGCCGCCAAAAAGCATCGCGATCTTGAAGGCCAATGGCATCCATCCACACTGCACCAACGTCTACAGGCGGATGATGCATGGCAATTAGGGTAGGACGATCATCTTTTTCTAATTGAGCGGCCAAGTTAGCCAGTTGCTCGCTGCCTAGCTCGCCGTAAGGTTGACCCTCCACTCGGGTGTTGAGCAGCAGTAAACGCCAGGCATCAAGATCCACTTCATCTACGAAAACGCGCTCGGCTGTCATCAACGCAAGCTGATCGTGATTCCCTGGCAGCCAATACCATGGGCAAGATAACGACGCCATGGCTTGTACCGCTAAGGAATATGAAGCGGCGGATTCGTCTTGACTGATATCCCCAGTAAAGACCACCATATCGGGTTGTTCGGCATTAACAGCGCTTAGCACCTGTTGAAACTGCCGCCAGGGTACGCCAGCGCGGGAGCGCGCCTCGATATCAGCGTAGAGATGGGCGTCGGTAATCTGAATGAGCCGCATTAAGGCATCTCCGGCACATCAACAGCGTGACCATAAGCAAGGCCATGCGCCAACCACTCACCTAAGAAGCGATTAAGCTGAAGTTTCTCATCCGGCTGGTGCATCCGGGCATTAGGATATCGGTAGCGGCCATTGAAGTGGCGTTCGCGCTGGAAGTCGGTCACTTCCGCCATGCGCACATCATGATAAAGATGCACACGCATACGCGGCCCCTCCATCACGCTATCCAGTGGGCCACTCTGAGAGACATCTACCATGGTGGTGTAAGGCGCCTGCTCGTAGATATAGAGATGCAAATCACCAAAATGCTGCTTATTGCCTTTCAGGGCAATATCACGGCGCTGGCCGGCCTCCATATCGCCCACCAGCCGCACCAAACGTAAATAGTTGGCGCTGCACTCCCCTTGGAGCGATTTTAAATCGGTGACATAGGCCATTCTCGCCATGTTCACTCCTTGTCTGTTTCGCTTTGCGTCTGCGCACGCCAAGCGGCGGCGCGTAATGAAGCTCGCTGGCTATTCAGCCAATGTAGACCAATCAAACTCATGGCGTTGTCGAGTCGTCCTTGCTCTAAGAGTTCCCAGGCATTAGCAAACGGCAAGACACGCACGAGAATGTCTTCATGCTCTTCATCTAAGCCATGAATACCGCCTAAGCCATGGGTATCTACCAAACCACAAAAAAGGGTTACTTGCTCGTTGCAGGCACCTGGGCTTGGATAATATGTATGAAGTTTGGTCAGTTGGCCCACTTTACAACCGGCCTCTTCCCACGCTTCACGGCGAGCCACCTCTTCCGCTGACTCGCCCTCTTCCACTAATCCAGCGACAAATTCAAGTTTCCAGGGAGAGACAGGATCATCAACCGCACCTGCACGAAACTGCTCAATAAGCACTAGGGAGTCGCGTGCAGGGTCGTAAAGCATGACCCCTACCGCATCAAAACGATCATGCACTTCGCGGCGCATTGGTTTGCTCCAACCACCTGCAAACAGACGATGGCGAAGCTCTAGGGCTTCCAATCGGAAAAACCCTTGATGCAGCGTTTCTCGCTTAAGCAGCTCAACATCGTCACGTGTTAGCTTAGGAACACCAAGCGTCGTGCTACGAAAGGGCACCTTTCGTTCAGAAGCGTTCTTGGGGGTGGACGCCATAAGGCACTCCCGGTGGTGATAATCGCTCTATTATCAGTGCTTGCCACCGGGAATGCCAATTCAGCAGTTAGATTACAGCTGATTAAGCAGCGCCTCGGCGTCGCGACGCAGCGCCTCATCGGAGGCTTGACGGTTCTCCCGAGCGGTACCGTTAACCGCACGTTGAGCATGCTCACGGGCAGCCTGCGCATTGCCCTCTTCTTTCAGAAAAGCGGCATAGTAGTAGTTAACATCAATGCCGTCGGGGCGGATCTCTAAGGCACGCTGAAACATGCGCTCGGCGGTGTTGCTATTACCAAAACCGAGTGGGCGTCCTGGGGCGCGATCATAGAGCGCGCCTAGCGTCACATAAGCCGAACCATTCAGCCCCTCAGGATCGATCTCAATCGCTTTTTCTAACGCGTCGCGGGCATCTCCAGCGGTTCCTAAGGCGCCTAAACCACCACGCTCACGCGCATAAGAGGCCAAAATAATCCCCTGCCAAACTAGCACCTCCGCTTCATCACTGTACTGACCTGCGAGCTGCCTCGCTTCATCGGCTAGTGATTTAAGGGTACTTTCGCGCTGATTGGCTGGCAGTGCCGTGACAGTGTGTTCCCAGCGGTTCTTCAGTGAGAATAGTTCACCTTCAAAAGCAATCGCCGTGATAGGTGATAGCATCAGCGTGCCGCCAATGGCTGCAGTGATTATTAGATGTGATAAAGATTGACGTGAAAAAGCGAGAGTTTGCATGGATGCTCCTGAATTATTGTTGTCCTGCTAAGACCTACGAATGGCGGGCCTCCCACATAATGTAACGAACGTTTGATTGATTCGCTAGTAGCATGTTCCTTGGTATGCTTCGCTCAATTAACGTAAGCTGGTTAGTTCCAGACATAATAGGGAAACGGTAATGAAAGGCCGCAACATGACCCGCTGGCGCGATCCAGCAAAAGATCCGCGTCAAGCCCCTAAAAGCAATTTGATTACTGCAGAGGGGGCGGCCCGCTTGCGCGCTATTCTGGACCACCTTTCGCGAGTAAAGCGCCCGGCTATTTCAGAGAAGGTAGGTGAAGCGGCGGCCCAGGGCGACCGCAGTGAAAACGCAGATTACACCTACAACAAGAAAGAGCTAAACCGAGTGATCGCTCGGATTACCTACCTGACGAAACGCCTGGACGAGCTACAGATTGTCGATCGCCTACCCGCCGACACTAGCAAGGTATTCTTCGGCGCCTACGTCAGCCTGGAAGACGAAAACGGCGTGCAGGTATATCTTCGGATTGTTGGCCACGACGAAATCGACACCAAAAAGCGCTGGATCAGTATCGATGCCCCCATGGCCAAAGCGCTGCTTGGCAAGCAAGTGGGTGACGATGCGAAAGTGCTAACGCCCAACGGTGATATGTTTTATACCATCACCGAAATTGACTATACGGGCAAACCTTCCTCTTCAAGCAAGTAACCTTGCAGGGCGTGATTCTCTAGCGGCTAATCTTGCAAGGCATAGTCCACCGTCGTAACGACACGTACGCGCTTGGTTTGTGGTGTATAGCTATCCAAGTCTTCGATGGAAAAGTAGCCCTGTGTCGCCTGACGAATTTGGCCCACTTGGCTACCGGAATCTTCAGCAAACTGCTGAGCGGCATTACGCGCATCAGCCGTGGCCGCCGCGATCATTTCGGGTTTGATCGCATCAAGACCGGTAAACAAAAATTCCGTGCGGTATTCATAGCTAGGGGATAGCAATACGCCTTCACGCACCAATGATGTCGCGCTTGGGATCGCTGCAATCACGCCCTCCACATCGGGCGTGCGAAGCAGTAATGTTGCTTCAGCACGGTAGCGCTCATCGGGGCGTTGATTACCGTATAGGTTGCTGAACTGATCGGTAATCCGCGGTGGTGTCGAGTTGATATGTTCTGGCGCAAAGCCCTGGGATTGAAGGAAATCGCGGATCGACTGCTCGTCTTCAGAAAGCTGCTGCTCCAGGTCACTCAGGCTATTGGCACTGACGCTGTAATTAAACGGCCACAGCACTAGATCTGCCGCCACCTCACGCTCGGCCAAGCCACGCACCGTTACGCTACGCGATGACTGCTGCCATACCTCAGCGGCTCCCTTGATATAGCTACCGCTCCAGACCAGCCCTAGCGCTAGCAAACCGCCTAGTAAAACGGCGCTTCCCAATACCGCTGTATTACGAATACTTCCTGCCATTGCAGCCACTCCCACTCACAACCGTTAAATTAACGGCTACTGATTTGCATCATAGTCCTTAACGATAGCCCCTTAAAGGTGACTTTATCGGTGGCTGATTGTGGCAAGTTTGAGGAAATGGCGACCAAATATTAAACCTCAATCGAGATCATCGCCTTTATAACTTGGTTGGCTGGGTCACACCACTGGGGCATTTGGGTGGGAACCTCAGCAAGTGGTGCCCGGTGAGTAATCATGGCTTCGGCGTTAATGTCACCGCTCTCCATCAGGGCCACCACGGTATTGAAGTCTTCATGGGTGGCATTACGGCTCCCCATGAGAGTCAGCTCTTTCTTGTGGAAATCAGGGTCGCTAAAGGTAATATCGGCTTTAACCACACTTACCAGCACATAGCGCCCGCCATGGCCTGCCAGATCGAACCCCGCCTGCATGGCACGCGGGCTGCCGGTGGCATCGAACACCACGTCTGCTAGTGCGCTGCCATTTAATTGGCTGATTAGCTCAGCCATATCGGCGTCCTGAGGGTTCGCCACCGCATCAGCGCCGAGTACATCGCGGCAAAAATCCAATCGGGAAGCATTGGTATCGACCATCAGGGTGCGTGCACCTCGGCTTTTAGCTACCTGCAGCACGCCCATACCAATTGGGCCCGCGCCAACGATCACGGCAAGCTCATCCGCTTGTAGCGCGCTACGTCTTACCGCATGAGCGCCAATCGCCATGCACTCCACTAGCGCTAGTTGATCGATATTCAGTGTTTCCGATACCACCAAATGGGTAGTCGGAACAGACAAATACTCCGCCATACCCCCATCTTGATGAACGCCTATTACCTGCATGTTCTGGCAGCAGTTGGTTTTATGCTGCTGACAGGCGCGGCAAGCACCGCAATGCAGATAAGGAATAACGTAAACCTGCCTGCCCAATAAATGTTGGGCTTGATCATCAGCGACCTCGACTACCTCACCAGCTAGCTCGTGCCCCAGCACGCGCGGGTATTCAAAATAGGGCTGGTTGCCGCCATAAGCATGGATATCCGTACCACAGATGCCGATACGGCGAATTCGCACCACGGCATGCCCAGGCGAACACTCAGGCTTATCAGCGTGAGCAAGCTCCAAATGATGCGGTTTGGTACAGACAAGCACCTGCATGTGTGCGCTCCTCTTAGCCGTAATTAGGCCTGTACGACCCGCTGCTGCTGTTCACCCAGGCCTTCAATTCCTAAGCGCATTTGTTGTCCATTGCGAAGATAAACAGGAGGCTTCTGCCCCATGCCAACCCCTGGGGGCGTTCCGGTTGAAATCACATCACCGGGCTGTAGGCTCATAAAGCGACTCAAGTAACTAATCAAAAAAGGCACTTGATAGACCATGGTGCGGGTATTGCCATCCTGATAACGGTGGCCGTCAACCTCTAGCCACATACTCAACTGGTGGGGGTCTGCGACTTCATCCCGCGTTACCAGCCAGGGGCCTAGAGGGCCGAACGTATCGCAACCTTTGCCTTTATCCCAGGTACCGCTGCGCTCTAGCTGGAACTCGCGTTCAGACACATCGTTGACCACACAGAAGCCCGCCACATGGGACATCGCATCGGCTTCATCAATATAACGGCCACCTTTGCCAATAATGACCCCAAGCTCCACTTCCCAATCGGTTTTCTTGGAATTGCGTGGAATTTCAACGTCGTCATTAGGGCCGCAGATCGCGCTGGTCCATTTGTTGAAAATAACCGGCTCCGGTGGCACTTCAGCCCCGGTTTCAGCCGCATGATCAGAGTAGTTAAGGCCAATACAGATAAACTTGCCAACCTGCCCCACGCAGGGCCCAAAACGTGTATCGGCTGCCACTTCCGGCAGTGTGGTCAGATCGACATTACGCAGTGTATTTAAGCCATCATCGCCCAATACATCGCCAGCGATATCGCCCACGATGGAAGAGAGATCACGCACCTTACCCTGACTATCCAAGATGCCCGGCTTTTCCTGCCCCGGTAGGCCAAAACGTACAAGTTTCATATTGTTATACCTTCTAAAGTGATTAGGCTTTGGCTGAAAAGTCGGCGAACGCAGCCAGTTTTCAGACAGAGCCTAGTTAGCCCAGCCGCCATCAATCAATTGTGCAGTCCCGGTAATAAACTCAGCTTCATCACTGGCCAGGAAGGTCGCTAATGCGGCGACCTCCTCCACTCGCCCTAACCTACCCATTGGCTGGCGGGCAATAAACGACGCCAGCACATCGGCATCGCTGCGCCCCTCTTTACGCGCCTGCTCGGCGATACGCTGCTTTAATGAGGGCGATTCCACCGTACCAGGGCAGATAGCATTGCAACGAATGCCTTGGGTCATAAAGTCAGCAGCTACCGATTTGGTGAGACCAATCACCGCCGCTTTGGAAGCGCCATAAGCACAGCGATTCGCCACTCCTTTAACGCTGGATGCCAGGGAAGCCATATTGATGATACTGCCTCCCCCATTGACCAGCATGCCCGGTAAAAAAGCCTGCAAGGTATGGAACATGGAGGTGACATTAAGATCCAGTGAACGCTGCCAAGTCGCTTCATCACACTCAAGTACAGATCCCCCCGCCACCATGCCCGCACAGTTGAAGAGTATGTCTAGGTTAGGCAATGAGCTAGCCAGTTCATGAATTGCTTTGCTATCTGTTACATCCAGACAGTAGGCTTCAACGCCCTCCACACTTTCTAGCGTGGCAATATCGATATCTGTTGCAAATACTCGCGCCCCTTCAGCTACAAAGCGTTCAGCGGTAGCGCGTCCAATACCGTTCGCAGCAGCGGTGACCAGTGCAGTTTTATTGTTGAGTCGCATCGTATGGCACATCCCTGGTAGCGGCATGATCCAGAATGGTAGGAACATGCTCAAAGTCAGAACATCTGAATGTATGACAGCTTGACCAATAAATCGAGTATGGATGAGCCACTTTGCTCCTGGCAAGCTTGCCAAGGGCAAAATAGCGTCTTATGAGTACCAACTTTAGTCGCCGGTTAGCGACTGAGGGCTAGCGGCCTGGCTTAATCGCACCATAAACCTTAAAACGGCGATTATCCGCCAGCGTGTGAAAGTCTTGAAAAGCGCGTTGCAAGTGTTCTGGATAGGGTAAAAATCCATTGGCAACAATGACCAAGCGACCGCCGGTGGTTAAATGCTCAGGCGCTTGGCTAATCAAGCGCTGGCTTGGCCCATAGCTGATATCGCGCTCTTTATGGAAGGGAGGATTGCTGATAATCCAGTCGAACTGCTCACCTTCAAGGGCACTAAACACATCGCTACAGAGTACTCGCCCCTTGAGTTCATTGGCGGCTAATGTGCGCTTACAGGCTTCTACTGCAAAAGCGCTGATGTCGACTGCCGTCACATGATGGCCTCGCTTTGCTAGCCAAGCGCTAACAATGCCGTCGCCACAGCCCATATCCAGCACCTTGAGCGGTGTTTTTGGCAAGCTACTTTCCAAGCTCTCCAGCATTAATAGCGTGCCCTCATCGAATTTGCCGTGGCCAAAGACGCCGGGGTGGCTTACTAACGTTAAACCTAGCGTTTCAAACGACTGCCAAGCTGTATCGCTTGCCCCACTGGCGGAATCTAAGGTAGCGGTATGAGAGGCAAATAACGTACAGCGCCGGGCGTTATCACGCTTGTCCCAAGGCAAGCCGAGCTCCTCAAGCATTTTGGGCACCCGCTTAATGCCCCCCTGGTGCTCGCCCACAATCTCAAACGGCGTTCCACTAGGCAGCTGTTCGCATAACCACTTTAGCCACCAAATACCTAACTGGTGCGCTTTTGGCCAAAATAGCACCACTTCCTTTCCTAAGGGCTCGCCTTTAGCGACATCAAAAGGGCTGTACGCCTGTTTGCCTTTAGCAGTCCACTCCGCCAGCACTTCATGATCGCCACTTATCACGCCCGTAGCGCGGTCACTAAGCCAGCTATCCATTGGGGGGCCAATGACCCACAGCGCTGTATAATTATCCTGTTGGCGCTCCAGTAACTGACACGCTGGGGATTGAGCACTCATTTATCGGCCTCCGGTTTAATTAATGTATAAAGTAGGTAACGGCCTAAACGCCAGTGAGGGTCTTGGCGGCAGTACTGCTTTTCCAAGGCAATCAGGGTTTCATTTTCTAGCGGCGTGGTGGGCGGTTTGCGTAAGTAGTCTTGAAAAATCCGAATGCCCGCGACGGATGCTATTTGCAGGTCATTGGCTTTACTCCACTGCTCAATCTCAGCATGGGAGACAGGTGAAATCGGCGTTAATCGTTGACGCTTGCCCTTGCCGGCCAATCGATCACTCAGCGCCTTCTCAAGATTGCCTTTCACTACATTAGAAAAGCGCAGCGCATCGCGGTTGAAAACCATCAAACTAAGCTGACCGCCTGGAGCCAATAAATGGCTCAATTTAGCCAGTGCCGCTTGCGGGTCACCTAACCACTCTAATACCGCATGGCAGGTAATTAACGGCCATGGCCCTGCCGCTTGTTGGCCAAGCGTTTGTAGCGGTGCTTGTAGGTAGGTAATCAATTCATGAGGTAATGCGGGGTCGTCCTGGTGCCACTGCTTCGCGTGGTTAAGCATATCTTCTGAGGGCTCAGCCATGGTCACCGCATGCCCACACTTGGCAAACCACGCCGCCTGCTGGCCTAAGCCACCGCCTATATCGAGTACGGGCTGCTCTTTTAACTGCAGCATTTGCGGCAACAAATAGTCGAGCATCGCCAAACGCAGCTCACCGCGTGGCGCTTGATAGAGTGAACGGGAAAATTTATCAACCAGGCCATCAAAGTAACGGTCGCCAGCCTGAGTTAATTCATAATCTGCCATTTCGCTTTTTTTCAATTCACGGCTTTTTGGTTCATCGTTGAGGGGCATGCATAAGACCAGGCGTCGAATCAGAGGCGCGTAGTCTACCCTGGTTAAGCACGAAACGCCTGCCGAGGGAGGTGGCATTGCCACTCCTCATGCTGCTCTAAAGCCGCCGCCAACTGAAGCAGTTGCTTATCCTCTCCTAAGCGGCCGACGATCTGCACGCCCACTGGCAACCCATTGGCCGCAATATGCATAGGCACCGACATTGCTGGCTGCCCGGTGAGATTGGCTAGCTGGGTGAACGGCGTGCGGCGTAGCGCATCTACCGCCAAGCGCTTAAGCATTCCCACCCTTAATGCCAAAGAGGGTACCCCTGGAATTGCCAGCATCCCCATTATCCTTTCTCGCGATTCGGAGGGGTAAAGTTCGCCAATTTGTGGTGCGCAATCCGCCGTCACCGGCATGACCAATACGTCATAGCGCTGATGAAAGCGGCTCATCTTTTCCGCCGCCACATGCC
Source organism: Halomonas sp. (assembly GCF_011050415.1). GTDB lineage: Bacteria > Pseudomonadota > Gammaproteobacteria > Pseudomonadales > Halomonadaceae > Vreelandella. Next base: position 224,646 of record NZ_DRFS01000006.1, read on the forward strand.
AGTGCCGCTTGGCTAACTCGTAATCCAGCGCCGAAAGCTTAGCGCCCAATCGACCAATCGCACGGGTTGAAGGCTCAATATCGAGCTTGTGGACAGGCACACCTGTTTGCTGACTGATCCAGGTTAGATCGGCAGCCAAGTGGCCCAAGTAAAGAGTGAGGTAACTATCGGCCAGCACTTCTCCTTCAACGGGTGGCTCACACCACTCCACCTCATGGCCCATCGCTGCTAATGCTGCCGCCGTTTTCTCAACCGCCAGTTTAACCTCAGGATTTATCGTCGTTCCCAGGCCTCGGCTTAGTGACTCGCCTAACGAGACGGCGATGCGCAAGGGCTTAAGCGGTGACGATAAAGCAGCCATATAGCCTGTTTCACGCGGCACGGGATAGGGCCCGGACGCCGCCATACCGTTAATCTGCTCAAGCAAGGCGGCACTATCGCGTACGCTGCGCGTCAATGCATGCTCAATCACCGCCCCCTGCCACACCTCACCATGAGCAGGCGCAAGGGGCACACGTCCACGAGAGGGTTTAAAACCAAACAGACCACAATAGCTGGCAGGAATACGAATAGAACCGCCGCCATCCCCGGCCAGTGCCATGGGCACCATACCGCTGGCCACGGCTGTAGCGGCACCACCACTGGAGCCCCCAGGAGAGAAGCCCGACCGCCACGGGTTTTGTGGGTGTGGGAAAGCCTTTGGCTCGGTAATCCCCATCAACCCAAGCTCAGGAGTTGCTGTTTGCCCCAGGATGATCAAGCCGGCTGCACGTGTGCGCTGAATCAACAATGCATCTTCCTGTGGGCACCAGTGGGCTAGCGATGCGCTACCGAAGGCCAAAGGCTCCTCCGCCATTCCCATTAGAAGATCTTTGCTCAGGGTGGGAACACCGGCAAAAATAGTATTCGTTGCTAGCCGCTGACTCTCTTGTCGGGCACGCTCAAAACGGGTTCTCACCACAGCCTTTAGTAGAGGATTATATTTCTCAATAGCCGTTATAGCCGCTTCAAGTACCTCTTCTCGACTTACTTCACGGCGCTGGATCAACTCAGCAAGGCCGGTGGCGTCGAACGCTTGATACTCATCGAGATGCATATACGTCCCTCTGTTTTTTCCCTAGCCTAGCAGAGAGCCTGTGCGCCACCTGGGTTATTGCTCAGTCATACCCATAACCCGATATCGGCCGCAACGAAAGAGGCATTGCAAAAAACAATTTTGATTTGCAACCAATTGAAAAACCATCGCTAATTAATTGATTTATTTTTTCATTACTATCAATTCTTAACCACTCAGACTATCTTAAGCTGGAGATACGCAAACGTTAAAAACATATAGAAACATATAAATATAAAATTATTCAAAAAATTACACAAAATAACGTGGCGGAATAAATATGATAAAAGATGCAACCGCTCAAAATACTACCAGCGTGATAATGAGGTCTTTATTCAATAAAGATAACACTATCACTATTTTTTCTAAGGAAGCTGCTCATTCCTTAGAAGCGACCGTTATTAAGATTGAACCTGATAATCGAAAAGTCACGTTAGAGATCAATTATTCGGGCCTTTCACTATCTCCTTATCTAAATAACGACACGGTGTCGTTTGATATAGAGGCTTCAAGGCATGGGCATGACTCAGAAGAAATTTATAATATTGAGCATGTTCCTGCCCATATTATTAAAATAGACAACTACACTTATCACCTTGATTGTATACTGCCTCACTCCATCTTCTCCTCAGATAACCGTGGCGCACTAAGAGTCCCCTTTATTCTTGGTATGAGCGCCCGATCGCACATCGAAGTTTTTTCCCACGAACTTAATATAGAAGGCAAATTACGTAATCTTTCAATAACGGGCTGCATGGTGGATATAAGTCTGGAAGATAGCGCTGCCCTCTCAATAAATCAGCTACTTCCAGGTATAACGCTGGAATTTCCAAACGGGGAAACGTTTAAATCCCAAGCGCAGATCCGTCATATGCGTCCTTTTGGCAACCATGGGCATGCTGCCGTTGGCATAGAGTTCATTAACATGGATGCCATTTCAACTGAAGCACTTTTCCATTACGTATCAGAAGCTGAATTCGAAGTCGCTTTACGCTCCGGCACACAAAATATTTCACGGGCGAGATCAAGACTATTTATAGCAGATGCTAAAGAGAAAAAAATCCAGCATCAAGAAGAGCTTAGCCAACTTGAAAATACGCAAAACACCCCTCTTTTACGAGGGGTGATAGAAATTGCACAACAGCTACAAATTATTTTCATGTTCATGAAAAACAAGGAGTTTGTCCCTTCGGAAATATTATATGAGTGTGTCGATAGCATACTGTACATGGTCAACCATGACCGCAAAGCCTTACAGTTTGCACTCACTTACTTACATGATGAACCAGAGTGGGTACGCCACGCCATTCAAGTAGCCAGCCAGCTTGCGATGGTGCTAATCAGCCGCGATCCACATGCTTATAAAACACGCGAAGCAGTGGCAGGCGCACTACTACATACGATGGGTAAACCGTTACTGATTAGTGAGCAATTACCCTCACTGAAAATACATATGTCACCGTCGCAAGGAGAGCTGCTTAAGGAGCATGTATATGCTCTCAATAACAAGCTGACCAGCCTTAATTGGACACCCAGCCCAACATGCCGCGACATTATCCACAATGCTAACGAACGACTTGATGGTAGTGGCTACCCAGCAGGTAAGCGAGCAGAAGAATTATCAGAATTTGTTCGCTTAATTAGCGTTATTAAAATAATTAACAAGCTAACCCATGAGCGAAATGGACAACCACCACGGCAACCTTTAGATGCCTATCGATGGGTAAATCAACGTCCTGGACTCTACGAAAAATCCTTGCTTGTGGAATATATTCAACACTTTGGTCTCTACCCAATAGGCAGTTTGGCTAAATTTTCAAATGGTTTTCTAGCATGGATTATGGATGTCGATGCGAAGGGAATGCCCTGCAAAGTAGATGTTGTTAAGAACTTAGCCTTTAGAGACACCTCTATTGATACGATATTATTTAGAAACGACTTTAACCAAATTGGTCGATTAGAAGGGACTGTCAATCCTACTGAATATCATGTGAGTATGAAAAAGCACAACTAAACTTCACTCAAAATCATTGCGATTGAATGTTCAACTGTCCAAAATTGGCCAGATACCATTATGTAAAGCAGGCCCTTTCGTACCCATGCGTCGCTCCACCATCCTTGAAGTTGCTCACCTTGCAAGTGTTTCTAAAACTAGCGTCTCTCGCTATTTTGGCGATGAACGGGCCCGGCTGTCGCCTGCCCTTCAGGCACGCATCGCCCAAGCCGCTCACACGCTTGGCTACCAACCCAACCAAATGGCGCGTGGCTTAAAAGGTGGGCGCTCGAAACTTGTGGGCATGCTGGTAGCCGATATCCGCAATCCATTTTCAGTCGCCATTACTCACGGGGTGGAGCAAGCCTGCCGGCAGTATGGCTACTCATTATTGATAGGTAATACTGACAACGATCCTGAACAGGAGCGCCAGCATTTAGCGGTTCTAGGTGCCTATCAAGTGGAAGGTTTAGTGATTAATGCGGCGGGTAGCCCAGAGCGCCAGCTTCACACCTTTATCCATCAGGGAACACCGATTGTACTGCTAGACCGTGAGGTCAACCATGTGGATGCTGCTGTGGTCGGCCTGGATAATCATCAAGCGGTTGATATGGCGCTTGATCACTTAGCTGAACAGGGCTACCAAGCCGTCCTCTATGCCAGCGAAACACCTGAACAATCAAGCACGCGCCAACTACGGTTAGCGTACTTTAATCAGAGTGCCAAACAACGGGCGCTAAGCCACTCAACGTTACTGCTTACCCCGTCAGACGACACTGCAACGCTTAAAGCATTGGATCACTTTATCGCCGACCACAAGCACCTCCCTTGCGCCGTTCTATGTGGCAACGGCAATGCAACGCTCTCAGTAACGCGCCTTTTTCAGCAGCTTGGCTTGTCGCTTGGCAAGGTTGGCCTTATGGGGATTGATGAGCTCGACTGGTGCAGCTTAGTGCTTCCTGGCATTACCACGCTTGCCCAACCCACGGATGCCATTGGTCAAACGGCAATTCACTGCCTGATGCATCAAATTGCGCCTCATACGACACCTATGCCGACAGACCTGAGTTTTGCACCTACCTTGATCAAACGAGGCTCCACTCACCAATAAAATTGTATAGCGCTATCCAAAAACCACCGCTACAAATGGTATCGTTCCCATTGTTAGAAAATAAACAACTCAAAGAGATTATTTGCCATGCTTCCTTCGTTCTCTAACCCTCCTGAAATTCTCACTTTTGGCGAAGCCATGACCATGTTCGTGGCAGGCTCGCCTGGCAAGCTCTCCGACATTGAGCACTTTCAGCGCCGTATTGCGGGGGCGGATACCAATGTGGCGATCGGCTTGGCACGTTTAGGATTTCATGTGGGTTGGTTAAGTCGTGTCGGCAGCGACAGCTTTGGGGACTTTATCCGGCATACCTTGGAAAGCGAGGGACTTGATTGCCGACACCTACATACCGACCCACAGCACCCTACTGGGCTACTTTTCAAAGAGCGCGCGCTGGGTGGTGTGGATCCCAAAGTGGAGTACTTCCGGCGTGGCAGCGCCGCCAGCCACTTAACCACAGAAGATGCCAGGAATATCGACTTCACTGCGCTGCGCCATATACACGCCACGGGTATTCCACCAGCCTTGTCCGCGTCTGCCCGTGAACTCGCTTTTCATACGCTCGAACAAGCCCGCAACAGCGGCGCCAGTATCTCCTTCGACCCGAATTTACGCCCCAGCCTTTGGGCTAGCGAAGCTGACATGCGTGATACGCTAAATGCCCTTGCCGCGCGCTCAGATTGGGTATTACCTGGGCTTTCCGAAGGCCAACTGCTGACAGGGCAGAAGACACCCTATGACGTAGCAGGCTACTATCTGGATCAAGGTGCCTCTGCCGTGATCATTAAACTAGGACCTGAAGGCAGCTATTATCGCGGCAAACTAGACGGACAAGAGGAGCATTTCACAGTGCCCGGTTGCCGCGTAGCAGAGGTGGTAGATACCGTAGGTGCAGGCGATGGCTTTGCTGTGGGTGTGATTAGTGCGTTACTGGATGGCTACTCGGCTCGCCACGCCACCCAGCGGGGTAATTTGATTGGTGCTCAAGCTATCCAGGTGGTGGGTGACATGGAAGGTTTGCCAAATCGCAACCAGCTTCAAACCCTTGAAGCCAGCCAGCCGACTGTTTAAACGAATGTTAATAAAAGCTTTGTGACCAGGAGATAACAATGAAAAAACGCCTATTGGTTCAAGGAAGGCTTAACGATGCTCAGGTAGCGGAACTTAGCGACTTATTCGAGGTAACAGAGCTACCTAAATCGTCGTCGCTGGCAGATGCTGAGAACAGCGCCCTATTGGCCGAAACCCACGGCATTATTGGTTCAGGCCTGCCGATCACTGCTCAGCTTTTAGATGCAGCGCCAAACCTAGAGGCTGTTGCCACTATCTCAGTCGGCTACGACACCATACCGGTGGATGAACTCACTAAGCGCGGTATTATGCTGTGCAACACGCCCGATGTGCTCACCGAAACCACCGCAGATACGGGCTTTGCACTGATCATGGCCACTGCACGCCGCGTGGTGGAACTCGCTGAGCTGGTCAAAACCGATAACTGGAAGGCTGGTATTGGCCCCGCGCTATTTGGCAGCGATGTGCATAGCAAAACCCTAGGCATGGTCGGTTTTGGACGCATCGGGCAGGCGGTAGCAAGGCGCGGTGCCCTGGGTTTTGGCATGAAGGTGCTTTACTCCAACGCATCACCCAAGCCCGATGTAGAAAGCAGGCTGGGCGCCGAGCGGCGGGAACTCAATGAACTATTGGCAGAGGCCGATTTCGTCTGTGTTACGGTGCCGCTCACCGCCGAAACCGAACGCCTGATCGGGTCCCAAGAGTTCGCGAAGATGAAGCCATCTGCCATTTTCATCAATATCGCCCGTGGCAAAGTCGTCGACGAAGCGGCGTTGATAAAGGCCCTTGAGAATGGTGTTATTCAAGGAGCCGGGCTGGATGTATTTGAGCAAGAGCCGCTACCCGCTTCGTCCCCTCTGACCAAAATGACGAATGTTGTTGCCCTGCCCCATATTGGCTCCGCCACCCATGAAACCCGCCATGCCATGGCCCAACGGGCGGTGGATAACATTCGCTTAGCGCTTCAGGGTGAACGTCCTATCAGCTTAGTTAACGAGGAAACCTATCGATGAAGCACAGCGCCAAGCCTCTCTGCCTACTGTTTGACTGCGATGGCACCCTGGTGGATAGCGAAATACTGCTTGCCGAGGTGATGGGCGACATTCTTCCAGAGTTCAGCCTGCCCTTCTCCGCACAGCAGTATATGGAGGAGTTTAGAGGCGTACGTTTTCATACCATCGTTCAAACGCTGGAAAGCCGTTTTCAAGCGCTGGCTGAAGGTGAATTTGCCAACCTAGAGGCAGGCATGCGGGCGCGCATGGAAGCACGCATGCGAGCCGAGCTTGTGGCCATTCCTGGCATGCCTGCCGCACTTGAGCAGCTAAACCTCCATCCCAAAGCAGTAGTGTCGAATGGCCCTGAGCGCAAAATACGCTGCGCCTTGGAAAGTACCGATCTAGGCCACCATTTTGCTGACAAGCTATTTAGCGCCTACACACTGAACGTGTGGAAGCCTGATCCAGAACTGTATCGTAAGGCCGCTGCCGCGATGGGTTACCCGCCAGAAGCGTGTGTCGTGATTGATGATGCGGCAGTGGGTGTGGAAGCGGGGTTAGCGGCAGGCATGCATGTGATTCATCTCAACCACTTTCCTAATGAAGAAGTAACGCCTGAGGGGGCGATTGGTATCCACCATGCCAGCGAACTTCCCGCCGCTATCGCGCGCGTATCGACAGCCGTTACCGCTTAGCGGCAGGAAGGAACAAGGCAGCTCTTAAAAGCAGGTCGCCAAGTGCTCTTTAACGTTTAATTGATCGTCGACAAGCAGCAGCTGGCGCCATTTATCAAACGTCAGGCAAGGGTGCGAGGCGCCAAAAGCAACGATATCACCCACTTCAATACCCTGGGCCTCTTCTGGAAGTCGCACGAAAGTGTGCTGATCCATGATTTTAGTCACTTCCCAACCAGTGACTGACAAAGGTTGCGAAATCTCACCGCCCTCCCGGTAGCGGCGCAGGGGGATAGGCAGCTGGTCGTAGCCAATATCGCGCTTACCCAGCGCCACAATGGCAAGCCCAGGCTCAGGCAGTGACTGCACCTGGGCAAACACCTCTAGCGCAGGCTCAAGCCCCTGGTTCAAATCAGGTCGGCGCGCCATGACTGCGCTCTGCGCTTCACGATACAGGCCATGGTCGTGAACCACGTAGCAGCCAGGGCGAAGCACCGGGGTAAATCGCCCCTGCAGCGGCGCCCCACGGAAAGCTTCCGCGATCACGTCATACCAAGCTGAGCCGGAGGCTGTCACGATGGGGTTGGGCTCAGAGAAACGCTGAGCGGTCTCAAGCTCCACGGCAACATCCACTAAATATTGTGCATACGCACGAATACCTGATTCAGGATTATCGCCGTGAACCACCCCTTCATAGCCTTCAAGCCCCGCTAATGAAAGTGCAGGCTGTTCAGCAATCGCCTCCGCTAGCGAAACAATCTCCTGCTGATTACGACAGCCACAGCGGCCACCCTCTACGCCGACCTCAATAAGCACCGATAGCCTCAAGCCCCTTTCAGCAAAGAAGCGCCCCAGCTGCCGCACGTTCTCCTGGCTATCCACCACACAGTAAAACGTAGCGCCCTGCTCAATCAGACTGGCGATGATGGCCATATTGGCGTTGCCGACCAGTTGGTTGGCCATGAGCAACCGGGTAACGCCATGGGCGAAGGCCGCACGACACTGCGGGGCAGTCGCTAAGGTGATTCCCCACGCCCCCGCCTGAAGCTGACGGTGGAAAAGCGCCGGGGTCATGGTGGTTTTGCCATGAGGTGCCAGACGGGCGCCATGAGCTTCAGCGAAGCGCTGCATCCACTCTACGTTATGGGTGAGCGGGTCTTCATACACGACCGCCGCAGGCAGGCTGACACCCGACAGTACATTGGGCACCAGTTCGACACTCCCCTTATCCACCGTTAACGACGTCGTTTGCATTCGCCCACTTCCTCTCTGTTTCTGTTTAAATAAAATTAATCATGTTAGTTATTTTCACAACTATTGACTTCAAGTTAGAAACTAACATATTTTTTAAGTGAGGCAACCATCAGGAGTCCACGGTGAGCCAAGAAATAGACATTTTGTCACGCATTACCACTGATTTTGCCGCGCTGCGCGACGCAGAAAAGAAAGTTGCGGAGCTGATATTCGCTGATATTGAGTTTGTTACCGAAGCCAGCATTGGTGATATTGCCCAGCGCGCCGGGGTGAGCGACGCCAGCGTCACCCGATTTGCCCGCGCTATCGGCTGCACTAACGTACGCGACTTAAAAACACGCTTAACCCGTGCCTTGGCCGCTGGCCGTCGTTTTATTCAAGAGGCAACGCCAGAAGACAGCTCAAGCGTGGTGTATGACATTGCCACCCAAACCCTGGCACTTAACCGTGACTTGCTCGCCCAGGCCGACGTAGCAGGCGCGGTTGAACAGTTGGATCAAGCCCGCCAGATACTAGTGTTTGGTGCTGGCGGCGGTTCTAGCATGCTAAGCCAAGAATTACAGTTTCGTTTGGTACGCCTTGGTTATGCGATCAGTGCTTACCCGCAAGCACTGCTACCCCGCATGGTGGCATCAACTCTTGACCCCGAAGATGTCGTGGTTGTGCTCTCTGCCACCGGCTACACCCCTGAGATGGTGGAGTCTGCACAAATTGCCAGACAGTACGGCGCCAAGGTGATCGCCATCACCGCGATGAATTCTCCATTGGCCGCAACATCCGACATCGTGCTGCCGGTGACCTCCCGGGAGACCGACTTTATTTTCCATCCTTCCGCCTCCCGCTACGCCATGCTCGCCGTTATCGATGTGCTGGCACTTGAACTTGCCATGCGCCATCGCGAGCGTTCGCGTACCAAATTGCGCCGACTCAAGCTGAGCCTCGATGACCATCGCGGTGGCGACAACCGCCAGCCGCTAGGAGATTAAGATGGTTTACGACCTGTTAATTCGTAACGCCAATGTGCTGGATGGCTCAGGCGCTGCTCATTTCCGTGCCGATGTGGCTATTCAAGGCGAGCGTATCTGCGCTATCGGCACCATGCCCTATGCCACCGCAACAACAATCATCGACGCCGAAGAGCGCTATTTAGCCCCAGGCTTTATCGATGTTCACACCCACGACGATACCAATGTGATTCGTGCCCCCGAGATGCTGCCAAAGCTGACCCAAGGGGTAACCACCGTCGTCGTGGGCAACTGCGGCATCAGCGCAAGTCCGGTCACACTCACAAGCGAAGTACCCGACCCAATGAACCTATTGGGTAACGTAGAAGACTTCCGCTACCCAAGCTTCGCCGCCTACGCCAACGCGGTAGACGCCGCCCAACCAAGTATTAATGTCGCCGCCTTAGTAGGGCATACCAGTCTGCGCAGCCAGGTAATGGATAGCTTTGCCCGCCCCGCTTCCGCAGAAGAAGTCGCCAAAATGGAAGCCCTGTTACGTCAAGCGCTAGAGGAAGGTGCGCTGGGGCTGAGTTCAGGGCTTGCCTACCGTAATGCGATAAGTGCACCGACTACCGAAATGGCCCCTCTGGTGGCGGCCGTTGGGGAGTCAGGCGGGGTCTATACCACCCACCTGCGTGATGAGTTTGCTGGCCTGCTGGAGGCCATGGACGAAGCCTTTACCACCGCTCGGGATGGGCAAGTACCATTAGTGATCTCGCATCTTAAGTGTGCAGGCGCAGGTAATTGGGGCGGCGCGGGCAAGGCGCTGAGTAAATTAGAAGCCGCCGCTCAGCATCAACATGCCCACTGCGACTGCTACCCCTACACCGCAGGCTCCTCCACCCTCGACTTAGGACAGGTAACGGACGAGATTGAGATAACGATTACCTGGTCGACCCCTCACCCAGAGCAGGCGCGTCGCCCACTAAAAGAGATCGCCGCCGAGTGGAATGTGCCACTGCTAGACGCCGCCCGGAAGCTACAGCCAGCGGGGGCGGTTTACCACAATATGAGCGAAGCGGATATGCAGCAGGTATTAGCGCATCCGCTCTCCATGGTGGGCTCCGATGGCTTGCCGAATGATCCGCACCCACATCCGCGCCTGTGGGGAGCATTCCCACGTGTGCTGGCTCACTACAGCCGCGACTTAAAGCTAATGCCACTGGCCGAAGCGGTGCGCAAGATGACCAGCCTCTCGGCGGCCAATTTTGGCCTAACCGATCGCGGTGAGATCCGTATTGGCGCCTATGCAGACCTCACCCTGTTTGATCTCGCGGTGCTGGAAGATACCGCCAATTACGAGACCCCCATCGCGGCCGCTAAAGGCATCGATCTGGTGGTGGTGAACGGCAAGATCGCCTATCACCAGGGTGCTATTAGCGACCAGCGCGCTGGCCGAATGCTACGCAGAACAGAACGTATTTCTCATACCACTTCTTTTACATCCAACAAGGAGCAAACCCCATGAGTATTACTCGATACGGCACCGAAGGCGGTGTGGGAACCGGTGGCCAAAAACTGCCCTTTGCCCGCGCCGTTGAAGCCGGTGGCTGGCTTTACGTCTCTGGCCAAACGCCTATGACCAATGGCGAAGTGGTTGAGGGCGGCATTGTTGAGCAGACCCGCCTCGCCTTCGACAACTGCCTGGCCATTATGCAAGAAGCCGGTTACGGCGTTGAGGACGTTGTGCATGTCACCACGGTGCTGACCGACGCGCGCTACTTCACCTCGTTTAACAAGGTGTTCAAGGAGATCTTTGGCGACAACCCACCGGCGCGTATCTGTAGCGTTCAAGACCTGGTGGTGGATTGCAAAGTAGAAGTTGATGTGAAGTGTTACCGCGCCGATCGCGCTTAAACAGCCAATTTTAAGTACCAAAAAAAGCGCCGCGCCCCGGCAAGGGCGCAGCGCCAGATTACCGCGCGATTAGGATAAAAAAGCCTCGCGGCAATCGCTTCCATTGCCTATTTCCAGCCGCGGCAACGGCCGGATAAACAACGACAAGAGGTTAACATGAACAGTCAAATATTCCTCGTCACCTTCGTGCTCTATATTGTCGCAATGATTGCCTTTGGATGGTGGGTTTCAAGGCATAAGCGCGGCAACGGAGATGACTTTCTACTCGGCGGGCGAAGCGTTCCACTCTTTCTCACCGTGGGAACCACCGTGGCGACGATGGTAGGCACCGGCTCCAGCATGGGTGCCGTCGGATTTGGTTATGCGAATGGTTGGGCAGGCGCTTTGTACGGTATTGGTGGCGCGGTTGGGGTGCTGTTACTTGCCGTCTGCTTCTCCTCAGTACGTAAGCTGCGCTTTATGACCATGAGTGAAGAACTCGCCTACTACGTCGGCGCGAACCGGCTGGTGCGCAATGTGGTCGCGCTGCTGATCTATATCGCCTGCATCGGCTGGCTGGGCGCCCATATTCTCGGTGGTGGCCTCTACCTTTCCTGGATGGCGGGTATTGATCTAACCACTGCGCGCATTTTGGTTGCGCTAGGCTTTGGTATTTACTGTGTCGTAGGCGGTTACTTCGCGGTTATCTGGACCGACACCATTCAAGCGGTGGTGCTGTTCGCAGGCTTTATTTTGATGGCCATTTTGGCACTAGTGGAAGTTGGCGGCTTCTCAGGCCTGACCGCAGGTATGGATGCGGGCGCCACCAGCTTTCTAGGTATCGGTCAAATTGGTGCACTGCCAGCGCTATCATTAGCTGCTGTTATTGCCATTGGCGTATTGGCAACACCCTCTTTTCGCCAACGCATTTACTCGGGCGAATCGGTTGGTTCGGTGCGCCGTTCGTTCTTAATCACTGGCGTTCTTTATCTAGGCTTCTCAATTATTCCTGCCATTATCGGTATGGCCACCCACGCGCTTAATCCCGGGCTTGAAAACAGCAACTACGCCTTCCCTTTTCTAGCCACTGAAATCATGCCGCTAGGGTTGGGTCTGCTACTGTTGGTAGCGGGCCTCTCCGCGACGATGTCCAGCGCAAGCTCCGATGCGATTGCCGGGGTTTCTACCCTGATTCGCGACTTGTATGTACTGGCAACGGGACGCACGCCGTCAGCGCGCAACGTAGTACGCTTCTCGCGTATCGCCCTAGTGGCAACGATCGGTCTGGCGCTGCTGTTCGCACTGGCCTCAGACAATGTCATCACCTACATCACCCGCATGATCTCAACGATTCTATCAGGGCTGTTTGTGAGTGCCATGCTCGGTCGCTTCTGGCCCCGCTACAACTGGCAGGGCGCTATCGCAACGCTTATTTGTGCGTCAGCCACCTCCTTAACGATTATCGCCAATAGCGATTGGACAGCCTTCTGGGGCAACCCAAGCATCCCCGCGGTACTGGTAGCACTGCTAGCGGGTGTGGTGGTGAGTCTAGTAACGCCCGCTTCCCGGGTTACCTCTGAGCAGGCGCTAGCGATTCTTGACCAAGAGCGCCAGCGTATGGAGCAAGTGCCTGAACCGACACTGACCAGTGCTGAAGCGCCCTCTGCGCCTCGCTAATCGTTAGCCATTACTTCGCAAAAAAGCCCCGCTGATTTAATCAGCGGGGCTTTTCTATTTTGAAGAGCTTTTTTGAAGAGCAGGTTTTGAAGAGCCGTTTTTAAAGAGCAATGGCTTGATAGGTTATCTCCGTTAACTGCCTCACCGCTAGCTCCACACCGCGCAGTTCGGCCAAGCCGCGCAGGCGTCCGTAGAGTGGGTAACCGGGCGCCGTGTTGCGCTGTTGATCATCAAGCAGCTGATGGCCGTGATCAGGACGTAGCGGCAAACGCGCCCCGCCCTCACGCTCCCGGCGCCGCTCTTCATCGACTAGGGCATGTATCACCCCCACCATATCCACATCGCCAGCCAAGTGCGGCGCCTCGTGGAACGAAAGCATATCCGCTTCACGCTTCGTAGCGCGTAGGTGGATAAAGTGAATATGCGGGGCAAAATGGCGGGTCATGGCCACCAAATCATTGTCTTCACGAACGCCGTAAGAGCCCGTGCAAAGCGTTAAGCCATTGGCGGGGCTAGGCACAAGATCAATAATCCACTGGGCATCTTCGCGAGTCGAAACCACCCGGGGCAGCCCGAGCAGTGGTCGTGGCGGGTCATCAGGATGAATCGCCATACGAATGCCTACTTCTTCCGCGACCGGAATCACCGCCTGAAGAAAGTAGCCTAGGTTCTCCCGCAATTTAACGGCATCAATCTCGGCGTACTCTTCCAATACCGCGCGAAACTGTTCAAGGGTGTAGTGCTCCTCTGCCCCAGGCAGCCCTGCGATCAGCGTATTAACCAGCTTGTCACGGCCAGCGCTATCTAGCCCCTCAAGATAGCGGCGCGCTTGTGCTTGCTCCTTGGCGCTGTACTCGGTCCCTGCCGCGGGTCTATTGAGCAGGTAAAGATCAAAAGCAGCAAACGCGGTTTGGTCGAAGCGTAGCGCCAAGGCCCCATCTGGCAGCGCATACATCAGATCCGTGCGCGTCCAGTCCAGCACCGGCATAAAGTTGTAGCAAACGGTGTCGATACCACAGGCCGCCAAATTGCGCAGTGTCTGGCAGTAGGTGGTGATCAGTGCATCCCGCTCGGGCAGGCCTTTTTTGATCGACTCATGTACCGGCACGCTCTCTACCACCGACCATCTCAGGCCAGTGGCTTCGATCATTTGCTGTCGCTCACGGATCGCCTCAACCGACCATACCTGATCATTAGGCACCTCATGCAGTGCCGTAACGATACCGGTGGCGCCTGTCTGACGAATCTCTTCAAGCCGAATAGCATCGTTAGGGCCAAACCAGCGCCAAGTATGCTCCATGGGATCTCCTCTTTTAGTTGCGCTCAAGCGCCGCGAGCGCCCCATCCAATCCGTCTTGGGTCAGCGTTAGATACGCCGCTAGGACGGACTGAGCAAACGCTTTATCCGCTGCCAAAGCGCTAGGCACCACATCGTCCATGGCTAAAAAAGCAGCGACCAACGCACTGGCATCGGCGCCATGGGTGTGGTGTAAATCGGCAAAGCGCTTGGCTAGCGGGTCATCGACGGTATAGCGATTTCCCGATAGATCTTCGCCTAGTGTGTAGCGAATCCAGGCAGCCACTCCCAACGCTACACAGGAAGATAATTGCCCTGCGGCGCTGCGTTTGAGCGTGCCGGAAAGCCAGCGCTGCGGAAGCTTTTGGCTGCCATCCATGGCAATTTGCTGCAGGCGATGGCGCAGGCTGTCATTGGCAAAACGTACCAGCAGGGAGTCAGCGTAAGCGTCTAAGTCGATGCCTTTCGGCATTTCAAGCGTAGGTGCGGCCTCTTCAAGCATATAGCGGCGCAATAGAGCGCGAAGCTTGGTGTGATTTACACCGTCATAAACTGTTTCGATACCTGCGATCGCGCCAAGATAGGCAAGCAAAGAGTGGCTGCCGTTGAGCATACGCAGCTTCATGGTTTCAAACGGCGCCACATCGGCCACCATCTCAACGCCCTCCACTTCCCAGCTTGGGCGCCCCATGGGGAAGTTATCTTCCACCACCCACTGAGAGAAAGACTCGCATACCACCGCATTGGAATCATTAACCCCCAGCGCCGTCAATCGCTCGAAATCCACGTCGGTCATGGCAGGTACGATGCGATCGACCATACTGCAAGGGAAGGCAACTTCACTGGCAATCCAGCTCGCCAGAGATGCATCGCGCTGCTCAGCCAGTTGGATCACCGCCTGGCGTGTACGCTTACCGTTATCCGGCATGTTGTCGCAGGAGAGCACCGTAAAGGGGGCGATGCCGGCTTCGCGCCGTCGAGCTAACGCTTCCACGATTAGCCCTGGCGCGGTACGCGGCTGTAGGGGCGAGGCGATATCGCCGATGATCATCGGATCATCAACTCTTAACTCACCGCTGGCTGGATTTAAAAAATAGCCCTTCTCGGTCACCGTTAAGGTCACCATTCGTGTATCGGCGGAAGCCATTCGCGCTAACATTGCTTCTCGGTCACGGCCCCAGCTATCCACACTATCGTCCTCACTATTTCCAGAGCTATCACGGCCAGAGAACAACGTCTCTTCGATCACGCCAATTTCGCGCAGCGTAACGCTGTCGCTATCGGTGTACTCGGCTACCTGATAACGGTAGTTAGCATCACGCAGGCTATCAACCAAACCTACGCTTGAGCGCAAGTTCGCGCTACATACGCCCCACTCACCGTCGTTGCTGCGCTGTCGATAGCGCTCTAAATATACTGCTTGGTGGGCTCGGTGGAAGGCGCCCAGGCCCAAGTGGACAATCGCTATTTTACTCGCTTGCTTGTTTGATGACGGAAAGTGTTCAACGTTCGGCATTGTTTGCTCCTTACCAGTGCCACAGAGTGCCATCTTCCAACCGGTTCACCGGCAGGCTGGCACGCTTGTAGGGGTACTGCTTGGCTAACGCCTCATCGATATCCACGCCGTGCCCTGGGGTTTCGCCAACAATAAAGTGGCCATCGACAAACTGGTAATCATGGGAAAACACCGTATCCACTATCGCTTCGTGGGGCATATGCTCCTGAATACCAAAATTAGGAACCCAGGTATCAAAATGGATCGCGGCGCCTAAGCACACTGGAGATAGGTCCGTCGCGCCATGAAAACCGGTGCGCACATGGTAAAGCGAGGCTAAATCAGCAATTCTGCGCACATGGGTAATGCCACCACCATGGCTAAGCGGAGTTCGAATATAGTCAATCAACTGCCCTTCCAGTAGCTCACGATAGTCATGTATCGAGTTAAACACCTCGCCCACCGCTAACGGTGTGGTTGAGTGCTGTCGAATTAGCCGGAAGCTCTCCTGGTTCTCAGCGGGCACACAATCTTCCAGCCAAAACAGATGGTAAGGCTCAACTTCTTTAGCCAGCCTGGCTGCTTCAATGGGCGTCAAACGGTGGTGAACATCATGCAGAATATGTATATCGTCACCGAACTGATCGCGTACCGCGGCAAACAGTTTAGGCACATGATTCAGGTATTTTTCAGTACTCCAGACATTCTCGCTGGGCAGCTCTGCATCGGCGGGTTCGTAACGCTCCCCGTCCTTTTTGGTAACACCATAAGTGGTGGGAATGCCCGGCACCCCCGCCTGCACCCGAACCGCCCGGTAGCCAAGTTTTAGATGTTTTTCGACCTCGCTGAGGCAGGCATCGATGTCCTTACCGGTACAGTGGGCATAGGTCATCACCCGCTCACGGCTTTTGCCCCCCAGCAGCTGATACAGCGGCATACCGGCCGCTTTCGCTTTGATATCCCATAGGGCTAAATCCACTGCCGCAATGGCCGACATGGTGACCGGCCCCCGCCGCCAGTAAGCACCGCGATAAAGAAAGTGCCAGATATCTTCAATGCGGCTGGCATCGCGGCCAATGAGGGTCGGCAGCACATGCTCTTCCAGGTAGGCGACCACCGCCAGCTCGCGGCCATTTAAGGTGGCATCACCTATTCCATAAACGCCTGACTCGGTAACAATTTTAAGCGTGACAAAGTTGCGGCCTGGAGACGTTACAATTAAATATGCATCGCTAATGATCATGGTAAATCCATCACAGGAAGTAAGAAAAAATTAACGCTCAAATAAGTAGCGCTGCACATTGTGGTAACACACCGCACGAACCAGCTCGCCGACGCGATCGATATCGTTGGGTAATTCACCGCGGGCCATTTGGGCGCCTAGCATTTGGCAAAAAATACGTCGGAAGTAGTCGTGGCGGGAAAAAGAAAGCAGGCTACGCGAATCCGTCAGCATGCCCACAAAGTGACGCAACAGGCCAAACTGCATTTGGGTCGTCAGCTGGCGCTCCATACCATCCCGCTGATCGTTAAACCACCAAGCGGCGCCAAACTGCACCTTGCCGGGGATGCCATCGCCTTGAAAGGAGCCCGCCAGCCCAGCGAGCATTTCGTTATCCCGCGGGTTGAGGTTATAGAGCACCGTGCGTGGCAGTTGATGCTCGCTATCCAGCGCATCTAACAGCGCCGCCAAGGGTTCTGCGTAAGTGATATCGCCAATCGCATCGAAACCACTGTTAGCGCCTATTTCGCGCCGACCACGCTGGCTTAAATCGCGCAGAGCGCCAATATGAAGCTGCATTACCCAGCCTCGCCGGGCGTACTCCTTGCCAAGCCATAGCAGTACGGCGGTGGTAAAGCCGTGGGCCTCGTCGTGGCTCAGCTCTTTTTCACGCATTCTGCTATCTAGTATCCGATCCAGCTCCTGGGCCGAAGGAGGCGCAACAAACACAGGCTTCTCCAGGCTATGGTCGGAGAGGCAGCAACCTAGGCTGGCGAAATGCTCAAGACGCTGGAACAGGGCCGCCAGCAAGTCATCGAAGCCCTTAATCGTGACGCCACTGGCGACTTCAAGCGTGGCAAGGTAGTCAACAAAAGTTGGCTGCTCTATTTTGAGCACCGTATCGGCCCGAAATGTCGGCAGCATAGTCGGCCCAGTGTTCGCCTGCGCATGGCGTTGGTGGGTTTCCAAGCTGTCGACGGGGTCATCGGTGGTACAAATAGTACGCACGTTAAAGCGCTCCAAAATACCCTGGGCACTAAGCTGTGGGGTCGCTAATCGCTGTTGAGACAGGTGCCAAACTTCCTCAGCTGTCTGGGGTGAAAGCAGCAGATTGTCGATTCCCAACGGTTTTTTCAGCTCAAGATGCGTCCAGTGATAGAGCGGATTACCCAGGCAATCGGGTACTGTTTCCGCCCAGGCTTGAAAGCGCTCTCGGTCACTGACATCGCCGGTAATTCGCTGCTCGGCAATGCCTGCACAGCGCATGGCGCGCCATTTATAGTGATCCCCTTTGAGCCATAGCTGGGTTAAATTATCGAACTGGGTATTATTAGCGATTTCAACCGGATCTAAGTGTGAGTGATAATCGCAAATCGGCATAATGGCCGCATGTTCATGGTAAAGCCGTCGGGCTGCTTCATTTTCTAACAGGAAATCTTTACCCATGAACTCAATATTATCGTTAAACATTATTGTTTCTCCTTTTATTATGTGAGTGTCACAGGTCGTTTTAACCCAGCAGTAAATTAGGCAAAAAAAGCACTACACTGGGGAAAAATATAATACCCAGCACTACCGCAAATACCGCTAAAGCAAAGGGCAATAGTTCACGACTATAATCATAAAAAGAGCAACGTAAGATGCCACACACCGTATACATTGAAATGCCTACTGGGGGTGTCATGCCACCAAAGGTAACCAGCGTCATCATTAGTAGCCCAAAATGCACGGGATCAACACCCGCTGCTTTAATAACAGGCACCAAAATAGGCGTTAACAACATTACAACGACCGTAGCTTCTAATAGCATGCCTAGAAAAATAAGTAGCACAGCCAAAGTAAGCAGCAACGTTATTTGACTAGAGAATACGCCTAGCGTGAGCTCAGCTATTGTTTGTGGCACTCTTTCGAATGAAACGACATAGCCAATGATGCCGGAGAACATAATAATCAGCATGATCATGCCAATATCTCTAACGCTGGCACGCATAGCGTTAAGGATTTCTTTAATCCCCATTTCCCGATGTATAACGCAGCCGATAAATAGTGCATAAGCCACTGCAAACGCGCCCGCTTCTGAAGGCGTAAACAGGCCATAGCGAATACCTACTAATAACCATACCGGGAAAAGAATTGCCCAAATGCTACTACGCAGGGCCTTTAAAACCTCGCTACCCGTGGGAAGGTTCTCCCTTACTGGAAGGTATCCCCGCCGCTTGGACACAATATACGTGGTCACCATGAGCGCCACCATTAACAGGAACCCCGGCACAAGACCTGCAATAAACAAACGCCCGATGGAAACTTCACCCAGGTAGCCGTACAGGATCAAGCCAATACTAGGCGGTATCGTCGCGGTGATTAACCCTCCTACAGAGAGCACAGCACCTGTAAAGCCAGGTGAATACCCACCTTTAATCATGCTTTTACCTAGCACACGAGATTGCATAGCGGCATCCGCCACGGCTGAACCTGACACACCGCCCATCAAGGTGCTCAATACGATACTTGCCTGGGCTAAACCACCGCTCATCCATCCCGCCAGTAAGGTAGAAAGATGAACCAAGCGTGGGGTAATACCACTGGCGTTCATCAGGTGGCCAATGAAAATAAATAGCGGGACAGCTAACAGGGGAAATGATTGTGTTGATGAGACTATTCGCTGCACCGCGATGCTAGTAGGTAAAAAGGTATCCGGTAGTAAAAAGTAAGAAAAACCAGCAATACCAATGGCGAAAGCAACGGGCATGCCAATGGCCATGAGGAGTAAGCCGAAGCCCAGCAGTAAAACAGCTGTCATAGCGCTTCCTCCACAATCTCATCATCGTCAGTCACCAAACTACCGATGATGCCGTTTGCGACAACCCGACGTATTAGGGTTAGCAGCATTAATGAAGCACCAACTGGCAACGCTAGCGTGATATAACCGTAGCTCAGCCCAGCTACCCCCATAGGCCGCTGCCAATTTGAGGTGGCTAAAGCAAAGCCATACCAGATGAGAAGAACGAGAAAGAGCGCCATCATCGCAAGGCAAAGGCTTGTCACGACCCATTGCAGCTTGGCTGGCATTCGAACTACAAATGCATCGATTCGCACCTGCCCGCCCCGCCGCAAGGTAATATCGGCGCCTAATACCGCGGTCCAGATAAATAGAAATTGAGCCAGCTCAGCACCACCAGCAAAGGGTTGCCCAATGGCTCTAGCCGTTGAACTTACTAACATGGAAAGAGACGTACCACCGAGTAGCGTAATGGCTAGCCACTCCTCACCTTTATCGTACCAATACCACATACAGCATTCCTCGCCCCATGGGGCATGCGGATTGTTAGAAACTAGCGAAAAGGAAGTACCCCCACCTTAAAACATGTGGGGGTGGGGGTTGGTGCTGATTACTCCTCAGTCAGCAGTTGTTCGCGGTATTGGTCGTAACCTAGTCCCTCATAGACGCTCCCCACCCGCTCACGAAAAACATCGAGATCAACATCATTAAACGTTACGCCAGCGGCTTCCATACGCTCGCGGACGCCCTCTTGCTCATCGGCCGTCGCCTGACTAGCAACTTCTCCGGCTTTTAGTAACTCCTCATCAAGAATGGTGCGTAACTCTTCAGGCAAGGATTGATACCACTGCTCAGAGGTGGCGATACCTGTCATTAAGTGAATATGATTCGTCAATGCTATATGGGTGATTACCTCGTGGAGGTTTTGCCCTTCAGCACCGGTAAGCTGCGCTTCTGCACCATCAATGGAGCCTAGCTGTAGAGCGGAGTAAACCTCCGACCATGGTAATGGGGTGGCAGTAGCCCCCATGGCTTCAATGGTATTCACCCAGACAGGCGAGTTAATGGTTCGCACACGCACACCCCGCAAATCACCGGGTGTATTAACTTCCTTTTGGGTCAACATCTGTCGAGTGCCCTGGAACCAGTTATAATTAAGCAGCCGCAAACCGCTTGAGTCGGCCAAACTCTCTACCCAATCCAGGTAAAGTGGTGAGTTGGTGATTTGATGATAATCACTATAGTCTTCAACTAAATAAGGGGCGCTTAAAATCCCCAGTTCTGGCTGGTACTCTGATAAACGCCCAGCATCAATAAGGATCGCAATATTGGCACCACTACGAATTTGCTCTACCACATCTTCATCTGAGCCAAGCTGACTATTAGGAAAAAGCTGAACCGTGAGCTCTCCTTCAGAGCGCTCCTCAATTGCTTGCTGAGCATCTACTATTGCCTGAGCGATAGGATCTTGAGGGCTTAATGCTATTGAAATATTCAGCTGGTAAGCGGCGTGTGCTGAGTTACCAACTACCAGCAGCGCAATAGCGGGAAGTAATTTTGTAAGTTTCATTTTATGCTCCTTAAAGGTCTTCATTTATTGTTGGGTTTTCACCAGCCTATACACATAGCTAGTAAGGACATTCGATAAACTCAGTGTCGTAGCTCTTAATGGCTGATTTAAATAGCCAGCGCTGGCGTAACTAACGCCACCTCTTCAAACATGTCCGGGAAACGACGCTCCAGTTCAGGTAACGAGTTAAGGATTTCACGTTGATGAATACTCATCGCTTCTACTGCCGCTTGAGTATCAGCTGCAGCTACCGCATCCACGATGGCTTGGTGCTGATCAGCTAACTTAGCGATAGGTGTAGAATCAGGAATACTCAAGTAGCGCACCCTGTCTAACTGAGCTTTCACATCCTCGACCACTTTCCAAGCCATGACCTGCCCCGTCGAGAATGCCAGCGTGCGATGGAACATCTCATCAAGAAAGAAAAAGCGGTCATGATCCTGGCGCTCAATACAGCTGCGCTGACGAACGATTAACTCGTTAAGCTCCATTAACACACTAGGCTGAAGTGGCCGTTTGACGGCTTCCAACGTTATTGAGACCTCAAGCGACTCACGAATAAAGCGTGCTTCAAGTACTGCTTGGCGGGAAATACGCACCACATAAGTACCCCGCTGAGGGCGCACCTCCACCAATCCAGACTCCGATAGCCGTATAAATGCCTCTCTCACTGGTTGACGGCTAACCGCAAATAGATCCGCAATCTCTTTCTCAGAAAGCGCTTGCCCAGGCGCAAGTACCATTCGAATGATCGCTTGCCGCAATACGTCATGAAGACGATGGCGAACCGAGTCGCTGTCACGGGTTTCCTGCCAAAGCGTTTGTAAGGTCGTGTGCATAACACCTAAATCCGAATGTGAGCGTCCGTAGCAAGTGGCAGCCACGACTGACACAACTAGTATGGTAGTATGGAGGAAATAAAAAAAGGCTAAGTTCCTTAACCTTTAGTCGAGCGCTGGTACCACTTACACAACCTATTTGTCCACTAACTTCTGTAAGAAAGAGCTTACAAAAATTTAAGAAATAAATTACAAAGTAGCGTTACTTAAAATTTTTTTGGCTCATTTTTTTGAAAAAATTTTTTCAAAAGTAAGCTTTGCATACCCGTCTTCTAAAGCTGCAAACAAAATCATCATGCATTCAGCACAAAATATAAGGAATTTTCAGTTAATTATATGCGTAGCAAGCACCTTTTTGCTCCTCATCGCGCTATCATGAACTACAACAACGCACTGAAATACAGCCATCTACCCTTAGTAATTGAAGTGACGAGGAACGGTGGAAAGCCTTTGCTGGAAGCCAATACGAGTTAGGAGAGAGCAATGCGGTCCATCCCAGTAGAGGACTATTCTAAAGGTCTGGTTTTATCGACTGAAGTACCTGCTTTTTTGATAGCGGATCTGCTCAAATGCTCTAACCTACCAACGTTGCCCACGGTGGCTATTAAAATTCTAAAAATAGCGCGCTCTGATCAACCTTCGGTTAGCGATTACGCCAATGCCATTGAGCGCGACCCAGCACTAACCTTGCGGATTATAGCACTAGCCAATAGCGCCTTCTTTTCACGTACTCCCGTAAAAGTACATGCTTGCCGGGAGGCGACAGCTCGCCTGGGATTAGATGCCACCCTTGCTGCGGTTTTGAGCTTCAGTCTTTTACAAAATAAAGCCGTTGACATCCACTACCAGAAAGTATGGATGCGGTCCATCATTGCCTCTTTAGCAGCACGCTATCTAGCCGTACATATTTGCCCCGATTCAGCCGGGCCTGTCTTTACCGCTGCTCTACTTCAAGATATTGGCATCCTAGCCTTACGGGCGACATATCCTTCAGAAATCAACAAGCTATATTCAACTGCTACGTATAACCATCGTCAATTATCAGCGGCGGAGCAAGAGCTGTTTGGCTGTGACCATTCACAAGTAGGGGCTTGGCTTGCGGCAAAATGGGGCGTTCCTACGCCTCTAGCCCAGCGTATTTGCGATAGCCACGGTGAATACAATATTGCCTCTCCCGACATGCTGTGTATTCAGCTATCCGGGCCGATCGCGGATGCTTGGCTCTCATCCCATCCCGCGCAGGCACTGGTTAATGTGATACGAGAATTTGAAGCACATGAGGGGGCCCATACAATTTCTTTGCGTCATTTATTGGAGAATATTCAGCAGCAGTTACCTGCCTTAGTCGATATGTTGCAAATGGCAGCCCCCCCCATGCAAGATAATGAGTCACTGCTGGCTGAAGCTCAGCAATTGCTGTTCCACCAAACGCTATTGTTAAACGCACGCCTTGATAGCCAGCAAGCAGAACTCGCTTCACTGCATAAGCGTCAAGATGATTTAGAAGAACGCTCGCGCACAGATACACTCACTGGTCTCGCTAACCGTGCATGGCTTGAGGAGCAACTGCAAAAACGCTTCAAACTGTGTCAAAGCCAGTCTCGAACCATGTCAGTGGTGTTTATTGATCTCGACCACTTCAAGAAACTTAATGACCAGTATGGTCACCAAATGGGCGATGCTGTGCTCGAAAAATTTGGTAAAACCTTACAGGCATTGGTCCGTGAGGGAGACTTGGCAGGACGGTGGGGAGGGGAAGAGTTTCTCATCATTTTGCCAGATGAAGATGCTAAAGCAGCCCACTTATTCGCTCAAAGAATTGCCCAGCGCTTAGAAAAAACCCCCATGGCTCACGATGACCAACATCCTATCCATGTATCGGTCTCAATAGGTATTGCCTGCTTAGATGACGGTGGATTTGGTAATGCAAGTGAACTCATTGATGCAGCCGATAAAAGCATGTATTTCATAAAGCGTACCGGAAGAGGCGGCATAGCGGTATATGGAGAGCGTAACTCTACTGATACTCCTTTTGAAGAGTAGGGGCCCATATTGTAAACAAGAGTAATTCATGCTGGCATTCGATCAAGTATATAAAACCTACTCAACACCCCAAGGCCCCATTCGAGTATTGGAAGATGTCACCCTTCATTTGGCGCCGGGTCAAAGCCTAGCGCTCATGGGCGAATCGGGGAGCGGCAAATCCACGCTACTGCATCTTGCTGCTGGGCTAGATCTGCCAGACCAAGGCAACATCACTCTCGCTGGTCAAAACCTAGCCTCTTTACCTGAACCCGCGCGAGCCAAGCTACGCCGCGAACAATTAGGCCTGGTGTTCCAACAATTTCACTTAATCCCCAGTCTAGCGGTTATCGACAATATCCGATTGCAGGCACGCTTAGCCAACCGCGACGATGCCGACTGGACCGCCTACCTTATCGAACGGTTAGGTCTTAATGGCCTTGAAAAACGTTACCCTGAACAACTCTCAGGCGGGCAGCAGCAGCGCTTAGCGATTGGCCGGGCCTTGGCACCACGACCGCCCCTGCTGCTTGCCGATGAACCCACGGGCAATTTGGATGAAACCACTGCAGGTGAAGTGCTTCAACTACTGTTAAAGCTTGTTCACGAAACTCAGTGTGCGCTACTGGTGGTAACCCATAGCCCGCAAGTGGCCGAGCCGCTTGATCGCTGCCTACGTTTGCGCCACGGCCAACTGATCAATACCGCTTTATGATCAAAGCAATGCCCACGGTACTGGCAACGCTACTCGCTCACTACCGTCGTCACCCAGGCCAATTGGCTATGCTGCTGCTCGGGCTATGGGTAGCCAGCGCCCTATGGAGCGGCATCCAAGCGATCAACGCGACCGCCCGCGACAGCTACGCCCGTGCCGATGCGATGTTTGATAGCCAACTTGATCAATTGGAGCGACGCGATGGTGCCCCGCTCACACGTGCCGAATACTATGCATTGCGACAAGAGGGCTTACCCATTTCCCCCATTATAGAAGGCCAGGTTGCGACCCAAGATGGGACTCGGCTGTCAATCATCGGTATCGATCCGCTAACACTTCCAAGCGGTAATGCGTTAGGCCAAACAGATACCACCGCATCGCTGACTGGCTTTCTAATGCCCCCATGGCAGACAGGTATCGCACCTGACACTTTGGCGACCCTAGGACTTGAGCGAGCAAACGCAGTCAGCGCCACGCCAACCTTGGCAAGTGGCAAACAACTTCCCCCGCTGACTTTATCGCCAGCGCTACCGCCCAACACGCTGATCATGGATATCGCTGCCGCAGCGCAGTTACTCGAAATCGGCGAAGAAATTACACGTATGGTGACTGCACCAGGCGCATTATCAGAAGCACCACCCGAATTCACGTTTACCCGTGCCACCAGTCTTGCCTCCCCCGGTCAACTTACTGAAAGCTTTCACTTAAACCTGACCGCACTAGGACTACTCGCCTGGGTGGTAGGGTTATTTATTGTTCAGGCTGCACTGGGCCTAGCGTTAGAGCAGCGCATGGGCATGCTGCGCACCCTACGGGTGCTGGGTGTTTCAGGGCGCAGTTTAGTTGTAGCGCTCAGTTTGGAGCTGATTTTACTGGGAGTCATCGGCGCACTTGCCGGTATTGCCAGCGGCGTTTGGCTGGCCCGCGTGCTCCTCCCGGATGTAGCAGCAACCCTAGGCTCACTGTATAGCGCAGGCGTTGGGCAGGAGCTTAGCCTGCCCTGGCACTACTGGGTGGGCGGGTTAGCGGTTAGCCTAGGGGGATTATTACTGGCGGGTAGCGGCGTGTTATGGCGTGCGGCACACTTAAACATGCTGCAACTAGGCCAGTTGCAGGCCTGGCGCGGCGGTTATCGACGCCAATTAACGCTTATGAGTATCGCTGGTGCAATCGCCTTTACAGCGGCATTAACGCTCTATATTTGGTTGAGCTTCCAGCGTCCCGGTGAAGGCTTAGTAGCAGGTTTTGTGCTCATTGCAGCGCTGTTATTAGCCAGTGCCTTGTGGCTGCCGCCCTTATTGGGACTACTGCTGAAAGGGCTAATCCGCCTGGCCCACCGTCGCCCACTTATCCATTGGGCAGTGGCCGATATGCAGCTTCAGTTACCCAAACTGTCACTGGCCATGATGGCGCTGTTGGTCGCCTTAGCCACCAACCTGGGGGTCAGTAGCATGGTCGGCGGTTTTAGGATTACGTTTCTCGATTGGCTTGATCAACGCTTAGTCGCCCCGCTCTACTTAAATGCCCCTAGCGAACAGTACGCCGATATTGATGTATGGCTTGCTAATCGCGCCGAGGTATCTGAACGCCTGCTGACTCGGCGCAGTGAAGCAACGCTCACCACCATTAGCACCCCCGAAGGCAGCCGCAGCCTAGGCACACCCGTTGAGCTTTACGGCATTACCCCAGGCGAATCACTTACCCCCCATTGGCCGCTACTGGCAACCCAGCAAGACCGCCCTTCCGCCTGGGCGGCTTTTGGCGAGGGCGCAGTATTTGTAAACGAACAACTCGCCACTGCAGAAAACCTCACCCCTGGCGACCAACTTACCCTGAGCGCGTCGGGCGCCAACGAAACGCTAACCATTGCCGCGATTTACCCTGACTACGGTAATCCCAGCGGACAAGTGCTGATGGCTTCCCCCCAATTGGCCGCACGTTTTGATGCACCCCCCAGCTCCATGGGGTTAGTGCTCTATGACGACGCTAATGTGGATACGTTACGTTCCGCCCTTACCGAGCGCTTTGGCCTAGGCAGCGATGCACTTAGCGATCAGCGCGAGATCAAGCGCATCGCCACCGAAATTTTTGAACGCACCTTTACCATTACCCGCGCCCTGAATGCGCTGACCTTAGTGGTAGCCGCGCTGGCACTGTTGGCTAGCCTGTTGGCCCAGGCGCGCAGTCGACGCCAACAGCTAGCACCGCTCTGGGCGCTGGGCGTTCCCCGAGCACAACTGGCACAATTGAATTTGACGCAACTGGGCGGCACAGCATTAGTCACTGGCCTGCTGGCGGTTCCACTGGGCATTGCAATCACCTGGGGCTTAGTGGCTATCATCAATGTAGCTGCGTTTGGCTGGCGACTGCCGCTCTATCTGTTCCCTGGGGAAATGGCCGTTACCCTTGCCACGGCTATTGCTGTGGCGCTACTGGCAGCGGCCCTGCCCACTCTGCGCTTCTGGCGCGCCTCACCACGCGCCTTATTGGCGGAAGAGGCCAACCAATGAGCCTACATCGATGGTTAACTCTCAGCCTACTAATCGGAGGGTCGCTAACGCTCTACGGCTGTGGAGAAGAACAGAAAAGCGACACCAGCAGCGCAGGCTTTGCCGGTTTGGGGCAAGCGGCTGATGGTTTCCAATATGCATCGCCCAATCAAACCATTCGTTTTCCCCAAGACCATGCCGCCCACCCGGATTATCGTATCGAGTGGTGGTATCTCACCGCTAATCTGGAAGACGCTGACGGTGAGCCCCTCGGCCTACAGTGGACACTTTTTCGTCAGGCGCTAATGCCGCCCAGCGAACGTCCCGACCCCACACCCTGGGCCGCCGACCAACTGTGGATGGCCCATATGGCTATTTCACAGGGCGAACAGCACCAGGTTGGCGAGCGCTTTGGGCGCAGCCACTCCCAAGCTGAGCTTTATCAACCCCACGATGCTCAGGCCGGTGTCATTACCAGCCCTTTCCACGCTTGGCTAGACGACTGGCAGCTTAAAGCAAGCGCCGACGCCAATAGCGACGATTTCAATCACCTCACCCTCACCGCTTACAGCGGCGAAGATGCGTCGCGTTTTGGCTACACGTTGGAACTTACCGCCGAGGGGCCGCTAGTGTTTCACGGCGAAGAGGGGTTCAGCCAGAAAGCCGCCAATGGCCAAGGCTCGATGTACTACAGCCAGCCTTTCTGGCGGATAGACGGCAACGTCACCCTCAATGGCGAAACCAAAACCGTCAGCGGTCGCGGCTGGTTGGATCGCGAATGGAGCAGCCAACTGCTTGATGCCCGCCAATCAGGCTGGGACTGGTTCTCGATTCATTTTGAAGATGGCCATAAGCTGATGGCGTTTCAACTACGTGGCGGTGGCGATGACAGTGGGGATAGCGGTAGTGACAACACAAGTACCGAACAAGGCGCGGACTACCGCTCCGGCACCTGGATTTCACCCCAGGGTGACGCTACTCCTTTAGCGACCGACGACATCACGCTAACACCACTGGCAACGTCGTCCGTCGCCGGGCGCGATGTCCCTACCCGCTGGCGATTAGAGATAGCGTCACTGGAGCTCGATATCAACATCGAAGCGCCCCAAGCCAACCGCTGGATGGACACCAGCGTGCCCTATTGGGAAGGGGAAGTGCTGGTCAACGACCGCGCCAGCGGCGAACCGCTGGGCGAAGGTTATCTTGAGATGACCGGGTATTGAGTAGATCAACACCACATTGGCTTATTTACCTTGGCTGTAGCTAACCTCGCCCCACCGCTGCATAGCCTCAAGTAGCTCACGGAGCAGCGGGCGCACTTCAGCGGCGCGATCTTCCCGATAGGCAAAGACCGGTTTATCGTCGTTCGGTTCGTTCATATAGGTGCGCTGGGAGAGTTCGAGCTGTACAGCGTGAATATTATTAGCAGGATCCCCATACCCCCGGGTGATATGCCCCCCTTTGAAGCGTCCATTGATCACGTGAGTGAAACGCGATTGAGCAGCACACACCACCTGTAAGGTCTTACTAAGGTCAGGATTGCAGCTTTGCTCCTCAAAGGTACCCAGATTAATATCAGGCAGTTGGTCGTCGAAAAGCCGCGGTATCTTTGAACGGATAGAGTGCGCATCAAATAGCAGCGCATAGCCAAAGCGCGCCTTTAAGCGTGCCAATTCGCCTGCCAGGGCGTTATGGTAGGGCCGCCATACATGCTCTTTGGCCCACTCGTGCTGTGC
This sequence comes from Halomonas sp., assembly GCF_011050415.1. Classification (GTDB taxonomy): domain Bacteria; phylum Pseudomonadota; class Gammaproteobacteria; order Pseudomonadales; family Halomonadaceae; genus Vreelandella. The sequence goes on from NZ_DRFS01000006.1 coordinate 253,539, forward strand.
CTGAGTGGGCTCCTGCCCCTCTTCAAACAGCGGCTCACCGTCGAAGTCGGTGCTGGGGAACAACCCGGTCGTCGCGCCAGCATAGAGGGGCGTATCGTTCTCCGGCCGATTAAGGTCAATCACGTAGCGCGAATAGCGCGCCTCAATACGGCTCGCCCCAAGTTCAGCGGCGAAGTCGTAAAGCTTGGGAATATGCCAGTCGGTGTCGGCAAGGCTGAGAGCTGCTTTATTGAGCCCCGCTTCTACCTCCGGCGTTAACGCAGTGCCTGCGTGAGGCATTGAAATCAATAGCGGCGTATCGCCCTGGGTGAGTTGATAACTGTCGCTCATACCTCTACCTCCTTACCTGCTTTGAATACCGTGACCGGCAATTGCCCGCCCAGCCAGTAGCTAAGCTCCGCTGGCCCGGTAATATCCCATACGACCGCGTCTGCCCATTTACCTACTTCTAGCGAACCGTGAGTGGCATCAATACCCAACGCCTTAGCGGCATTGATGGTCACGCCTGCCAGCGCTTCTTCAGGGGTAAGGCGAAACAGCGTGCAGCCAAGATTCATCATCAAGCGTAACGACAGCACCGGCGACGTACCGGGGTTAAGGTCGCTGGCCAGCGCCATGGTGACCCCCTGCTCACGAAAGTCTGCAATCGGCGGCAGTTGGGTTTCACGTAATGTCAAGAAGGCCCCCGGCAGTAACACCGCGGCCGTGCTGCTTTGAGCCATCGCACGCGAATCGGCTTTATCGGCGTACTCAACATGGTCAGCGGAAAGCGCGCCAAACTCCGCCGCCAGTTGGCAACCGCCAAGGTGCGACAGTTGCTCAGCATGTAGCTTGAGCGGCAGGCCCAGTTGTTTTGCAGTTTCAAATACGCGCCGCATCTGTTCCACAGAGAAGGCGATACCTTCACAGAACCCATCGACGGCATCGACAAGACCTTCCTTCGCCAGCGTCGGCAGGATCGTCTCGCAGACTAGATCAATATACCCATCGCTATGTTCGCGATATTCGGGGGGCAGCGCGTGGGCCGCAAGGCAAGTCGTAAGCACGTCGACAGGCAGCCGTTCTCCCAGCGCCCGGGCCACCTTGAGCATTTTGCGCTCGCTCTCCAGATCAAGCCCATACCCCGACTTGATCTCTAGCGTGGTGACGCCTTCGCGTAGCAGCACCCTCGCGCGCGCCTCGGCACTAGCCAGTAATTCGTCAAAGCTGGCCTCGCGAGTTGCCCGCACGCTGCTGACGATCCCACCGCCCTGTTTGGCTATCTCGCTATAGCTCACTCCTTCCAGGCGCTGCTCAAACTCATTACTGCGGTCACCGCCAAATACCAGGTGCGTGTGGCAGTCGATCAACCCCGGCGTTAGCCAGCGCCCCCCCAGGTCACGCACTTCATCAAAGTTAGCATCGCGGTCAAGTTGCGCCTCAATGCCAATCCAGGCAATGCGTCCTGCTTCTATAATCAGCGCCGCATCGCGCACAATTCCATAGTGGCCACCCGCCAGGGTCACCGCATGGCAGTGGTGCCATAGCTGTTTCATGCTTCCTCCTAATCGCTAGGCTGCCGACTCGGCAGTAAGTTCGGGGCAATAGACAGGAGCTTATCGATCACTTGAGTCTCCTGGAGACGCTGGTAAGTCGCTTGAATATCCAGGTGCAGCGCATGCTCTTCCTGGTAGGCAGGCAACGCTTCTCGCAGTGATTTCCAGGCCAGTGATGTGCCAGGAGAGAAGTCTTCTCCGTCGACCAAATCGAAGGCCTGGGCAGCCAGCAGATACTCAATGGCAAGCACATAGAAAGCATTTTCGAGAGCCTGATCCAGCTTCAGAGCAGCGCTTTCACCCAAGCTTAGGTGATCCTCCTGCAGCCCCGAGGTGATAAAATTATCAGTAACAGCGGGCTGTGCCAGTCGCTTGTTATCAGCCACCAAGGAGGCCGCCGAATAGTGAGCGATCATCATGCCGGATTTAACGCCGCCTTCAGTGGTCAGGAAAGGCGGCAGCTGGTTCGCCTGGGGTGTCACTAGCCGGTAAGCACGCCGCTCGGAGATCGAACTCCATTCACAAACAGCGATGGCCAGCAGGTCGCACGCCATCGCAACCGAAGCACCGTGAGGGTTGGCTTGGGATACAATCTGGTAACTATCACCCACCGGCACCACTAACGGGTTATCGGTGGCGGAATGCAGCTCCTTCTCAATCTGCCTAGCGGCATGGTCAAACTGGTCGCGGCAGGCGCCGTGCACCTGAGGCATAGAGCGCAGGCTAAGCGCGTCCTGTAGCCGCGCCCCCTCATGGCGAGCCAAGTGGATACTGCCTTCAAGCAAACGACGCAGGTTATCCCCCGTTTGCTGAACGCCTGGGTGGCGTTTGAGAACCGTTACCTCGGCCATAAATGCCTGCAACTGACCGCCTAATGCTTCAAAGCTCATAGCACCAACAATGTCGGCCCAGGCGGCCAGCCGGGCAGTATCGTCAAGCGTCAAGCAGGCCAGCCCCGTCATCGCCGGGGTGCCATTAACCAGGCTCAGGCCATCCTTGGGCCCAAGGGTTAGCGGCAACATACCGATGGCAGCCAACGCTTGGCTGGCGGGTATTCGTTGACCGCGAAATTCAACGTCGCCGTGGCCAATCAACACCAGCCCAATATGGGCCATATGGGTGAGGTAACCCACCGAGCCGCGCGAGGGTACGATCGGCGTGACCTGCTCATTCAACAGTCTGATCAGCCCCTCCACCACGCCCGGACTAATCCCGGAGTAGCCATGGCTGTAGTTAACCACCGCGCTGCACATAATGGCTCGCACTTGCTCCGTTCGCAGCGGGGTACCAATACCACAGGCATGGCTCATTAAGGTGTGATGGGAAAGCCGCTGCAGCTCATCGTGAGCTAGCACTACATCGCACAGGGCACCCAAACCAGTATTAATCCCGTAATGGGGCACGCTTGAAGCGGCGATCTTCTCAACGACCTGCCGGGCGGCGCTTATCTTTTCCCACACCGGCAGCGACAGCGATAGGCGATACTGGTAACGAGCGACCTTGACCACCTCCCGCCAAGCGGGAGGTGTATTGCCGATCTCAACGCAGCGAGGCAACTCACTCATAGGCATCCTTAACCTGTGCCGTAGGAGCCTGCTCTGCTGAGGGTTTATTAGTGCCATCCATAATAAAAACCTTCACCGCAGAAGCCACGATCAACGCAAACAGAAACAGCACGGTAAAACCGCCTGCCGCCGCCAGGAATTTAATACCATCGACACCCTGGGCGCCGCCGCCGAAGGCAACCATCACATAAGCGATAATCGCGATTGACAGCCCCCAAAGGATCTTCTGCTTACGGGGGGCCTCCTCTTCTGCGGTCATGTTTTTAGTGCAGATGGTGGCAATGGTCGATGACATTGAGTCAGCCGCCGTGGAGAAGGAGATAATCAGCGTAAAAATAGCCAGCGGGATCAGCAAGGCAGACATAGGCAAGTGCTGCAGGAAGCCCCAGAGACCTGAAACTGCACCGTTCTCAGTCACTACACTCACCAGATCCAGGGTGCCATCCATTTGCCACTTGATTGCCGATCCACCCCAGATAGCAAACCACACGATGCCGAACAGTGAAGGCAGTATCCAGTTAATCACCAGAAATTCCCGTAGCGTTCTGCCATAGGAAATACGCGCCAAAAAAAGGCCCATCAAAGGCGCATAGGCGATCCATATCGACCAGTCGTACATGGTCCACCAGGTAACCAGCGCTTCACCACCAGACTCTTTGGTATCGAATGACCAGAGAAAGAAGTTATCGAACCAGTAGCCCAAACTGGTCACCGACAGACTCAGGATGTAGTTCACTGGGCCAATAATCAGCAGAATGAGCACAAAGGCGTAGAAGATGTAAGCATTGACCGATGAAAGAAAGCGGATACCCCGCTTAAGACCGGACACCGCCGAAGTAATAAAGATAGCCGAAATAACCAGCGTTAAAATCAGCCAAGTGGTAGGGCTAGAGGCAATGCCATATTCGGCTTCAATGCCAGAACTGATCAGCGCAAGACCAGCCCCTAACGACGAAGCCAGGCCCAGCGCAATGGCAAGAATCGAGATAATATCGACCACGGCACGCACGCTAGGATTGCGCTCTTTATTGCCCAATAACGGAGCGAGTGTTGAAGAGATCGAGAAGCGCTCTTTGCGATTAAAGTGCATATAGCCAATCATCAAACCAACAATGGAGTACATGGCGTAGGGAATAAAGCTCCAGTTATGAAAGCTTCTGGCCAATGCAAAAATCGCCGCTTCGCCACTGTTAGGTTCAAATGACTGGTTGCCGATTTCACCATAGACATTGCCGAGATAGATGATGGGCTCATTAACTGAATAGGTCACCACCCCGGTGGCGATGCCGCCGGTCAACGCCATAGCAAAGGTGGTTGCTAACGAAAACGTTGGCTTCGCGTTCGCCCCACCCAAACGAATATTGCCTGCCTTGGAAAAAAATATAAAAGCGGTGACACCCAAGGTCGAAATGGCCAGCAGTTGATAAAGCCAACCGAAGTCAGAAAGCGAGAGATAGAACAACTGCCTGGCAACACTAACCAGTAGTTCGTTGTTAACCAAGCCAATAATAACGGCCACCATAATAATGGCGAAGGCCGGGATAAAGACGCTGCGTTTTAACTGTTTTCCGTCTGATAGTGACATTTAATGTCTCCTGTCGAGGTTTATTCTTATGACGCTTTTTTATCAGCTGCCGACGGCTCTCTGTCGGCACCTGTACCTGTGTATCCAGCAACGCTAACGGTAAGGAGGTTGTTGATAAGAACGGCTACTTCACCATTGGCTTAACCATCGGTAAGTCGAGCCCCTGTTCAGTGGCACTCTGCTTGGCGATGTCGTAGCCGGCATCGGCGTGGCGCATAACCCCGGTGGCCGGGTCATTGCGCAGCACGCGGCCCAATCGAGCATGAGCGTCATCCGTGCCATCGGCGACGATCACTACCCCTGCATGCTGGGAGTAACCCATGCCCACTCCACCGCCATGGTGAAGAGAAACCCAGGTAGCGCCCCCGGCAGTGTTGAGCAGCGCATTGAGCAGCGGCCAGTCGGAGACGGCATCCGAGCCATCCTGCATTGATTCAGTCTCGCGATTGGGGCTGGCCACCGAGCCGGAGTCCAGGTGGTCGCGACCAATCACAATAGGTGCTTTGAGCTCGCCACTGGCGACCATGGCGTTAAACGCCTGCCCCAAGCGAGCACGATCCTTTAAGCCAACCCAGCAGATGCGCGCCGGTAAGCCCTGGAAGCTGATACGCTCCTTGGCCATATCCAGCCAGTTATGCAGATGCGGATCATCTGGGATGAGTTCTTTGACTTTCTGATCGGTTTTATAGATATCTTCTGGATCACCGGAGAGCGCCACCCAGCGGAATGGGCCAATTCCCTGGCAGAACAGTGGGCGAATGTAGGCAGGCACAAAGCCGGGGAAGTCGAAAGCGTTAGAAACGCCCTCCTCCTGAGCCATCTGGCGAATGTTATTGCCATAATCGAAGGTAGGTATACCCATTGCCTGGAAGTCGAGCATGGCCTGCACATGCACCGCCATGGAGCGCTTAGCCGCCTTAACCACCACCTCGGGCTCGGTCTTCCCGCGTGTCAGATACTCATCCCATGACCAGCCTGCGGGCAGATAACCGTGCAGTGGGTCGTGAGCGCTGGTCTGGTCGGTTACCATATCCGGCTTGATGCCACGCTTAATCAGTTCCGGCAATATTTCAGCGGCATTGCCATGCAGCGCAATCGAGACGGCTTTACCTTCTGAGGTATAGCGCTCCAGGCGCGCCAGGGCATCGTCGAGGTCACTCGCCTGCTCATCCACATAGCGGGTACGCAGACGCATATCAATACGACTCTGCTGACACTCAATATTCAGGCTGCAGGCACCCGCTAGCGTTGCCGCCAATGGCTGCGCCCCGCCCATACCACCAAGACCGGCCGTCAGAATCCAGCGCCCGGCCAGCTTGCCGTCGTAGTGCTGCCGACCAGCCTCAACAAAGGTCTCGTAGGTGCCCTGGACAATGCCCTGAGAACCGATGTAGATCCATGAACCAGCCGTCATCTGGCCGTACATCATCAGGCCTTTCTTATCCAGTTCATTGAAATGCTCCCAGTTAGCCCAGGCTGGCACTAGGTTGGAATTGGCAATCAGCACCCTCGGGGCGTCTTTATGGGTTTCAAATACCCCCACCGGCTTACCAGACTGAATCAGCAGTGACTGGTTATCTTCTAAACGTTTGAGCGTTTCAACGATGGTATCGAAACACTCCCAATTGCGGGCGGCGCGGCCAATCCCGCCATAGACCACCAGCTCTTTGGGATTCTCGGCGACATCTGGATCTAGGTTGTTCATCAGCATGCGCAGCGGTGCTTCAGTCAGCCAGCTCTTGCAGGAGAGCTCGACTCCATGAGGTGCCCGAATTTCGGTATCGCGAAAACGTGAAAGAGACATGCTAACTCCTGTTTGTTGTCAAAGTTTGTATATACATTATGACAACAACCACTTCTGCGCAATCACCTAAATCGCCCTTTTTAGCAAAAAAACAACTCAGTCTTAAATATTCGCCAACATAGTGCAAACGCCAATAATAGAACGAAATTGCGCACCAAAATGGACTTTAAGAGAAAATTCCAACTCTCTTCTTTACCTAAGAAGCGGACTTCGCTATATGTATATACATTATCCGTTATTCGTTAACAAAAAGGAGCCCCAATGACCCATTGCTATTTTGCTGATCATGCCCTACTACCGACTGGATGGGCCTCTCAGGTGCTGTTCGAAGTCGATGCCACGGGCATGCTTACATCGGTACTGCCCAACAGCTCGCCCGGCAACGCCCAGCGCTTAGCCGGGCCAGCGCTACCCGGTATGCCTAACCTACATTCACACGCTTTTCAGCGCGTCATGGCGGGCCTAGCAGAAGTCGGTAGCCCCCAGCCAGACAGCTTCTGGAGCTGGCGAGACCGCATGTACGGCTTGGTTGACCGCCTGACACCGGATCAAGTGGGCACCATTGCCCAGGCGCTCTACATCGAAATGCTCAAGGGCGGCTATACGCAGGTCAGCGAATTTCATTATTTGCACCACGATGTATCGGGCCAAGCCCATAGCGATCCGGCTGAAATGGCCTGGGCGATTAGCCAAGCAGCCGATCGCAGTGGCATTGCGCTTACCTTGCTACCGGTGCTTTACGCCCACAGCGGCTTTGGCGGCCAGCCACCCAATCATGGGCAAAGACGTTTTATCCACGCCGTACCAGATTTTTTGAAATTGCTTGAGACGTTGAAGCCAAGCTTTGCCGACCACTCCACACAGGCACTAGGCATGGCGTTTCATTCCCTGCGCGCGGTGACATTGGAAGAGATCCAGGCGGTGCTGGCGACGAACCCTGTCGGGCCACGCCACATCCATGTCGCCGAGCAGCAACGCGAAGTGGAAGACAGCCTCGCCTATTCAGGCAAACGCCCTGTGCGCTGGCTACTGGATAACGTTGAGGTGGATGAGCGCTGGTGTTTGATCCATGCCACTCACCTAGACGACTCAGAAGTACATGACCTCGCCACTAGCGGCGCCGTAGCGGGGCTCTGCCCGACCACCGAGGCCAATCTGGGCGACGGCATCTTCCGCGCAGTGGAGTATGCCGCCCAGGGTGGGCGTCTGGGCATTGGCTCCGACAGCCATGTCTCACTCGACGTGGTTGAAGAGCTACGCCTGCTTGAGTACGGCCAGCGCCTTGCCACCCAACAGCGCAACTGCCTGCACAGTAGCGACATACGCCCAGTGGGCGACTGGCTTTATCGCCATGCCTTAGCGGGAGGCGCCCAAGCCTCTGGCCAACCCATCGGCGCACTCGAAGCGGGCAAGCGGGCCGATATTGTCGTTCTTGATAGCAGCGACCCCTACCTCGCCACCAGTACAGACGAAACGCGGCTAGGACGTTGGCTGTTTGGCGGCTCCAAACAACAGATACGCGATGTCATGGTCGCAGGCCGCTGGGTTATCCAGCAGCGGCGTCACGCCCTCGATGAGGCCAACAATGCAGCGCTTGCCAAACTGTTCCGTGAGATAGGTTAAGCCGTTTGGCGCGAGGACGGCTTAACAGCTTGCAAGAACGACTACTTAGAAGAGTGCGCCATGGTGCGCAATTTATAGCGGTCACCGGGATGCAGCAGATGAGCATAGCTAATTAGGCGGTCGCCTGACCAAGTGCGCCGACGAACACTCAGGCAGGGTAGCGCAGCATCGATTTCTAGCCACTCTGCTGCACCCGCTTCTGGCAGCACCGCCTCTACCACGTGCTCCATATCGGTAATCGGGCAAGCGGCAACCAACACCTCATTGGGGGTTTGGCGATTGAAGTCTGCCTCCAAATAGCCAGGTACCCAGCGTGGATTGACGAAGCGCTCTTCGAGCTGGATCGGCTGGCCATTTTCCAGGTGAATAAGAATCGAATGAAACAACCTAGTCCCGATACGTACGCCCATCCGAAGGGCGATCTCATCGTCAGCATGCAACGCTTCGCAACTCACCACACGATTAGCGTATTCGTGGCCACGGCTGCGTACCTCATCGGCGATATTATTAATTTCGGCCAATGGCGACTCAGAGCGGCGATCCGTCACAAAGGTGCCGATCCCCGATTGGCGCACCAGATAGCCTTCCTGCACTAGGTCGCGAATGGCTTTGTTGGCCGTCATCCTGCTGACACCGAAGGTAACCGCAAGCTGCTCCTCAGGCGGGATCTTATGATCGACGGGAAAATGACCTGTTTGGATATTATCCAGCAAGTACTGTTTGATCTGTTGATACCGGGGCGGTTGGCGTCCCACGTGCTCTCCTCAAATCCCTTTCACCACCCCACTTATTAGCACTCCGAAAGGAACATCAAGCCCGTGGAAACAGGTCGATCCTAATCAGGCGCGTTGCAGGCAGCGTCTCAAATGTCATTATGTGACAGCTCTCGGTCGCTAACTCGTCATCAGCGCTGGGCCAGCGCCAAACATCGCCACTCTTAAGGAGCAGCGGCGGCTCACCGGCCAGCCACGCCTGCCCGTCAACGGCTAAGATAAGTGTCTCAGCGCTCGGGGCTTGCCTTAGCGACTCCCCAGACGTTAGCCAACGAACAGAAGCCTGCCAGTTTGCTGAATTGTACATTAAATTCAGCGCCCGGCTCGGCCCTTCAGGCAACAAGCAGTTCACCGCTGTTTCACCATCGAACAGGTAGCTTTCCCGTGGTGCCAAAACAGCACGCTGATCAGGCAAAACAAGTGTGACCGGATGCTCACCTATCACCGTAAAGTGACGCCTGACCCCAGCAATAATCGAGAATGGCCCCTCCCGCTCAAGTTCAGCCACCGAAACCCGCCAGCCTGGCGATTCCCCATCGCCCTTCTGGCGCGCCACTTCGCGTGTTACGCCACCGCCATTTTGCCAAGCGATGGGCAAAAGATCGGTAAAGCGTAACCTCTCAGGCAGCTTCATTGATGGCTCCTCATCAGGATGCAGCGGCCTTGCGGTAGCTCATCGAGGCATCAATGCGGCCCAAGATGTAGTCACCCGCGGCTACTGGCGGATAGTGAGCTTCTGCTGCTGAGACACCAAGGTCGGCAGGATCAACGAGAGCCGTATAGTCGGGGTCATAGAAGGTCGCGATGGAGTAGCGTTCCCGGCCACTGGTATTGATGACCCGGTGCAGCGTCGAGCGAAAACGATCATTAGACCATCGCGCTAATAGATCGCCGACATTAACCACCAGCGAGCCCTCAATAAAAGGCGCATCAATCCAGCGCTCGCTACCCAGCTCGCGCACCTGCAAACCACCCACCGCATCCTGGTAGAGTAGCGTCACACAGCCATAATCGGTATGCGGGGCAACGCCAAATTGGTCCATCGGCCGATCGTCAGACTGAACGGGGTAATAGACCGCCTGAGTGCGTTGTAACGGCTTGGTATATTTAGCTGCAAAGAATTCAGGGTCGATCTCTAAGCTCATCGCAATAGCACGCAGCAGATCCGCGCCACAGCGGCCTACCTCCACAAAGTAGCGATCCATTGCTTGCTGGAATTCGGGCATAAAGTCCGGCCACTGGTTCGGTCCCCGTAGCGCTTCACCCGCCAGCACGCTCGGGTCATCCTCGGCCAGATCCAACCCAAAGCCATAGAACTCCTTCTCATCGGGCCGGGTGGCCTGATACATCGTCGCCCCACCACGGCGATGAAAACCCCGGTGGCGTTTATTGACCGCCACCTGCGCCTTGCGCTCAAGCGGCTCAGCAAAGAAGCGCTGGGCGACCTCCATGGCATCGTCTATCACCGCCTGGGGAAGACCATGATTGATAATGTAGAAGAAGCCCACCTGGGTGCAGGCGTTATGTATCGCCTCACCAGCCCGAGCGAGAGCTTCAGCGTCACCCTCCCGTACGCCCTGCATATCCACAACAGGAATGTTCGTAGCTGAGTTACTCATCTTCGCAGTCTCCTAACGATAAGAACGTACTTGCGCACATTCTCTTAGCGGTTTTGTTTTCAATAATGGCCGTGAAGGCGTTGCAATAACGATTCTGCAATGCGCGTGCCAAAAGCCATCAAAAACACTCAACACTCAATAAGTATATACATATTAAAATATCCGGCCTGAAAAACAGTCCTGAACAGGCAACTTAAATAGACCACCAACGCACATCCTTATCTGAAAATTGCGCCAACAAGAGGCATAAAGATAAAAAACGCACCAATATACACAAAAAAATCAAAAATCCTTATTCGCCCACTAATGACTACTTTTCACTTGCATCAAGCCCACCCACCTGTATATACATAATAAAGGTAATTAACTTATCACCACCCTTTTCCCCACGGCATACTGCTTACCAAGCGCCGATAGAGGTAACCATGACATCGATACAACGACTCTCACCAGGCCAACTAACGCTTGCGACACTGCGCGAGCTTTTTGAGGGCAGCCCTACTATCGAGCTCGACGACGAGAGCCGCGCCAGGGTCGATCGTGCCGAAGCTACGGTTAGCGCCATTCTCGACAGCGGCCGTACCGTTTACGGTATTAATACCGGCTTTGGCGTGCTGGCCCAAACCTCCATACCACGCGATTCGCTGACCGAGCTGCAGCGTAACTTGGTGCTGTCGCACAGCACCGGGGTCGGTGACAATCTGGATGACGCCACCGTGGGGATGATTCTGGCGCTCAAAGCGACGTCGCTGGCCCGTGGCCACTCCGGCGTCCGCTGGCTGATTATTGAAAGCCTATTGGCGCTTTACAATGCGCGGGTCTATCCCTGCATTCCTGCCAAGGGCTCGGTTGGCGCCTCGGGGGATCTAGCGCCACTGGCGCATATGGCGGCCACCCTGCTCGGCGAAGGCCGCATGCGTCATCAAGGACGAGAGATGCCCGCCAGTGAGGGGCTGGCCCTGGCCGGTATCGAGCCGCTTACGCTGGCACCCAAGGAGGGGCTGGCACTGATCAACGGCACCCAGGTATCCACCGCTCTGGCGCTACGCGGGCTGTTCGCCACCGAGAAACTATTCACCGCAGCCGTGGTGGCAGGCAGTCTGTCGGTGGATGCATTGAAGGGCTCAGATACCCCGTTTGACGAGCGCATTCAGGCCGTTCGCGGCCACCCCGGTCAGCGTGATGTCGCCGCTTTCTACCGCGAGCTGCTAGCGGGCAGCCGGGTGCGCGAATCCCACCGCGACTGCCCGCGGGTTCAGGATCCCTACTCACTGCGCTGCCAGCCCCAGGTGATGGGCGCCTGTCTGGACCACTTGCGCTTTGCGGCGGGCGTATTTCTGCGTGAGGCCAACGCCGTTTCCGATAACCCGCTGGTGTTCGATAATGGTGATGTGCTTTCTGGCGGTAACTTCCATGCGGAGCCGGTAGCGATGGCCGCCGATGTACTGGCGCTGGTGATCTCAGAAATCGGCGCCTTGTCGGAGCGCCGCATCGCCCAATTGGTCGATCCAGCGCTATCCGGCTTGCCCGCCTTTCTAGTGACGGAGAGCGGGCTCAACTCCGGCTTTATGATCGCCCAGGTCAGCGCCGCCGCCCTGGCGTCCGAGAACAAAACTCTGGCCCATCCGGCTTCGGTAGATAGCTTACCGACCTCTGCCAATCAAGAAGACCACGTCTCCATGGCCACCTTCGCCGCAAGGCGCTTGGCCGATATGGCGTTTAACTCCAGCGCCGTGGTCGCCATTGAGCTGCTGGCAGCGGCCCAAGGGGTCGAATTTCATCGCCCCATGACCTCCTCAGTCGCCCTCGAGGAAGCGTTAGCGACCATACGCCGCGACGTGGCACGTTATGAGCGGGACCGCTACTTCGCCCCCGACCTGGTAGCCGCCCAGCGCTTCGTCAGCGACGCTGTCTTCGAGACGCTACTGCCCCGTTCACGGCTCTACGCTGAAGGTTGATATGAAACGACACTGCGCCTGCCGCTAACCACCAACGCGAAGCCGAACGAGCGAGATTGATCATGATTTCCAGCCACACAGCCGACCATCTCTTTCTTAAAACACTAAAAGATATGCTTGGCGACAGCGTGCTGTTGGGCGAAGAGATTCCTGCGTCCTGCTTCAGCGATTGGACAGGCCATGCTGCCTGCCGACCGCTGGCACTGGTACGCCCAGCTACCACTGAAGAGGTTGCCAGCCTGCTACGACTGTGCAATGAACACCGCCGCCCGGTGGTGCCCCAGGGAGGAATGACCGGCTTGGCGGGCGCGGCGGTGCCCAGTGCCGATAGCATCGCAATATCGCTTGGTCGACTAACCGGTGTCGAGAGCGTCGATGGCGATGCCGCTACCCTGACGGTGCGCGCGGGCACCACACTACAAACCGTCCAGGATGCGGCTGAAGAGGCAGGTTTTCGCTACCCGGTCGATTTTGGCGCCCGGGGAACGTGCCAAATCGGCGGTAACATCGCGACCAATGCCGGTGGCCATGGGGTGATTCGTCACGGCATGACCCGCGACCAGGTGCTCGGCCTGGAGGTGGTACTCGCGGATGGCCGGATTCTCGACTTGATGAACGGCATGATCAAGAACAATACCGGCTACGACCTTAAGCACTGCTTTATCGGCGCCGAAGGCACCCTGGGCATTATCACCCGCGCCGTGCTGCGTCTGGCGCCTCCCAAGGGTGAAACCCATACGTTTTTGTGCGGGCTGCCCAACTATCCGGCGGCTGTTGCGTTACTCCACCGGTTACGCGGTGCTGGGCTGGCGCTAGAGGCATTTGAAGTGATGTGGCAGGACTTTTACACCATGAGCTGTGGCTGGCGAGACGGCCAGTCACCGCTGCACACAAGCCACCCTATTTACCTGCTGTGCGAGGCAGAGGGCGCAGCCAGCCATCTGGAGGCTGCCCTGGAAAGCGCGCTGGCAAGCGGCGAGGTGGAAGATGCGGTACTGGCTGGCAGCAGTACATAAGCCCGCGAATTATGGGCTATCCGTGAGGCGACCGGCGAATTTCCGCTCAAGCTGGCACCCATCAACTTTGATATCAGCCTGCCGGTTGCCACGATCGGCGCCTTTGTCGAAGACGCCAGCAAAATGCTCACTCAGCGCTGGCCGGACATCCGCATTGTCAATTTTGGCCATATCGGCGACTGCAATCTACACCTAACCGTGGATGGCCAGTCCCTGGCCGAGGATACCGCCGAGACTCGCCATGCTATCGAAGCGGAGGTCTATCGCCTGGTCGGTGACTATAGCGGTTCGATCTCTGCCGAGCACGGCATTGGCCTGCTCAAGCGCGATTTCTTACACCACAGTGTCCACCCCGAAGCGCTGGACGTTATGCGCTCGCTCAAACATACCCTGGACCCTAACGGCATCCTCAATCCGGGCAAGCTATTCGGTTAAGTCGCTCACCTTAGCCGCCCTTATAGGCGGGCCGGTACGCACCCAAACTGTGCAGGCTGTAGTTAGCTATTTCACGCCTAAATCTGCAAAACCATTATGTATATACAGGTAAGTACTTTTTGGCACACCGTTTGCTTTTAGATAACTGACGTTCCGAATCGCTGCAGTGCTGATACGCACTATCAGCCACGCCGCTAGCCCTAGCACTATCGCACCTAGCACTATCGCATCTAGCACTATCTCACCTAGCCCTATGGAGTCATTACTCGATGAACAAATCCACGCTGCTTAACCGGTCACTCTCCCAGCTAACTTTAGGCCTTGGCCTCTGCTTAGCGATCTCCAACGCCTCTGCAGACCTGCTTGATGAGGTTAAAGAGCGGGGTGTACTCAATGTTGGCACTGAGTTTCACTTCGCGCCCTTCGCTTATTTAGATGCGGGCCAGCAGAGTGGTTTAAACCTTGAGCTTATGGAGCGTGTTGGTGACGAATTAGGGATCACGATTAACTGGATCGACTTACCCTGGCCCAGCGTACTCCCCGGCCTTGAGGCGGGTAATTACGACTTTGTTGCAGGCCCCGCGATGATTACCCAAGAGCGCAAACTACGCTACAACTTCACCTTGCCTATCGCCGATGCCACTGTCGCTATCCTCAAGCGCGCTGACGACGACTCTATTCAAACCCCCGAAGATATTTCTGGCAAAGCTGCCGGGGGCGGCCGCGGTACCGCACAGCTTGAACAGCTAAAGGCATTTGCCGCTGAGCTGCCGGATCCGCCGACTATTACCGAGTATGTGGACTACAGCCAAACCTACGCCGACCTGGCCGCTGGGCGTATCGATGCTGTCGCCAACTCGCTACCCAATATTGCTTATACGGCGACTCAGCGCCCGATGTTTGAAGTTGTCCTTCCCCCCTTTGGCCAACCTGCCTACTTCGGCTATATGGCGCGTAACGATGAAGAATCCGCATCACTGGTTGATGCCATCAACGAGGTGCTTCTATACATGCACGAAGATGGCAGCCTCTCCGAGCTGCAAACCAAGTGGTTCGGCGCGCCGATGGATGTTCCCAGCGAAGATTTTGAGCCCGCAATCTAAGCTACCTTCAATGCGTGCTGGGCGACAGTTGCGTAGGCCGCCCAGCACGCCCTCCCTCACCTTAAGGGATACTGCCAATGTTCGACTGGCCGACGCTTCTTTTTAGCCTGCCACTGCTGGGTAAGGCACTCCTGATCACGCTCCAGACGTCACTGTTAGGCAATGCCATTGGCTTTGTTATCGGCACCCTGATTGCCAGCATGCAGTTGGCCAAAATGCCTTTGCTGCGCCGTCTCGGCGGCAGCTATATCTTTATCTTTCGAGGGGTACCACTGCTCGTCCAGCTACTGGTTATCTACTACTTGGCCCCCATGTTCGGGCTACCCAACCTATCCCCCATGGTGGCCGCGGTGATGGCACTCTCGCTCTGTTCAGGCGCTTATATCGCCGAAATATTACGCGGCGGGCTATTGGCGATCCCCTCTGGTCAGCGTGAAGCGGCCCACTTACTCGGTATGAGTCGCCCCGCTATTTTGCTACGCATCGAGCTGCCCCAGGCGGTTCAAAGCACCCTCCCTTCACTGGTAAACGAGCTGGTACTGCTGATTAAGGCCTCGGCGTTGGTGTCAGTCGTCGGCCTGGCGGACCTTACCCGGGTGGCTCAAAACCTGGCCTCTTCAGACTACTTATTTTTCCAGCACTACCTGGTACTGGCAGGGATCTACTGCCTGATCAACATACCGTTGACCATGTTCGGGCGCCGACTTGAGCGTCACCTAGAGAGGAGTCTGGCGTGATTTTCGATCTATCAATTATTACCGCCAATGCCGACGCCATCTGGAGCGCTTTTTTAGTCACCATTTATACCTGGCTGGTGGGCAGCGTATTGGGGTTGGTAACGGGACTATTGATTGCTGCGCTGATGCTCTTTGGCGGTCGGCCACTGCAGCTCATATTGAGAGTGTTTATTGAGCTGGTACGCGGCACCCCGTTTTTGGTGATCCTGTTTCTGGTCTACTACGGCGGCCCGTCATTCGGTCTACGTCTCGGCGCGATTACCGCTGGGGTGCTCTGCATCGCTTTCTACAGCAGCGTCTATTTCGCGGAGATTTTTCGTAGCGGCTTCGCCGCCGTCCCCCGCGGGCAACTGGAAGCTGGCGAGTGCCTGGGACTAGGTCGCCTGCAACTTATGTGGCGCGTACAGCTGCCCCAAATGCTGGTACTGATCCTGCCAGCCATCGTCAATATGCTGACAATTCTATGCAAAGAGACCGCTGTCCTGTCGATTATCACCGTCCCTGAGCTAACCGCGGTGCTCACCGGTATTGGTACCCGCACCTTCACTTTTATTGAAACGCTATTGGTTCTCTGCATCGCCTACCTACTGCTTATCGAAATCACCTCGCGGGTGGGCAGGTGGCTTGAGCACCGCGTCGGCACCTACTTACAGCGCTGAACAGGAGCTAGCTATGCCGCTTTCCCTATCTTCGTCCACATCTACCCCTGCTGCGGCTTTGGTCGAAGCTACGCAAAAAGGGGGTGATAAGGCGTCCCCCATTATCCATCTCTCCGCCGTCGGCAAGCGTTTCGGCGAGCATCAAGTACTCACTGATATCAACCTTGATGTGCATCACTCGGAGGTCGTCTGCCTGATTGGCCCATCGGGGTCGGGTAAAAGTACGCTGCTGCGCAGCATGGCCTTTCTTGAGGAGTATGACGAAGGGGAGATCCATATCGAGGGGCGCCTACTCGGCTGGGAAATCGATGACCGGGGGCGCCGCCAGCACGCCGGACGCAACCGCCTCAATCAGGCCCGGCGCAACCTGGGCATCGTCTTTCAGCAGTTCAACCTGTGGCCACATATGACAGCGCTGGGCAATGTCACCGAGGCCCTGGTAAGAGTGCGTAGGCTAAAGCGCAGCGAAGCTGAAAAGCGCGCCATGGAGGTGCTCGACAAGGTTGGCCTGGCCGAGAAGGCCAAGGAGTACCCAGCGCGACTTTCCGGCGGCCAACAGCAGCGCGTGGCCATTGCCCGGGCACTGGCCATGGAACCCAAGATTATGCTCTTCGATGAGCCTACCTCAGCACTCGACCCTGAACTGGTGGGCGAGGTATTGGCGGTGATGAAGCAGCTCGCTCTTGAAGGCATGACCATGGTGGTAGTGACCCACGAGATGGGCTTTGCCGCTCAAGTCGCTGATACCGTTGTGTTCCTTGATCAAGGCAGCATCGTCACCCGTGGCACGCCCAGTGAAGTATTCCGCGACACTCAGCACCCTCGCCTTCGTCAGTTTTTACAGAATTACCTGGATCGCAACGCCTTCTGGAATACCACTCCGGAGCTGGAAAACTAATGCTGCCTATCGACCCCACTCCCCTGGCACGCCGCGAAGTGCGCGAGCTTGAAAGCTACAATGCTGGGCTCTCCAGTGAACAGGTAAGCAAGCGCTTTGGCATCTCAAAGATTGCCAAGCTAGGCAGCAATGAGAACCCCTATGGCCCCTCTCCCCTGGTAGCCACCGCTATCTCAAACGCCATTAGCGATAGCGGCCTTTATCCCGACGCCTCCTGTGGGCTATTACGCGATTTGCTGGCGGTGCGCCTTGGGGTTGCGCCCGAACAGCTGGTGTTTGGTAATGGCTCGGAAGATCTGATTGCGATTTTGTGCCGGGTGTTTCTCGACCACGGCGATAACTTAGTCACCGTCACCCCCGCCTTCGGTCTGCACACCCTATACCCCCACTCACTGGGGGCGAAGATTCGCGCGGTGCCCATGCTGGAGGGAGGCAGTTTTGACATTGACGGGCTGATTGAGGCGCTTAGTGAGCCGCCACGTATGCTGATGTTCTCATCCCCCTCCAATCCGGTTGGTAGCGCACTATCGGCAAGCCAGTTAAAGCAGTTGCTTGAGGTGCTAACCCCCGCCACTCTATTAGTCTTCGATGAGGCCTATTATGAGTACGCTCAGGGCAGCCCCGGCTATCCGGATGTGCTGGCTCGGCTATCCCTACAGCAGACGCCATGGATCGTTTTACGCACCTTCTCAAAAGCCTATGCGCTGGCCGGTTTACGTGTGGGCTATGGCATTGCCAGCAGCCCAGCGCTGGCCGATCTTATCGATCGCCTCCGCACGCCGTTTAACGTTAACCGCCTTGCTCAAGTAGCTGCACTAGCAGCGCTGCAGGATGAGGCCCACCTCAAGGCTGGGCTTGAAGCGACCATTCGCGAACGCGAGCGGGTTGCCAAGGCGCTTCACGAGATGCACCTGACGGTAGTGCCTTCTCTGACTAATTTCCTGTTTTTCAAAACGGATCAAGCATCCGATAGCGTGCATGAAGCACTGCTGAGCCACGGCGTAATTGTTAAACCCTGGCGCGAGCCAGGCTATCGCCACTGGCTGCGCGTCTCAATCGGCAGCCGCGAGCAGAATGATCAATTTCTTACCGCGCTTTCGGAAACTCTTCAGCCCGCGCCAGCACCCTTTGCTCACGACGATACTCCCTGACATAGATAACTCAACTCTCTAAATAAGGCGGCTAACCCAATGGCAACTCCCAACCCCAATGTCACTGTAAATGATGCGGAGATCGAGGCTTTTCAACGCGAAGGCGCCGTGGTACTACGTGGCCTTTTTAACGATTGGATGGAGCCACTACGTGAAGGAGTTGATACGCTGATTGCATCGCCCAGCCCTCTGGAGCGCTCCTATCAGCCCAGTGATGGCTCGGCACCGTTCTTTCAGGACCTATGCAACTGGCAGCGCATTGAGCCTTTTTCACGCTTTGTGATGGAATCTTCTATTGCGGAGCTAGCTTGCAAACTAATGGGCTCACGACAGGCACAGTTCTTTCACGACCACGTACTTGTCAAAGAGCCCGGCTCCTCGCAAGTGACCCCCTGGCATCAGGATCAGCCCTATTATTGTGTTGAGAGTACGCAGTGCATTAGTTTTTGGATCCCACTAGATCCCGTGGCATGTGAGACTTCCCTAAAATGTATTGCAGGGTCACATCACTGGAACAAACTTCACCGCCCCAAGCGCTTTGACGGCAGTGATCTTTATCAAGGAGATACGCGTGAAGAGCTACCGGATATTGATGTCGACCCTTCTCAGTACCGCATCCTGCAATGGGCTTTAGAACCTGGCGACGCCGTCGCTTTTGATTTCCGCACCGTTCATGGTGCTTCTGCCAACACCTCCAGCCATCGTCGCAGGGTGTTCTCCGCGCGTTGGTTAGGTGACAATGCCCGCTTTGTTGACCGGGGTGGCAAAGGGTCTCCACCCTTTGCCCATCTCACCTTACAAAATGGCGATCTATTAACAGGGCCTGAGTTCCCCATTGTCTATCAGCACCCCTAGTCGCTAGGCCAAAATTTTTCATAACTGGAGTAGCGGATGAAGAAAACCGATACCGATAGCGTCACCGCACCAAAAGCACTCTATTTACAGGCCAAGCAGTTTGTACTGGAGCGCACCGCCTCGGGCTTCTGGAAGCCTGGCGATATGATTCCATCTGAAAATCAACTCGTTAACGAACTCGGCATGTCACGCATGACGATTAATCGAGCACTACGGGAGCTAACCAGCGAGGGCTACTTAGAGCGTACCAGCGGCGTAGGTACCTTTATTGCTGAGCGCAAACCACACTCCAACTTGCTGCAAATAGCCAATATTGCCGATGAGATCATCTCCCGGGGCCACCGTTACCACTGTGAAGTACTCGAACTCGGTCGTGTTGCGGCGCCGTTCGCTATTGCCTCAGCACTTGAGCTCACCACCGGCAGCTCGGTTTATCACCTGCGCTGTGTTCACTATGAGGAAGATCTCGCCGTCCAGCTCGAGGATCGTTACGTTTCGCCCACCATGGCGCCCGATTTTATTCACCAGCGCTTTGATGACACGCTGCAACCTTCGCGCTACCTACTCAATACTATCCCGGTAGACGAAATAGAGCACATCGTCGACGCGCTACTGCCCTCGGAAGAAGATGCTAAAGCGCTGGATATCGACACAAACGAGCCCTGTTTAGCACTGATGCGCCGCACTTGGAGTGCTTCTCGGGTGGTTACTTACGTTAAGTTTCTGCACCCCTCCATGCGCTATCGGCTGGGAAGCCGCTACTCCGTTGATGCCACCTCCCATGCGGGCTGACTCCCATTACTTTATGCGGCAAGTTTTTTTGCGGCGAAATTAACTAAAATTCCGCGTGCGAAGCCGATTATGTATAGCGGATGTCGCTTTGCGACAATTCTTTAAAGCTCATCGCGACACACTAGATAGCGAATAAACTGCTGACTAGAGAGTGCGCCATGAACCGCAATGTCATTCTTACCTGTGCCGTGACTGGTGCGGGTGATACCACCGCTAAGAATCCTAATGTCCCGATTACCCCCAAGGCTATCGCAGCTTCCTGCATTGAAGCTGCCCACGCCGGGGCCAGCATCGCGCATATCCATGTTCGCGATCCGCAAACCGGCGGCATTAGCCACTCGACTGAGCACTTTCGCGAAGTGATGGAACGTGTCCGCGAAGCGGATGTGGATATCGTGATGAACATCACCGCTGGCGGTGGCGGCGACTGGATACCCGATGCCGCAGACCCTACCCGAGGTGGCCCAGGCACAGACATTCAAACACCAGCAGAACGCCACGCGCCGGTCGGCGAACTCCTTCCCGAGCTTTGTACGCTGGACTGCGG
This sequence comes from Halomonas sp., assembly GCF_011050415.1. Lineage (GTDB taxonomy): Bacteria > Pseudomonadota > Gammaproteobacteria > Pseudomonadales > Halomonadaceae > Vreelandella. Next base: position 274,194 of record NZ_DRFS01000006.1, read on the forward strand.
CAGCCTCAACTTTGGCGATATGGTCTACGTGAACCCAGCGGACTGGCTGCGCGAGCACGCCCGCCTGGTGCAAGCCGCAGGCGTTAAGCCAGAACTGGAGTGCTTTGACCTGGGCCACGTCTGGTTTGCCCGCCAGCTTCAGCAAGAGGGCCTTATCGACGGAGACCCACTCTATCAACTCTGCCTGGGCATTCCCTGGGGCGCAGAAGCCGATACCGAAACCATGCTGGCGATGCGCAACAAATTACCTGCCAACGCTAACTGGGCGGCCTTCGGCATTGGTCGTCATCAAATGCCTATGGTTGCCCAGGCGGTGCTGCTCGGCGGTCACGCCCGTGTTGGCTTGGAAGATAACCTGTTTTTAGAGAAAGGCGTGTTGGCCAACAACGGCCAACTGGTCGAAAAAGCCTCAACCATTATCGAGAATCTCGGCGCCCGGGTAATGACCCCCGCTGAAACCCGCGCCCATCTCAACCTGCGTAACCCGGCAGGAGGTGACGCATGAGCCGCTTAGCCGTGATTGGTACTGGCGTGATTGGCAACGGCTGGATTGCCCGCGCCCTCGCCCAAGGCTGGGATGTGGTCGCCTTCGACCCCGCACCTGAAGCGCCAGCACGCACCCGCACGTTTATCGAAAACGCCTGGCCCTCGTTAACCCAGCTCGGCCTAGCGTCCGATGCGAGCCCTGAGCGACTATCGTTTGTGGCCACCATAGATGAGGCGGTGAGCGACGCCGATCTGGTTCAGGAGAACGTGCCTGAGCGCCTTGAGCTTAAACAACAGATCTTAGCCACCATTGATGCCGCGGCTGCACCGAATATCATCATTGGCTCGTCTACCTCAGGCTTTAAGCCCACCGACCTGCAGCAGCAGTGCCAACAATCACCTGGGCGTGTGATCGTCGCTCATCCCTTCAACCCAGTCTATTTACTACCGCTGGTGGAGCTTGTGGGTGGTGAAGCCACCCAACCCGCACAGATTGCCACCGCCCAGGCGCTTTACCAGTCATTAGCCATGCGCCCCTTGGTCGTTCGGCGTGAAATTGAGGGTCATATCGCCGACCGCTTGATGGAAGCGTTATGGCGGGAAGCCCTGCATTTGGTCAATGATGGCGTGGCGACTACTGAAGAGATCGACGCGGCGGTGGTTTATGGCTGCGGCTTACGCTGGCCATTAATGGGCACCTTCTTAACCTTCCACTTAGCGGGCGGCGAGCCTGGCATGCGCCATATGCTGGAACAGTTTGGCCCGGCGTTAAAACTTCCCTGGACCAAATTGGAAGCCCCGGAACTCACCGACGAGTTGATCGACAAAGTGGTCGAGGGGTGTGAGCATCAAGCAGCGGGGCGTTCAGTGGCAACGCTCGACCGGCGCCGAGATGACTTTTTAGTCGAGCTGCTCGAGGTGGTGCAAAAATATTGGCCGGAAGCCGAAGGCCTTAAGGGGCGCATCTAATGATTATCCATGAAACCCAGGTGGCTCCGGAGTGGGTCGACTACAACGGACACATGAACGACGCGGAGTACGCCCGCGTCTTCTCTCAGGCCTGTGATGCCCTTATTGAACATATCGGGCTGGATGACGCAGGCCGTGAACAACACGGCTACACGATTTATACGCTGGAAACCCACCTCTGCTATCGCCGGGAGGCGCACCAAGGGCAGTTGTTAAGCGTGGATTTAACCCTGCTCGATAGCGATGCAAAACGTCTGCACGTGTTTTTCGCCATGTTGGATGAGGAGAGCAACCTCCTGGCAACCAGCGAACAGATGCTTATGGGTATTGAAAAAGCGTCTGGCCGCCCAGGCCCCTTCCCTGAAGCAATTGCTAGCGCGGTGGCAGCGCTACCCCAGGTTGATAGCGATGCATGGCCTGAGCTTGCTGGCCGAACCATCGGTATACGGCGCTAGGCGGCACACCCCAGTAGTCCACCTGCGATGCCCTGCCGAGGCCACCACTAATCGGTTGGGGCACGCACCGCCCGAGGCGAGTAACCATAATAGCCGCGAAACGCACGTGCAAAGCTTGATGACGAACTAAATCCACAGGCAATGCCCACCGCCAATACGGCTAAATCAGTCTCTGCCAGCAATCGCCTGGCTCGCTTAAGGCGTAGCTGTAAGTACCACTGGCGTGGTGTTGCCGATAACTCCTGCTCAAACAAACGCTGTAACTGGCGGACCGACACATTGATACGACTCGCCACCTCTTCAAGCGTAAGCGGCTCTTCAAGGTTCTGTTCCATCAACGCCACCGCCTCAATCACGCGCCGATTGTGGCTACCCAAACGTTTGACCAGTGCCATACGCTGCTGGTCGCTGCGGGTGCGAATACGGTCATGAATAAGCTGCTCAGAGACATCAATGGCCAGCTTATCCCCATGTCGCCGAGCGATCACTTCCAGCGCCATATCCATCGCCGCCGCCCCGCCCGCGCAGGAGAAGCGCCGCTCACCTAACTCATAAAGCTCATCGGTAGTATCAATGCCCGGAAAGCGCTCACGAAAGGCGGGCAGACTCTCCCAGTGCAGCGCCACCCGCTCGTGCTTTAATAACCCGGTGGCGGCGAGCAGAAATGCCCCGGTATCAATGCCTCCCAAACAGCAGCCTGCCTGATCTAACTGATGCAGCCAGGCCATTAACGGCCGGGTAAGATGCGCCTCTGGGGTGAAGCCGCTGCATACCGCCAGCGAGGGCATATGGTGAAGATCCGCCGTTGCGTGATCAGCCATTAGCGTCATACCGTTGGACGCCGTCACTGGCTCGCCATCCGCGCTAATCAAGATCCAGTCAAACAGAGGGCGATTAGCAATACGATTTGCAATCCGCAACGGTTCAACCGCCGCGAAAAACGCCATCATGGAAAACTGCGGCAACAGTAAAAACCCCACCATTTCTGGCAAAGGGCCCTGGTAACTAAGACGCATAGCACTGCCTAAAGGTCAAAATGTAGAATGTGGAAGCGCTTCTACCATAGCGTGTTAGCCTGCCGAGACCAGTAATCTAGAAAAAATTTTGTCATCATGACGGAGCATGCACTTGAATATTACCCATTTAGAGCATGTCATTATTGCGCTAATCATTCAGGGCGCATTACTGCGATTGGCCTCCGCTAGCGTAGCAGGCTCTATCGCCGTTGCGCTGCTAATGGGGCGCGAGATCGCTCAGCACGAATATAGGCTAGGCATTCAGCGAGGCTGGGAGTGGGGAGAAACACTCCCCGTAGGCATGTTCGAAGGCGTTTGGCGCGGCTGGACCCTCGACTCTGCCCTTGATGTGGTGTTGCCAGCTTTAGCATGTAGCTTGGTAGTAGCAGTATTAAGCGTTAAACGGCGAAGAGCGCTCAAGCAGCGCTACTGATTATAGAGACGTTCTGAGCGATAGAGCTGCCACTCATTTTCGACCCGCCCATCGGGCAAGCGACAGTATCTGCCAGTACCTAATCTACTTTCACGAATTTCATTCTCCCCGCCTAAGCTCCTACAATATTCAGCGGCATATTGGGTCATCTGATTTTGAGAATCTGGGCCTCCGCCACTGCTGGCACAACCGATGAGCAGCAGTACAGCGGGGATTGCTAAGTAGCGATAACCGTTACCAATATATACCAACATTGTGCTCTCCCTGCGTCGCTAGCCATTTATCGGCTACCCTACATACTCGTAGAACATTGGCAAAGTTGCCAATCCCACCAACCTAGTGTCGGCTTAGTGTCAGCCCCGAATGTGAGAAAGAGCCTTATGAAACACTCCCTACTTCCGCACTGCCTGCTAAGCGCTACCCTACTGGTGAGTGCTATCGCTTATAGCGAAGAATCCCAGCAATCTCATGAAGCCTGTATGGAAAACGCCGTTAGCACGGCCGATATAGTGGCATGCATTAGTGAAGAGTTTGAGCGCGAAGATCAGCGTCTCAACGACAACTATCAGCAACTGCGCAACCAGTTGAGTGACGGTCGCCAAGAACAACTGCTAACCGCCCAGCATGCATGGATTGCATATAAAGACGCTAACTGTGATTTTTATGCCGACCCAGAAGGCGGCACCTTGGCGCGGGTGAGTGCCAACTCCTGCGTACTGACTGAAACGACTGATCGCGCGGATGAGCTAGAAGCACTAATGCAGCCCTTGGATTAAAGACGAGATGCAGATCACTCGATTTGCTGTTATCGAAAATGACAGCTAGCCTTATACAGGCCATGTACACAAAGCTAACTGTGTTCATCTAGAAAACCCATTTCATAAGGAAAGTGAAATTATGTCCAGCCCAGAGCATAAGCAGAAGATCTGGAAGATGATCAAAGATATTAAAGTCGGCATGTTGGTGACCCTGGATCACGACACGCCCCGGGCTCGTCCGATGCATCTAGTGCAGGAAGAGTATGACGGCACATTGTGGTTCTTCACTCGTCGTAGTGCCGAAAAGGTATTTGAGGCAAAGAGCGATCACGATGTTTGTCTTAGCTTCTCGGATCAAGAAGATGGTGTTTACGTGTCCCTTTCTGGCAAGGCCAACCTGACTGATAACCGCGAGCTGATTGATAAATACTGGAATTCCTTTGTTGGCGCTTGGTTCCCTGAGGGCAAAGATGACCCAGACGTTGCATTGCTGGAAATCAAGGTTGAAATGGGCGAACACTGGAAGTCCGAGGAGAGCAAAGCGTACCAGCTTTATGAGATTGCCAAGGCGAATCTTAAGAAAGATGCCACGCCCAATTTAGGTGAAAATGAAAAATTTGGTGGCTGACACCAGAGGCATGCGCCCGGCTCCCTGGGCGCTTGCCACTCCGTTGCTTACCATTTCGTTGCTTACCATTCTATTGATAGGCATGCTCATGGGCGCAAGTAGCTCATGGGCAAGTGATGAGACACAGAGTGACTCGGCAAGTCTTCAGGGCGAATGCGAACTCACCGATCAGAAGCGCGAAATGCTTGCACAGATCAACGAGGCCCGTAGCCAAGAGCGACAGTGTGGAAGCCAACACTTTGCGGCGGCAGAGCCGCTAGCCTGGAACTGCAAGCTTGAAGCGGCTGCTGAGATGCACGTCAAAGACATGGCCGAAAACGACTATTTTAGTCATACCGGCACCGACGGTAATGAGATCCAGCACCGGGTTAGCGACACTGGCTATCGATGGCAAGCGGTAGGCGAGAATATTGCAGCGGGTCACTCCTCTAGCGCAGCGGCTGTTGAAGGGTGGCTAGAGAGCCCCGGCCATTGCCGAAATATTATGAGTGCCGATTTCACCGAGATGGGCATGGCAAATGCCAAACCCAGTAGCGCCGAATCGCGCTACTCCTCCTTCTGGGTGCAAGTACTTGCCCACCCGCGTTAAACCAAGCTCAGCTTAAAGGTCACCGTAATGGACGGCCGTAATCGCATTCTTAGGCGAACCATCCACTAGTTTGGCGCTGTACGTCATATACACGAAGGTTTGTGTTTCCAAATCGTGCATACGAACTACCCGCATATTCTTGAACAGCGCCGAGCGCCGCTGTGTGAAAACCACCTCTTGCTGCTCTATCTCATCGGCGTCAAAGACAATTTCGCCCGTCTGTCGGCAAGCGACGCTTGCTTCACTGGCCTCTTCCGCTAACCCCACTGCACCCGAGAGCCCGCCAATCTGTGAGTAAGAAATATAGCAAGAGATGCCCTGAACCTTAGGGTCATCGAAACGCTCCACTTCAATGGTATTGTTTGGCCCCAACATCCTGAACTCAGTGCGCACGCTACCAATATGGGCGTCCTGAGCCAACAACATAGTCGGTAGCAACATAGTTGGAAGCAACGCCAGCATGAAAATCAGCGTTTGGATGGCAACGCGCTTTGCGAAAAACATGGAAAGATCCTTTTTCAGGTAACAGCCAACAAGTTAACAGGCAAAGACCATAATGGATGCTGGCAAACAAAACAGCAGAAAAAACCAGGCATATCCGCCAACGTGATTAACCTCTACTCAAGGATAAAGCGGCAGCCCACCTCTCAGCCCTTATCTCTACCCATCACAAGCGCACCCTCTTGGCCGATGGCATGTGTAGCTACGGCTAATACATGAATCACCGCATGCTTTTCCTTTGGAACACGTTTTACAGCATCCGCCTTGAGCCAGTAAAAGCTCCTCGGGGATTGTATCAAACGCAAGGTCACACTCGGCTGCTTCACTGCTCACAATTAGCTCGGCTTGGATTACCCACTCATCGAGCACATCGGGCGGCTGCTCGGCACTTGCCACACTCGCGAAACATAGTGCCAGCATCAATATCAGTGATTTGATAAGCACGGTCTTTCCTTTTAATTATTATTTGTCGATGCAGTATGGCGGAGCAATGTGGGAACGCGTAGTTATTATGCATCTAGGTAGGCAAATAGTTGCTCGGGGTTCATATCGCAATGGTGGAATGGGGTGCAAATGGAAGGTGTCGTTAGAGAGTTAGGAGATGCGTATAGCTTTTGGCGTCCCTGGCAGGAGTCGAACCTGCGACCTGCCGCTTAGGAGGCGGCTGCTCTATCCTACTGAGCTACAGGGACTTAGGCGCGGCCTAAATCTTGCGGGCGCGTAGTATAACGCGTCCGCTTGGGTAGGGCCAACCGGGTTGCTTACTTTTGGGTTAGCGCTTAGATCCAACCGAGTAAGCGAAGTGCGAAGATGCCCAGTGTGACGGTAATGCTGGCCATCAGGGTGGTGAGCGCGATGATATTGGCCGCTAATGCTACGTTGCCGCCTATCGCCTTCACCATTACAAAGCTTGCGGCGGCTGAAGGGCTGGCAAAGAACAGGAACAGCAAGCCCAGTTGAGCGCCTGAAAAGCCCATTAGCCAAGCGGCGGCGGTAGAGATTGCGGGCAGCACCACCATCTTCATCCAGCTAGCGCTTAACGCCACTTTGCTGCTGTCACGCATGCTAGAGACTGAAAGCGTCGCGCCAATACAAATCAGCGCCAGCGGTAGCGTCAGGGAAGCAAAGTAATCCCCAGAGGTAATCAGCCAGCTCGGCAGTGGGATTGAAAGTGCGGTGAACGGCAATGCGGCAAATACTGAAAGAATCAGCGGGTTCTTGGCGACATGTTTAAGCAAACTCCGCCAATCCGTTGACTGACCAGGCTGGTAGAAAGCCAGTATTACCACCGAAAGCGCGTTATACATGACGATCACCACCCCTAACAGCAGGCTTCCCGCTGAAAGGCCGTAGTTACCGTACATGCCAGCGGCTAGTGCCAGCCCTACGACCCCACAATTACCCCGAAAGGCGCCCTGCACATAGATGCCGCGATCCTTCCACTCAACACGATAGTGCGCCCAGGCCCAGCTGAGCAGAAACTGGCACAACGTAGCGGCAGCAAAAAACAGCATGAGTGATAGATCCAAGGCAACGCTTAAATCAGCCTTGATCAAGCTGAGAAAAATTAGCGTGGGCAGCGTTGCTTTGAAAACCAAGGTGGAGGCAGTAGATACAAAGGCACTATCGATCCATCTCAACCGCTTCAACCCCAGGCCAACAAACACCATCGCGAAAACTGGCAGCGTGACATCCAGCGTGCGGGCAAACAGTTCAAGTAGGTTCACTGATGTATCTCTTTCTGACTGGATTAGAACAACAAGTTCAGCATCTGCTTATACTCTACTGCTGGACGAGATTTGTCGACTCATGCTGACGAGAGTGAACAACCCATTAGCTCACATGAGCAAAAAACTTCATTAAAACGCTTTGGAAAGAATTACGGGGAGTCAAACAGCGCCATCTCATCATTATTTTTAGGAGGAATATTCACTACAACCCCATCACGCCCCTTATCTTTCGCTTCGTAACTACCGGCATCTGCACGTGCCAACACATCACCTACATGGGAATCGAGTTCATTGAAGGTCGTAACACCAATACTCAGGGTGACCGTATACACTTTGTCTTGATGGGTAACTGAGACTTCGCCCACCGCAAGACGCAATGACTCAGCAATTTTCTGAGCTTGGGAAAGGGTGCAGCTAGGCAGCAGAACACCAAACTCGTCGCCGCCTTGGCGGGCCACATGGTCACTGCGGCGCACTTCCCATGCAACCACTTGAGCAATACGACGCAACATCTCATCGCCAAGGGCATGGCCGCCCTCGTCATTAATGGGCTTAAAATGATCCAGGTCGAATAGCAAAAGCGCTGAAGGCGTACTGGTTTTCTGAAATTCAGCAAAGGCTTCTTCTAGACGTCGTTCAAAGCCGCGACGATTTAGCAAACCGGTTAGAGGGTCGTGCTCCGCTTCCCAGCGCTGAATCGCCTCCTGCTGACGGCGCTCGGTAATGTCTTTAACCACGCCAACCAAACCGAGCGTGTGCCCATCTTGAGAAATCATTACTACGCGGGCATGCACATCCAGCCATAGCAACTCTTCATCGCTACGCAGAAAGCGCAGCTGACGAACAAAATCGCTGCCATTGCGTAGGCTGTGAAACCACATATCTTTGGCACCATCACTGTCATCCACATGTATCTGCTCAAGCCAAGTCGCCATGGGCACATCAGCTGAGATCCCAAGCATTTCCAGCAGTGCTGGGTTCATATAGGTAATATCGCCTTTGATATTAGCGACGAACATGCCTTGTGGCACTGCGTTGAGTACCGAATCGAGAAACGCCTCACGCTCTTGAAGGTGGCCCAGCAGTTGCTGACGCTCCTCTTCCACCCGGTTAAAGGTGCTCGCCACTTGCTGTAATTCTTGCACACTAGTGGCAAGGCTTACGTCTTCGCGCTGCCCTAAACCCACCTCACCAATCTGTTTTTCCAGATGTTTAAGCGGCGCTAGCTCTCGCCCGATCAACCACCACAACACAGGCAACATTAGCAGGGCTAACGAGGCCCATAACCACCATAGTCTTTGAATAAAGTTTGTTAGGGGGAGCTGCGCTTGCTCAATAGGTAGATAAAGGCCCACGATCCAACTGGCAGGCCAAACCTGAGCATAAGATTGTAATGCTGTTTGCCCATCTAGAAGTTTGCCTACCCCGTCCCCTTCCCAGCCATCCAGTGCCAAATCAAGCAGGGGATTAAAATCTTTACTCGGTACGGAGGCATTAATTAATGAGCTATTTGGATGGTATAAAACGGTGCCTGACGCGCTGGCTACCCCCGCATAGCCTTTAGCCCCCAAGCGAACCTTAGCTAAGCGACTAAACATTCCCCCAGCATCAAGGTTAAGAACCCCCCCCACAAACCCAGCAAACTCACCCTTTTCATTCAGTCTTGGCACGCCAATCAACACCGCAGGCAACCCACTCGCTCGCCCTATAAAGGGCTCGCTAACATAGGGCTGACGTGTACCGCGCAACATCTGAAAGTATTCCAGCTCCGCCGTTTCGAGCCCTACCCGGCCAATAACGGCAGGCCAATCGGCGATGATTCGGCCGTCGCTATTAGCGACCACGACGCCCTCAAACCAAGCCAGCAAGCCATCGTTCTGGCGTAACTGATAGCTTAACCACTCAGCATCGTCGGTGACACCTAGCATTGCATGCAACCGCGCCAAGGCTTGAAAACGGTCATCTACCTGCTGAGTGACTTCATCAGCCAACAGAGTCGCCGTGTAGCGCAGGTGAGCCATATTGGTTTCATGCACCATCCTTTTACCAAGATGCCACGACATTCCCAGCACCAGCGTTACTACCAAAAGCCAGGTAAGCGCAAGCCCCAGCAGTAGCCGGCCTCGTAATGAACGGGAAAGGAATATTCTCTTCAGTGGGAAAGCCAAACGCACTTGGCAACCTTGGTTTGCATTTGTATCCATTAACAATTGTCAGGTAGACCAGTATCGCCCATACCTTTACTAGTACCAATCTACCAAAATATGCATTTGATAAGCGTTGACATGAAACCACCATACATGACTTTTAATAACGCTTTAATTATGGGTGGTCTAACCCACCTGGTTCACCACTCATTCAAGCAGGTGAATTGATAACCCTCGCCATTTCACGTATGTTCGCCCGCCTACCCTCTATCCTGTTACATTACTGCGGCCTTACTTATGGCGAAACGAACGGCAGGCTACACATCCTCAGGTATTCGCAAGGCGGCTGCCCTCCCCGCGCTGCTGCCCGAATTTAATCGTTTCGAAGCCATTCGCCCACTCAAGCAAAAACCTGACGCGGTGATTGGTTGGGGGCTAAAACCCACCAGCATAAGAGCCAGGCAGTATGCTAAACGCAATCAGCTCCCTTATATCGCATTAGAAGATGGTTTTATACGTTCATTGGGCTTAGGTGTAAAAGGGTTTCAGTCGCATAGCTTAGTCGTCGATCAAACCGGCATTTACTACGATGCCTCGCGCTCTTCCGATTTAGAAAACTGGCTCAACACGGCCACTTTCGATAGCGAAGAGCTGTTCCAGGCGGAGCGCTGCATGGCATTAATTGCCCGCTATCGCCTGTCTAAATATAACCACGCGCCAGACCAACCTCTTAAAGGTGCCCTCAAGGCGCGTGTATTAGTAGTGGATCAAACTGCGGGGGATGCCTCTATTCATTATGGCGGCGCTCAGGCAGCAAGCTTTCAACAGATGCTTGAGGCGGCATTAAAGGCGCACCCGGAAAGTGATGTGCTAGTCAAAGTTCACCCTGATGTCATCGCGGGTAAGAAGCAAGGGCACTTACTTAACGCAGCCGACCACCCGCGCTGTCATTTACTCGGGGAAGACATCAACCCCTGGGCACTGTTTGACCAGGTCGATCACGTGTATGTCGTCACCAGCCAGCTTGGTTTTGAAGCGCTGCTAGCGGGCAAGCAAGTTCACTGCTTTGGTATTCCATTTTACGCTGGTTGGGGGCTTACCCATGACCAACTACCCTGCGTGCGCCGCCGCACTAAGCGCACACTGGTTGAAGTATTTGCCGCTGCCTATTTGCGCTACTGCCGCTACGCAAATCCCTATACCCAGCAATCCGCTACGTTGGAAGAGACCATCGCCCTGATCGCCGATCAAAGGCGCCAGCAGGAGCGTTATCGCGGCCCTTGGCTGGCGTGTGGCTTCTCCTCTTGGAAGCGGCGCTTTATCGGCAGCTTTTTAGGAAGCGCCGCCCGCGTAGAATATCAACCGATGCTGCCTAACACGCCTGCCAGCGAGCCTTCACCTGCTCGGCTGCTAGTCTGGTCGAGCCGTATTGATGACGCGTTTAAAACGCAGCATGCCCAACACATGGCCAAGCTATGGCGCATGGAGGATGGGTTTATTCGCTCGGTAGGGCTAGGCGTTGATCTTACCCAGCCGCTATCGCTGGTGATTGATTCACAGGGCATCTATTACGACCCCAGCCAGCCCAGCGATTTGGAAACACTGCTCAATAGCAGCCAATTTAGCGATGACCTGCTGCTGCGTGCCCAGCACTTACGTGAACGGCTCGTCGCACTCAAACTCTCCAAATACAATGTGCAAGGCCAAGCTGACATAACGCTGCCCAAAGATCGCTATACGATTTTGGTGCCGGGCCAAGTAGAGAGTGATGCATCAATCGCCACCGGCTCGCCGCACATTAATACCAATAGTGGGCTATTAAGCGCCGTACGCCACGCCCACCCAGATGCCTTTATTATCTACAAAGCCCACCCCGATGTATTAAGCGGTGCCCGTGTGGGGGCACTCGATACCAATGCGAAACGCCTGTATGATCTAGACGCCAGTGATATTGATATCGCCACGCTGCTAGAGCGCGTTGATGCCGTCCACACGATGAGCTCCTTAACCGGATTTGAAGCGCTTCTTCGTCAACGCGAAGTCAGCACATACGGCTTACCTTTTTATGCCGGATGGGGCTTAACGCAAGACGCGCTTAGTTGCCCACGTCGTACGCGCTCGCTTTCGTTGGATGCACTAGTTGCCGGTACGCTGATTCTCTACCCCGGCTATGTAGAACCAAAGACCCGTCAGCTATGTAATGCTGAAACGGTCATCAGCCTGTTGGAACGGGCAAGAACACAAAAATCTACCCTTACATGGAAACAGCACATTTACCGCTGTTATCGTAACTTGTTGATCGGAAGGCATTGAGTTGAACCCACCGAAGCGTGCATTCTTATTTTTACAGGGCGTTTGCTCACCGTTTTATCAGCGCTTAGCCAAGCGTTTGGTCAACGATGGCCACCGTGTGGTCAAGGTCAATTTCAATGCAGGTGATATTGCCTACTGGCAACGCACCCATGGCGAAAGTCATCTCTTCCGTGGCACCACGGCAGAGCTGCCCGGCTACATCAAAACCCTGTGGCAGCAGTATTCGATTACCGACCAAGTGGTGTTCGGTGACCGACGTCCCATTCATCGACCAGCGGTAGACAATGCCACTGCGGCTGGCGTACGTACCCATGTGTTTGAAGAGGGGTACTTTCGCCCCTTCTGGATTACCCTAGAGCGCGAAGGCGTCAATGGCCACTCGCTACTCCCACGCGACCCCAATTGGTTTTTCGAGACCGGCAAAGCGCTGCCCGAGCCGCCTGCTCCAGTGCGCTTTCGCTCCTCGTTTAAAATTCGCGCAATGCACGATGTTGGCTACCACTTAGCAGGGCTTGCCAATCCGCTTGTGGCGCCACACTACCGCAATCATGCGCCGATTACCGCACCGGTGGAGTACGCGGGCTACCTTAAGCGTTTTAGCCAATTAAAATTCTGGAAAAAACGCGATGCCGAACGCATCAAAATGCTGATCGAAAGTGGTAAACCCTATTTCATGCTGCCGCTGCAGTTAAATAGCGATGCGCAAATTCGTGATCACTCCCCCTACGCCAATATGCAGGAAGTGATGGACGACGTAATGGCATCGTTTGCCCAGCACGCACCCAGCGATACCCAGCTATGTATTAAAAACCACCCGCTGGATATGGGCCTGGTCAATTACCCTAACATCATCAAACAGCTTGAAGAGCGTCACGGCCTGCAAGGGCGGATTGTTTATCTGGAGTCTGGGGATCTAAATATCCTGCTTAAACATGCCAAGGGCAATGTGACGGTGAATAGTACGGTAGGCATCGTATCGCTTGAGAAGAACTGCCCGACTTTTGCGCTCAGCGATCCGATTTACAACCTGGATGGGCTTACCTACCAGGGCAACTTAGCGGATTTTTGGCAACAGCCAGCGCCGCCAAACAGCAAGCTCTTTGGCTACTTTCAAAAGACCGTTATGCATGCGGTACAGGTTAACGGCGGCTACTACTGCCAGCCGGGTATCGATTTAGCCGTCGACAACGCCGCCCGCATATTAGAAGCCTGTCCGTCACCGCTGGAGAAGCTGCTGTGAGCCAACCTCAACCCTCTCGCTGCGTGCTGATTACCGGTGCTACCGGCGCGATTGGCGGCGCTCTGGCCCACGCCTATGCCGCGCCCGGCACGCTGCTTATTCTTCACGGGCGTCAACAGGATAAATTAGACGCGCTCGCGCAGAATTGCCGCCAGCAAGGCGCCCAGGTGACGCTCTCGACAATCGACCTAACGGATGACCAAGCACTGCAAGCGTGGCTAGCTGATGTTTGTGCCCAGCAGGTACCGGATATTGTGATTGCCAATGCGGGGAAGAACACCCACCCCCAAGCCCCCCAGGTTCTAGAGCCTTGGGTGGATGTGCAGGCATTACTAGATATAAACCTGAAAACGCCCATCGCCATGGCACAGCATTTAGTGCCCGCCATGCAAGCACGGGGCAGCGGCCAACTGGTATTGATAAGTTCGCTTGCCGCATGGCACGGCCTACCCACTACGCCCAGTTACAGTGCCAGCAAAGCGGGCATCAAAGCCTACGGCGAAGGATTACGCGGGCTGCTTGCCCCCCATGGCATTGGGGTGACGGTGGTGATGCCTGGCTACGTTACCTCGCCTATGTGCGAAGCGATGCCCGGCCCCAAGCCCTGGGAATGGCCGCCGGAGCGCGCCGCGAAAGTCATTAAGCGCGGCATTACCGCCAACCGTGCGCGAGTGAGCTTTCCCTTTCCGCTTAATTTCGGCACCTGGTGGCTAGCGGTGCTGCCTGCCGGGGTGTCGCAATGGCTAATCAAGCGACTGGGCTTTAATCACTCTGAAGATACGCCCCATGATTAGCGCTCTGATGTGGCCACTGCTCATAGGGCTACTGATCAGCGGTGTGTTTGAAGCCCTGCTCAACCCACGGCCACGCCCATTCTGGCAGCGTGGATGGGCAGCGAATGGTGTGCACCTTGGCACCTGGCTACTGCTATCAGGCGTGTTGGTGTTGCTACTTCAGCGGCCTTGGTTTGCGGCGATGGTGCTTCTGTCGTTACAACTGGTCGTGGTGCAGTCCAGCAACACCAAATCGCACACCCTAAACGAACCGTTTATCTGCCACGACTTTGAATACTTCTGGGATGCCATACTGCATCCACGTTTATACGTGCCCTTTTTCGGCATTGGCTTAGCCATTGCCGCCAGCAGCGCTGCCACCGTGGCCATTGGCGCGTTCTTCTACTGGGAAACGTCATTAGTTACTAGCGAAGGCGCTAGCCTCTTTCTAATCAGTACGTTTGAGATCATTGCAATGGGGGTCGTGTTGCTCTCATTCAGCATTCCCAAGCTGCCAACCATTACGTTGCAACCTATTCAAGACCTACAGCGCTTAGGGCTGTTCGCCAGCTTATGGGCATACGGCATGGCGCTAGTGCGCTCACCAATTCCAACCCCTGAGCAGTCGCCTTTTCATGAGTTAACTGAAATAGCCAAAGCCCACCAAGGTGACGAAACACTGCCTAACGTAGTGTTGGTGCAGAGTGAATCGTTTTTCGACCCCCGCCCCTGGTGTAAAGACATTGATACCAATTTACTACACCATTATGACAACACCCGAACCAATGCCATACTACAGGGTACGCTCAATGTGCCCGCCTGGGGGGCCAACACCGTACGTACTGAATGCGCCGTATTAACGGGCATTGCCCCGGCGCAGTGGGGAGCCCGCCAGTTCAACCCATACCGCACCCTTTCACGCCACCCGCTGCCCAGTTTGGCAAGTGCTTTTAAAGCCGCGGGCTACCGGACAGTATGTGTGCACCCGTACCTGGCGAGCTTCTATTTTCGCCACAAAGTGATGCCCCAGCTTGGCTTTGACCAGTTTATAGATATCAATGCCTTCGAGAGCAGCGATAAAACCGGCCAATACATTAGCGATCTAGCAGTGGCACGAAAGATTGGACGACTGCTTGAAGATGACGATAATAGGCCGCTATTTATATTTGCGATCACCATGGAAAATCACGGGCCGTTGCATTTGGAAGCACCGAACCAAGCGCGTTTAGCCGATACCCTGCCTAATGCGACTTGGCCCTTGGCGGATCATTTACGTGATTTCGCGGTCTATTTGCACCACTTAGGTGAATCCGACAAGATGTTGGCGTGCGTTAAAGAAACGCTAGATTCAGCAAAAAGGCCGGGATTGCTAGGTTGGTATGGAGACCATGTGCCGATTTTACCAGCAGCGTATGCACACTTTACGCCGCCAGATGGACGCACCCCTTACATGTTATGGTCAACGCAGACAGAGGCAGCCATGAGCGAGTATTCGGCAAAAGCCAATGCCGCTCATGAATTAGCCGCAAACGAACTTGGTGTCCAGTTGTTTAAACAGGTGTTTGGACACGCATTAAATAGCGATATGATCAAGGCAGAACCAGAACCTCAGGAGCAAGAATGACTAAACGCGTTGCCATTATCGGCGCCGCCCATCGTTTCCCCGGCACCACCCCTGAAACGTTCTGGCAGGACCTGCAAGCCGAAAAAGATTTAGTTACTGAAGTGGCCGCTGACCGCTGGAGCCACGAAGCTTATCAGCACCCTGATAAACGCCACCCAGGTACCAGCGTGACCTTTGCCGCCGGAAGCTTGGGCGATATCAGCGGTTTTGACGCTGATTTTTTTGGCATTTCGCCCCGCGAAGCGGCCAATATGGACCCCCAGCAGCGCATGCTCCTAGAGCTTGCCTGGGAGGCGATGGAAAATGCCAACATTCTGCCCAGCACCCTACGTGGTAGCCAGTGTGGGGTGTTTTTAGGCGTTGCCAGCCTGGACTACTCTTACCGCATGGCAGATGACATGGCGGCCATTGACGCCTCCACCGCCACGGGCAATACCTCCAGCATCGCCTCGAATCGATTGTCTTACGTGTTCGACCTACACGGCCCCAGCATGTCGCTGGATACCGCCTGTTCGTCCTCTATGGTGGCGTTTCACCAAGCCTGCCAATCGATTCGCAGCGGTGAAACTACCATGGCGCTGGCGGGTGGCATTAGCCTGCACCTGCACCCCTATGGCTTTATTATCTTCTCCAAAGCCAGCATGCTCTCACCTACTGGCCGCTGCCAAGTGTTCGATGAAGGCGGCAACGGCTACGTACGCTCGGAAGGTGCTGGCCTGTTCCTGCTAAAAGATTATGATCTTGCCGTTGCTGACGGCGACAATATTATTGCTGTGGTGGCAGGCTCTGCGGTGAATACCGATGGTCATAAATCGGGGCTAACGGTACCCAACCCCAGCGCCCAGATTGACCTGATGAAGCGCGCCTATCAGCAGGCGGGCATTGAGCCGGACGAGATCGACTACCTGGAAGCACACGGCACCGGCACCGCTGTAGGCGACCCAATTGAATCCCGCGCCATCGGTGAAGCCCTCGGCCAGCATCGTAAAACACCGTTACTGATTGGCTCGGTAAAGAGCAACTTAGGCCACCTGGAAACCGCCTCAGGGGTGGCTGGGCTTGCCAAGGCGCTTTACAGCATCCAACACCGCGAAGTACCTGCCACTATTGGTATTCGCAAGCTCAATTCGCGCATCAAATTTGATGAGTGGAATATATCCGTGGTCACCAAAGCCCAGCCGCT
Source organism: Halomonas sp. (assembly GCF_011050415.1). Classification (GTDB taxonomy): domain Bacteria; phylum Pseudomonadota; class Gammaproteobacteria; order Pseudomonadales; family Halomonadaceae; genus Vreelandella. The sequence continues at coordinate 291,039 of NZ_DRFS01000006.1, forward strand.
GAAGAAAGAGGGACGCCTGATTATCGGCATCAACTCATTCGGTTTTGGCGGGGCCAACGCCCACGTTATTTTAGAAAGCCCGCCCGAGCGCGCCAAGCCCGAGCCACTTACACCCGCTACGCCGCTGCCCATTCGCCTCACTGCCCGCAGCGAAGCCGCACTTACCCAAAGTGCCGAAACGCTGGCGGCCTATCTGGGCCAAAACGCCACCGCGTCCTTTTACGATATCGCCCATACCCTGTTCACTCACCGTGACCACCACGCCCATGGCGCGCTGCTGTTTGCCCAAACAGCTGAAGAAGCTGCCTCGCTTCTTAGCGATTTTGCGGCGGGGGAAACGAAAAGCGTCACTACTCTGGAGCGCTTGCCCAAGGCCACAGGCCCGGTGTTTGTTTACGATGGCAACGGCTGCCAGTGGGAATCCATGGGCCACGACCTGCTCAACGATTCGCCAGTATTCGCTGATGCCATCGACCGGGTAGATGCCATCTTCCAGCAGCACGGCGACTTCTCGCTACGTGCTGAACTGGAAGGTCGCAATGCTGATCTGAGCACCGAAAACCGCTTTGCACTGACCGAGATTGCTCAGCCTGCCCTATTTGCGCTGCAGGTAGCATTAACGGAGTGGCTGCGTGCGCAAGGCATTACGCCCACCGCCGTGTTTGGTCATAGCGTGGGCGAAGTCGCGGCGGCCTGGGCCAGCGGCGCGTTAAGCCTGGAAGACGCGGTCAAGGTGATTTACTACCGCAGCGACTACCAAGGCAAAACCCGCGGCCAAGGCGAAATGACTGCCGTGGCGACAAGTGCCGATGAGATCGCCGAGTGGCTCGAAAAACCCGAATTCGATCAGGTCTGCCTGGCGGGCATTAATAGCCCCAAAGGGATTACCTTGGCGGGAGACAGCCAACAGCTGGGGGCGTTAGAAGCGGCACTGAGCAATCTGGATATCTTTGCCAAACGTCTGCCGCTGGATTACGCCTTCCACAGCCCGGCGATGGACAGTATTGAAGCGGGCGTTATCAATGCTCTGGCCGATATTACCCCCCGCGCCACGCAGGTGCCCTACTACTCCACCGTGACCGGCACCCTGATTGAGGGTGTTGAGTTAGGCGCTACCTATTGGTGGAAAAACATTCGCGAGCCGGTGCTGTTTGACGCCGCCGCCAGCGCACTGATTGAGCAAGGCAACAATGTATTTATTGAGATTGGTGCTCATCCCATTCTGCGCCGCTATCTGAATGAAACGCTTCGCCAGCTAGATAAAGCGGGCTTGGTATTTGGCACGATTGAGCGACACAAACCTGGCATGGAAGGGTTACAGCGCTGCCTTAGTCAGTTATTGCTGAGCGGCCTTACCCTGGATTACCGCCAGTTCTTCCCGATTGAAGGCCTGCGTGTACCGCTACCGCGCTATGCCTGGCAGCGTAGCCACCACTGGGTACATGGTACGAATGACAGCCAAGGTCTGCTTTCGCGCTACTACCAGCACCCACTGCTGGGCTACCCGTTGGCTCAGCACCAACATACCTGGGAAAGCCAGCTGGATACTCAGCGCCAGCCATGGCTTGCTGACCACGTGGTCGGTGAAGGCGCCGTATTCCCCGGCGCCGGTTTTGTAGAACTGACCCTGGCGGCGGCACTGCAGTTAAAAGATAGCCCGCTGCTGGACATTGAAGAGCTGGAGATTCGTGCGCCGCTGCTACTCGACGGCCCCCATGGCCGTGCCATGCGGCTTACCTTCGCGCCGGAAGATGGCCGCCTGGAGATTCACTCCCGCGAGCCTGCCACCGGCAACGAATGGCAGCTAAATGCCGTGGCCCGCACCATGCGTGAGAGCCGTGGCTTCCTGCTTAAACGTCAGGCGCCCGCTATTCCAAATCGCGCGCCGGACTACACGCTGGAAGATCACCTGCACATGGCCGAGCGGATTGGCCTTCACTACGGACCAGCCTTCCAGGCGATTTCCCAGGGCTGGATTGAAGGCGATGCGGTGATTGGCGAAATCGCCCTGTCGGATGAGGTAAAGGCACAGCTAGACACCTTGCACGTGCACCCAGGCATTCTCGACAGCGCCTTCCAGATGTTTATTCCGCTGCTTGCACAACACAGTGGGTTTGCGTCACAGCTCGCCTTTGTGCCGGTTCGTGTAGGGCGTATTCAAGTGAATACTCAAGCGGGCGAACCAGTTATCGCGCGCGCCGTGATGGGCAAGCGTGCGCCGCACTCCTTCACCGCTGATTTCGAGCTGTATGACGCCGCCGGCAATGCCGTTGCAGTGTTGAGCCAAACGCGCTTTAAGGCGATTCGTCTTAACCGCGCGCACCATCAGCACTTCAGTTACCTAGATATTGAACTGACACCAGCGCCGCTGACGCCAGCCCCCCTGGTGTTACCCGCAGAAGCGCTCGCTCGCTTGGCCGATATCGCCAGCGTTTACGCCGAATACACTGGCCAGCGCTATGGCAATGAAGTCGCCCCGCTGCTCGACAGTCTCAGCGAAGCTTTTGCAAATGCCGCCACCGATGAGGCTCAGCACTCGCCAGACGTTATCTGGCAACTGCTAGTACAGGACTACCCTGACTACTTTGCGCCCATTCATATGGTGGGGCGTTTAGGACTACATCAACAGGCGCTGCGTAGCGGCACCAGCGATCTTGAAGCGCTGGGCATTAGCCACGAAAAAGTGGCACGCTTAAACCGAGTACTGGTAGGCGAAAGCGGCTGGCAGGTGTTGGCAGGCGTGTTAGGAGAGATCATCGATGCGCTCATAGCAGAGCTCTCCCCTGGTCAACGCTTACAGCTTTTAGAAGCGGGCCCCAGCGCGCCTGCATTGGGTGAACGTCTGCTGGAGCGCACCGTTCACACGCTGTACCACGACCTTACCCATTACCGCGTGATCACCACCCTCGACAGCGCACGCCATCAAGCCGAACAGCTGCAAGAGCGCTTTCCGCTGATCGATGTGGAGCATCTAGACCAAAACGATTTCGCATCGCTAACCGCTCCCTCCAGCGTGGCAAAAGCCCAGGTGGCGTTTGTCAGCGTGGATATCACCCGGCCAAGCGCCACGCGCAAGCTTATTGAAGCGCTACCTGCACAGCTAGCGGCCGGAGCCCAGCTAATGCTGGTTGGCATCTCTCCCAGTCGCTGGATAGATGATCTACTGGCCACGCCAGGCATCGACCAAACCGCGCTGGAACAAGACACCCTTATCGGCTGGCTCAACGATCAAGGCTTTGTGGTATCCACGCCCATGGCACTGGAGGAGAGTGAGAGTGGCGCTTACCTGCTGCATGCCTATTATCCCTTAGATACGCCATCAGTCGAGACAGCGACCCAGCGTCGCCACCTGATCATCGCAGATCATAACAGTGAAACAGTGGCGGCCAATCTGATCGAGACGCTGCAATCACAAGGCGCTTCTGCGCTGCTCAGCGTTAGCCAGAGCGCGCCTGCAGAGTTGTTGACCCACGCTTTGTCTCAGCCAACGCTAGCCAATCACGCTGAGCACACGCTCAATGTCATTGACCTGCGCGGCCTGGGTGCTAACAGTACTGAAGCGCAAACCGCCCGCTGTGAGTACGCTCTTCAGTGGACACTAGCCCTAGAACAGCAGTCGCTTGACGCTTCCCTATGGCTGGTCACTAATGGCCTGAGTGCGCTCTGGCAGTCCACCGTTGCAAGCGCTGACGACGCGCCCGGCGACGCGGCCCTGTGGGGCTTTGGCCGATCGCTGGCGAACGAAGCCATTGGTCATAGCGTTTATCTACTGGATATTCCGGCCATGATCAGTGAAGCCGCGCTTCACGCTTGGGCCACACTGCTTGCCCAACCGGATAGCGAGAACGAAGCGCTGATCGACAATCAAGGCCACCGCTTTGCCACGCGATTACGTACGCTATCGGCACCCCATCCAGGCATATCACAACACAGCGCGCAGCCACGTCAGGCCATGACGCTTGGCTTTGCCATGCCCGGCCAGCTGCGCCAGTTAATCTGGCGGCCGCGCCCACTGCCGGAAGCCAATGCCGACGAGGTGGAAATTCGTGTTAAAGCCACCGGGCTTAACTTCCGCGATGTGATGTACACCCTTGGCTTGCTTTCCGATGAAGCGATTGAGAACGGCTTCGCCGGGCCAACGCTAGGGCTTGAGTTTGCAGGCGTGGTCGAAGCGGTAGGCAGTAATGTGACCCACCTAACGCCAGGCCAAGCCGTGGTTGGCTTCGGCCCGGCAAGCTTCAGCGATAACGTCATTGCCAGCCAGCATGCCGTTGCGCCGCTGCCGGAAGGCATTAGCTTTGCCGCCGCGGCCACCATTCCCACCACGTTCTTTACGGTTTACTACGCGCTTAAGCACCTCGCGCGGCTAGAGCCGGGTGAGAAAGTGCTTATTCACGGCGCTGCTGGCGGCGTGGGCATTGCCGCACTGCAAATCGCTCAATGGCTGGGCGCGGAAATTTACGCAACGGTGGGCTCTGAAGAGAAACGCGACTTCCTGCGCCTGATGGGCATCGAGCGGCTGTACGACTCCCGCTCGCTCACCTTCGCTGAAGAGATTCTCGAAGACACCAACGGCGAAGGTGTCGATGTGGTGCTTAACTCGCTGGCCGGGGAAGCGATTAACCAGAACCTGCGAGCCCTGCGCCCATTTGGCCGCTTCCTGGAACTGGGAAAACGCGACTTCTATGAAAATACCCATATTGGCCTGCGCCCGTTCCGCAACAATTTAAGCTACTTCGGTATCGATTCCGATCAGCTAATGAAAGTGCAGCCCGCCCTCACCCAGCGCCTGTTTGGCGAAATGATGGCGTTGTTTAACGATGGCACGTTGAGCCCACTGCCGTTTACCTCGTTCAGCCACACGCAAGTGATCGACGCCTTCCGCTATATGCAGCAGGCGCGTCAGATCGGCAAGGTGGTGGTTACTTATGAGCAGCCCATCGCACCGCCGCAAAACGACGTTTTGGGGACTGCCGAAATGCAGCTATCCCCGGAGGCCAGCTATCTGGTCACCGGTGGTCTCGGTGGTTTCGGCTTAAGAACCGCCCAATGGCTTGTGGAAAAAGGCGCGCGGCAACTGATTCTGCTCAGTCGTAGCGGCCCCGCCAGTGAAGAAGCGCAAGCAGCAGTCGCGGCCTTTGAACAGCAAGGCGTTAAGGTATTGGCAGCGGCGTGTGATATTACCGACCGCGCTGCGCTAGCCAGTCTTCTCGAGCGCGCCAAAGGTGAACTCGCCCCACTGCGCGGTATTGTGCACGCGGCCACGGTGATCGATGACGGCTTGATCCGTAATTTAGACGCCGATCGGATTCAAAAAGTATTGGCGCCCAAGATCGATGGTGCCCGTTATTTGGATGCCCTTACCCGCGATGCCGAGCTGGATTTCTTTGTGCTCTACTCGTCGGCGACCACGCTGTTTGGTAACCCTGGGCAGGCTAACTATGTAGCCGCTAACCACTGGCTCGAAGCCTTTGCCGCCAACCGCCGTGCAGCTGGCTTACCGGCAACCTGCGTGCGTTGGGGGGCCATTGAAGATGTCGGTTTCCTGGCCCGCAATACCCGCACCCGGGATGCGCTGCAAGAGCGCCTGGGCGGTTCAGCGCTGCGCTCAGAGGATGCACTCAAGGTGCTCGAGCAGATGCTGATAACGCCGGGGCCAAGCCTGGGCGTGCTGGAACTGGAGTGGGGCGCACTAGCTCGCTTCCTGCCCACCAGTGATGCGCCGCGTTTTAACGAAATTGCCCGTGCCAGTGACGATGACAGCAGTTCAGATGCCGATGACGATATCAGCGCACTGCTGGCCGACCTCTCCCCCGAGGAGTTACACAGCACAGTGACGGATTTGCTACGTGCTGAACTGGCCAGCATCCTGTTGATTGATGAAGAGAAGCTCGATATTCACCGCTCGGTTTACGACATGGGTTTCGACTCGCTGATGGGCGTCGAGCTAATGACGGCGATTGAGAACCGACTGGGGATACAGGTGTCAGTGATGGTGCTCAGCGAGGCATCGACGCTAGACAAACTGGCTGGCGTACTGATCAAGAAAATGCATCAGCATGACGACGATGTTGAAGACACACCGCAAGATGCGATAGCCTCGCTGGCCGCACAACACGGTGCAGAGGAGTTCACGTCTGAACCGTCCGCTGCTTCATCATCACCCGCGACAGAGACACCATGACTGCAAAGCGTTCTGAACTGAAACAGCAGCTTCTGGATAAAGCACGCAAGCGCACTGCCCCGCGTGCTGCCAGCGTCACTGCGTCGTCATCTGACAGACAAGGTGCAGACCAGCGCACAGTACCCGAACGCTTCACGCGTTTTGATGCCCAGCCCGGCTATCAGCAAATTGCCATGATGCGCCAGGCTGCGGATCAGTTAGGTTTGGTAGACCCGTTCTTTAAGGTGCATGAGGGCAGTGCTGGGGCAACCAGTGTCATTAATGGCCAGACCTGCATTAATTTTGCCAGCTATAACTATCTTGGCTTTTCAGGCGACCCGCGTATTAACCAGGCCGCCTGCGATGCGGTGGCCCGTTATGGCACATCTGTTTCCGCTAGCCGTGTGGTCTCCGGTGAACGGCCCATTCATCAGGAGTTGGAACAGGCGCTGGCTAACGCGTATGACGTTGAAGACGCCGTGGTGTTTGTTAGCGGCCACGCTACCAACGTTTCCACCCTGGGTTACCTGCTTGGCCCTAAAGATTTAGTGCTCCACGATGAGTATATTCATAACAGCTCATTAGTCGGCGCGCAGCTTTCTGGCGCCAAGCGCATGTCGTTTAGTCACAACGACCCGGCAGCACTAGAAACCCTGCTTGCCCGTCATCGGCATCAGTTTGAGCGCGTGCTGGTGGTGATCGAAGGGCTTTACAGTATGGATGGCGACATCCCTGAACTGCCGCGTTTTATCGAACTGAAGCAGCGTTTTCAGACTTGGCTAATGGTCGATGAAGCACACTCGTTTGGCGTAATGGGGGAAACCGGCCTGGGGCTGCGCGAGTATTTTGATATCGACCCGCGTGATGTGGATATCTGGATGGGCACCATGAGCAAAGCCATGGCGGGATGCGGCGGCTATATCGCAGGCAGCAAACCGCTAGTCGAAACGCTACGCTATCTGGCGCCAGGTTTCCTGTATAGCGTTGGAATGCCTGCCCAAGTGGCTGCGCCATCGCTTGCCGCCTTACAGCTCATGCAGCAAGAGCCCGAGCGAGTACAGCAGCTGCATGCTATTTCGCGCTACTTCCTGGAACAGGCCACCGCGCGCGGGCTAGATACCGGTAGCAGCATAGGTGCCGCCGTCGTGCCCATCATTATCGGCAGCTCTGCGGCAGCCGCCCGTCTCTCCCATGGGCTGCTGGAACAGAACATCAATGTTCAGCCTATTCTTTACCCTGCGGTACCGGAAAAGAGTGCGCGGCTGCGCTTCTTCCTTTCTTGTGACCATACCCAAACACAGATTGACCAAACGTTACATGCATTAGCCACGTTGCTACCGTAACCTATCTGTCAGAGAAAACACGGCAAATACTCGCTAAGCCCAAGGATGAATGCATGGACTGTTTCAGCGACTTAGAAGGCGCCATGCCTTGTTGGTACGTTATTCAATGCAAGGGCGGGGAATCATTCCGTGCCGCTGAACACCTCACTAATCAAGGATACGAGGTGTTTCATCCTGTCCTGAATATCAAACGGAAACGACAAGGCAAATTGGTTACCGTTAACGAGCCGCTGTTTCCCTACTATCTTTTCATTCGCCTGGATCAAGTGGTCAGTAATTGGCGGCCTATTCGCTCAACGCGCGGTGTGCTAAGACTGCTCACCTTCGGTAATAGGCCGGTTGCCACGCCAGACGCTTTAATTGACACACTGCGCGCCCAACCGCACCAGCAAGTCGATATCCACACCTACTTCAGCGCTGGTGAGAAAGTCACCATCACTGACGGCCCCTTCAAAGACCTCGAAGCCATCTTCACCCGCTGCAAAGGCGAAGAGCGCGCCATTGTATTGCTCAATGTGCTCAACCGGCCGCAGCATCTGGATCTACCCGTGGAAAGCCTGCAGAAAGTGTGAGTGGTGAGTGGTGAGCAGGTTATTTGCTGCTTCATACCTGTATGGAAAAGCGTGGTATGTGATAATTAGCAACATTACCATCACCGAATATTCTGCATGGAGGCACGGGTGGCAACCTATCGACGCGCGCATGTTCCTGGCGGCAGCTACTTTTTCACGGTCGTGACCTACGCCCGACAACCCCTCTTGGCAGACCGCCTCAATATCGAAGCGCTAGGCCGCGCCTTCCGTAAAGTGCGAGAAGAGCGCCCCTTCGTTATGGACGCATTTGTACTGCTCCCCGACCACCTCCACTGCCTATGGACCCTCCCGGAAGGCGATGCCGACTACTCCTCCCGCTGGCGGGACATCAAAAAATACGCCTCACAAGAATTCCTCTTCCCACCCGGCACCCAAAGCGCCTGGCAACGCGGGTTCTGGGAACACGTCATTCGTGATGAGCACGATTGGCAGCGCCATATGGATTACATCCACTACAACCCCGTCAAACACGGCTGGACCAAAGCACCCCGCGACTGGGAATGGTCAAGCTTCCACCAATGCGTGCAAAAAGGCTGGTACGAACCCGACTGGGGCGCCCAACAAACGCCCGCTGTCGCCGAAATGGATTGGGAATAAATTAAATATCCCAACCCCCGCACCGCTAGGCGCTGTTTCCGCGGGTGCGCCGCAGGCTTACCACGCGCTACGAGACCCACCAAAATCAGCTGCGGCCACGTAGCGCGTGGTAACGAATCTCGCGAGGTACGAGCGAATGAGGCACCCGCGGGAGGCGGCGGAACGACGCCCAAGGGCATCGAACCAACTCCGCCAACACAGGCCAACCCCGGCACCGCTTCGCGCTGCTCCCGCAGGTGCGCCTTAGGCTTACCACGCGCTACGAAACCCACGGCCACGTAGCGCGTGGTAACGAATCTCGCGAGGAACGAGCGAATGAGGCACCCGCGGGAGGCGGCGGAACGACGCCCAAGGGCATCGAACCAACTCCGCCTCCACAGGCCAACCCCGGCACCGCTTCGCGATGCTCCCGCGGGTGCGCCGTAGGCTTACCACGCGCTACGAAAACTGCGGCCACGTAGCGCGTGGTAACGAGGTTGTGAGGAACGAACAGCCGAGGCACCCGCTGGAGGCGGCGGAACGACGCCCAAGGGCACCGCACCAACAACGCCTGCACAGGCCAACCCCGGCACCGCTTCGCGCTGCTTCCGCGGGTGCGCCGTAGGCTTACCACGCGCTACGAAACCCACGGCCACGTAGCGCGTGGTAACGAGGTTGTGAGGAACGAACATCCGAAGCACCCGCGGGAGGCGGCGGAACGACGCCCAAGGGCACCGCACCAACAACGCCTGCACAGGCCAACCCCGGCACCGCTTCGCGATGCTCCCGCGGGTGCGCCGTAGGCTTACCACGCGCTACGAAAGCTGCGGCCACGTAGCGCGTGGTAACGAATCTCGCGAGGTACGAGCGAATGAGGCACCCGCGGGAGGCGGCGGAACGACGCCCAAGGGCACCGAACCAACACCGCCTGCACAGGCCAACCCCGGCACCGCTTCGCGATGCTCCCGCGGGTGCGCCGTAGGCTTACCACGCGCTACGAAACCAACAAACCGTACCGCTAACGAGGCATGTGTTTGCTTAAACGTCGTAACCGGCTTCGCGGGCTAGGATGGTGTTGGCTTTTAACCAACCTTCTATGTGGCCACAATCGAAGGTGCGGCCGTTCATGCGGAAAGCTTGGACGGTTTTACCTTCCTGCATTAAGCGATCAATTGCATCGGTCAATTGAATTTCGTTACCGGCGCCAGGTGGCTGGTCACTCAATAACTCCATTACCCGGTAAGGCAATACATAGCGGCCGATGACCGAAAGGCGTGAAGGTGCCTCTTCGGGTTTGGGTTTTTCTACGACACCCAGCATATCCGCGCTTTCGCCCGCCTGGGGCTCACTGCCACCGCAATCAACGATACCATAGCGGTAGACCTCTTCTTGCGGCACTGCTTCCACCATAATCTGGGCGGCGCTACTGCTATTCCAGCGAAGTACCATATCACCAAGGTCACAGGTAGTACTTTCCGTTTGGGGCTTCACCAGCACATCAGGCAAGATAACGGCAAAGGGCTCATCCTGGCCTAACAAATGGGCAGCACAAAATACGGCATGGCCAAGGCCCTGCGCGTTAGGCTGGCGTACGCTAGTAATTTTTAAATTAGCGGGCGCAATGGCAGCCAAGGTTTCCAGCAGCGCATCTTTGCCTTTTTTAGCTAAAGAATCCTCAAGCTCCGCGTGGGCATCGAAGTGATCCTCAATGGCAGATTTACCAGAGCGAGTCACCAGAATAATTTCATTAATGCCCGCGGCCATCGCCTCTTCAACCACATGCTGAATCAAGGGCCGATCAACGACAGGTACCATCTCTTTCGGAATTGACTTACTAATAGGCAACAAGCGGGTACCAAAACCCGCTACTGGAATAATCGCTTTACGAACCTGCTTCATCACTTGCTTCCTATGCTATTTCGTTACTAGCGCCACTCGCCAATTTTATGCAGCAGTTGTTCGGTACTGGGATCTCTCACCAAATCCTGCTCAGAAGAACTATCTGCCATTGTGTTGAAAAGACTCGTCGCCAATTTTTTACCTAGCTCGACACCCGGCTGATCAAACGGATTAAGGTTCCACAATACGGATTGAACAAAAACCTTATGTTCGTAAAGCGCTACGAGCGCGCCCATACTCCAGGCATCCAACTGCTTTAACAATAAAAGTGTATTCGGATGATTACCGCGATAGCCCTGTGCCATGTGGCCACTCAATGCTTTTGGAATCGCATCATCCCCTAGCGCAAATAACTGCGCCTGGGCAAGGCAATTGGCCAGCGTTAATTGCTCTTGGGCGGCTAATGAATCTGCTACATTTTGCGTAGCATCCACTTCACGCCGTGCCACCGCCACAAAATCAGCGCTAACGGTATGCCCACCTTGATGCAGCAATTGATAGAACGCATGCTGGGCATTTGGCCCTACATCCCCCCAAATAATCGGGCAGGTAGCATGGTTTACGGAGCGCCCGTCAAGGCGAACACTTTTACCATTCGACTCCATTTCTAACTGCTGCAGATATGCCGTCAAACTTTTCAACCGGCCATCATAAGGTAGCACCGCATGGGTCGCGATATTCAAGAACTGGCAGTTCCAAGCGCCTACTAATGCAACCAGGGCTGGTAAATTCTCGGTTAGCGGCGTTTCCAGGAAGTGGCGGTCCATGGCATGCGCGCCATCTAATAGCGCATTGAAACTCTCCATGCCTAACTGCATCGCTACGCTGACGCCAATCGGCGACCACAACGAAAAACGCCCACCAATCCAGTCTTTGAAGACCAATTGATGAGCGTCAGGAATGCCAAATTCAGTCATTTTTTCAGGTTTTGAAGAAACCCCGATTAGTTGATGACGACAGACCGTCGGCACATCAACTTCAAGAGAATCACTCAACCACGCCAACGCAGTGCGAATATTGAACTGGGTATCCGCAGTGGTAAACGATTTGGAAGCCAGCACCAATAGCGTCGTAGCCGGGTTTAAGCGCTCTATTAGCGGCAGCAGCTGCGCCCCGTCCATACATGAAACATAATGCACATCAACATGCGTATGGCTTGGCCGGTCAGCTAGCGCTTCACTGATCATTTTTGGCCCTAAATCTGAGCCACCAACGCCAATATGCACCACATCGGTGATTGACTGCCCAGTCGCACCAAACCACTGGCGCTGATGTAACCGGTCAACCATTTCGGCTAACCGACCACGCTGGTACTGACAAAATTCGGCCGCTTTTTCCATGCCGTTAGGCGGGGTTACGTTGGCAGGCCAGCGCGCGGCCATATGTAGCGCCGAACGACGCTCAGAAGAATTAACCTGGGCACCAGCAAATAGCGCGTTACGTTTCGCTTCAAGGCCACAGCTAAGCGCCCAATCCGTTAATAATGAAAGGGTTTCCTGAGTAATGCGCTGCTTACTTAGATCAAGATGCAGTGACTCAAACGTGTACGCTAAGGCGCTAGCCCGTTGACGGGCGGCAGCGCTATCACCGCCGATTAAATCACTCAGCGATTGCGCTTGCAGATGCTCAGCGTGCTGCTCTAATGCATTGACTGGCGTATAGGCACGCGCTGTCAATAAATGCGTTAATGTATTCATTCGTTCCTCCTTGAACCTTAATAAAGCTAAGACGAAAAGCTTGCAACAGTGAGTCGTTCGTTACTTCACAACTACTTTCATCAATGCTTTTATTGATACTTCTATCAATGCATCTATTAATACTGCTGCAAGCTTCACGCCATTAAGCGCTTCCCAGCGCTTTATTGAATAGTAGGCAACAGGTTACCCCGCAATATGATTCTTCTAGTACTACTTCAGTACGGTTGCTAATAGCGATGTGGCATTTTCGATTAGTTCATCTAAATGCTGTTCGCCTTTAAAGCTCTCCGCATAGACTTTGTAGAGCGACTCCGTACCACTCGGACGCGCAGCAAACCAGCCGTTTTCGGTAGTCACTTTGATGCCACCAATAGCCGCGCCATTGCCAGGCGCATTCACCAGCACAGCTGTGATAGGGTCGCCTGCCAAGGAGGTTTCCGTCACACTCTCAGCGCTAAGATTTTTAAACGCCGCTTTCTGCTCTGGCGAACAAGGTGTATCAACGCGCTTGTAGAAAGGTTCGCCAAAGCGCTCTGTAAGCGTGCGGTAATACTCGCTAGGCGTTTTACCCGTTACCGCCATGATCTCCGCTGCCAGTAAACACAGCACGATGCCATCTTTATCGGTAGACCACGCGTTACCATCGCGGGTCAGCAAACTAGCGCCAGCGCTCTCTTCCCCGCCGAACGCCAACCAGCCTTCATGCAGCCCATCCACAAACCACTTAAAGCCTACGGGCACTTCATAAAGCTCACGCCCATGAGAAGCGACCACACGGTCAATCATGGAAGAAGAGACCAGCGTCTTACCGATTTTTAAGCTAGCGACCCACTCAGGGCGATGGGTGATCAGATAATCGATACACACTGCCAAAAAGTGGTTTGGATTCATCAAGCCGTTGGCATCAACAATGCCATGACGATCAGCATCCGGGTCGTTGCCAAAGGCGATATCGAACTGGTCTTTAATCTTCAACAGATTCGCCATGGCTGCCGGGCTTGAGCAATCCATGCGGATCTTGCCGTCATGGTCTGGCGGCATAAAGGCAAATTCAGCGTCTACCGTGGTATTAACGACATTAAGATTCAACTTGTAGTGGGCAACAATGGCTTGCCATACCGGCAACGCAGTACCGCCCATTGGGTCAACGCCCAAGGTCAGATTTGCTTGTTGAATAGTGCCCATATCCACCACATCCGACAGCTGAGCGACATAATGGGCAGTAAAGTCATACTGTTGAGCATGGCCCAGTGCCTGCTCCACCGGAACAATAGGTACGTCTGTCAATTTTCTCAATAGGTACGCATTTGCACGTAACTCAATCCAGCTGGTGATATCGGTTTCAGCGGGGCCGCCGTGGTGGGGGTTATACTTAATACCGCCATCTTCTGGAGGGTTATGCGAAGGCGTAATAATTAACCCATCTGCCCAACCTGAATTATTCACTTCCTGACGGAGAGGACGGTTATGCTGCAAAATCGCATGGCTGACCAAAGGCGTTGCGGTGTAGCCGTGCCCTTTCTCTACAAATACGGGCACATTATTAGCGGCGAGCACTTGCAGTGCACACTCCCAAGCGGATCGTGAAAGCGCATGGGTATCGAAGCCCAAAAACAGCGGGCCCTGATAGTCCGCCTGGCGGCGGTAATCAACTACCGCCTGCGTTATTGCGTAAATGTGGTCTTGATTAAAAGTGCGCTTTATTGAGCTGCCACGGTGTCCAGAGGTACCAAACGCTACGCGCTCAGCTACATGAGCGGCATCCGGCCTTTCCTGATAAAACGCTTTCGTGATGGCATCCATTTACTTCTCCCTTGCTCAATACCGCCGATAATCATTCTTTTAATCTGACGAATGAAACGATACTTTCAAATTTTTTCGAGTCATTAGCTTTAAAAAAATATAGCTAAAATGATCCGCATTGCTGCCACACTGATTCATTACTAAGCAAGCGTATCTGCAATTTTCTTAGCGCATGCCTGCGCCTGACTAGCGTCAACGGCTTCTACCATGACGCGAATCAGCGGCTCGGTACCTGATTTGCGCAACAATACACGACCATTTTCCCCTAAGTCAGCTTCAACCTGGGCGACCGTTGTTTTAACGTTATCGGCGTTCAGTGGGTCAACACCTTCTTGGGCGGTATAACGCACATTGATAAGTGTTTGAGGAAACTTATGCATATCCTGCTTGGCTTGATAAAGCGTTGCGCCTTGCTGCAGTAAACAGGTTAAAACGCGAAGTGAAGCAATCACAGCATCGCCCGTAGAAGCATGGTTTAAGCTAAGCAGGTGGCCCGAACCTTCCCCACCCAACCGCCATCCATTCGCTTTCAGCTGCTCCATTACGTAACGGTCGCCCACTTTAGCGCGAAGAAAGGGAATCTCCAGCTTCGCTAACGCCTGCTCCAAGCCTAAATTACTCATCTGGGTGCCGACCACCCCTCCGGTATAGCCCGCTGCTTTGGCATCTTTTGCTAACAGGTAAAGAAGCTCATCGCCATCAACCACACAACCGGTATGGTCAACCATCATCAAGCGGTCAGCATCGCCATCTAATGCAATACCCAGATCGGCTTGGTGTTCAACTACTGCCGCCATCACGCTTTGCATTGATGTTGCACCACAGCGTTCATTAATATTTACCCCATTTGGGGTATCGTGGATGCTAATAACGTTTGCACCCAACTCACGATATACCGCAGGTGCCACCTTATAAGCCGCACCGTTAGCCGAGTCGACAACAATGGTTAGCCCGTTAAGACTTAACTGCCCCGGCAGGTTAGCCTTACAGTACTCGGTGTAACGGCCAGCGGCGTCGTCTATACGACGCGCTTTGCCCAGTTTATCAGAGCTAACACAGGTCATACCGCCATCGATAGCCACTTCCAACCAGCGCTCAATTTCCTGCTCTTGAAGGTCGGTTAGCTTATGGCCACCCTGGGCAAAAATCTTAATCCCATTATCATCAAACGGGTTATGCGAAGCGCTGATCACCACGCCGGCATCCGCGCGGAAGGTAGAGGTTAAATAAGCAACACCGGGGGTAGGCAATGGCCCTACCAGCGCAACATTCACTCCAGCAGCAGAGAAACCGGCTTCTAGAGCGGATTCCAACATGTAGCCGCTGGCACGGGTATCTTTACCAATTAATACTTCCTTTACACCTTCAGCGCCTAATACCTGCCCCGCCGCCCAGCCAAGCTTCATAGCAAAGTCGGCGGTCATCGGAAACACACCCACGCGACCACGCACACCGTCAGTGCCAAAATATTTACGCATCTTAGGAAACCTTTAACGGTGAGTGGTGAATAGTGATTGGTAAGTGGCTCACTCTACGGTCACACTCTTAGCAAGGTTGCGCGGCTTATCGACATCGGTGCCTTTCACTAACGCCACGTGGTACGAAAGCAACTGCAGCGCCACCACATGCAAAACCGGTGAAAGCAGGCCGTAGTGTTCCGGCATCTGCAGCACATGCACACCTTCAGAAGATTTCACCGCGCTGCCGCCATCGGCAAAGACATACAGCTGGCCGCCACGAGCGCTGACTTCCTGCATATTGGCTTTTAGCTTCTCCAGCATCTCATCCTTGGGCGCTACCACCACCACAGGCATTTCTGAATCGACCAGCGCTAAAGGGCCATGCTTTAACTCACCAGCGGGATAGGCTTCCGCATGAATGTATGAGATCTCTTTAAGCTTCAGCGCCCCTTCCAATGCAATAGGGTAGTGCCGCCCACGACCTAAAAACAGTGCATGATTTTTATTAGCAAAGTGCTTAGACCACGCTTTAATACTGGGCTCTAACCCCAGAACCTTATCAACCGCAATAGGTAGGTGGCGCAGCTCATCAAGGTAAGCCTTTTCATCTGCCTCACTTAACCGCTGATTAGCTTTAGCCAGCAACAGCGTCAGCAGGAATAGCGCGCTTAACTGAGTGGTAAACGCTTTGGTAGATGCCACGCCAATTTCCGGCCCTGCGCGGGTAATAAAGCGCAACGCGGTTTCACGCACAATCGCGGATTCAGGCACATTGCAGATCGCCAAGGTGAACGCGTGCCCTTGGGCTTTAGCATGATGCAAAGCAGCCAGGGTATCGGCGGTTTCACCGGATTGGGAAATCACCACCACCAGCTGCTTAGGATTCGGTACGCTTTGGCGGTAGCGGTACTCGCTGGCAATTTCGACGTTACAGGCAATACCCGCCACCTGCTCAATCCAGTATTTAGCGGTCATCCCCGCGTAGCTAGAGGTACCACAGGCCAAAATCAGAACGGAATCGACCTGATTAAAAATAGCAGCCGCTTCAGCGCCAAAAATACCGGGTTGTAACTGCCCTGCCCCACTGATCATTTCAAGCGTATTACTCAGCGCCTGGGGCTGCTCAAAAATTTCTTTCTGCATGTAGTGGCTGTAATCACCCAGCTCCACTGCATTGGCACTTAAGCTGGAGGTGATAACTTCGCGCTGAGCGGACTGGCCTAACCGGTCTACGATGGTAATAGCGTCACGCGTTAAGTGGGCAACATCGCCGTTTTCCAGATACATCATTTGTCTGGTTACCGACAGCAATGCGGAAGCATCTGAGGCGGCGTAATGGCCATCATCTGCGATACCCAGCATAAGCGGGGAGCCTTCACGGGCCACCACCACGCACTCAGGCTCTTCTTCGCTAATCACCGCTAAGGCAAACGCCCCTTTCAAATGCGCCACGGCACACTGCACGGCAGAAAAGAGGTTTTCCGCGGGCTCCCCAATCTGGCCTTGAAAGCAGGCTTGAATTAGATGGGCGATAGTTTCGGTGTCGGTATCGGAGGTGAACTCGTAGCCCAAGCCCTGCAGCTGTTCGCGCAGCGCTTCATAATTTTCAATAATGCCGTTATGTACTACGGCCAAACCACCGGAAATATGCGGGTGGGCATTTCGTTCGGCGGGTATACCGTGGGTAGCCCAACGGGTATGAGCAATACCCACGCCACCACTTAAATTTTCCTGAGCGACCTTGGCCGCTAGCTCGGCGACGCGACCCTTGGAGCGCGCACGCTGCAAGCCGCTAACACCCTCGCTTGATAACAGCGCCAGCCCCGCGGAATCGTAGCCGCGGTATTCCAATGTTGCGAGTCCCTCTAGTAGAAAGGGAGTGCTATCCTTTGCGCTGACTGCGCCGACAATGCCACACATAGTATTTTTACCGGCAATTAATATTCAGTAGACAATGTATACTATTGTAACTATCTACGCGAGATAATCACAAATGTTAATTTAGCTTTGAAATCTCAGCGCCCCAAAACCTCAACAACCCCAAACTACAAAGTTAGGATTGAGCTTTTCATTAGGGTTAACATAGTTAAGCATGGTGCCTTCCAGCGTTTCTACCCGACCACCCGCTTCAAGCACTACGGCATGAGCAGCGGCGGTATCCCACAAACAGGTAGGACCTAAACGCGGATAAGCGTCGGCGAAGCCTTCAGCAATAATGCACAATTTTAACGAGCTCCCCATGGGTAGCATGGTGTATTCACCCAATTGCGCTAGCCAAGCGGCTAAATCAGGGCTGGGGTGTGAACGACTGCCCAACACTCGCCACGGGGCTTCCGCTTTAGGCTTGCCAGCTACTGAAATAGCTTTACGCTGACCATCAGCCTCTATTTTAAACGCGCCCAGCCCTTGTCCAGCTACGTAGCCAACGCCAAGCGCAGGCGCGGTCACCACGCCTAGCACCGGCTTACCGTTTTCGATCAGGGCAATATTCACGGTGAATTCGTCGTTACGCTTAATGAATTCTTTGGTGCCATCGAGCGGGTCGACTAACCAGTAACGCCCCTCGGCATCGGCCCCTGGAAACCCCTCAATATCTTCTTCGGAGAGGATTGGAAACTGCACCGGTAGCGCCTGTAATCCTGCTACGATCACGTTATGCGCTGCCTTATCGGCCTCAGTCAGCGGGCTTTTATCCTCTTTCTCTTCCACGCTAAACCCATGGGCATAAACGCGCATAATGGCGTCGCCAGCGTCGCGGGCAATACCCTCAACGGCATCCAATAGTGCTTGATTAATAAGCGCCATATTTAATTCCCGCTATAAAATGTCGTTGAAGTGAAACTAGCGCGACTGCCAAAATCTAATCGCGTGCTGCGGGTTACCAATATTCAAGGCATCATGCTCGGCCTGTTTAGCCATGCGCGCCGTTGCGGCCGGATCTTCCAATAACTGCTGCAAACCCTCACGCCAAGCCGCAGGATTATCTTCTACCAACAGGCCGTTTTCGCCGTGGCGAACCACTTCTGTATAGGGGTAGCGGTTGGAGTAGATGCCCACCCCACCCATGGCAGCAATATCCAGGAACTTGATAAACGACTTTCCTTGATTGAAAGGAGTCGCTAACAGTGGCGCCAATCCTATATGTAAGCGGCGCTGACGTTGATACTGCTGAAAAGCCTGCCAAGGCAACGGCGCAGGCGCTTTCACCCGAGGCAATGCCGCCAACGGTTCTGGGATATGCTGGCCCAGCATGATTTCAAGCTCAGTATCGTTACGCTGGTGCTGAAGCGATTCCAAAGCAGGCGTGATATGCAATAAATCCTGAAGATGCGCCCGGGTGCCGTGAAAGCCGAGTTGCCATGGCGCTTGAGAGGTAGGAGGAAGCGTAAAGTGATCATGCCCTGGTAACGGCGCCAGCAACGGCGGAGTCAGCACAGACACCTTAGGGTGACGAGGTATAAAGTACTCGGCAAGTTGATCGCTACACGTCACTACTTCATCGGCCAACGCCAATAAACGTGGCTGCAGCTGAGCAATACGCGCCATGCGTTTGCGGTAAGCGGCGGGAAGTGTTGAGTCCAAGGCGGCGGCGGAAATATCATCATCAATCAAATAGACGATGTAACCAAAAGCGCTGCGATTTCGCTCTAGCCAACGCAACCAGCTAAGAGGCAGCGAGCGGCACAACATTAAGTTCGCGTTAGCGTACCTACGCCTGCACGCCCCACCGGACCACCAAGCAGCGCCCAACTTGCGGGACACTTGAAGGCGATCAATATTTACATCCTGTTCCCGCAGCTCTGGCGCAGCGGATTCCAGAAAATAAATATCCTCGGTTGGCCGCGCACCATCGCTAAGAACAATCCAATCGGTGTGATTACTCACGGAGCACCTTTTTTAATCCATTAAACGGTGATGTACGCACGCATCCTGCACCGCTTCGCTCTGCTTTCGCGGGTGCGCTGACTCTTACGCCGCGCTACGAAAACACCAATTCAAGTACGTGCACACGTAGCGCGTGGTAACGAATCTCGCGAGGTACGAGCGTATGAGGCACCCGCGGGAGGCGTCGGAACGACGCCCAATGGCACAGAGCCCATCTGCCCGCACGAACCCAACCCCGGCAACGCTTCGCGCTGCTTCCGCGG
>NZ_DRFS01000007.1 GCF_011050415.1 Halomonas sp.
GCGTGACGCAGATGATAGAGGACGGTCGCCACTGCCTGGACATTGCACAGCAGCTCCATGCGGTTGAGAAAGCCATTCAACAGGCCAAACGTACCTTGGTTTTAGATCATATCGACCACTGCCTAGACGAAGCCCTGGATACTCACAATCAAAATCATCGGGCGCGGGCTGAAGAATTCAAGGCCATCGCCCGCTACCTGTAAACGCATCTAAGCCCCTCACTTGAGGAACGCTCAATGCTTGATGTACTTGCCCATCGCGTCTATTGCCATCTCTTTTTCGCTCAAGTCATTGCACTGATTGGTACCGGTCTGACCACGGTTGCTCTGGCATTACTGGCTCATCACCTTGCTGAGGGTCAGGCGGGGGTCGTGCTCGGCACCGCGCTGGCGATCAAGATGGTCGCTTACGTGGGCATTGCCCCACTGGTCGGCGCCTATGCCTCACGCCTGCCTCGGCGCACCTTGTTGGTTAGCCTGGACGTGCTGCGTGCGGCCGTGGTCTGCACGCTGCCGTTTGTTACCGAGGTGTGGCAGATCTATGTGCTGATCTTTCTGCTCAATGCTTGTTCAGCAGGCTTTACACCCGTTTTCCAGGCGACGATCCCTGACATTCTCGAAGACGAAGAGCAATACACGCGAGCATTATCCCTGTCGCGCCTCGCCTATGACTTAGAAAACCTTCTTAGCCCGATGGCGGCGGCGGCATTGCTGATGGTGATGGGTTTTGATGTTCTGTTTGTACTCAACGCTCTGGCGTTCGCTATCTCTGCTGCCCTGGTTATATCGGTAACTCTGCCTGCGCCTCTTGCCCTAGAGGAAGCTCCTAGCGTCTGGCATCGTGTTACCCGCGGCATGCGGATTTACCTGAAAACACCCCGGCTGCGCGGGCTACTGGCGTTGAATTTGGCGGTTTCAGCCGCTGGGGCCATGCAAATCGTCAACACGGTGGTGCTTGTGCGCTCGGTGTTGAGTTTGGGCGAGAAAGAGGTAGCCCTGGCCTTTGCCGCAGCAGGTGGAGGTTCCATGCTGGTGGCCTTATTGCTGCCCAAGGTGCTGGATCGGATGCCCGAGCGGCCAGTCATGCTGTTGGGCGGCGTTATGCTGGCACTCAGCCTTTACCTGGGCTGGCTAGGCCCATCGTTTACTGGGCTTGCCGGGCTGTGGTTGCTGTTGGGCGCAGGGGCCTCGTTGGTTATGACCCCCTCCGGACGCCTGCTCAAACGCTCGTGTCAGCCGGTGGATCGTCCAGCGCTGTTTGCTGCCCAATTTTCCTTGTCACACAGCTGTTGGCTGGTCACTTATCCGTTGGCAGGTTGGCTGGGGGTAAACGTGGGACTGACGGGAACGTTCGCTTTGCTGGGAACGATTGCTCTGGCAGCAACGGCGCTCACAGCCCTTATCTGGCATAAATCTGACCTGAGAACTCTTGAGCACGAGCACGCAGCCATAACCCATACCCATCTGCACTACCACGATGAACACCATCAACACGAGCATGAGGGATGGGAGGGGCCGGAACCTCATCGCCATTCCCACCATCATTATCGAGGCTCACATCGGCACGTCTTTGTTATCGATGACCACCATTCTCAGTGGCCATCGTAAAACGAGTAAGGACGCGGGCTTGGGAAATAAACGTGGGATGCGAACTGCCAATCTTACTAACGCGGGTATACAACATGCTCACCTTTTATTAAGGCGTAATATTAATAGGAGGTTTTTGCGCAAAGTAAGCTTTAACAGGCTTGCTAGTGTGGCAATGTGTAGGTGTAAAGAAAACGACGCAATCTTATTTTTAGCTTACCGTAACGAATCGACCCGTAACGCACTAGCAAAGTAAATCCTAAGTTTAATACAGCGCTTTCGTTTTAGTAATGTATGACTTGAATGCGCCTGCTGTACTACAAGAGTCCGTTAGAACGGCGTGCAGACAGCAGGCGAGCTTTTATCACCCTACTAAAGGGTCATAAATGGCTCATCTTCCTGGCCTGTAAACGTGTACACATTGTAAGGGCTTTCTTGTGGCCCCGGCATACCCGGTGTGCCAATGGGCATACCCGCCAAACCGATACCGTCAATATCGGGTTGTTCCTCAAACAGCGCCTGCACGGCTTCCATTGGAACGTGGCCTTCGATCCAATACTCGCCCATCTCAATGGTATGGCATGAACCCAGGCCATAGGGCACGCCTGCCTGCTGCTTAATATCACCCAGCTCTACATCGTCAATAATCGTCACTTCTACGCCGAGCTCTTCAAGATGGCGTGCATAAGCGTCACAGCAGCCGCACTGGGGGTTTTTATACAATGTTGCCTCTGGCGGTAACGCCGCCTGGGCGGAGACCGCCCCAAGCAGCATGGAACCAGAGAGTAAAAGCTTGGTGCTCATATGTTGCATTATTTTCAACTCCTTAGCGTGAACGACTGAAGAGGTACTTGGCCAGCGAAGCGATCGCCAAGCCAATTAATAACAGCATGGCCAGGGGCATCAACCAGCCTAGCCACCCCATTGACCCCATAAAAGCAAAACATTCCGCGTTCATCATACCATCACTCCTAAAAAAAGAGGCAATCGCCAAGGCTTATTGCGGGCCATGGTGGCTGGGCATGCTTCCTCTCATCTGTTCACGCTGCTCATCGGTCAGTAAGTCCTGCATCTGATTATGCATGCGC
The DNA here is from genome assembly GCF_011050415.1 of Halomonas sp. Classification (GTDB taxonomy): domain Bacteria; phylum Pseudomonadota; class Gammaproteobacteria; order Pseudomonadales; family Halomonadaceae; genus Vreelandella. Next base: position 2,675 of record NZ_DRFS01000007.1, read on the forward strand.
ACGTTATCAGCCATCATATCGCCATGAAGGTTGGCCATTTGAGCATGCAGCGCCTTTATTTCCTCTGGTTCAGGGCGTTCAGTCTGCATGGTTTGCATCATGTCGTCGCGCAGGTTCATCAATTCGCCCATCCGCTCAAGCTGGGCCGCGCGGTGTTCTTGGCGCATCTCACGCATGGTACTCATCTGCTGCTCGTCGAGCATACCGCCAATGCCGGACATACTCCCCATGCCTTCCATCATTGGACAAGGCATCATCCCGCTTTGCCCTCCCATCATCATTCCTGGGTACATGCCTTCTTGACTGCCCATCATCATGCCCGAACCCATACCGACTTGGCCGTCCATCATATTGCCCTGACCTTGGGCGCCTTGGCTCATACCTTGAGCGAAGATGGCGCTGCTGGGGACACTGAGGCTTGCAGCCAGACCAATGACAAAGATCATCTTGTGCTTAACCATGATATTTCCTCTCATCTGTTGCCAATCGAGACATCGCCTTAACCAATAAAAATGGCAGAAGGCGAAGTTTGCTTCCGATATAAGCCTACAACTATAAGTAGCCCAAAAGTAAAAAGGTGCCAATACCGATATCTAAATGTACTCATAAGTTATTTTTTCCGACATTTTCAGCCCTGCTTCAGGTTGGCACGCTATAACACCTACTCATTTCTTTGAAGATTCATACGACGCCATGCGCCTTGTTCGCCAAACAGGGAAAATGAACGATGTAAGAAGGCTCAACCGAATCAGTTTTAGCGCCTCCGCGATGAAGTAACAATATCCATTCAACCCTGAAAAACATAAGGATACGGTATGCAAAAGAAGAAGAGTTCGCTCCCTATCATTCACGCTTCCTTAGCAACGCTGTTGATGTCGCTAGCAATCCCGGCACTGGCCCATGAAGGCCGCGTAAACACTTTACCGAGGGATGGCGTCACCATTCAGGATTCCCCAGCAGAGATTGGCATCGAGTTTGGTGGCATGATGCGCATCACCCAGTTTGAAGTGGCAGGCCCGGACGGCCCCGTTCCTCTTGATGGTCAGCCAGGCAGTGAACAGGTCGATCGCTACTTCGTAAAGCCCAGTGACACTCTTTCGGCTGGGGATTACCAGGTGCGCTGGCGTGGCCTATCGGATGACGGGCACATGATGTCCGACGGTTTTAACTTCTCGGTCGAGCCCTGACCCGTGGCCTGGTGGTTCTCCGTAAATAGCCTCGACGTCTGGACCGTCGCGATGATTCTCGTGGCGGCTGGGGTTTACCTTAGTGCCCTAGTCGCGACGGGGGCCGTGTTGTTTCGTCTAGCGTTTCCCCGACTCCCTGATCACGACCGGAGGCGCGTCGCCCGCATGGGCGTCTTTGCTGCCTGGGCGGGGGTCATTCTGATTCTGTTCCAGTGGCCTTTAGAAGCTGGTTACCTTGGGGGCGGCAATATATCTGCTGCAACCAACCCAATGCTGCTCGGAATCGTGTTTGAGGGTGCGTCCGGGGGCCGGCTAATGCTGGCGGCAGCTGGCTTGCTGCTGGTTCAGGCGATTCAGCTTAATAACTTAGCGCTCTCGAAAACAGCCAACAGCGTGAGCCTAGTAGGCGTTTTATTGGTGATGCTGGCATTCGTGCAGGTGGGGCATACAGTAAACACCCCACGCCTCGTTCTGGCTGGCTTGCTGATCGTTCACCTGATGGCGGCAGCATTTTGGGTGGCCTCGCTTTGGCCGCTGTTCCATTTAGTAGGACGGGGTCACAACCAGGACAATACCGCCCACATTCTGACCCGTTTCGGGAAAATCGCCATGGGCGGAGTTGGCGTGTTGGTACTGGCGGGCGTCACTTTGGCCACGCTGCTAACAGGCGGTCTCACACCCCTGCTCACCACGGCATATGGACAGTTCTTGATCGGCAAGGTATTGATTGTGGCGGCGCTACTGTTATTTGCTGCCGCGAACAAGTGGCGGCTTGTGCCGGCCTTTGAGAGCGGCGACGCAACAGCCCCAGGACGGTTACAGAGAAGTATTGCACTGGAGATGGTGCTGGTCGCGGTTATCTTGTTGATCACGGCAGTGCTGACAAGAGTGTCATCACCGAATGGGTGACTAACAGGTCAACCACCTTGTTGAGCCGTTCCAGAGCTCGAAATTAACGGTCTCCTTCTTATGGGCCTTACGCTGAGGTTTAGGCGGAGGCTGCCATAGGCAATTGCACCAACAAGACGAAAAGTCATTGCTGCAGCGTTGACTCTAATCAGGGGGGGCAGGATCCATCATCATGTTAGAAATGCTTTTGGGTAGCAGGCCATATTTTTACGTTAGGTTCAGGCTCGTTTCAGGTTAACGCCGTATAAAGAACAAGTGACAATAACCTCTGAGGTAAATGACCATGCGCAACATCTCCTTAACAACGTCTTTGTTTGCCCTTTCACTCAGTTTGATAACGAGTGCGGCATGGGCTTCGCCCGGCCAAGGCAGTGGTGACAATGGCCTAACCGAGGCTGACGTTGACCGCACGATCAGCCTTGAAGCTGGCGATATGTGGTTCGACCCTGAAGCGCTAGAAATGGCGGCAGGGGAGGTGGTTAAATTTGAAATTACTAACACCGGCAATCTAGAACACGAATTTGTGATTGGTAGCAAAGAAGCCCAAGAAGAACATCGCCAGATGATGCTAAACATGGCCAATGGCGGAGGCCATGACATGTCGAATATGGCACACGGTGAAGGCCACGATATGTCCAATATGTCAAACGGCGATGGTCACGATATGGCCAATATGAGTATGGCAGGTGTCACCATTGCGCCTGGTGAAACCGGGACTTTATTATGGAGTGTCCCTGACAATGTTAACGAGCTAGAGTATGCCTGTAACATTCCTGGTCATTATGAATCCGGCATGTACGGTAATTTTTCTCTCTAATCTGACGCAGACCCATGAAACTGTTGCTACTCGAAGATGATGATTTGTTAGCAGAAAGCTTGGCAGAGAGTCTCAAGGACAACGGTTACCTGGTTGATTTGGCCGCTTCATTGAAAGCGGCCAAGTCGCTGATGGCAACCGAGGATTATGAGCTGGCTATTTTAGATGTCGGTTTGCCCGATGGGTCGGGGTTAGATCTTCTCGCTCATTGGCGCAAGCAGAAGCGCAGTACGCCTATTTTGATTTTGACGGCGCGCGATACCTGGGAAGATAAAGTTATTGGACTTGAAACGGGAGCCGATGACTATCTCACCAAGCCCTTCCACGAAGCCGAACTCATGGCCCGCCTGAAGGCCTTGTTGCGTAGGCAGTCTGGTCAGTTATCTCAGGTGATTACGCTAAACGGTGTCTCGTTGGATGAGGCGGGTCAACGCGTGTGCTTAGAAGGGGAAACGTGGCGTTCGCTAACGGCAACGGAGTTTCGATTACTGCGCTACTTAATGCTTCATCCAGACCGTATTCACTCGAAAGATCAGCTACTAGAGCAGCTCTACGCCTTGGAGCAGGACGCTGCCGCACCTAACTTGGTGGAAGTCTACATCGCTCGTCTGCGCCGTTATCTCGGTAAATCAGTCATTCAAACGCGACGCGGTCAGGGGTATTTCTTTGCTTCACATTGATAGACGCAGTTTACGCATTCGGCTACTCGCATGGCTAGGCGGCGTCGCGCTACTGGTGGTGGTCACCACGTGGCTATTGCACGGGATCTTTTTACAGAGCCTGGCAAGGGATTTTTTAGGTGAACGCTTACAACGTGAAGCAAACCACGCGGTCGCGCAGCTAGAGCAAGACCAAACGGCTGTACCGATTGCGCTCGACTCGGTTAGCCAAGGCTATCAAGTCTTTCATCATCTCTACGTACTCCGTTTCAATGGCTTAGTCAGCGCTTCTGACCCGCAATGGCAGCAACAGCTGGCTCCGTTGCTAGATGAGAGCGGCGATGCCCTAATAGATGTGAATCGCGGAACACAGCACATGCTCGTCTATCGCCGCCATTTTGAGTGGCAGGGCACGCAGGGTGTGCTATTGGTGGGCGAGGATTTTTCCCAAGTAGAAGCAGGGCTTGCAACTTTGCACTGGTGGGTTGGTGGGATCGCCGCCGTGCTTTTAGGGATGCTCATCATGCTCAACATGCTAGCGGTTAACCGTGGACTCATACCACTCTGGCAACTGCGCCAACAACTTGAAGGATTGCGATCAGGCAAACGTGATCGCTTGTCATTAGTAACCCCTTCGGAGCTAGATGAATTAGTCGACCAGTTGAACTGGTTTATGGACGACATTGATCTTCGTCTGAAGCGCTCGCGAGAATCGGTCGCCAACCTATCACATGCTTTAAAAACCCCGCTGGCAGCAATTACCCAAGTACTGCGCGGCAATCGGCCCATTGATGAAAACCGACGGCATAAACTGCTCAGTCGTATTGAAGATATTAACGCTCAGTTAGCTGCAGAGCTGCGTCGTTCGCGTATTGCAGGGCCTAACGCGGGTCGAATGGCGAACGTCACGCGAGATAGTTCACGGCTCATCGAGATGTTCCGTAGTCTTTACCCTGAGCGCATTTTCAACCTTACCCACTCGGCACACGAGAAAGACCAAGTGCCTATTGAGGCTCACGACTTTTCTGAAATATTAGGCATCGTGCTCGATAACGCTGGCAAATGGTCGAATAGGTGCATTAATTGCGATATTGCCGTCTCCACTACCACACTCACGCTCACCACTGATGATGACGGTTTCGGCGTTGCAGAAGAAGATCTTTCGCGCTTGGGAGAGCGTGGCACACGATTGGATGAACGCCGTCCCGGCTACGGCTTAGGCCTGTCGATTCTTGCGCAGTTAATTGCCCGCTACTCAGGGCACTCGCGCTTTGAGCGTAGTCCACTGGGTGGACTGCGCGTTACGGTTACGTTGCCTCTTGCAGTTGAAGTGATTAATTAATCACTATTCAGCTTTGATTCAGCTTCTTCCATCAAGATGGTGCCATTCATCATTGATGGGAGTTACACATGGCACGCTCAAGCATCATTTCTCACCCGCTTTCTCGCCGGCAGGTCCTAAAAGGCGGCGCTGCCCTAGGAATAGGTTCCGCTGCCGCAATGGGATTAACCCCCGCCTGGGCAAACCCCTGGGGCCGCAGCAATGTCTACGCGCAGGGCGTTGAAGAAGGGCCCGAGGTATCGCTGGCGATCCGCCGTGAATCGTTGCCTATTGACGGACAAGAAGCCCAACCAATTACCATTAACGGTACCAGTCCTGGCCCGCTGATTCGTTTGAAAGAAGGTCAAGACGCCGTACTGCGTGTCACCAACCTGCTGGACGAGTCCACCTCCATCCACTGGCATGGTCTCATTCTACCGCCGGAAATGGATGGTGTGCCTGGTGTCAGCTTTGCCGGTATCGCCCCTGGTGAAACCTTTACCTACCGCTTTCCCGTACGCCAAAACGGCACCTACTGGTATCACAGCCACTCCGGTATGCAGGAGCAGCTAGGCCATGCCGGGCCGCTGATTATCGACGCTGCCGAGCGTGAGCCTATCCGCTACGACCGTGAGCACGTATTGCTGCTCACCGACTGGACCTTTGAAGATCCCATGTCGGTGTTCCGTAATCTGAAAACGATGGAAGGGTACTACAACTTCCAAGAGCGCACGATTGCTGACTTCTTTGCCGATGTTCGTAATAACGGTTTCTCTCAAACCGCCGAGATGCGCGGCATGTGGGCCAAAATGCGCATGAGCTCGAGGGATATCGCCGATGTTACCGGCAGTACTTACACTTACCTGCTAAACGGCCATTCCCCCCAGGAAAACTGGAATGCCCTGTTCAAAGCCGGTGAGCGGGTGCGGCTACGCGTGATTAACGGGTCGGCGATGTCATACTTTGATGTACGTATACCTGGTTTGAAGATGACCGTCGTTGCTGCCGATGGCCAGCCAGTGCAACCCGTGCCTGTTGATGAGTTCCGTATTGGCGTGGCGGAAACGTACGATGTGCTTGTTTCACCAGAAGATGATCGAGCCTATACCATCTTCGCCGAAGCCATGGATCGGAGTGGCTACGCTCGCGCCACGCTAGCTCCACGTGAAGGCATGCAGGCGGAGATTCCTGAACGCCGTCAAATTGCAGACCGCGGTATGGAAGCCATGGGTGCCCACGGTATGGGCGGTATGGATCACTCCAACATGGCGGGGATGGATCACTCTGGCATGTCCAATATGCAAGGAATGGATCATTCCAACATGTCGGGCATGGATCATTCAGGCATGTCGAATATGGAAGGCATGGATCATTCCAGCATGGCTGGGATGGATCACTCCGGTATGTCCAACATGCAAGGCATGGATCACTCTACTATGGGGGGGATGGCAGCCGAGCAGGCCAAAATAGGCGCAAATGGTTTGCTTCTCGCCGGTGAAGCTCAGCCGGGCTCTCGCTATAACCAGGCGGGAATCGGCATTGATCCTGACGAAAGACGCGTATTGGTTTACCGGGATCTCAAAGCGTTCACACCATGGCCTGATCGCCGTGAGCCAGGCCGTGAGCTTGAGCTGCACCTGACCGGCAATATGGAGCGTTATATGTGGTCGTTCGACGGTAAGAAGTTTAGCGAAGTGACGGGCCCTATTCATTTTGAGAAAGATGAGCGGCTGCGCCTAATTCTGATTAACGACACCATGATGGAGCATCCTATTCACCTCCACGGTATGTGGATGGAGCTAGAAAACGGCCAAGGGGAATTGATACCACGCAAACACACCCTAAATGTGAAGCCCGGTGAGCGCGTATCTGCGTTGATCACCGCAGATGCAGAGGGCAGTTGGGCGTTCCACTGCCACCTTCTCTATCACATGGATGCTGGCATGTTCCGCGTTGTTCAAGTTTCTTAAGGAGGCAGTATGAAAATTAAGCGCTACTTAACCCTCGCCAGCGCCGCCCTTGGCATGGCCGCCGCCACGACCGCTCAAGCCGAAGATGGCTATGCGGCACCAGACAGTTGGCCAGCGCCCACTGAGGAACATAATATGGGTATGGCACTGTTTGATCGGCTCGAATATAGCGTGCCTGATAAAGGCCCAGAAGCCGTGGTATGGGACTTTCAAGGTTGGTACGGCGGCGATATCAACCGCATTTACCTAAAGTCAGAAGGCAAAAATGTCCAGGGCGACGGCGAAGATGCTGAGTTTGAGTCTTTGGAACTACTCTATAGTCGTTTAGTGGCTGATTTTTGGGAGTTACAGGGGGGGATCGGTTATCAAGGCGGTGTTTTCTCCGATGATCACGCCGAACGCACCTATGGGGTTGTCGGCCTGCAAGGCATAATGCCCTACGGCATTGAAACCGACGTGGCATTACGAGTGAGTGAAGATGGCGACGTGGCCGCCAGTTTTGAAGGCGAATACGACCTGCGCCTCACCCAGCGGCTTTATTTACAGCCCCGCACCGAAATTGCCGTTGCTGCTAGCGAAGTCGAGGAGTTTGGGGTGGGCCAAGGGCTAAACTCCGTGCGTGTGGGTATGCGTCTAGGTTATGAGGTGACCCGCCGCTTCGCTCCATACGTGGGTGCTTACTGGGTAAAAGAGTATGGCGATACCGCTGACCTTTCTCGTGCTGGCGGGAATAATACCGAAGATACCGGCGTGGTGGCAGGTGTCAGGTTAATGTTTTAAATCGTTAAGCACTCTATAACTTGCGCCACCGAAAGGTGGCGTTTTTTTTTGCTAATAAACCACTAAATTCAGCTTCAATTCATACTCTAAGGTTATTATTAAATTGTAAATAACCAGCGGAGTAAACCACCATGAAAATTAAAGCAATTGTTTTTAGTGCAGTAGTAGCAAGTATCCTCTCTACACCTGTATTAGCGAGCTTAGGCAATACAACACAGAATCTTCCCTTACTAGAAAGAGGCGTATCTTCTACACAGATGCTTGCCCAGGGGCAACCTAAGCGTTTCAATATTAACATTGAACAAGCGACTACACTGAAAGTAGTGAGTGAGCACTTTCCAGGATTTACCAGCACTGGCAACCGCATTTCAGCTGTTCTTTATAATGAGGCGGGACAGCAGGTAGCAGAAGCTTCCAGCCCACGGGGGCACTTCGAACTTATTCGTCAGCTGCAACCTGGAAATTATCAGCTTGAGGTGAGTGGTAGCTCATTGGGAGGTAATAACCAAAGTGACAGTAACCGTTATGAACTACATGTCGCCTATTGATATCCTTTAGTCTTGACATGAATTAAGAAGGTCAGCCATGAGCTGACCTTTTTTATGAAAAACTAGTATCTCGGCAAACAAATTCAGCTTTAATTCAGGAATTTTCGCTAACTTTATAGTGCCGCAATCGGCGTAATAACAAGACAATTCATAAAGAGGTGTCATCATGTGGAATAACAAGAAGATTCCCTTGGTCAGCATGACGGTTATGGCCTTGGCAATCGGCTCGACGTATGTTTCGGCCCTGGAAACCCAAGTGGGAGAGACCACCGTGGGGCTTTATGGCTACGCCAGGCTGAACATGGCTTATAACTTCGATCGGGATGCCGGATCGGCTAACGAAGGTTATTTTGCTGAAGTCGCTGGATCGGAAGATGAGGGGGATGTTGGGGATCAGTTTCAGATGTCTGCAACACAGAGCCGTATCGGCTTTCGGACCAGTACGCCTGTCGAGGGGAGTACGCTTGACACCGTAATCGAAGGGGACTTCTGATCCTATAATGATGATAATTCGCGCTTCAGATTACGGCATGCCTATGGTTCCTGGAATGGGATCCTTGCCGGACAGACCTGGTCGAATTACAACACCTTCGTCGCCGCCACGCCCACACTGGATTTCCTCGGCACGGCGGGAAGCAATGGCTATGGGTCGCGCCTAGCCCAGTTGCGCTACACCATGGGAGGATTCTCGATAGCTGCGGAGGATCCAAAGGCACAGCTGGCGGAGAACATCGATGGCTCCGTGCCAGAAGATGATTTGCTACCGGATAATGACGATGCCGTATCATCGATGCCCGCGTTGAGCCTGCGCTATGAAGATAGTATGGGTGACTTTTCCTACTCAATCGCCGGCATCGCCCGGCAGCTGAAGTACGATACCGGAAGCGAAAAGGATACGGAAATGGGCTATGGGGCCTTCGCCGCAGGTGCCTACCATGCCGGACCGGTGACCTTGAGAGCGATCGTGAACGCCAGCGAGGGGGCGAACAGTTACCTCTATCTGTCTGGCGATTACTTCAACGGTGCCGATGCCTACGTCGATACCAACGGTAAGCTGCAAACGCTATCTGGCGATGGCGGAGCCCTTGGTCTTTCTTATCAAATATCACCACAGTATTCACTGAACGCGTCCCATGGCTATACCGATGTCGAATTGGGCGACCCTACCGTAGGTGGGAATGCAGGTAGAAAGAACAAGAATACATTTCTTAATCTGATGTGGACTCCCAACGAACGCTTGATGTACGGAATTGAGTACGGCTATTTCGAAACGGAGTTGGCCGATGGCCGTGAAGAAGATGCGAGCCGTGTGATGGTGGCTGCCCAGTATAGTTTCTAGGGTGAGTTAGTAGCATAGCAGAGAAGCTGTTTTGATCGATTGCTTGGGCGTATGCCCAAGCTTTTTTATGGTTCTTCGTCACTTCATGTGGGGCCTGATCGAACAGGCGACCCACAATACCACTGTCACTAAACTGAATAAGAAAGATCAGTCGCGTCGGGAACACTTTTGATGACCAAATCGATACAGATGAAGTCGCGCATGGCCTGGCTGTCATAGATGGCATCTTCAAGCGCTTCGTCGACCAGTGCATACCATTGCTGAAGGAAGTAGATCCGCAACATCTGTCCCAGGAACCGTTCCCGGCGGGTGACCTTCTTATTGTTCTGGTGCTCAGCCTGAGCAAACGAGATCTGTTTCATCGAGAACTCTGGCGGGTAGTGGAAAACTGTATTTTGCCCTGCCGGTGGCACTTAGGCAGCAACGGTCGTATTTATGCAGTGTTTCCTTAAAAGAGGCTCGCAGTAGGCTTGCTTCTACTAGAGTTTATTTCAAAATAATTACCTCAATAATTTGAAAGCCTGAGTTAAAGCAAATGAATTTCTCCATAGAAGTTCACGTCCAACCGGAGCGCTCGCCCCGGCTGGCTTAGAGCTTAGCTGGCCATTGCGGCACATTCTTCAGCGCAGCGGTGACAAGCTTGGGCACACTCTTGGCAGTGGGATGCATCATGTTTTTCACACTCATCACCACATTTCTTACAAATGTCGGCACATAGACGGCAGATCTCGTGCGCAAACTCACTTTCTTGTGCCATAAATGAGGCGGCTAACCGACAAATTTGAGCACATTGCATGTTAAGGCGAATACATTCCGCCATCATTTTTACGTTGTCTTCTTTTAGACACTCAGTTGCACACTTGTCGCAATAAGCAGCGCATATGTGACAAGCTTCAATGCAGTTTTCGTATTTTTTGAAGTCCATCTCGGTTCTCCATTTATTAAATCAAATTTTATTTACCATAGTTCTTGCTTGGCATAATAAAGCTAGAACAACCTAAAAGATAAATCAAGGAAAGGGAACCTGGTAACTAATCAAAAAATATAAAAATAAACCAGGTAGCTGTGCGTTACTTGCCGTAATTTTTATTATTCAGCTAGGATTCAGGAAGGCCTACTATAATAAATTTTTTGTCAAAAAAACACTGAAACGTTCGCTGCGCTTGTAAGTTACCTCGCCACGAGATCCTAATTAAAATTAATTAGGTGAAAGAACTAAATTAACAGTGAAAGAAATTAAGTTCTAAGCATTATAAAAATAATCTCCTTTTAGGAGACTAGCTCAGCCTAATAAGCTTCTTAAGGAGTCAGTATGAAAAGTAATCTCTACTTCTCTGACGGCCTGGCTACCCCAGGGTCGCCAGGGAGGGAAAAAGGTCGACCATGATACTGGAAAGCCGCGTCATGGTACCCGAGACGATGGCGATGCCCATCAGGATCACAACCGTGCCCGCCACGGGGCGAGCATAGGCGCTCCACCTTCCTAGGCTTTGCCGATGCAGAGCGAATCGGTTAATCAGTAAAGTGCTGGCAAGAAAAGGTAGCGCTAGGCCAGCCGAGTAGGCACTGAGATATATCATTCCAGCCTGGGCACTAGCAGCATTGGACGTGGCCATCAAGATGGCGCCCAGGATGGGGCCGATACAGGGCGTCCAGCCGATGGCAAAAGATACCCCGAACACAGTAGCCGAAAGCGGAGAGCCACCCTGGACATTGGGGGTGAACTGAAAGGTACGCTGGAAAAGCGGCAATCGGAACACGCCGGTCATGAAGAGGCCCAGCACGATCACCGCCGAGCCGGCAACCCAGTTGAATTCTTGGCGATACCCTCGCATCAGTTGCCCGATACTACTGGCGCCGAGCCCGAGTAGGATGAACACGATGCTGAAGCCGAAGACGAAGAAGGCACTGAGGGTCAATGCCTCTAACCGCCTGTCGGCTTTACCGGCACTACCGCCTGTGACCACCGACAGGTAGGCCGGTAACAGGGGCAGCGTGCAGGGCGAGAAGAAGGAGACCAATCCGCCGATAAAGGCGCCGACCAAGCCGATGGAAGAGAGAGATTCCAATGTGTTATCGCAACTTAAGTTATGGAGACGGCCAACAAGGGTATTGATACCAATCCCATGGTGCTACCTCCTATCATATCCATTTTAACGCCGTAAGAATTTTAAGGCTTACAGCTGCTTTAAGGTCAACCTTTATTGACAAATTATTTGTCTCCTATCGAATTGCAAATATTACACATCAGGCTTGACCTTAAAGTTGACTTCAAAGTTATGGTGGCTACTCAATGAATGACATGAGGACATTTCCATGGCGCTACAACTGGGCGAGACAGCACCAAACTTCACGATCGAATCCACGCAAGGCACGGTCAACTTTCACCAATGGCTTGACGACAGCTGGGCGGTGCTGTTCTCGCACCCCGCTGATTTTACGCCAGTATGCACCACAGAACTGGGCGCGTTTGCCAAGCGAAAGAACGAATTCACCCAGCGGGGTGCCAAACTGGTTGGGGTTTCGGTGGATCCCCTCAGCTCTCACCACGACTGGGCGGGGGATATTGAACAGACTCAGGGCACGGCCCTGAACTACCCCTTGCTGGCTGACGAAGATCAGGTGGTAGCGAAGCTTTATGGAATGATCCATCCCAAAGCCGACCCCAAACTGACGGTGCGTACGGTCTTCATCATCGATTCTGACAAGAAAATTCGTCTCACTTTGACGTATCCACCCAGCACAGGACGTAATGTCGACGAGATACTGCGGGTTCTCGATTCGCTTCAGCTAACTGACAAGCACAAAGTGGCCACCCCCGTTGACTGGCAAAATGGTGACGATGTCATCATCTCGCCATCGCTATCGAATGATGACGCTAGGCAACACTTTCCCGAAGGCTGGAACACCAAGACGCCCTACCTTAGGGTCGTGCGCCAACCGGAGCAATAGGAGCCCCGACCGGTAGATTCGTTGAGTCAGGCTGCCAGAAGCTTGGATTAATAATGTCGTGAGGTAACGCTATGCAAACACTAAGTATCGGCGAGCTTGCCGAACGAAGCGGGGTCGCTAGCCAGGCGATTCGATTCTACGAAAAAGAGAGACTTATGCCTCCTCCGAGGAGGACCGATGCCAACTATCGGCGTTACCCACTGGAAGCTGTGGATCGGTTGCAGTTTATCGTCCATGCCAAGCAGTGGGGCTTCACGCTACAAGAGATTCGGGAGCTGTTAATGCTTCAGGATGCTAATGGCGACCGGGCGCAAGCTAAACGCATCGCCAGCGAGAAGCTGCACAAGGTGCGAGAGCAGATCAAACATCTCACGCGGATTGAAGCCGTATTATCGAAAACATTGAGTGAGTGTGCAGGCGAAGGGCCTATGCAGGAAGGCTGCCCGATTGTTGAAGCTATCGCTGAGCAGACTGAATGATCGGGCATTTTCTCGATAGCGAACATGGGAATCAAGTTTGCCTACCGGGTCGTCGATAAATTAACAGGGAGATCGTCATTATGGCGCAATACGTCGATATCGAGATTCGTGGTATGTCCTGTGCTTCCTGTGTTGGGCGTGTGGAGCGCGCACTCAGCCAGCAGCCAGGCGTGATCAACGCTCAAGTGAACCTCGCCGCACAGAAGGCGGCTATCCAGGTCGAAGCAGGTACCGCGACCACTAGCCTACTCAACGCCATTGAAACGGCGGGCTATCAGCCGGTGGTGGAAAGTCTCGACATTCCCATCACCGGCATGAGTTGCGGATCGTGTGTCTCTCGGATAGAGCGAACGCTAACGAAGCTGCCCGGCATGGTGGAAGTAAGTGTTAACCTCGCCACCCAAAAAGCCTTCGTTCGTTTCCTGCCGGGAGCCGTTTCGTTACCGCGTATTCAGCATGCCATCCGCGAAGCAGGCTATGAACCGCAGGATACCGATACGCCGTCACCAACGGACAGCGAGGACCGGGAGAGAGCCGAGCTTCGCCGCCGAGTCGTGCTCGCGGCAATATTTACGATTCCGGTGGTCATCATCGCCATGGGGAAAATGATTCCCGCCTTTGACACGCTTTTGACGAGTCTAATGCCGCATCGCGGCTGGATGGGCGTCGAGTGGTTATTGGCCACACCGGTGCAGTTCTATGCTGGTGCACGCTTCTATCGCGTCGGCTTCGCCGAACTCCGGCATTTTAATCCGGGCATGAACAGCCTCGTTATGATCGGATCGAGCGCTGCCTATTTCTATTCGGTCGCCGCCCTGCTGGTGCCCGGACTCTTTCCCGTCGGAACCGCCGTGAGCTATTTCGAAGCGGCGGCGGTGATCGTGACGTTAATTCTGCTCGGTCGCTATTTTGAACACATTGCCAAGGGCCGCACCTCCGAAGCTATCAAGAAGCTTCTGCAATTACAGGCGAAAACTGCCCGCGTCATCCGTGAGGATGAAACCGTCGAGCTGCCTATCGACGCCGTCGTCACGGGCGATCGTATTTTGGTTCGCCCAGGGGAGCGTGTTCCAGTCGATGGCATCGTTGAGGAGGGCCACTCCTACGTTGATGAGTCGATGATCAGCGGTGAGCCAGTGCCGGTCGTCAAACAGAAGGATTCCGAAGTCGTCGGTGGCACCATCAACAAGAACGGTGCACTTACCTTTCGCGCCACGCGGGTGGGTGCGGACACCGTGCTGTCGCAGATCGTCAGGATGGTGGAAGCGGCGCAGGCCGAGAAGCCACCGATTCAGCAACTGGCCGACAGGATCGCCGGGGTGTTCGTGCCCGTGGTCATCGCCATCGCCATGGTCACCTTCGGGGTGTGGTTCGCCGTCGGGCCGGCGCCGGCCCTTTCCTTCGCCTTCGTCACCACGGTGAGCGTGCTGCTGATCGCCTGCCCCTGCGCGATGGGCCTGGCTACCCCAACGGCCATCATGGTCAGTACCGGGAAAGGGGCCGAGATGGGAGTGCTATTTCGCAAAGGGGCGGCGCTTGAGACGCTGGCCAAGATGAATACGGTGGTGCTGGACAAGACCGGCACTTTGACCCAGGGGCGCCCCGAACTGACCGACTTCGAAGCAATTAACGGTCATGAAAACGACGTGCTGCGACTGGTCGCGGCGGTGGAAGCTCAAAGCGAGCACCCCATCGCTGAGGCTATTGTGCAGGGCGCCAAGACCCGTGGGCTGGAATTACCCCCTGTCAGTCGCTTTAGTGCCGAGCCAGGCTACGGCATTGAAGCCGAGGTCGACGGCCACTTGGTACATGTAGGGGCTGATCGTTACATGCATCGGCTGGAAATCGAGCTCGGCCAGGCAGAAACACGCGCCAAGGTGTTGGCCGAGAACGCCAAGAGCCCGCTCTATGCCGCGGTAGACGGTCAGCTTGCTGCAGTCATCGCGGTGGCGGATCCCCTCAAGGAGGGCTCTGCCGACGCTATCGCAGCACTCAAAGCGCAAGGGCTGGAAGTGGCCATGCTCACCGGCGATAACCGTGCCACTGCCGATGCTATCGCCCGACAGGTTGGCATCCAGCAGGTTCTCGCCGAGGTACTGCCCGACCAGAAAGCGGCAGAGATCCGGCGTCTCCAGGCGGAGGGCAAGCGCGTCGTTTTTGTGGGGGACGGTATCAATGATGCACCCGCTTTGGCCCAGGCCGACGTGGGCATTGCGATCGGCACTGGCACCGATATTGCCATCGAGTCCGGCGATGTGGTACTGATGAGTGGCGATTTGCGAGGCATCGTCAATGCCACGGCGCTCTCCAAGCGTACCCACCGGACCATTATCGGCAATTTCGTTTGGGCCTATGGCTACAACGTAGCGTTGATCCCCGTGGCGGCGGGCGTGCTCTATCCGTTCATCGGCGTATTGCTCAGCCCCATGCTGGCGGCGGCGGCCATGAGTGTTTCCAGTGTCTTTGTACTGACTAACTCGTTGCGGCTACGCCGTTTCACGCCAGATCCCGGCAATGCCACACCACGTCCAAACGATGCTGTTCATCGCGCCTAAACCAAACACCGTAGTGTTAAAGAGGAATTCAAAATGATGGGAAGTGATAGTTGCATGTGGGGTATGGCGGGGATGGGCCTAATAGCGATCTTGTTGATTATTGCACTGGGGCTTGGTGTTGCTGCGCTTATCAAGTACCTGTTTTTTAATAAGAAGCACTAAAACCAGCCAGTAAATGTGATCGACCTAATCCCTTGGAAAAACAGTAATTGATAAAGAGAGCATTCATGAGGCATATCCTACATTCTACTTATTACCTAGCCGCTGCAGGTCTGTTAGGTCTTATTACGTTGCCTGCGTTGGCGCAGGAAGCAGGAACCGATGCCAATGAGAGTCATCAGGCCGGCATTGCCGCTAATACTGAGTCTCCCTTGCCCAAGACGATTACCGTGTTGGTGGATCAAGGGTTCACATTCCATGGCATCTTCGAAGCGCCTGACGACCTCCAAGGCTATGCCTTGTCTTATGATAATGAGCCTATGGCGGCTTATATTTCTTCCTCTTCCGACTATGCCGTCATTGGTACGTTAATCGACCCCCAGGGCAATGCCGTCATGGAAAGCCAGCTTCAGGCTCTGGTGCTGGAACCCATGCTGGAAGCTACCTGGAGTGCGTTTGAAAACACTCGTTTTATCTCGGAGGGGAATGATGATGCATCGCATATTGTTTACACACTAACAGACCCCAACTGCCCCTACTGCAACGCACTCTGGAAGAATTCACGCCCGCTAATCGAGCAAGGCGTACTACAGCTTCGCCACGTGCTGGTTGGTGTGCTATCAGAGGACAGCCTTCGCAAAGCTGCTGCAATCCTTGAATTCCACGATCCGGTTAGCGCTCTCGAAACTCATGAATTGGAATTTCGCAATGGCGGCATAAGGCCGGTGGAGCCGTCGGAGGAGAGCCAAGCGCTGCTCAGAAAGCATGCCCAGATCATGCGTGAGGCCGGCGCTACGGGGACGCCGACCAGCTACTACCGTGATGAAGCCGGGAAAGTACAGCGTATCAATGGTGCAGTGTCGACCGACCAGCTTCGCGAAATATTGGGTGTTGAATGATACTCCATCACGGTACAGGGCTGAGATGACATGTCTCCCTGCTCCCTACAACTGAGATGGACATGGCAACCAAGCTTAGTGTAAAGCAAAAGCTCTTTTTGGGGCTCTCTCTACTGATGGGCTTGGCGTCCCTCTATTGGATCCTGATGGAGACCGGCGCCTTGTCGGTCTTGACCGATAAGCAGGCCTTGCGTGAATGGGTTGATGGGTTGGGCGTCTGGGGGCCATTGGCCATCATCTTTATGATGATTACGGCCATTGTCATGAGCCCGATCCCCAGTGGTCCGATTGCCATGGTGGCCGGTGCGATCTACGGCCCAGTTTGGGGAACGGCCTATGTAGTTATCGGTGCCGAAGCCGGCGCTCTGCTCGCTTTCTGCATTGCTCGTTTGCTCGGCTATGAGGTAATGCAACGCTGGTCGCGTACGCGTCCCATCCTCAATTGGCTGGGGAAGGAACGCTCTCAAACCGGCTTGATGCTCATCGTTTTTGCATCCCGATTGGTGCCCTTCATTTCGTTTGATGCCATCAGCTACGCGGCAGGTATTACACCCCTGTCCTTCTGGCGCTTTTTGATCGCCACATTGGCCGGCGTAATCCCCACGGCGTATCTGATCGTCAAGTTCGGCGAAGTGCTAATTACCGCCGACTCCCGTGGTCTCACGATCGCGCTGGTCCTCATCAGTGGCATCACATTGCTGCCGCTGCTGGCGAAACGCCTATGGGCTCGGAAGCCATGACCGATGCAACCTAGTGCTCCAAATCAACTTCCGTAAGCACTAACAATGCTCAGCAGGCACTTACCCGCTACCACCTGTGAGACGTACACGTGAAATCTCGGACATTGCTATTTTTACCCCTATTGGGCTTTTTTGGTTTGAGCTTTTTCTTTTATCAGGGCTTATCAATGGATCCTAGCGCCAGAGATTCCCCCTTGTTAGCTCAGCCGTTTCCGGCCTTCAACCTGACGACGCTGGAAGACCCCTCAAGGGTCGTTGATGAATCTCTTTTTAAAGATAAGGTGACATTGGTCAATGTTTGGGGAGAGTGGTGCCCCACTTGCAAGCATGAAATGCCGCAGTTATTGGACTTAGCCGCGCGAGGCGTCCGCTTGGTTGGCATCAACTACAAGGATACCCAGGCAAAGGGACTCGAGTTTCTTGACGAGTTTGGGAATCCTTTTGAAGTCAATATTTTTGATCCAGAGGGTAACCTAGGTTTTGAGCTAGGTGTTTATGGCGCACCAGAAAGCTATCTGGTCGATACCGAGGGCACTATTCGTTACAAACATACAGGTTACATAACTTCTGAAGATGTTGAGCGAGTCATCCAGGAAGTCGAGAAGTGGAAACGATAAAACGGCTCTTAAGACGCAATAATTTTTGTTGATGACTCCAACAGTAACGATTGATTAAGGAAGATATATGCTGCAATACCCTCAAATCGACCCGATCGCCATCGCCATAGGCCCTCTTCAGATTCACTGGTATGGCTTAATGTATGTAATCGGGCTAGTGGCCGCTTGGTGGTTGGGTCGGCGTCGCGCCCACCGACTCGGCCTAAGCCACGATGATATAGGCGACCTGATCTTCTACGCCGCCATCGGCATCATCGTTGGCGGCCGCCTTGGCTATGCACTGTTTTACGGGCTCGAACAACTGCAAGCCAACCCCCTTTGGTTACTAAAAATCTGGGAAGGAGGCATGAGCTTTCATGGCGGCCTTGCCGGTGTGTTAGTGGCTGCCTGGCTGTTTGCTCGCAAACATCAACTGGCTTTTATTCAACTGACCGACTTCATTGCTCCGTTAGTCCCCATCGGCCTGGGAGCGGGTCGCCTCGGGAACTTCATCAATCACGAGTTACCGGGGAGAGTTAGTGATGTACCTTGGGCAATGGTGTTTCCATCCATGATGGAGCTGGGCCCAGAGCCACGGCATCCTTCGGCTCTCTACGAGTTTGCCCTTGAAGGTGTCGTGTTGTTTGCCGTGCTGTGGTGGCTATCGCGCCGACCACGTCAGCGGGGCCTCATCTCTGGGCTGTTCCTGCTTCTGTATGGAGCCTTCCGTTTCATCGTAGAGTTCGTGCGCCTCCCCGACCCTCAGTTGGGATTCATCGCTTTTGGCTGGTTAACCATGGGGCAGCTACTGACACTACCAATGATCGTCGCGGGCTTTGCTCTGGTCGCTTGGTCCAGAGGTCAGCCAATGGATAAGCCAAAGGCGGCGTTAAACTCATGAAACAAGTCTTCGCTTTTCTAACGGTGGCACTCTTTATAGTCACCCCGGTAGCGGCACGTGAAGAGATGTTTGAGGTTGGTGACAAAAGTTCCCCCTTTAACCGTTCGCCCCAACGTGACTTTCTACCGGCTAAAGAAGCCTTCCGAACCACCGCCTGGCGAGACGATGATCGAGTTTATATCGGCTTCACCGCCGCCGAAAATTACTACCTTCACCGGCATCAGTTCGCGATTGAGAGTCTCTCTCAAGATATCAATTTCGGTGAGTTGGCTTTGCCTCCTGGCGAGCCAATGTCGCACGCGTCTTTAGGGAACATTAACGTTTTCTACGATCAGGTGTTGGTGAGTGCGCCCATCGAGGCGAGCGACACCGTTACCGGGCCGCTGGCCATCATGGTGACCTTTCAGGGCTGTTCCGACCAAGGACTCTGCTATCCACCCGAACAGGTCGAAATCGTATCACCGTACGGTTCGCCTCCGGCGGCCTTCACCATCAGCCCCTCCCGTGATACGGCGGGTAGCTCCAAAGGTGCCCCGTAAATGAATCCCGCCGACATGAGCCTGCCGCCGCTGGCGGCGGCCTTCGTCTTCGGCTTGCTGGGAGGCGCGCACTGTATCGGCATGTGTGGCGGCATCATGAGTGCCCTGACCTTTGCTGTGCCCCCCAGCATGCGACAGCCGAGGCGTTTAGCAGGTCTGTTGCTCGGCTATAATTTAGGTCGTATCAGCAGCTACATGATCGCTGGTGCCTTGGTGGCCCTGCTCGGTTCCGTGCTCAACCATGCACTGGACAGCTTCGCCCTGGTGTTGCGTATCCTGGCGGCGGTCATGTTGATACTAATGGCACTGTATATCGCCAACTGGTGGAAGGGCTTGCTACGTATCGAGGCACTGGGGCGCGTCCTGTGGCGCCGCATCGAACCAATAGGCCGTCGCTTGATGCCTGTTGTAAAAGTACCCCAAGCATTCGCACTTGGCTCGCTATGGGGCTGGATGCCCTGTGGGCTAATCTATTCGATGCTGGCCTGGAGTCTTGCTGTAGCCGAGCCATTGCGTGCCGCCGCGATGATGGGGGCCTTTGGGCTCGGCACCTTGCCTGCCGTCCTAGCGACCGGAGTGGCAGCGCGCCGTGTCTCAATATGGATACGTAGCCCCGCGACTCGTACGCTGGCAGCACTGCTGATTATTACGTTTGCTGTCTGGCAACTCTGGCATCTGCAGTCCATGATAGGGATGGAGGATACGCACAGTGCCATGACTTCGCCGCATCACTAATGATCACTTCGCGAATCATTAGCCTCGAAAACTAATTTACCTGTCCCAAGCGATTCGATGAGCTCCTTCAGGCTGAAACTTTCAGTCATCTTGTCTTGATTCATATTATCTATCCAGCGCGCTATCACCTGGAACTCTTGAGCCCGCAAGTAAAGACGTCCCCTTTGAGTGGCGAGTGGTACTGGTTCAATAAACTCTGCAGTGCCTTGATCCGCCCAAGATAATATTTGCTTGATCTCTGGAAGACTAACACCCAGCGAACGCAGGCAATCGATAAAACGTAGGCGCCCCAAGGACTCTGCATCGTAGAGTTGATAACCGTTGCGCGGGTCGCGGTGCGGTTGCAATAACCCTTCCCTTGTATAGTGGCGTACCGTTTCTGCCGTTACCCCTCCCGTCTGAGCCAGCTCTGAGACTCGCATTGGCTTATCCTCATTCGTTTATTCGTAGCCAGCTTACAACCGTTAGGCTGCCCAAAGGTCAAGTCTTCAGCTGAGCGCTCATGACAAACATTTAGGTTGTATAACGAATTTAAAATGAGGCCTTGACCTTAAAGTCTGCTTTAAGGATATCTTAAAAAAGCACTCCTGCCACAGGATAAAAAACCGTAATCAAGTCCTACCACCAGCGCGTTTGGCAGAGTGACTCACATACAGAGGAGAGTGTCATGCGTAAACGTAATACTGCGATCCTGTTTACTGCCATTGTTGCTGCCAGCAGCTTCGGAGCTAGCTCGCTTTTTGCCCAAGAAGAGAATCAACAGAAGCCGATGGAGGGCAACGCCATGCATAGCAATATGATGCAAGCAGGGGGTATGCACGACATGATGGGCGATATGAAGTCCATGATGGAAAAATGTAACGCCATGATGGAAAACATGCAGCATGAGAACGACGACGCTTAAAGCGGCTCGGATGGGGTTGCTTGTACGCAAGCAACCTTTTTCTTATGCGGGCAGCGTCAATGAGACCTTCCGCCCTGTTAACTAACCGGACACTCAATATATGAAACATTGGCAAGCGTTAGCTGTTACGTCTTTGCTGGCTTTTCCCGTATCGGGATTGGCGGCTGATATATCAGCGACCCTCTACAAAAATCCCAATTGCGGGTGTTGTGCCGAATATGCCAAATATTTGGAACAAAACGGCTTCGACGTGGAGACGGTCGACACCCATGATCTAGTGGAAATGAAAGCCGAGTATAACGTCCCTGAAGAACTGCATGGCTGCCATACCACGGTCGTAGGAGACTATCTCTTCGAAGGGCATGTGCCTGTTGAGAGTGTGACCCAAGTGCTTGATGAAAAGCCCTCTATCATAGGGCTGAGTGTGCCGGGAATGCCGCTTGGCTCACCGGGCATGTCGGGAGAAAAACGCGGCCCGCTGGAGGTCTATGCCATAGCCTCGCAACCGACCGATAGCCCCGACATTTACGCGACTCACTAAGGGATAGTGCGGCGATGAAACACCCCATCCTGACAGGATATCTCGTAGCCGTATTTCTGATGACTGCCACATCCCTTGCCATGGCCGCCCCGTCAGAAAGCTCAGGGCCACAAGGGTTTCTTCTCTGGGCCACCCCCAACGACGTATCGGAAATCAGTTTCGAGGATAGCGGCGGCACCCCTTTAACGTTGGCTGACTTTGAAGGAAAACTGATTTTACTCAACATCTGGGCAACATGGTGTGGGCCTTGTCGAGAGGAAATGCCCACTTTAGATGCCCTCCAGGCTGAGCTTGGCAGCGATAATTTTGAAGTGGTCGCCTTATCGATCGACCGTAAGGGGATCGAGATTGTTAATGAATTTTATCAAGAGATAGGCATTGAGCATCTGGCTCCCTATATAGATAAAACCGGGATGGCTAGTGCAGATCTTGGGGCTGTAGGTATTCCCACGACGCTTCTACTTGACCGCCAAGGCAAAGAAATTGGGCGCCTCGTGGGGGAAGCCGAGTGGAACACTCAAGACATGATCGACTTTCTTACCGAAATGATTGCAACCAGATAATGAGGTAGCACCATGAGTTGTTGTGACGACAAAACCCAACAGAGCAAACAAAAATCGGGGCTACAAGGCCTGTTGACAGGGCCTCGCGGCCTGATGTTGCTGGGTGGCGTGGCAGTGGCTGGCGGCCTTGCTTTTGGCTGGGATAACCTGGTCTTGCTCGGCATCGCGCCTATTCTATTGAGCCTATTGCCATGTCTCATTATGTGCGGATTAGGCCTATGCATAATGAAGTGCAAAGACAAAAAAGGTGAAGCGACCGAGCAAAGCGACGCTACCAATGTTCAGGCCCAGGTAGAAGACGCTTCAGAAGTGAATGCCGACACAGCGCCCACCACTCACCAAATAGTAGATCAAAGCGAGTCAATCAAGCAGTCCTCGTCAAAATTCCAAGCCTAGCATAGGTAAAGGATAATGCTTGAAGTAGCCAATATAGGACTTGCCACTGCCTTTCTGGCAGGCCTGATCTCGTTTATTTCGCCCTGTGTTTTGCCACTTGTGCCTGGCTATCTTTCATTCATGACCGGCCGCTCGCTCGGACAACTACAGGAAGCGGATAGACGAGAGCGTCTTCGGGTATTAACCCAGTCAATGTGGTTCGTGCTCGGTTTTTCAACCGTTTTTTTGATGCTGGGAGCCAGTGCCACAGCCATTGGTCGTCTGCTGTTGGTGTATCGCCAAGAAGCAAACCTAGTCGGTGGCCTTATCGTCATCCTGTTTGGTGCCTTCATGACCGGGCTCATGCCGTGGCGCTGGTTTCAGCAAGAATGGCGGTTTATGGGTCGACTGAAGGACGTCGGCGGAAGCCGCAGTGCGGCTTATCTGCTTGGTTTAGCGTTTGCATTTGGCTGGACCCCCTGCATTGGCCCGATTTTGGGTGCCATTCTTACCGTCAGCGCCTCCACGGCCAACGCCTGGAGCGGGATGGCGTTGCTCGGCGTTTATTCTTTGGGTCTGGGCGTGCCCTTCATGCTGAGTGCTATTTCGCTCGATCGCTTCATAAAGCACCAGAAATTCCTGCGTCGCTGGGGGCATTTCATACATATAGCGGCTGGGTTGATCATGATTCTGATGGGTAGCTTAATGATCACAGGCAAACTATCCGAGCTGTCATATTGGTTATTGCGTACTTTCCCTGCCCTAGGTGTTATCGGCTAATCGTTATTTAAGGAAATATTGAAATGCACATGATCGTGAGTCGTTTTTTACGTGTCTTCTTACTGACAGGCTTGGCCGCAGTCAGCTTTGGCAGCGCCATTACGGCCTTGGCAACTGAAGAAGGGTTGCTTGCACTGCAATATGACGTAACAGGCAAACGACTGTTTAAAATTGAGGCTAACCAGCTATTTCAGCGTACCGACGAAGGCTTGGTTTGGAATGCGATTCCCTTGCCCGAAGACGTGAATGAAGGCCAGTTGCGCGCGGTATCGGTCCCCTCCACTGATCCGCAAGCGCTCTATATCGCAGGCCCCTCAATCGGGGTGCAGCGTAGCACCGACAATGGAGAAACCTGGCAAGAGCTCAGCGCTAACCTACCTAGCCGGGAGGTGACTGCGCTAACCGTGCATCGCCGCCAGGACGAAACACTTTATGCGGTGATTGCCGAAAACGGCATCTACCAAAGCCAAGATGCTGGCACCACCTGGAAAAAAATGGACAGTGGTCCTTCACAAAAGGTTAACCGACTCGTTCACTCTGACATGGAAGGTAGCATGCAGACCGGCTGGCTCTACGGGGTATCGGACGATGCGGTGCGTCTATCGATGGACTGCTTTTGCGGCTGGAGACCGACCGGAGAGCTTGATGCTGGCAGCGTCTATGATATGGCTTATAGCCTTGACAACCCAAAGCGAGTCTATGTGGCTACGCAGCAGGGCCTATGGCGAAGCGAAACGGGTGGACAAGAGTGGCAACCAGTAGCTGGTGACGGCACAGTGCTCGTTGCGCTCACCCTCTCTCCCAAAGGCACGCTCTATGGTTTAAATCAGAAAGGGGAGCTTTTGCGCAGTGAAGACGAAGGCCAATCCTGGGCTTATCCCGATGCGTAAGCGCTGGTTCTTTGCCTTATGGCTGACACTAATGGTTGTGGGGCACGCCATGGCTGAGGATCGCCTTTTTTCAAGCAATACTCCTCAGTTGGAAGACGGAAAAATAGTTTACCGACAATACTGTGCCAGTTGCCACGGTACACAAGGCGAAGGCATGCCCAACTGGGAAGGGCAAAATGCTCTGGGGGAGTTACCTGCTCCACCACATGGGCCAGAGGGCCATACCTGGAAACACTCTGATGCCATGCTCTACCGAATTATTGCTGAAGGTTGGCGTGACCCCTGGAATAAAACTGATAGGCTAACAATGCCAGCGTACCAGGAGATTTTGGCTCCCACCGAGATCCGCGATGTGGTGAATTATCTCAAGTCATTATGGACGCAAGAGCAAAGGCGTCACCAAGCAGACGAAAGTGCTGAGAACCCCTTTCCCATACAAACTGAAATACCCCCAGAGTAAATAATAGTGTCTATGCCCTATAACAAATTTTCTTAGTCACCTTATGGGTCACCACACTGTTAGCTACCGTCTCAACCGCCCACTTGTGTTATTAAGTAGAAAACAACCTCTTGGTCCTTTTAACTCCGACAAACCTGCTCCCGGCGAATGCTAGCCCTTACTTAGAAAACCAACTTCGCATTGTCAGCGAATAAATATACACTTTAGCGAATCTCAAATGTTTATGTTGAGACATGGAAGTTAACAAATTTCATATAAAATAAACTTATTACCTAACGACTGAGGCGCCTTCAGGCTTAGTAAGATCGACTGGCTCACTTCACAATAAAGTTTTCGTCGCGCCACATATTTGATCTGAAGGCTGTGGAAGGGAGTTAGATTATTATGTTAGGTAAGCAATATAGTGTTAATAAACAACTAAGAGGTTCATAACGGTGACAACGACCCACTCCAGCGCTCGCGCTTATGGTTGCAAACAGGAGAGTACATATGTCCGTTTGGCTTGTAGATCGTTGACCTGCTCGTGCACATGGGCCTTAGGTGAACGTAAACCTGCTGACTTCGCGATAAGAGATTGACGCGTTTACAGAGCAGGAACATGTCGATACGATTTCCCAGGGATATCTGGGCTATGAACGTATTGGCGGCTATGAAGAGCTTCATGAGCACCTGGGAGTTAGCGTTTCAGACCCTAATGCGACCACCTATCGCCCTGTGCTGGCAATTTTTGCCACTGCGTTACTCATCGATTTTTCTGCCAGTTGGGAGGTTCAGTGCATAATATTCACTGCACGCGTGCTAGAGTATGCCGTAGTCACAGCGATCATACCCCCGGGTCTGCAAAAGCTGCAGGGCGTAGCGAGCTTTAGCGCCATGTTTCTCAACTATGACCTGCACGCCCAGCGCCAAGTCCCCTTCAGTTACGTTTACCTTCACGCCTAGATACTTCCGAAGCTACTAATTGCTGGCCGATACGCTTATCTGGCTGGCTGCGCCACTGGCGCTATTCGTTGGCACCGTGTGACAGGTTCTGTCTTTAAAGCGATATACCTCGATAAACGTGAGCTCAAGTGCGCCTGTGTCGGCAACAGTAATACCCATTAAGCTTTGTATCGCTCACCGAAAACCTAATGATGATGGGAATGAGGCTATGGATACCGCTTGAGTAATTATCGCCTACTTTTTGCGAGGCGCTTGATCAGGATCATATTTCCCTCCGATGCTGTTCAGGTTGCGTTCAGACAAATCATCCATGCTGTTATTGGGGTTATTTATTTGATTTTTCCCAAACCAACGGCCTTAACTGCTGTTGGCTCTTTGGGCGAGTTACTGAGGTGATTATGAGTAACAGTACAAGTAGTCGTTTGCTGATGTTGTGGGTGCCACTTGCTGGGTTTGTCATTTGGGCGGGATACCTGATTGGAACCGAGCACCGTCTCCACCTATTTCAGTTCTTACCTTTCCTCTTTTTGGCAGCATGCCCACTGATGCATATTTTCATGCATAAACACCACGGCGGTCATAAGGACAAAATAGACAAGGACTGAACCACTCTATATGTAGTGGTCAACTAATCCCGGACAGTAATTTAAGATTTTCCTCAGCCACAACGGGAGGCATGCCATCGTTAAACGAGTGAGGGCGCTGCTGGTTGTAGTACCCCATCAGATAGCCACTAACGTCTTTCTTGGCCTCCAGTAGATTTCGATATCCCAAAGCCGGTATCCACTCCGATTTCAGGCTCCGGAACAGCCTTTCCATCGGCGAGTTGTCCCAGCAGTTGCCACGTCGGCTCATGCTTTGTTTCATTCGATAGCGCCAAAGTCTTTGGCGGAACTTGCGGCTTGCATACTGACTACCCTGATCGGAATGGAACATGACGCTCTTTGGCTGACTACGTTGTTCCCAGGCGTGATCCAGCGCTTTCACAACAAGATCTGCATCCGGGCTGGACGACATGGCCCAGCCAACAACACGACGAGCATAAAGATCCAACACAACGGCCAGATAGCTCCAACGCTGGCCACTCCAGAGTAGAGTAAGAAGCAGGGCGTAGTCGTACTATTTCCCTGCTTCTCCTCTCCGAACCGTACGTGCACCTTTCAGCGCATACGGCTCTCCATTCAAGCGTGGCTCAAAGCCAAGGCAACATCGTGGTAGCGAGAGGTGACGGTATTGCGTGTTTCTTCCCTGGGCAGATATGGATTTACCTCGGGAAGCCGCCACCGGAACGGCATTTTCCGACTTGATACCAGTCGACGCAGGTTTACCACACTGAAATCACCGGCATGGTTGGGACCGAAGAATTGCCATGTCTTGGCCTCTTTCCCTTGAGGTCGACGGAAGTGCTTTCGCATCAAGGTCTTGATCGATGCTCGGTACTTTCGTGCCAACCAGTGGGCGAGTCGCCAGAAAACAATGCCATCAATCTTCTTGTACGTCATCGCGGTATAGTCGGTGAATTGGTAGAACGTGGCCCAGCCCGCCAGGCGGCGGTTTAGGCGATCTACCATATCGATCCGATTCTCGCTGTGATTGCCGGCCAGTTCCTTCACCAAGGTGGCGGCGAAGTTTCTGGCCTTATCGCGGGGGATGGATGTGACGGGGCGCATAGTGCCACTAGGCCCTCGTTTCCGAATGATCCGGTGTCCAAGGAAGATGAAGCCGTCATTGACGTGTGTGATATGGGTCTTTTCCATATTCAGGGTCAGTGACAGGTCATCTTCCAAGAACCGGCGACATTCTTCACGGATGGCATCGGCTTGCGCCTTATTTCCTTTAACGGTTAAGACGAAATCATCCGCATAGCGGCAATAGGCCACCGCCGGTTTCCACTGGCGGTCTTCACGCAGGGCAACAGGACGTTGCAGCTGAATACTGGAGTTCCAGTACCAACGATCCTTGCGGGCTTTCTTGCTCAAGTGGCGCTGGTCAAGCCACTGATCGAATTCATTGAGCATGATGTTCGAGAGTAACGGTGACAGCACGCCCCCTTGTGGCACGCCGTCATGAGCCGCATGAAACAGCCCCTTGTCGACATGCCCTGCCTTGATGAATCGCCATAGTAGCGCCAGGAAACGACCGTCCCGAAGCCGTTTGCGGACACACCGCATAAGCTTTCTGTGATGAACCGTGTCGAAGTAGCTAGCGAGGTCACCTTCGATGACCCAGCGACCCCTCGGCACTCCACTGTCCGTCAACTGAAGTTTCACGGTGCGGATAGCATGGTGCACGCTGCGTTCTGGCCGGAACCCATAGGAGAGACGATGGAAATCGCTTTCCCAAATAGGCTCCATGGCCATTAGCATCGCACGTTGCACAATCCTGTCGCGCAAGGTCGGTATCCCCAGCGGGCGCTGTTTGCCGCTGGATTTTGGAATGTAGACGCGACGTGCTGGCTGCGGCTGATAGGTGCCGTCCAGCAGTTCAATCCGAATTTCTTCCAGATGCTGGCTGAAATTCTGCTCAAACGCTCGCCGATCTACTCTGTCGATACCAGCGGTTTTAGCCCCTGAGGACGCCAGTGTTCTGAACGCCGCTTCCTGGAGCCAGTCATGCCTTGTAATCAGTCTCAACAGCCGATCGAACCGTCGGTTCGAATCCGCTGTTGACCACATTGCCAGCTTGCTTTGCATTTCCCCGATTATCAAAGGTCTTCACCTCTCTGGGTCAGGTAATCCGTGGAGCAAGCCACTTGAACTGCCTCCCTTCGCCATGTGGTGGGCTTTCCCCACCTCGGACTACTACGGAGGCTCCGCCAGCTTGTCGGGCATCGGGGTCGCACTCCCTTGGCATCCCGGGCAAGCTTTCCCTCGTTCACATGCTGGACTCAAGCATACGGAGGAGGTTGCCGATCGCAGTCTTTACCCTTGCATGCTGCAAGTTGACGCCCCTGTCATGAGCTAGCTGCGCACTGCTCGTGACTCCGCCGGTGGCGGGCTACTAATACACCACCGGCAGCAGCAATGGGCCCTACATATGCCCACTGCCGAGAATGCGTACCTCCTGTCAAGCCGTGTAGGAGGTGGCGACATGTTCAGCCCATAGACGCGGATGAATCGGTTCGTATTCCTCAACCTTTCCGTACTCAGCCTAGAGGTGCATCTTGGCGTAACGGCTTCGCCTCACACCCCGTTTCCCACGGGTTACGTCACCCTGCCAGTGCACAGCAGGTCACCGCCGCTTCGGCTCAAGCTCTCTCACAGCAGAGAGCCGCCCTTCGTTGAGAACATCCTGTCCGACACGAAGGTATTCCAGTCATGCTTGTGCCCGTTCAACTGCTTCCCGCAGCCGTCAGAGTCGAGGCACACTATAAGTGATGTCACCACACCAGACCTGATTGGGCTGGTCTGGTGTAAATTTGCGGTCAAGATGATTCGCAATATCAGGTCGCTCAACGGTCGCCTGCTTATAAGCATGAGGGCCCGCCTGCTTACAGATCAACCCCATTTCGCTCATCAAACGCCGAACCTTGAAACGACCAATGGTGACGCCTTCTTCGTTGAGCAAGCCCTTGATCGAGCGGCTGCCAGCTGAGCTGCGACTCTTTTTGAAAAGGCGGTTTACCTGAGCTTTTAAGGCCAAGCGCTCAACATTCACGCGGTGCCGCCGCTGGCGGTACTCGTAGTAACTGGAGCGGCTAATATCAAACGCGTTACAGACCATTTCAACAGGCATTTGCTCACTCAACTGGTCTATCAGCGCGTACGATTCATGTCGTCCGACATCAAGAGAGCAGTAGCCTTTTTTAGGATGGTTTTTTCCATCTCAAGGCGTTTGCAGCGAGCCTCAAGCTCCTGAATACGCTGCTGTTCTGGGGTTAACGCTTTGCCCTTAGGCGTTACTCCCTGACGTTCGTCCTCAAGCTGGTGAACCCAGCGTCGGAGGGCGCTTTCTCCGACACCCAACGAGGTACAAGCTTGGGGATAGCTGTACCCTTGATCTAGTACTAGGCTGGCAGCTTCCTGCTTAAATTCAGGCGAAAAAGTACGTCGTTTCTTGGTCATCAGACACCTCGCTTATGGTGGCAATATTACCACCTAAGTTGGTGTCCGGTTTTATTGAACCACTACAATATATACATGTACGCGCCTGGGAGAAAGACCATGAAAACGACACAACAAGAGCACCGCTTGGGTGTTTCCAAAAACACACTGGTGACTCGGAATTTAAAAATCAAGCCTAGTAAATCCAAACGCATTGAAGAAGCGCTGTCAGATATCGACCGACTCTATGGAATGGATAAGGTGGTCTACAACGAGAAAAACCGAAATATCAGCCTTGCTTACGATGCGCTGAGGCTCTGCATCGATGACGTTGAAAAAATTCTCAAGCTCCATGACATACAGGTCAGCGCTGATCGGTGGAACCGCTTTAAGAAGGAGTATTACCGTTTCGTCGATCAGAACGTTAAAGACAACGCTAAACAGGAACCTTGGAGCTGTCATTAATAGTCATAACGGCTACATGACACAACCAGGAGCAAGACTAGCTAGTTTAGGGTAAGAGCTGCTTGCCTGTGGCCTCGCAAAATCAGACCTTCCGTTAGTCATTTGCCATGTGGCTGCACATAGGTTCTATATTTAATTTATATAGCATCAAAAAACACCGCACAGGAGTCCTCGGCAGTTATTGCAGCTGTGGTTGCCGTTAATACAAGGAGTCGCTTTCATGGTTGGGCAGGATAGAACGCCACAATATAAAGAAAACAGTCTTTCGTTGGTCGGTGCCGTTGCATTAGGCACCGGCGTGATGATTGGGGCCGGTATTTTTGCGCTAACCGGCCAAATGGCCGAAATGACTGGTCGGCTATTTCCTCTAGCCTTTCTGGCCGCTGCCGTCATTGTCTCTTTCAGCGCTTATTCTTACGTTAAAATGTCCAATACCTTCCCATCAGCAGGTGGGATTGGCATGTATTTACAGAAAGCGTATGGCCCGACGCTTCCCACCACCTTTCATGCCCTCCTGATGTATTTTTCCATGGTGATCGCACAGAGTTTTTTGGCGAGAACGTTTGGTTCCTACACGCTTGAGTTGTTTGACCTGGGGGATCGTTCACTATTTGTGCCCCTACTCGGGGTTGGTTTACTGCTAATAGCCTTTTTGATCAATTTATCCGCCAACCGCTTGATCGAGACCGTCGCCTCGGTGCTCGGATTTATCAAAATAGGTGGCATTATAGTGTTTGGTATTGTCGGCGTGTTTATTGCCGACTCCATCGAAATGGGTGCTGGCAACGATGCACCTACGCCTACGATAACGGGCTTTTTAGGTGCTACGGCGCTCGGCATACTGGCATTTAAAGGCTTCACGACGATTACCAATAGTGGTTCGGAGCTTAAAGATCCTAAGCGGAATCTTGGCAAAGCTATCACGATCTCGATTGCGCTATGCGTGGTGATCTATGCCCTTGTCGGTTTTGCCGTTGCCAGCAACCTATCTTTGCCTGAAATTATCGAAACCCAAGACTACTCCCTGGCCGCCGCTGCCCGTCCCGCACTGGGTGAAGCGGCAGTTGCGTTTACCGTCATTCTCGCCATGTTGGCAACGGCGGGCGGTATCATCGCCAGCGTCTTTGCCGTTTCACGCATGCTCGCCATGCTGACAGAAATGAAGCTGGTTCCTCACCGCCATTTCCACATGCCCGGCAGTGTACAAAAGCATACACTGGTGTACACCATCGTATTTGGCTTAGTGCTCACCGCTTTTTTTGACCTGAGCCGCATCGCAGCATTAGGCATCATTTTCTACCTGATCATGGATATGGCCATCCACTGGGGTGTGCTTCGTCATCTCAAGGACAGAGTGGGGGCTAATCCTGTTATTCCTAGCATTGCCATACTACTAGATGCTGTCGTGTTAATCGGCTTTTTATGGGTAAAAGCCATCTCGGACCCCATGGTGCTCATCGTTGCTGGCGTAGTAATGGCTACTCTTTTACTCGGCGAATGGATTTTCCTATCCAAACGCGACGCTTCAAACGATAGCGAGCACTCTCACACTCATTAACGTTAATAGCGTTATAGGAGGTACCAAATGGACGTTAGAACCTTTGGTGAATTGATCGATTGGACCCGTCAGTTACACGAGCATCTTGCAGCTTGCCTTGCTCATTGCGCCGATATACACGAAGAAGAGCGCGCTCGCATGTTGCTCAATTACTTAGCTGCACAGGAAGCGGAAATGCAGCGCGTTGTGGCGCGCTTTGAACAGACTGCTGACGCGAAAGCATTAAAAACCTACGTTTATGACTATTTGGAGCATAAACCTATCCGTACGCATCGTACCTGCGATGCGCCCTATTCCACGCTAAGTGTTGACGACATTTGCCGAGAGGTTTTTGATTTCCATGAACAAACGATAAACCTTTATCGAACCCTCGTTGGCAAAGCGGAAATTCCTGAGGCTAAAGAGCTCTTAGATTCCCTTTTAGCACTTGAAGAGCACGAAGCCATGCGCCTTGTTCGCCAAACGGGGAGAATGAACGATGTCTGAAGACCATAACGAGACAAAGGTGAAAGACCCTGTTTGTGGCATGGACGTTGATCCCCATACCTCCCGCCACCGTGCCGATCACGCGGGTAAGACTTGGTACTTCTGCTCAGAAAAGTGTCAGGAAAAGTTTATTGCCAAGCCTGATGCGTATCTTGAGCCAAGCAAACAGTCACAAGCGTCAGTACCCTCGGGGTCTATTTATACTTGCCCGATGCACCCAGAAGTTCGACGAGAAGGCCCAGGCGACTGTCCAATCTGTGGCATGGCGCTGGAACCTGAGACCGTCTCTGCTGACACCGGCCCTTCGGACGAACTCAAGGACATGACCAGGCGTTTCTGGATCGGCCTAGTACTGACCCTCCCCGTGTTTGCCCTAGAAATGGGTGGCCACGTGTTTGGCCTTATGCATTTTATTTCCCAGCAAACCTCTAACTGGATTCAACTGCTGCTGGCAACGCCGGTAGTCGTCTGGGCAGGTTGGCCATTCTTTGTACGCGGATGGCGTTCGCTAGTGCATCGCAGCCTTAATATGTTCACGCTAATCGCGATCGGTACCGGCACCGCGTTGCTCTACAGTTTGCTGGCCACCCTCACACCGGGCATCTTTCCCGACGCCTTCCGTCAAGCCGATGGTTCGGTGGCCGTTTATTTCGAAGCAGCGGCAGTGATTGTCGTTTTAGTTTTACTGGGACAAGTATTAGAGCTACGCGCTCGTGAAAAAACCTCTGGCGCTATTCGTGCTCTGCTCGACTTGGCGCCTGCTACCGCTCGACGCCTTGATGATCAGGGCAATGAGGAAGATATCTCTCTTGACCAGGTTCAGGTAGGGGATCGTCTCCGGGTGCGCCCCGGCGATAAGGTGCCATTAGATGGCGAAGTGATGGAAGGTCGCTCCAACGTTGACGAATCCATGGTTACCGGTGAACCACTAGCGGTGAAAAAGGTAGTCGGCGATGGCGTCATTGGCGGCAGCATCAATGGTCAAGGATCCTTTGTCATGCGCGCTGACAAGGTGGGCCAGGACACGATGCTGTCGCAGATTGTGCAAATGGTCGCCAGCGCCCAGCGCAGCCGCGCACCCATTCAAGGGCTTGCCGACAAAGTCGCCAGCATCTTTGTACCCGTCGTTATTCTCATTGCTGTTGTGGCTTTCATCGCCTGGTCATTGTGGGGCCCTACCCCGCCGATGGCGTTTGGCCTTATTGCGGCGGTTAGTGTTCTGATCATTGCCTGCCCGTGCGCGCTAGGTCTTGCTACCCCCATGTCAATTATGGTCGGTGTAGGGCGCGGTGCCCAGTTAGGCGTGTTGATTCGCGATGCCGAAGCTCTTGAACGTCTAGAGAAGGTCGACACCGTCGTCGTCGACAAAACCGGCACGCTTACCGAAGGCAAACCACGAGTGACCGAGTTGATTCTCACTGAAGGCATTGCTGAATCGGAGCTTTTGCGCTTGGCAGCTAGTCTTGAGCGAGGCAGCGAGCACCCCTTGGCCCATGCAATAGTCGAAAAGGCTAAAGAGGCAGAGGTAAAATTAACAGAAGCGTTGGACTTCGAGGCTCCCAATGGCATGGGCGTTATAGGCCAGATAGATGGCAAGCGTATTGCCCTGGGCAACCGGCTATTGATGGAAAGCGAGGGCGTTAACACCCAGTCTCAAGACACACATGCCGATCAATTGCGCAGCGACGGTGCTACTGTCATCTTTGCGAGCATCGACGGGAATTTAGCTGGGCTGCTCGCCATTGCCGATCCGGTCAAGGAAACCACCGAAGAAGCCATTCGTTCACTCCAGGCTGACGGCATTCGAGTGGTGATGCTGACAGGCGATAATCGCACCTCCGCCAACGCTGTGGCACGTCGGCTAGGCATTGATGAGGTCGAAGCTGAAGTGCTTCCAGAGGATAAAGGCCGAGTGATTCAGCGTCTCCGTGATGAAGGGCGCATTGTTGTCATGGCCGGCGACGGCGTGAACGATGCACCTGCGCTGGCTACAGCGGATGTCGGCATTGCCATGGGAACCGGCACCGATGTGGCGATAGAAAGCGCTGGGGTTACTCTACTGCGAGGAGATCTTACCGGTATTGCCACGGCGCATAAGCTCTCAAAAGCCACCATGCGTAATATTCGCCAAAATCTCTTTTTTGCCTTTGCTTACAACGCGGCAGGCATCCCCATTGCCGCAGGGATTTTGTACCCCTTCACAGGTATGCTGTTATCACCGATTATCGCGGCGGCGGCGATGTCACTCTCTTCAGTGAGCGTGATTGGCAATGCTTTACGACTTAGGATGATTGCTATTAAGTAACAATATCTACTCGAAGATAAATCACTCAGTTGTTCATGTTCACTATGGATATTATCCTCACGTGCATTAGCCCGAACATTTTGATCTCAACTTTTTCCTTTATGGGTTGTTTGCCATGACATCTGAGGCAACCCATTCTTTGACCTCCACCTGATGGAGGATCATGCCATGAATGTTTCGACTGAAATCTCCTTTACACCTTGGAATAAAGGCAAGTTGGTTGGGGAGAAGGCACCTCTGAGTCTAAAAGATATCTGGGCCATCCGTGTGCGCCTACAGCTTGCCAAAAAGACGAGAGAACTCTTGCCCTCTACAATTTAGCTATCGATAGCAATCTACGAGGCTGCGACCTCTTCAATTTACGAGTACGGGCTATAGCCCATGTTGCGTGCATATCTTCACGAGCCATTATGATACAGCAAAAGTCACATTGACCTGTCCAGTTCGAAATTACCGAGCAAACTCACATCGCTATTATCTACTGGATACAGCTTGCTCAGCTCCGGAGCGAAGACTTCTTGTTTTCCAGCCGAATCAATAGCGCAAAGCATCTATCCACGCGCCAATATGCCCGTATTGTGAAAGCCTGGGTCACCGAAATGGGTCTAGATGCGTCAATCTATGGCACACACTATGCGGCGCACCAAATCGTCTCTGATATATCGACGCACGAAAAACTTAAGGGCTGTACAACTGTTCCTAGGTCTCCCGAAGTTGGAAAGCCACAACCGGTGAGGTAAACAGTGCCTAATGTGATAATCGGAAAGATAAAAATCTGACGTGAACGGTTTTATGAAAAAATAAACATCAGTCCGCTTTTTCCAAGTCGTTTATGAGCTGTTTCATTTCCTCAATTTCGCGACGCTGTGCAGCAATGATTTCATCTGCCAGCTCACGGACACGCGGATCTGAAATTTTCGCTCGCTCACTGGTCAGGATCGCGATTGAATGATGGGGAATCATTGCTTTCATGTAATCGGTGTCATCTACGGTAACCTGGCTACGGACGATCCATAATGCAGCAATGAAAAGCACAGCACTGCCTGCATAGATGGCGATGTTTATCTTTTTTTTCTGATACATATTGAGCATAAAGCTCAACATCACTACCGCCATCACAGCCCCCATGACAAGAGCCATCCATGCTCTAGTTTCGCTCCAGAAAACATGGTCAAAAGCGTACGTGTTCAGATACATCAACCCATACATAATGATTGTCGATGTAGCGACCATTGCGACGAAACGCCAGTAAGACATTTTCATAGATTTTTCCTTTAAAATCAATATAATAATGAAATTATCGCATGATGCCTACGTACTCGTATTTTGCGATTTTGAGCGGCATGGGAGTACTGATACACCGGTTCAGCTCAGCTCGTTTCAATAGGCAGACCTGCTGCGTTCCAAGCCGCCCATGACCCTGGCGTGTTCGCCACGTCGGAGAAGCCAGCTCGCTTCAGAAGGCTGGCGGCAATCGAGGCTCGATAGCCTGATCCGCAGTAAGTGGCGATGGTCTTGTTCGGATCTAATTTATCTAGTTGCTCGGCAAGATGGACGACGTAAATATGCTTTGCGCCCGGTACTCGTCCATTGGCAACCTCATTGGGACTACGCACATCAAGCACCTGAACATCGGGCTCTTCACGCCGAGCGTTCAGCTCGTGGACGGTCCACTCCTGCAACCTGCTCAGGGGTAGTGCCGCATTCTGCCAATCCGTTATACCATTGTGCAGGTAGCCACGAATGTCATCCAGGCCGATGCGGTAGAGCTGGGTAATGGCTTGATGGACATCTTCTGTCGACTCGCCCACCAGCAAAATTGGGCGGGAGTCATAGAGCATCCATCCCGCCCAACTGACAAACTCGTTACGTAACGCGATGTTGATAGCCCCTGGCACATGGCCACCGCCAAATGCCAGTATTGAGCGAATGTCTACGACCTGCATGTTGGCGTTGCCAGCAAGTGATTGAAAGTCATCAGGCGACAGCGGCGGGGCCAGCGATAGGCTTTCCCACTGTTCGATGGCACCGACGTTCAGCTTCTTCAAGCGCGCATAGTGTCGTGGCGGTTCCGGCATATCGGCAAGCAGCGTGTCAATAAACGCCTCTTCGCTACTCTTTTCCTGCAGTACAGAATTAAAAAGCCGTTCGTTGCCAAGCGTAGATTGATGCCTGTCACCTATCGACTTACCGCCCGCCGAACCGGCCCCATGAAAGGAATATATTTCTATCCGATCGCCCAGCGGCAGGTAACGATCAAAGAGAGTGTGAAATAGCTCACTGGCCAGCTTTCGTTCACTGCCCTCTCCAAGCAAATCAGGGCGCCCAACATCCAGGTTGAACAACGTGTCGCCAGTGAATAATGCGATGGGGTCACTGCCTTGCTGCGTATCGAACAGCTGAAGAGAAATGTGTTCAGGCGTATGGCCCGGCGAATGCATGATCTGCAGCCTTACCTGGCCGAGTTCCAATACCTCACCATCGCTGACATGGCGAAGGTCGAACCGGTATTCATCGGAGCGGCCACCAATAACCTGCGCACCAGTGCGGTTCGCCAGTGATTGAGCACCGGATACAAACTCTGCATGAATGTGCGTTTCGATGACATAGGCAATTCGCAGGCCTTGCTCTTTTGCCATCTGCAAGTAGATATCAATATCTCGACGAGGGTCGATTACCGCGGCCACTGCCGCCTTGCTGTCACCAACCAGATAGGAAATCTGTGCTAGGCCACTTGTAAAAAAAGACTCGAAAATAAGCATCGCTACCTCCTTTAAAAGATGGGGGGTGTCATTGCCCAATCGTCCAATATTTTGGGTATACGGATTTAATGGTTGATGGGGCACCTTCACCCCATCAATCTGATACCACCCTCAGATGGTTGATAGATCGACTCCGTAGTTGAGTTCCTCTGCGAAGTCCGGCAGTCCGTAACCGATGGTTTTCTTGTAGAAAGGAGA